>CAZWFE010000091.1:0-1724 GCA_964633145.1 uncultured Phaeobacter sp. | reverse complement strand
GGTATGGCCAAAAACATTTTGTTCATTATGTTTGATCAGCTGCGCTGGGATTATCTTAGCTGCTATGGTCATCCGCATTTGCACACCCCAAATATTGACCGACTGGCAAAAATGGGCGTGCGCTTTGATCGCGCCTATATTCAATCGCCAATCTGTGGATCGTCGCGCATGTCCACCTATACGGGTCGTTATGTCCATTCCCATGGGGCCAGTTGGAATGGCATTCCGCTTAAGGTGGGGGAAATGACCATGGGCGATCACCTGCGACAGGTGGGGATGGATTGCTATCTGGTGGGCAAAACCCATATGCGTGCCGACCAAGAGGGCATGGCGCGATTGGGGCTGGAACCAGACAGCATCATTGGCGCACGCGTGGCCGAATGCGGGTTTGACGTATTCGAACGCGATGACGGCATGCGCCCCGAGGGCGAAGATGGGTTTTACGACCCCGATGGCGCCAAAACCTATAACGACTGGCTGCGCGCCAAAGGCTATGACAGCGACAACCCGTGGCATGATTTCGCAAATTCGGGCATTGATGCAGATGGAAACGTTCTGTCCGGCTGGTTTTTGAAACATTCCGCTGAACCCGCCAATATCGAAGAGGAAGACAGCGAAACCCCCTATCTGACGGGGCGGGGTATGGAATTCATGCAATCGCATGATGGGCCGTGGTGTTGTCACCTAAGCTATATCAAACCGCATTGGCCCTATATCGTGCCAGACCCCTATGCATCGATGTATGGGCCAGAGCACATCAAACCAGTTGTCCGGTCGGATGGCGAACGCGATCACGCGCACCCTGTGTTTGGGATGTTTATGGACACCAAAGTGGGCCAAGCGTTTTCGCGATCAGATGTGCGCGATGCGGTGATCCCTGCCTATATGGGGTTGATCAAACAGGCCGACGATCAGATGGGGCGTCTGTTGGATTGGATGGACCAAACAGGGCGGCTGCAAGATACGGTGATCGTGGTCACATCAGACCACGGCGATTTTCTGGGCGATCACTGGATGGGGGAAAAAACGTTTTTTCATGATGCGGCAACGCGGGTGCCACTGATCATTTACGATCCCAGCCCACAGGCCGATGCCACACGGGGTACGGTGTGTGACGCACTAGTGGAATCGATTGATTTGGCACCGACATTTGTTGATCTGGCGGGTGGCACCCCCGCGACTCACATCCTAGAAGGGGAAAGCTTGGTCCCCATATTACATGGCCAGCAGCGCACAACCGCCCGCGACTTTGTCATTTGCGAATATGATTATTCCGCCACGCCCATTGCGCATATCAACAATATTGCAGTGCGTGATGCGGTCATGTTTATGGTCGCCACAACACGGTGGAAATTGATCCATTTCGAAGGCGGCTATCGCCCGATGTTGTTTGATTTGCAAAACGACCCTGACGAACTGCAGGATTTGGGGGACAGTGCAGATCATGGGGGCGTGATTGATGTGATGTATGACCATTTGTTCAAATGGACCCGCCGCCAATCCCAACGCACTACCCGCAGCCCAGAACAGCTGATTGAAATGCGCACCAAATCGCGCAAACGCGGGGTTATTATCGGCGTTTATGATGAAAATGACACGCCACTGGACCTGACCGTGAAATATCGCGGGAAACGGGTGCCAAACAAACAACGACCCAAACGTGATGTGACGTAGCGGCGTGCAGCGCGCGCCAAAATAGTGGTTCAATTTTTCATCAGGGCCGC
>CAZWFE010000090.1:0-1765 GCA_964633145.1 uncultured Phaeobacter sp. | reverse complement strand
CTGATGAAGGAATAAACATTAAGGTTATTGCGACATCAGAAATCAAAATTTCTGTTCTGATCGATAGAAAATACATGGAACTTGCCGTTCAAGCGTTGCATGATGCTTTCGAACTGGAGAAAGCATCCTAAGGGGGGCAAGCCGCCCATGCCACAACGCACCGAAAGCGACAGCCGTCGCCTGCTAGGTCGACTGCGCGACACCATGGCCGAAGAGGCCAAGGGTCAGGAACGATTGGATAAAATCACCCATTTGATTGCCGATTCAATGGGTACTGAAGTTTGTTCAATCTATCTGTTTCGCGATCAAGAAACGCTAGAACTCTGTGCAACCCAAGGTTTGAATCGCGAATCTGTTCACCAAACCCGCCTAAAGCTGGGCGAAGGTTTGGTGGGTTCGGTGGCGAAATCCAATAAGACCATTAATACCCCCGACGCCCCATCAACCAAGGGGTTCCGGTTTATGCCAGAGACAGGTGAAGAAATTTATTCATCTTTCCTGGGTATCCCCATTCAGCGTCTGGGTGAAAAGCTGGGTGTTTTGGTTGTTCAATCAAAACAGGCACGCGAATATTCTGCCGATGAAATCTATGCCCTAGAAGTTGTTGCGATGGTTTTGGCGGAAATGGCCGAACTTGGCGCATTTGTTGGCGAAGAAACGGGGCTAAAGGCCCTGCACCAACAACCCGTTATGTTTCGCGGCAGCGTCGCCCAAGAGGGCGCAGCCCAAGGCAGCGTTTGGCTGCATGAACCCCGCGTAGTCGTCACCAATTTGGTGGCCGAGGACAGTGCCGCCGAAAAAACACGCTTGCGCGAGGCGGTTGATACCCTACGATCCCATGTCGACAGCATGCTGGAAACGGCGGCGGGCGGCGATAAAGAGCAGGTCGAAGTTTTAGAAGCCTATCGCATGTTTGCCAATTCGCGGGGCTGGATGCACCGCATTGAAACGGACATCGACAGCGGCCTATCGGCCGAGGCCGCCGTTGAAAAAGAGCAAAGCAGCGCGCGCGCGCGTTTGTCCAACGTCACCGATGCCTATATGCGCGACCGTTTGCATGACTTGGATGATCTATCCAATCGATTGCTGCGAATTTTGACAGGACAGGGCCGCGAAACAGGCGCGGAAATGCCATCCGATCCCATTTTGATTGCGCGCAATATTGGCCCGGCGGAATTGTTGGACTATGGCAGGTCGCTGAAAGGGATCGTCCTAGAAGAGGGATCTGTGGGCAGCCATGCCACCATCGTGGCGCGTGCATTGGCCATTCCTTTGATCATTCACGCCCGCAATATCACGACCGAGGCGTTGAATGGCGATCCTATCTTGGTCGATGCCGAACAGGGTTTGGTACATCTGCGACCAGAGGATTTGGTTGCAAAATCATTCCAAGACAAAATCGCGATGCAAGCGCAAGCGCAGGAAAAATATTCGGCCATTCGCGATTTGCCCGCTGTCACAGCGGATGGTAAAAAAATTACCATGTATATGAATGCAGGCCTGATGGCAGATTTGCCAAGCCTGTCCAGTTCCGGCGCCGAGGGCGTGGGATTATTCCGGACCGAATTGCAATTTTTGATACGCTCAAAAATGCCCAAACGGTCCGAACTGTCTGCGTTGTATACACGTGTTTTGGATGCAGCACAGGGCAAGCGCGTCGTGTTTCGGACGCTGGATATCGGATCGGACAAAGTGTTGCCATACATGTCACATGTTGACGAACCCAACCCTGCGCTTGGATGGCGCGCCATTCGGGTGGGATTGG
>CAZWFE010000089.1:0-1843 GCA_964633145.1 uncultured Phaeobacter sp. | reverse complement strand
CTTACTGCGCGTTTGCGCTGTCAACATTTACGGTCACACCTGGGCCCATTGTTGAGCTGATGGTGATACCCTTCATGTAGGCACCTTTTGCGCCTGTTGGCTTGGCTTTGGCGACCGCATCAACAAAAGCACGGATGTTTTCAACTAGCTTTGCTTCATCGAAAGATGCTTTGCCAACACCGGCGTGCACAACGCCGCCCTTTTCAGCTTTGAACTGAACTTCACCACCTTTGGCTGCTGCAACGGCTTGTGCAACATCCATCGTAACTGTGCCAACTTTAGGGTTTGGCATCAAATTACGTGGGCCCAAGATTTTGCCCAAGCGGCCAACAACTGGCATCATGTCTGGTGTCGCAATACAGCGGTCGAATTCGATTTTACCGGACTGGATTGTTTCCATCAAATCTTCTGCGCCAACGATATCTGCACCAGCAGCTTTCGCTTCGTCAGCTTTCGCATCACGTGCAAACACTGCAACACGAACAGTTTTACCTGTACCATTTGGCAGGCCGATAACACCACGAACCATTTGGTCCGCGTGACGTGTATCAACACCAAGGTTCATGGCGATTTCGATTGTTTCGTCGAATTTAGCTTTGGCGTTTGATTTAACCAAAGCAACGGCTGCCTCAAGGGTCAAGTTTTCTTGGCCTTGGAATGCTTCGCGTGCGGCGCGTGTCCGTTTACCTAGCTTTGCCATCTTACTTCACCTCGATCCCGCATGAACGGGCAGAGCCCAAAATGATCTGCATTGCTGCTTCGACGTCGTTTGCGTTCAGATCTTTCATTTTCGCTTCGGCGATTTCGCGGATCTGCGCAGGTGTTACATAACCAGCAACCTCGCGGCCTGGTGCAACAGAACCTTGTGGGCGATTACGCTTGCCAACAGGTTTCAAGCCAGCAGCTTTCTTCAGGTAATATGACGCAGGTGGCGTTTTCACGTCCATTGCGAAAGATTTGTCCTGGTAATAGCTGATCACTGTTGGGCAAGGTGCGCCTTGCTCCATGTCTGCTGTTTTTGCGTTAAACGCTTTACAGAATTCCATGATGTTGATGCCGCGCTGACCCAGCGCAGGACCCACGGGTGGGGATGGGTTTGCTTGACCTGCAGGGATCTGCAGCTTCAGCGTACCGACGAGTTTCTTGGCCATTAGCCTTTTCCTTTCTCAACACCCCTCTGACGCGTCATTGGGGCAACTACGTTGTGTGGTCAGACCCGGTCACCGCGGCGCCGAAATCTCCCACATTCACATCAGGCCTGTTTAGCGACCTGAGTAAATTCCAATTCAACCGGTGTTTCACGTCCAAAGATGGAAACACTGACTTTCAAGCGTTGCTGTTCATCATCGACAACTTCGACCATACCATCAAAGCCCTCGAATGGGCCATCGCTGACCTTAACACGTTCGCCAACTTCAAAATGGATCAAGGTCCGCGGCGATTCTTCGCCCTCTTGAACACGATTTAGGATCTGGTTCACCTCGGCGTCGCGCATAGGCATGGGGCGACCCTGAGGGCCCAAGAATCCAGTAACGCGGTTGATCGAATTGATCAGGTGATAGCCCTGATCAGACATTTCCATGCGAACCAAAACATAACCAGGCATAAAGCGACGCTCAGTCGTGACTTTTTTCCCACGACGAACCTCGATGACCTCTTCGGTCGGAACCAAGACCTCTTCGATCTGATCCTGCAGCCCCGATTCCTCTACGGCTGTTCTGATCTGTTCAGCGATCTTCTTTTCGAAATTCGAAAGAACGCTGACCGAGTACCACCGCTTTGCCATCTGTTTTTCCTTACTGTCGTCCGCGCTCGCGCGCTTTTCCAAACAAAAATCTGGCGC
>CAZWFE010000088.1:0-2196 GCA_964633145.1 uncultured Phaeobacter sp. | reverse complement strand
TTTCAAAATCATTAAAGATGCGATCCAGAAATTCCGCATGGATGCCGATCCCTGTGTCAAAAACGCGAAATTCCAGCGTATGTCCTGATTTGTGGGTGTTTATACGCTCGGCCTCAATGCGGATGACGCCGGAACGTGTAAATTTATTGGCGTTGTCTAGCAGATTGTGCATGACCTGCCGGAATTTTTGGGCATCTGTAATCACGCTCTCTGGGGTGCCATGGGTCCAATCAATGTCAATCGAATTGCCATACCGATCAGCCATTTCCATCTGTGACTCGACCAGTGACGATATCAGGCTGCGTATGTCGACCAACTCTTTGTTCAGGGTTGTTTTGCCAGCCTCAAACCGTGAAATGTCTAATACATCATTTACATGATGCTCTAATTGCTTGGCCGACATGTTCATTGCATCCAAGCAAAGGCGTTGGTTTTCGTCTAGTTTTGTATCTTGTAATAATGACAGGGTGCCGACGATACCATTTAGGGGCGTGCGCATTTCGTGGCTCATTACGGCTAGGAAATCAGCCTTGGCCTTTTCACCGGCCAATGCGCGGTCGCGCGCTTTGACCAGTTCTTCTTGGGCGGCGACATCAAGTGTAATGTCACGGATAAAGGCGACATACAGGGTTTCATCGTCATTTTTTATAACGTCTAGCGCCAGTTCGATTGGGAAAAGATGACCATTCTTGTGCAATGCCTCTAGCTTGACGCGACCAGACCCGATGATGCGGTGTGTTTCTTGACCGTTTATCGCGCGGTTCATGCCCGCGGCGTGTGCGTTGCGAAATTTTGCAGGCACGATTTTTTCCGTTAGATCGGCACCGATCATTTCTTGGGTTGTATAACCGAAAATATCTTGGGCTGCGGAATTATACTGCAGCACTTTACCTGTGTGGTCGGCAATCAAAATCGCATCTAGTGATGAATTAATAACAGTTGAAAGCCGCGTGTTGATCGAACGGGTTTCGATTGCACGCCTGTCGTTTGCGATATTCAACCGAATTAACAACAATACGGCTAGAATCAAAACAATGATCGTTGTCGTTGCCAGTATTGCCAACCTAAGCAGTGTTGAAGAAATTTCAGTTCGTGAACTTTCTGCCTCGGTGATAAAAATTTGTAGTCCTGCTAAGGCAATGCGACGAATGTCGGGGGATAGCTTTGTGCTTGCATCGACAAGAGTTTGCAGATTTTGCGAAAATACATCATCCGATGCATCGACGATGGCCAAAGAGGTTTGCAGAAATTCAGTGACGCGTTCAACGTTATTTTTCGTTGCGGAATCGTGGGAAAGCGCCATGGAATAGGGACCATTTACCATGGTTGCAAAGCGGTTGAAGAAAATATCAAAGGCCTGTCTGGTTTTGGTCAGATTTGGTTGATTGCTATTTGCTGCATCGTTGAGTTCGTTCCTAAGTTTGTAAAAATCAACCTCGACTTGGGAAAAATTCCATTGTGCATTGTCGCGGTTAACGGACTTTAGTTTTTCTAACTCTTTGATGACCTCAAGTCCCAGCAACGTCAGTGCCAGTAGACACACAGCCAGAAGCGTGCTGAGCGCCGTCAATCGAACGAAACGCGTGGCTGCTGCGGGAATTACAGCGCCATCGGCGTCATTCAGGCTGGTAAGTAGTTTTTCATTCGACATCTAATCGGTTCAACTGCCAAACGCTTTGCGCAAAAATTGCTTCGGTTTGAAACTGTGGGCCATCCGAATATGGAAATACAATCCATAATGGTCCCTTGTCCCGGGGGTGCATTGTGTCGCCGTTTTGCCGTGTTGCAATCAATGCGGTATTGAAAGCAAGCGATCCAACGGTAAATTCGGCCATATAATCATTGATCGCCCAAGCGGTCACTGATTCACCCTGAAATCCGGTAAGCTCGATCAGATCCTTAAGCAAGACGCCGCTAAAGGTGTTCAGGTCCTCGGTCCAGATCGTCGTGGTGCTAAATTCGTGTTGGGGCAGGGCGTCCAACAGCGCCAGATTGAATGCGAAAGTCACATTTTCATTGGCCGCGCCACTGGTGTTGGCGACCTTAAGGACGACCTCGGACGATATGGCGTCCTCGGCCATAGTTCGTATCGGTGTTATCGTCATGATTGCAAGAAATGCAATCAATAAAATCTGAGTGTATAGACGCTGCATGTGAAGACCGTTGATATAGTTTATGTCTAAAGTTGTATCAAAA
>CAZWFE010000087.1:0-2389 GCA_964633145.1 uncultured Phaeobacter sp. | reverse complement strand
GATCCGGCCTTTGAACATTTTACGGAATTTAGTACGCTTTGGTTGAAGCATCTCTTATCCCCTTATGACCGGCGGTTACCGGCACCGCGAGGCGCTGGACCGTCTTGAATTTCTTGGGACTTGCGATCGCGTGCTTGTGGATCATGTTCCATGATCTCACCTTTGAAGATCCAAACCTTGATACCGATGATACCATAGGGTGTCATGGCTTCGACGTTTGAATAATCAATGTCTGCACGCAGCGTGTGCAATGGAACGCGTCCTTCACGGTACCATTCAGTACGCGCGATTTCTGCGCCACCCAAACGACCGGCAACGTTCACGCGGATACCCAAGGCACCCATGCGCATTGCGTTTTGAACGGCACGTTTCATGGCACGACGGAATGAAACACGACGTTCCAACTGTTGCGCGATGCTTTCGCCGACCAACTGTGCGTCCAACTCAGGCTTGCGAACCTCAACGATGTTGAGGTGCAATTCTGACTCAGTCATGTTTGCCAGCTTCTTACGCAGCACTTCGATGTCGGCACCTTTTTTACCGATGATCACGCCTGGACGTGCGGTATGAATGGTGACGCGGCATTTTTTGTGCGGGCGTTCGATGATAACGCGGGCAACACCAGCTTGGGCGCATTCTGTTTTAATGAACTTACGCAGTGCCAAATCTTCTAGCAGCAGATCACCATAATCTTTGGTGTCGGCATACCAACGGCTGTCCCAGGTGCGGTTGACCTGAAGGCGCATACCGATTGGATTAACTTTCTGTCCCATTAGGCTTGCTCCTCCACTTGACGCACCTTGATAGTGAGTTCTGAGAATGGCTTCATGATACGACCGTAACGGCCACGCGCACGTGGGCGACCACGTTTCATGACCAAATTCTTACCAACGAATGCCTCAGCAACGACCAATGCATCAACATCCAGGTTGTGGTTGTTTTCAGCATTTGCGATTGCAGATTGCAGACATTTTTTAACGTCTATCGCAATACGTTTGTTCGAAAATGTCAGATCGTTCAATGCGCGATCAACCTTTTTACCGCGGATCAACGCAGCAACAAGGTTCAGTTTTTGCGGGCTTGTGCGAAGCATGCGCAGTTTTGCCATTGCTTCGTTATCTGCCACGCGACGAGGGTTTTTCTCTTTTGACATGGCTTATTTCCGCTTCGCTTTTTTATCGACACCGTGACCATAGTAGGTCCGCGTTGGCGAATATTCACCGAATTTCTGACCGATCATATCTTCGCTGACCATTACAGGGATGTGTTTCTGACCATTGTATACACCAAATGTCAGACCAACAAACTGTGGCAGGATCGTCGAACGACGAGACCAGATTTTAATAACTTGATTGCGGTCGCTTTCACGTGCTGCTTCGGCTTTCTTAAGCACATAAGCATCAACAAAAGGACCTTTCCAAACAGAGCGAGACATGGATTAACGCCCTTTCTTCTTGGCGTGGCGCGAGCGAATGATAAGCTTTTGCGACGCTTTGTTTTTGTTACGGGTCTTCTTACCTTTGGTTGGTTTACCCCAAGGTGTCACTGGGTGACGACCACCAGATGTCCGACCTTCACCACCACCGTGAGGGTGGTCGATTGGGTTCATAACAACACCACGAACCGATGGACGCACGCCTTTGTGACGCATACGACCGGCTTTACCGTAGTTCTGGTTTGAATTGTCAGGGTTTGAAACCGCACCGATAGTTGCCATACATTCTTGGCGAACCATGCGTAATTCGCCTGATGACAGACGGATTTGTGCGTAACCACCATCACGACCAACGAATTGTGCATATGTGCCAGCCGCACGTGCGATTTGACCGCCCTTGCCTGCCTTCAATTCGATGTTGTGAACGATTGTCCCGATTGGCATGCCTGAGAACGGCATTGCGTTACCTGGCTTGATGTCGGCTTTCGCAGCTGCGATAACCTTGTCACCCACGGCCAAACGCTGTGGCGCCAGGATATAGGCCTGTTCGCCATCTTCATAGCGGATCAGGGCGATGAAAGCAGTCCGGTTAGGGTCGTATTCGATACGCTCTACGGTTGCTGCAACATCAAATTTGTTACGTTTGAAATCTACGATACGGTAAAGGCGCTTGGCCCCACCACCACGACGGCGTGATGTGATCCGTCCGGTGTTGTTCCGGCCGCCCGATTTTGTCAAACCCTCAGTAAGAGATTTGACTGGACGTCCTTTCCACAGCTCCGAACGGTCGATCAGTACCAGCCCACGCTGGCCAGGCGTCGTCGGTTTATACGACTTTAATGCCATGTTTCTGTCTTCCGTTTGCTTGTGACGGGTTTCCCCGCCTCGGTTAAGCCCCCCGAAGGTGGCCAAGTTATAGGGCCCCAAAGGTCCCCAAGTTCAAAACATCAAGAG
>CAZWFE010000086.1:0-2401 GCA_964633145.1 uncultured Phaeobacter sp. | reverse complement strand
CCGCGAAGGTGGCCGCACTGTCGGTTCCGGCGTCGTTTCTAAAATCCTAGCGTAATTTCGCTTGACAGTTATACAAGGTGCGCGTACTGCGCACCTTGTCTTATTCATAGGGGATCTCCCCGATAAGGGTTCGATGAAGGTGCTTGATGAGCATGCGTCTTCCTCTCAACTCTCACGCCTAACGTGAAGGCATATTATAATGCAAAGCCAAAACATTCGTATCCGGCTTAAAGCGTTTGACTATCGTGTTCTGGACGCCAGCACACAAGAGATCGTCAACACTGCTAAACGCACCGGAGCTTCGGTTCGTGGACCAATCCCACTGCCGAACAAGATCGAAAAATACACCGTTCTACGTGGTCCACACGTAAACAAAAAATCCCGTGATCAGTTCGAAATTCGCACACACAAGCGTTTGCTAGACATCATCGATCCAACACCACAAACCGTAGACGCGCTGATGAAGCTTGATCTTGCGGCTGGTGTTGACGTTCAGATTGCTTTGGGGGCTTAACATGCGCTCAGGTATTATCGCAAAAAAAGTCGGCATGACCCGACTGTTCATGGAAGACGGCAAACAGATCCCAGTGACTGTTTTGTCAATGGAAAACCTGCAGGTTGTTGCACAGCGTAATTCTGACAAAGACGGCTATACAGCCGTTCAGTTGGGTGCTGGTGCGGCCAAGGCAAAAAACACATCCAAAGCGATGCGTGGCCACTTTGCGACAGCAAAAGTTGAGCCAAAGCGCAAAGTTGCGGAATTCCGTGTTGCGCCAGAAAACTTGATCGAAGTTGGTGCCGAAATCACTGCTGATCACTATGTTCAGGGTCAATTCGTTGACGTATCTGGTACATCGATCGGTAAAGGTTTCGCCGGTGCGATGAAGCGCCACAACTTTGGCGGTTTGCGTGCATCACACGGTGTTTCGATCAGTCACCGTTCGCACGGTTCGACAGGTCAGTGTCAGGGCCCTGGTAAAGTGTTCAAGGGCAAGAAAATGGCAGGCCACATGGGTGCCGTTCGTGTCACAACGCAAAACTTGCAAGTCGTCAAAACAGACGTCGAGCGTGGCCTGATCATGATCAAAGGCGCTGTTCCTGGATCAAAAGGTGGTTGGGTGACAATCAAAGACGCGGTGAAAAAACCATTGCCTGAGAATGTTCCTTTCCCAGCAGCTCTGCGTTCAACCGAAGCTCCTGCGGCCGAAGCGCCTGCAGAAGGGGGTGAAGCATGAAACTAGATGTAATCACACTTGACGGCGGCAAAGCAGGTTCCGTTGACCTGACCGACGACATCTATGGCCTAGAGCCACGTGCAGACATTCTGCATCGTGTTGTTCGCTGGCAGCGTGCCAAAGCACAGGCTGGAACACACTCTGTTCTGACCCGTACTGAAGTAAGCTACTCAACCAAGAAGATCTATAAGCAAAAAGGCACCGGCGGCGCACGTCACGGTTCCCGCAAAGCGCCGATCTTCCGTAAAGGTGGCATCTACAAAGGTCCAACACCGCGCAGCCATGCGTTTGATTTGCCGAAAAAGGTACGTCAATTGGGTCTGAAACTGGCATTGTCAGCGAAAGCCAAATCAGGCGCTTTGGTCGTTATCGATCAGGCAGCGTCAAACGGCAAAACTGCTGAATTGGCGAAACAGGTCAAAAACCTGGGCTGGAAACGCGCATTGGTTATCGACGGCGCAAGCGTTGATGAAACATTCGCAAAAGCGGCCGCAAACATTGATGGTTTGGACATCCTGCCAACAATGGGCGCAAACGTCTATGACATCCTGAAACGTGACACCTTGGTTATCACCAAAGCAGGCGTCGAAGCACTGGAGGCCCGTTTAAAATGAGCGCGAAACCAGAACATTATGATGTGATCCGTAAACCGGTCATCACCGAGAAAGCAACTATGGCGTCTGAAAATGGCGCGGTCGTTTTCGAAGTGTCGATCGACAGCAACAAACCACAGATCAAAGAAGCCGTAGAGGCATTGTTTGGTGTTAAGGTCAAAGCTGTAAACACAACGATCACCAAAGGCAAAGTGAAACGCTTCCGCGGTCAACTGGGCAAACGTCGCGACGTTAAGAAAGCCTATGTCACCTTGGAAGAGGGTAACACAATCGACGTGACAACCGGTCTATAAGACTGAGTGTTATCATCGCTTGACGAAATTGACCCACGCAGCAATGCGTGGGTTTTTTTGTGCTGCCGGATGTAATCAATGGGGTTAAGCCACATGGACGTTCGTTCATCGGTTGTAATCCCAGTGAGACACCGTTAACCTTTCGCTTGTATAAAGCGGGAGGGAATACAATTGGAACAAATTACGAACTCAATGGGTTGGGTGCAAGCAAACCTATTAAATATCGGCTATGTCGTCATCCTAGCGGTTGTCGCGATCT
>CAZWFE010000085.1:0-2507 GCA_964633145.1 uncultured Phaeobacter sp. | reverse complement strand
GAGCAGAGCGCTCATAACGCTTTGGTTGGGGGTTCAAATCCCTCCGGGCCTACCATTTTCCGCCCTGACGTTTTGCCAAATCTGTTAATCTCGTAGTGACCTGTGGATCAACTGGCTATTGGCCCAATACAATTTTTGCACTTAATCCGCCCAAGGTTGCCGACCGTCCCAATTCCAACCGGCCCCCATGCGCGCGCGCGATATCAGCCGTGATTGGCAGGCCCAAACCAACGCCAGTGCCACGATTTTGATTGCGTGACGGATCCAACCGGCTAAACGGTTTTAACGCCTCGGCGTAATCGTGTTCGTCAATCCCCGGTCCATCGTCTTGGACAACAAAGGCCAGATATTTCGGCCGCACAACCACCGATAATTCAACAGTCTTTGCATAACGAAAGGCATTGTTGATCACATTTTCCAACGCCCGTTTGATCGCAGTTTTGCGAAACTGGGCCTGTGGCATTCCATCAATTGGTAAAATATTGATTTGATACCCCATGCGCTGCACATCCTCGGACACCTCGTCCAGAAAGGCGCGTAAATCAATCGTTTCCGCATCTGTTTGATCATCCCCAAAAGTCTTGGCAAAGATCAAAAACTCATCCAACAAAACACGCATATCTTCGACGTCTTGTTCCAATGGCGCACGTGTTTGTGGATCCAGAAACGATAGCCCCAGTTTCAATCGTGTCAGCGGCGTTCGTAAATCATGGCTGATGCCCGACAAAATCAGTGTGCGTTGTTCGATATGGCGATCAATCCGCGCGCGCATATCCAAAAATGATTGGCCCGCGGCACGCACTTCGACCGCACCTGAGGGTCTGTAGGGGACGGATTGCCCGCGGCCAAAGGCTTCGGCCGCGGCGGCCAGACGGGTGATGGGCCGCAACTGATTCCTAAGATAGAAAAACGCAATCACCGTAAACAACACACCAAAGAAAACCATGTTCACAATCAATTGGTGCGGATTCGTCGCCGACACCCTGCGGCGCGAAAAACCAATATCATAATAACGGATCTCATCGGTGGTTGACCCCACTTGCATCACCAGATTAACACGGGAATCGTTGGGCAGATCAATCGCACGAATTGACGGCAGCGCCTGTAATTCGCGCAACACGACCAAGCCGGTCAGATCATAAAACCGCCGTGTTTCGTCAATCTGTGGATTTTCAGTGCGCGTAACCGTTATTCCCAATCCCTGTGCTAGGGCGATGGCCGCATCGGGCTGGTTGTTGTCCAGCAGGCCGTGGATATACCCCAATTCTGTTACAACCGCATTGGTCAGCTGTTCTGTCACCCCGTCGAAATGGCGCTGAATGAACACAAAACTGACCAACAGCTGCAACAAAAACACTGGCAGCACCAAAATCAGCGCCGCCCGCCAATATAGCCGTTTTGGCAGATATCGTTTGATCCAGTCGAACATATTGCTAGAACTATCCTAGCTGCGAGGAAAGGCAAAGCGAAATGACTGATTATGATCCCAAAACCGGCCAAGCGATTGCAATCACCGCCATGGTGCAGCGTATCACGGCACCGAACCCATCCCCGATGACATATCATGGCACCAACACCTATATTATAGGCAGCCAACAGGGCGACATCGCGGTGCTGGATCCAGGCCCAGATCATGACGATCATTTACAGGCAATTTTGGCCGCAACAGATGGTCCGGATCGGATCAGCCATATTTTTGTCACCCACGCACACTTGGATCATTCCCCCTTGGCACGGCGACTGTCTGAACGGACCAACGCGCCAATCTATGCCTTTGGCACCGCCAAAGCCGGTCAAAGCGCCACGATGCAGGCCCTTGAACGCGCAGGCTATGATGGCGGTGGCGAAGGGATTGATCACAGTTTTGTCCCAGATATTTACCTAAGCGATCAAGCCCTGATAACAGCAAACGGCTGGACCATTCGCGCCCATCACACACCGGGGCACATGGCCAACCACCTTTGTTTCCAGCTAGAGGACATGTTATTTAGCGGCGATCATATTATGGGCTGGGCCACATCCATGGTATCGCCGCCCGATGGCGATTTAACCCAGTTTCTGGCATCTTGCGCAAAATTACGCACCACGCGATGGTCAATGATGCTGCCGGGCCACGGCGATGTCGTGCACGCGCCCAATGATCGCATCGACGAATTGGTCACCCACCGCCACGCACGCGAGGCACAGATAATTGCCGCCCTAGAAACCGCGCCGGCAACCGCTTGGGAATTGGCCTGTCAAATCTATCATGATGTCGATTCACGATTATTGCCCGCGGCCAGCCGAAATGTACTGTCACATTGTATTTCCCTATCTGAACGCAGCATAATTTCGTATGATAACCCATTGAATGCAGATAGTATTTTTCGAATTTTGTAAAAAGTGAAGATTTTTTCGAATTTTTTGCCTTACCCCCCTAGACGGGATCAAAACCTATTGCTATACCCCGCCACATGTTCCGGCGTAGCTCAGCGGTAGAGCAGTTGACTGTTAATCAATTGGTCGTA
>CAZWFE010000084.1:0-2636 GCA_964633145.1 uncultured Phaeobacter sp. | reverse complement strand
GTTTACGGCGCTAATACAATCGTTTGGGCAAAATAGTCACGCCGGATCTACGTGTTGCAGATAAATCAGGGGAAAAACCAAACAGTTTTTGACAGTTGTTTTGGCTTTTCCCCTTTTGTTTTTAATCGAATCTTCTATGGTTGAAAAAAACTGCAGGAGTACACATGTCCAACGGCCTAGATTACGGTTCCATGATGCACCGCGCTATGCGGGGTCTGATAAAAGAGGTTTTGGAACAGGTCGCTGACAGTGGTCTGCCCGGGGAACATCATTTTTTCATCACCTTTGACACGGGGCATCCTGATGTGCAATTGGCCCAATGGCTGCACGATCGTTATCCCGAGGATATGACCGTCGTTGTTCAACACTGGTTTGACGACCTGCGTGTGTTAGAGGATGGGTTTCACATTACATTGAATTTCGGGGATGCGCCGGAACCAATGTACATTCCCTATGATGCGATTATCACATTCGTCGATCCATCGGTGGAATTTGGATTGCGGTTTGAAACGCATGACATCGAAGATGAAGACGAGGACGACACCGAAATCGAAGACACCCAAAGCGAAAAGCAGGGTGATGCCGATGTTGTGTCCCTAGATCAGTTCCGCAAATAACCGCGCCCTTATTGGGATTGAATGACGCATTGATTTTCGATCGGCAATTTCGTATTGCGTATACAAATGCATACCAATGGAGTTTACCATGGCAGATATTCGTGTTGAAACCGACAGCTTTGGCCCGCTAGAGGTCCCCGCCGATAAATACTGGGGCGCACAGACACAGCGCTCTATAATGAATTTCCCCATTGGGTGGGAACGCCAGCCCGTGGCGATCATCCGCGCGCTGGGCGTGATCAAGAAAGCCTGTGCCATGGCAAACGTGGCCCAAGGGGACATGGACCCAGATCTGGGCAACGCGATCCAAGCTGCGGCCCAAGAGGTCATCGACGGCAAATTCGACGATAATTTCCCATTGGTCGTGTGGCAGACAGGGTCAGGCACCCAATCCAATATGAACGCAAATGAGGTGATTTCAAACCGCGCCATTGAAATGTTGGGCGGTGAAATGGGGTCGAAAAAACCTGTGCACCCAAACGATCACTGTAACATGGGTCAATCATCAAACGACACATTCCCCACTGCAATGCACGTGGCAATCGGCATGATGGCGCGCGATACATTAATCCCAGGTCTGCAAAAACTGCACGCCGCCTTGGTCGAGAAATCAGAAGAATTCAAAGACATCATCAAAATCGGCCGGACACATACGCAGGATGCGACACCGCTGACATTGGGTCAGGAATTTGGCGGCTATGCCCACCAAGTTGCACAAGGGATCAAGCGGATCGAAAAAATCCTGCCCGAAATTTACGAACTGGCCCAAGGTGGCACAGCCGTTGGAACGGGTCTGAACACGAAAAAGGGTTGGGACGTCCGCGTTGCGACACATATCGCTGACATCACCGGCCTGCCCTTTGTCACGGCCCCGAATAAATTCGAAGCCTTGGCCGCGCATGATGCTATGGTTATGTTTTCGGGTGCGCTGAAAACTGTTGCGGCATCTTTGTTCAAAATTGCCAACGACATGCGTCTGTTGGGCTCTGGCCCGCGCTCGGGTCTGGGCGAATTGATTTTGCCTGAAAACGAACCCGGATCATCCATCATGCCAGGTAAAGTGAACCCAACACAGGCCGAGGCGCTGACAATGGTCTGCGCCCATGTGATGGGCAATGATGCCGCCGTGGGGTTCGCAGGATCCCAAGGACATTTTGAATTGAACGTCTATAACCCGATGATGTCCTATAACGTGCTGCAATCTATGCAGCTGTTGGGCGATGCAGCGGGATCGTTCACCGATAACATGGTCAAAGGCACCCAAGCCAATACAGCGCGTATCGAAAAACTGATGCAGGAATCGCTGATGTTGGTCACCGCATTGGCCCCCACAATCGGCTATGACAACGCGACCAAGGTGGCAAAGACTGCCCATAAAAATGGCACCACCCTGCGCGAAGAGGCGATTGCACTGGGCTTTGTCGATGGGGAAACATTCGACCGCATCGTTATCCCTGCGGATATGATTGGGCCAAAATAATGGCCACGCCGGTCAATCTAAACCGGTTTAGAAAAGAAAAAGCGCGGGCCGAAAAAAAGGCCCGTGCCACGGAAAATGCGGTGAAATTTGGTCGAACCAAGGCCGAAAAATCACGCGACAACGCCGTCACCGCATTGGATCAAAAACGCCTAGATGGTCATAAGCGCGATGACCAAACTTAAACCCAAAAAACGATCTCTGACATTGAATGGGCATCGCACGTCTGTGTCGATTGAGGATCGGTTTTGGACTGCGTTTTTAGGCATCGCAAAACAGCGTAACATGGGTATTAATGAATTGGCCGCCGAAATTGATACCACGCGTGACCCCTTTGATGGTGGTCTGGCCTCGGCCATACGCGATTATGTCCTGACATGGTATATGACGCAGGCGGACGGCCAATCCCATCAAGATTGATCACGCGGTGTCACGTTTAGCCAAATGCCATTTTTAGAACGCACTGTCAGTCGTGCCACCGGTTGCGGGATACGATCAGAACACAAATCAAACCGATAGTGCCGCACCAGCATGGCCAGCGC
>CAZWFE010000083.1:0-2892 GCA_964633145.1 uncultured Phaeobacter sp. | reverse complement strand
GCGCACACCGCCCACACGGACCACCGTCAAAAACGTATTCAGGTTATCAATGTTGATTCTTGTCATAACCCAATGTCACACAGGCCACACCCAAACGATAGATCCATCTGACAGCGCAGGTCCGTTTGTGGTGTCATGTTAAACAACCTGCGCCAAGAGCGCGCGAATGTTATCAGCCGTTAATTCAACTGGATTGCCCCCACAACTTGGGTCGGCCAAGGCCCCTGCCACCAATCGGTCAATATCGGGGTTTTCCACCCCTAGACCAGATAACCGTTGTGGAATTTCAAACCGCGCATTGAAATCATCAACCAATCGACAAAACCCGTCAAAGCCACCTGTGACACCCAAATATCCGCTGACCTGATTAAAACGATCACGAATTTTGTCGGCGTTCAACTGCAACACAGCGGGCATACAAACGGCATTCGTGGTGCCGTGGTGGGTGTGATACATGGCGCCGATCGGATGGCTTAGGGCGTGGATGGCACCCAAACCTTTTTGGAATGCAGTGGCCCCCATCATGGCGGCCGACATCATATTGGCGCGCGCGGTTAAATCATCGGGGCTATCATAGGCGCGGGGCAGGTTATCAATCACCAGCTTCATCCCTTCGATTGCGATGCCTTGGCTCATGGGGTGATAATGCGGGCTGGAAAAGGCTTCGACACAATGCGCAAAGGCATCTAGCCCCGTCCCCGCAGTGATAAAGGCCGGCATCCCAACCGTTAATTCAGGATCTGCAATCACCACCGATGGCAGGATTTTAGGGTGGAAAATGATCTTTTTCTCTTGGGTTTGCGAATTGGTCAAAACGCCTGCACGGCCAACCTCGGACCCTGTGCCTGCGGTCGTGGGCACGGCAATATTGGGGAAAATCGCGTCCGCATCCGCACGCGTCCACCAATCCCCGATATCTTCGAAATCCCAAACAGGGCGCGACTGGCCAGCCATAAAGGCCACCAGTTTGCCCAGGTCCAATCCTGACCCACCGCCAAAGGCAATCACCCCATCATGGTTTCCCGCCTTGAACGCAGCCACACCCGCGGCCAAGTTTTTTTCGTTCGGGTTGGGATCAACATCCCCGAACAAGGCCCGCCCCAAGCCGGCAGCATCCAAAATATCCAGCGTTTTTTGGGTGATTGGCATCTGCGCCAATCCACGGTCAGTCACGATCAACGGCCGTTTTATACCCGCCGCCTGACAGGCCTGCGGCAATTCAGAAATACGACCTGCCCCAAATCGGATGGCAGTGGGATAAGACCAGTTGGCAGTGGGTGTCATGTTGTTACCTTGTTCAAGTGATATAATTTGGGGCGCGTCAGGTTATGGTGTCCGATGACGGACAATCCCGCCACGCCTTGTGTGGTTTGCACCCCCTGCAATGGCCAGGTCGATACGCTGTGGGATTGTACAACGGATAAACGGGCCATAGCGCGTTTTGCGACCGCTGTTCCATCAATCGGCAGGATGCAGTTTAAGAGTGTCACGCTTTTTCAAAGCCCCGTGCGATTTCGTAGTCTGTGACGATACGATCAAATTCTTGGATTTCGCATTCGGCTGCGTGGGCGTAATGTGCCACCGTTTCTGGGCCAAAGGCCTCGGCCATGAAATCAGACGCCAAAAACGCATCGCGGGCATCGCGCAAATTGCGGGGCACATGATTTTTGTGATCATCGCTATAGGCATCACCAGCATAGGCGGGATCGGGTTCCAGCTGATCTTGGATCCCTTTCAACCCGGCGGCCAACATAGCTGCCATGGCCAAATATGGGTTCATATCTGACCCCGGTGTACGACATTCCATGCGTATGGAATTGCCGCCCTGACCACATAAACGAAACGCAGCCGTGCGATTATCAACCGACCATACGATTTGCGTCGGCGCAAAGGTCCCTTTGGCAAAGCGTTTATAGCTGTTGATATAGGGGGCCACAAACAGTGTGTAATCACGGGCATATTTCATCAAGCCCGCGATATAGTGATCCATCACCTTGGATTTCCCCAAGGGCGCGTGCGCATCATAAAACGCATTCTGGCCATCACGCCACAGCGATTGATGCACATGCGCCGCCGATCCCACGCGATCATGGTGCCATTTGGGCAAAAACGTCGCCGCAAACCCCTGTTGATGGGCAATTTCCTTGACCCCGTGTTTGGCCAAAGTGTGGTGATCCGCAGTTGCCAAGGCATCTGCGTATTTGATGTTTAATTCCTCTTGTCCTGCCTCGGCTTCGCCTTTGGAACCCTCGATGGGGATGCCCATCGCGCGCAGGTGATTGCGGATGGGACGCATAACAGGTTCCTCTTTCGAGGTTTGGAAAATGCTGTAGTCACCGTTATAATTTGAAATGGGTTTCAAATTCTGGAACCCTCCATTTGATATGGCATCATGTGTGCCGTAAAACAGGAAAAATTCCAGTTCCGTTGCCATGACAGGATCAAATCCCATCGCTTGGGCGCGGGCGATTTGGGTTTTCAGCATCTGACGCGGGGCAAAGGGAATGGGGTCATGCGTGTGATGATCCAATATATCGCACAGACACATCGCCGTTCCATCCAACCACGGCACAGGGCGCAGCGTGGTCAAATCGGGTTTCATGATGTAATCACCATATCCCGTGGACCAACTGGTCGATGCAAATCCATCCAAGGTTGCCATTTCCAAATCGGTCGCCAACAGATAATTGCAGCAATGGGTTTCGTCGTGGGCCATTTCCAAAAATGCCTCGGCGTGGAAACGTTTGCCCATCAAACGGCCCTGCATATCGACAATACAGGTCAATACTGTATCAATCTGCCCGCTTTCAATCTGCGTCTTTAGGTCGTCGAATGTCATAATGCCCCCTAGGTATCCGTTATGCAGGCCAAATGACCCGCAATTTGTTTTGC
>CAZWFE010000082.1:0-3754 GCA_964633145.1 uncultured Phaeobacter sp. | reverse complement strand
GCGTTTTTCATAGCACATCAAAACCGTATTTGGTGGTGCTTTGATAGGTATCATCGGGCTGCAAAATCGCATTCGGAAAATGCGGCTGATTGGGCGCATCTGGCCAAGATTGCGTTTCCAACGCGACCCCTGCGCGCGGCGCGCAACCGGTGAAATGATCGCCGGTATAGACCTGCAAACCCGGTTCTGTCGTCGCAACCGTCATGGTCACGCCAGAACGCGGGGATACCAACCGCGCCACCCGCTGCACTGCCCCACGCGCAGGCGCCACACAAAAATTGTGATCGACACTGCGTGATCCGATGGGTGTCAATTGCGAAAAATCAATGTCAGATCCCACCACATCCATCAGCCGGCCCGTTGGAATACCCTCGGCATCCACATCGACATAGTGCTGGGCCGCAATTTCCAGTTGATGGTCATTAATGTCAGCCGATCCCGCCAGATTAAAATATCCATGGTGCGCAAAACTGACAGGTGTGGCTGCCGTTGTGGTGGCCTGAACATCAAATTCCAGTGCCGCATTATCGGTCAGCCGAATGACGCAATCCACGTCCAACGCCCCGGGAAACCCCATGTGCCCATCGCCAAATCGGGCGTGCAAATGCACCTGTGATTGCGTCAGGTGTTGAACCGTCCACAGGGTCACATCGCTGCCCTCGGCCCCGCCGTGCAGGCAATGCCGTCCCAGTGCATTTTGGGACAGCTGATATCGGGTCCCGTTGCAATCAAACCGACCCCGTGCAATTCGATTGGCATATCGCCCAACCAGCGCCCCAACATAGCGCATGTCGCTGTAATATCTGTCCAGCTGTTCACAGCCCACGACCAAAGAATGGCCGACCCCCCGCAGTCTTAGATCCTGAACGATCGCGCCCAAGGTCAGAATACGCGCCTGCAATGGGCCATGTTGCAAATGAATGGCATGGACATCGTGGCCCGCAGGCGTTTGACCAACAGTGGTTAGGTGTGAAATAGGTGCCATGCGCGACCCTAGCCATCCGCCCAGATCAGATCAGCGGCGCGATAGGCCACCATCATCGTTGGCGCATTGGTATTGGCGGATGTGATATTGGGAAATACCGATGCATCCACAACACGCAACCCATCAATTCCATGCACCCGCAAGCTCGGGTCAACCACAGATGTCGCCGGATCATCGCCCATTTTGCAGGTCCCAATCGGATGATACACTGTGCCACAGCGTTTGCGAAAATCGCCGACGATCCCTGTATCATCCATCGTTCGCAAATCAGGATCCATTGCAGATTTGATCAGCCCGGTAATGGCGCGGGTGGCGGCCAGCCGTTGGCACAAACGCCCCCCCGCCACAACTTGGTCAATATCGGTCTGGGTCGACAGTGAATTGGGCTGGATCAAGGGCGCAGCCATCGGATCGCTGCTGCTGATATCAATCCGGCCACGGCTGGTTGGGCGCGCGGGCTGAAAACTGATGATAAAACCGGCAAAGGGATCAGGTTTGATCACCGTGCGTTTGCCGTTTGGCGTGGTGGTATAGGTCAGCGGGTTAAAATACAGCTGCTGATCTGGTACATCCAAACTGGGGTCAGATTTGAAATATCCGCCACACTGATTGACAGATAACGATAATGGGCCACGGCGGTTAAACGCATATTGCATCCCTGCCATCACCTTGCCCCACCACGGGGCCAAGACGTTGTTTAACGTGGGCTTGGTCGCTTTGAAATAATAACTGACGGCCAAGTGATCTTGCAGATTGCCGCCGACATGTGGCGCATCCAGCACGGGCGTAATCCCATGGGATCTCAGATGCGCCGCGGGCCCAATGCCAGATAATTGCAAAATGCGCGGCGATGTCACGGACCCTGCGGATAAAATCACATCCCGCCCTGCGTGAAATGTTTGGGATTGCCCGCGCACATTGGCCACAATGCCCGTGGCGCGACGGCCGTCCAATAGGATCCGTTCCACCACAGCCCCCGTAACCAAGGTGACATTTGCACGTTTCAATGCAGGTTTCAGAAAGGCCCGCGCCGAATGCATCCGCCGACCGTTTTTGGTGTTGATGCGATAAATCGCGGCCCCCTCCGGGGTGTCGCCATTCATGTCATCGGTGGTGGGCAAGCCCAGTTCATCGGCCGCATCGAAATAATGCCGATTCACGGGATGGATTTGGTCAGACACATTTTGCACATGTATGACCCCTGTGCCCCGTGTTGTGCCATCAGTATCGACCTGCGTTTCCAAATCTTGGTACACGGTGCGCACCGTATTCCAATCCCATCCCCGTGCGCCTGCGGCGGCCCAATCGTCAAAATCATTGGGCAACCCGCGTGCATAGACCAAAGCGTTAATCGCGCCCGATCCACCCACAACTTTGCCGCGGGGCCAGTATCCTGTGCGATTATCCAAGGCAGGATCAGGCTGTGTTTCGAATTTCCAATTCACCGCCCCGTCATAAAATGTTTTACCATATCCCACGGGCAGGGAAATCCACGGTGTGCGCTGTTTTTCACCAGCCTCAAGCAATAAAACAGAGTGTTTACCCGAACGGCTTAGCCGTTCTGCCAAAACGCATCCCGCCGATCCAGCACCTACGATGATATAGTCATATGTTTTCACGCAAGGCTCCTATCTGTGCAGGGATACACCAGCCATTATCGCGCACAGAACACTGCAAATTCGCCCGACATGTCAACACCCAAACACGGCGTTTTCTGACCAAATCTAACAGGAAATCCAAGCATTTGTCGCGAACAGCTGCTAGGCTGGGTTCTATGAAAAACGACTCGCTACATATTTTGCTGTTTGGGGCGACTGGCACGATCGGGCGTGCAACGGCACTGGCCTGCCAAAATGCGGGACATCGTGTCACCATTGTCACACGGCAGGCCGCACCGGCGGCCGAATTGCGCGGGTGCATCCATCATATTGGTGATGTTACCAATCCAGATGATTTGTCGCGCATTGTCGCATCGGCACCGTTTGATGCGATTGTGTCCTGTTTGGCCAGCCGCACAGGCACCCCGCGCGATGCATGGGCGATTGATCACGCCGCCCATAGCGCGATTTTACAGGCCGCGCTAGCCGCGGGTATCGCGCGATTTGTGCAGCTGTCCGCCATTTGTGTTCAAAAACCAAAACTGGAATTTCAGCGCGCTAAATTAGCGTTTGAAGCGGAACTGCAACGCGCCCCAATAAATTGGACCATCGTCCGCCCCACCGCATTTTTCAAATCACTATCTGGGCAAATCAATCGGGTGCAATCGGGCAAACCATTTTTGGTTTTTGGCAATGGTCAGTTGACGCGCTGCCGGCCCATATCTGATCGTGATTTGGGTCAGTTTATTGCCGCATCCCTGACCGATCCCGCGACCAACGGTCAAATTTTGCCCATCGGCGGGCCCGGACCCGCCATTTCGCCCATGGATCAGGTGGCCCTGTTGGAACGCATTTTGGGCCATCCTGTTCGCGTAAAACATGTGCCATTGTGGTTTATGGATAGCATTATTGGGGTGCTATCACTGATGGGACGTGTATCGCTGCGATTAGCCGATCAGGCGCATTTGGCCCGCATTGGACGATATTATGCAACCGAATCTATGTTGGTCTGGGATCCAATCGCTAAAACATACCGCGCAGATCAAACACCGCAGTTTGGTCACGATACCCTAGAGGGGTATTACACCGATTTCGTGTCAGGCAAACTATCGGATGATCGTGGGGATCATGCGGTTTGGTCCTAGTTCGATCAGGCAATAATCGGCAAAGC
>CAZWFE010000081.1:0-4058 GCA_964633145.1 uncultured Phaeobacter sp. | reverse complement strand
ATAAATTTGAATGTAGCAACAACCAAACGCTTATGGCGATGGTCGCGGCCGGTGCAGGGTGGACGATCACGACGCCACTGCTGTTTTCGCGGGCAAAACAGTTCCAACAAAAGCTGACCATGCATCGTTTTCCAGGCAAGGGATTTTCACGCACAATAGCAGTTGTGACGACGCCTGATTGTTCAAGATCGGTTTTGGAATTGATCGATACAAAAATGCGGGGTTTGCTGCGCGAGCAGATCATTTCAACAGTCGTGCAGCAAACGCCGTGGCTATCTGAAAGCTTTGCGCTTATAGAATGAACGATCCATCACGGTACAAGGATGTTGAACCGCGACCTGATTTCCTGTTCTTGCTGTTGCGTCAGATAGGCAGGGGTATGGGTTTGCAATATCTCACGCGCTTTGATCTTTGCCCGCGTCCAAGCATCCTGAGCTCCGTTTTCTGCCCATGTTCGCGGTTCATTTCGGTCTGCGAGTGTTGGGTAAAAATAGTCACGCTCCATCGCGGCATATGTGTGTTGGCCGCCTAAAAAATGACCGTCACCCAGTACGGCGCTGCAAATTGCGTCAAACCCAAGATTTTCATCCGTCACCTCAATACCGCGCAATGCGCGGTAGGTGTTCGAATGCATTTCGTCATCCAGAACAAACCCCTCAAAACTTGCCCCCAACAGGGATGCAGTCATCCCCGAACTTTCATAGATCAGGTTGCCCCCTGCCAGCGCCGCGGCCAGTGATGTAATGCCCTTTTCCATCCCATACTGCGCATCAATTGCCTTGGCGTCTGTCATAGAGCAGGCCACACCAGACGGTAACCCAAGCCAGTTCGACAGCTGTGCAGACGCCGCGTTCAGCACCGCTGTTTCACCGCTGCCCCCCGAAAACGCACCTGTGCGCAGGTCAATGACCAAGGGCCAATTGGAAAAAACCATCGGAAATCCGGGTTGGATGGCGTGTACCATCAGTAAGCTACCAAGAGTTTCGGCAAGTGATTGCGCCAAAAAACCAGCAAGCGTTGCGGGTGCGGTCGCACCCGCCTGTGCGGCAGTTATGCAAGATATCGGAATGTTGTGTTTGATACATTCGTAAACAACATCGACCGCATCCGCGCCATAGCGCATGGGCGATATCATCGGGCTGATGTGTGCTTTTAGAAAGGGTCGCTTGGAAAACGCGCCTGCGCCGCCTGCGGCGATATCCAGCATTTCTACGATTGGGCCGACATGCTCGGCAAGGGTAAAGGATGTGGCTGTCGGCTTTGTGGTGTGTTTCAACAATGCAAAGGCGGTGTTAACGTCCAAATCAAACGTGTCAGGCACATCCGTTGCAACGCAGCAGCGTGTGAACCAGCTGACATTGGCCAGCGTGTCCTGAAGGCGCGTGAAATCATGCAGGTCTTGTAGGGTCGAGGGGCGATAGGTGCCGCTGTCCAGATCCAGTGTTTGAACCGCTGCGCCACCCGTGCCAAAGTAGACTTTATTGCCACCCACCTCAATTGATCGCGATGGGTCACGACCGTGCAGGATAAAGGTCTTGGCTGCCTGATCAATGGCCTCTTCGACCAATGCAGGTGGGAACAGGACACGCCCTTGACCATTATCCATAGCACCTATCGCCAAGAGATCAGCACGCAGTCGGTCAGGCACTTCGCCAATCCCAAGTTTTTCAAGCAGGTCAAGCGCGGTGTCATAGATGCGCCGCAAATCGGAATCGCTTAGGGGTTTATATAGTCCACCAATTTGGCCGGGTGGACATGGATCAATCGCAGGCTTTGCCAGTCGCTGGGCCACGCGTTCTGTGCGTCCGCTTCGTTTTGCACGTTGTCCAGCCATACCAAATCCTTTGACGCAGGGGGATGATCGCTTGATTTAGGTGCTTTCGTCCTAGCTTAGGCAAGCGCGATTTGATTAATTTGAAATAATCAAATCCTAGTTTCGATATTTTGCAATCAAATGTCTTTTGTTTGTTCTGAACGCTAATTTGGTGCCGTATCGAATTCAAAATGTTTCGGAGGTGTGCTTCAATGAAATCCCGTACCAAAGTTGTGATAATTGGCGGCGGTATCGCTGGCTGTTCAACACTGTACCATCTTACGCAAGAAGGCTGGAGTGACGTCGTTCTGGTCGAACGCAATGAGCTGACCAGTGGCACAACCTGGCATTCGGCTGCACAGGTGACAAACTTTGGCATGACCCAAACTATGGTGGGGCTTAAGACTCATTCGATTAACCTTTATAAAAAGCTGTCCGAGGATCCCGAATATCCGATTAATTACCACCACGCCGACGGTGGTATCCGATTGGCGAATACCGAAGCGCAGATGCAAGGATATCGCCATTTCGCATCAATGGCGCGGGGGATGGGCGTCAATTTCGAAGTGATCGATGCCGAAGAATGCGCCCGTCGCCACCCATTGATTTCAACAGTCAATCTGTTGGGGGGGCTTTGGGATCCACTAGATGGCGATATCGATCCCGCGCAGCTGTGCCAAGCATTGGCTTACCACGCCCGCAAAGCAGGGGCCGAGGTTTATCGAAATACACCTGTGACAGAGTTGACCCAACACAAGGATGACACTTGGACAGTACACACCGAACATGGGGACATCGATTGCGATATTGTCGTCAATGCCTGCGGTTACCGTGTGAACGAAGTGGGTGCCATGATGGGTGTACATCATCCCGTGGCATCAATGGAGCATCAGTATTTCCTGACCGAGGATATTCCAGATATCGCAAAAGCGGGCCATAGGATGCCGCTGCTGCGATGCCCGATCAGTGACTATTACTGCCGCCAAGAAAAGGGTGGTTTGCTGGTCGGATTCTATGAACAAGGCTGCAAAACATGGGGCATGGATGGTATTGATCCGAATTTTGTCAATGCGCTGTGTCCCGATGATTTAGACCGCGTTATGGATGTGTTGGCGGGCGCGTTTGAACGCATGCCTGCGTTGGCAGACACGGGCATTCGCACGGTTGTGAACGGCCCGATCACCTATACAATTGATGGCGCACCACTGGTTGGCCCCATCCCCGGAAAACGCAATGCGTTTTGCATCATCGGATTGCGCGCAGGTCTGGGCGAAGGGGGCGGACACGGCTGGTTGCTGGCGCAGCAGATCGTCCATGGCGAGGCGTGTTATGACACTTGGGTTTTGGATCCGCGCCGGTTTACGGGCCACGCCAATGTGGAACTGACATCACTCAAGGCGATTGAAGATTACCAGAATGAATTCCGGTTCCATTTCCCACACGAACATCGCCCCGCTGGACGCCCCGCCAAAACAACCCCGTTGACGCCGGTACTTGCGGCCGAGGGTGCAGAGTTTACCGTTGTGAACGGATGGGAACGGATGGATTACATCAAGCCGTCGCCAGATTTTCACCCAACGCTGAGCTTTAACTTTGATGAAGCCTTTGACATCGTGGCGGATGACGTAAAAAACGTGCAGGACAATGTCGGCCTGTGCGAAGTGAACGGGTTCAATAGGTTCGAGATCACCGGCGCAGATCGCCACAGTTTCCTAGATCGTATGTTCTGTGGAGCCGTGACCAAACGTGATGGCCGCGTCGGCTTGGGGTATTTGTTGAACCATCATGGTATGCTGAAATCCGAGGCGACGGTTGCCAATCTGCCTGCCTCGGACCGCGGTCCGGCGCGCGTTTGGTATGGATCTGCTGCTGCCAGCGAATATCATGATATGGATTGGCTGACCCAGCACATCCGTCAGGGCGAAGATGTGCGGATCCGTTCCCTGACCAACGACCAAACGATCTTGGTCCTCGCTGGCCCCAAGTCACGCGATGTGCTTGCCGCTTGCGCGCGCGGTGACTGGTCCGCAGATGCCTTTCCATGGCTGTCGGTCCGCGAATGTTTCATCGGGTTTGCGCCCGCAACTGTAATGGGCGTCAGCTTTTCAGGTGAACTGGCGTATGAAATTCATGTGCCCAATGCGTCGCTTTATGCTGCCTATTTGGCCTTGCGTCAGGCGGGCAGGGTGCATGGCCTGAAATTATTCGGGGCGCGGGCAGTTGAATCGATGCGCATGGAAAAGGG
>CAZWFE010000080.1:0-4530 GCA_964633145.1 uncultured Phaeobacter sp. | reverse complement strand
GCCAGCGCGTCTTCGTCCAACTGTTTGGCTTCAACCCAACGGGGGCTGCCTTTGACCCATTCTTTTTTCCAAAACGGGGCGCGGGATTTTAAGTAATCCATCAAAAATTCAGCCGCCTGAAATGCGTCGGCCCTGTGGCGTGCGGCTGTTGCCACCATCATAATTACATCGCCCGGCACCAGTTTGCCATAGCGGTGAATCACCAAAACATCCGCCAAATTCCAACGGTTTTGCGCGCTCTGGGCGTGTTGCGTGATCGCCTTTTGCGTCATTGCGGGGTAATGTTCGATTTCCATGGCATCCAATGATCCGCAATCATCATCGCGCACAATTCCGGTAAAGGTGACCACAGCCCCCACATTTGAATGCGTGTTGGTAAATGCGTTTGTTTCGTCGCCGACATCAAATGGGGCGCTTTGGACCAGAATTTTCATTCTATCCCCCAGTCATGGGTGGGAAAAACGCAACCTCTTTGGCCTGTGATATGGACGCGTCGAAATCCACCAATTCTTGGTCTACGGCCACGCGCAGCGATGTCAGATCAGAAAATACCAAATCATAACGCGGTTCGCGCGCGCGCAATTCGGTGACCAATTCAGCGACCGTTTGCGCAGGCCCGTCATAGGGTTCAGATCCCGCGCCAATGCGTTCGCGCACCCATGCGAAATAAACCAGCTGCATTATCTATCGTCCCTTAGGAATGGTTTTGCCTTGTTGAAATAATCCAATCCGGTCAAAAATGTCAAAACAGCCGCAATCCAGAGTAACGCCAATCCAATCTGACCAGACCAGACCATGGCGTCGATTTCCCATGATTTGGGCAAGTTTTTGATTTGGTCGTTTTGCAGCAATGCATGTACGGCATCACGGTCTAACGCTGCATTGGATCGACTGACGAAATGTTCAAACACACCTTGGGAAAACAATGTGGCAATGGCCACCATTTGTGCGGTTGTTTTCCACTTTGCCAATTTCGTCACCTTAAGCGTACCGGCCGTGTCGCCCAAAAATTCGCGCAAGCCTGAAACAAATACCTCGCGGAATAAAATAACTGTGGCGGGTAGCACCAACCATGGCGACATTGTTGAATATCCCACAATCACCATCAGCGCGATGACAACCATGGCCTTGTCTGCAATCGGGTCCAACATGGCCCCCAGCTTGGTTTCTTGTTTCCAAGCGCGGGCTAGAAAGCCATCGAACCAATCAGTAATGGCCGCGCTGACAAACAATACCAATGCAAACCAATCCGCATAGGGGCGATCAAAATACAAAAACATCAACGCAACCCCAGGGGCCGCCGCAAGGCGCAGGACAGTCAAAATATTTGGTAAAGTCCATGTCATTTTGTCTGATATCTTTCCGTTGTTGTTCGCCTATGTGGCCTGTCTTAGCCTTGTTTGCGCGGATGTGCCATGATGAATTCGTCGCAGGCCTGGGTCTGTTGCATGTATATCTGCGTTCGGTTCACGATTAATCTGATGATACCCGTTTAGCCATGTGTTCAACCGCTAGACTATATCCATGGATGCCAAAGCCTGCCATGACGCCATCGGCACGCTGCGATACATAGGAATGGTGCCGAAATGCTTCGCGTTTGTGAACATTCGAAATGTGAACCTCAAGCACGGGACCGTCAAAGGTATTCAGCGCGTCCAAGATAGCGATTGAGGTATGGGTAAATGCGCCGGGATTAATGATGATACCGGCCGCATGTTCGCGGGCCTCATGGATCCAGTCGATGATCTGGCCTTCATGGTTTGATTGGCGCAAATCGATGTCGATCCCATGACGTGTGCCAATTTCACGGCATTGGTTTTCAACATCTGCCAATGTATCGGACCCATAAATTTCCGGCTGGCGTTTACCAAGCAAGTTCAGATTGGGACCGTTGAGAATGAAAACCGTTTTCGACATGATATGTTCCTTGTGGCGTATCGCCAGAATTTTAGTGTTTTTTCAGTGTGACGCAAGGCCTAGCTATAGGCCCACCATATTAGCCCTGCGCCAAAAATAATGCGGTAAATCACGTAGGGTGTGAAACTCACGGATTTTAACAAACGCATCATCAAGCCAAGCGCCAAGAACGCAGCCAAGCAAGAAAACAAAACGGCAAGCGCCGCATCACCCAAGGTCTGTGCCGTCGCATGGGGCAGGGCGTCAAGAATTTGTAGCGTTCCAGCGGCCAAGATTGTCGGGATCGACATCAACATTGAAATACGCGCCGCACTTTCGCGATCAAAGCCCAGAAAGCGTGCGCCCGTAATCGTGATGCCCGATCGCGATGTTCCCGGGATCAGGGCCAGTGCCTGCCATAGGCCCAATATCATAGCCTGTTTCAGGGTCCAGCTGTTTGAATGCCGGGTCTCGGGGTGTTTGGTATCGGCAAACCATAACACAATCCCAAATCCCAGCATTGTAATCCCAATCAGGCCGACGTGATCGCGCATTGCATCAGATGCGCCCGTCAGCTTTAGGATCAGCCCCAGAATCACGGCCGGTATCGTTGCAATAATCAGGGCAAGCGCCAGATGGCTTTCGCCGGTCGTCAATTGCCCGCGGCCAAGGTCGCGCAAGCCGCGCAGGGCTAGCAATGACTCAGTTTTGAAAAAGACAACGACGGCAATTAGTGTCCCAACATGAACGGCTGCATCAATCAAAGGACCCTGATCTGCCAGCCCAGTCAGATTGGGCAGCAGTATCAGGTGCGCGCTAGATGAAATGGGCAAAAATTCAGTAATGCCTTGAATTAATGAAACAATTATAATGTGGAACAGTGCCATCGATATCAGCCTAATTTTTTCTTAAGGGTATAAACGAACTGATGGGGATCTGCATCCTTTATTAAAGGTCCGATTCGGACCAATTACTGGGGGCTTTGTTGTGTATTTATTGCCGCTACCCCAAATATTTTTTATAAAAGGTCAGCATTGCTGCCTTTTCATTTTGAAATGTGTATTGTAAACAGCCACGAACCTAACGAAATCGGAGGCATCTCAAATGGCCAAGCAGCCTATGTTAAAATTTGTGAACGTGACGCGCGAAATGCCGCAAAAACGGGCCGCCGATACGCGTAACAAGGATTTTAACGAAATCTACGCCGAATTTGCAGCTGCCAAAGCGCAAGAACAATCCAGCCGCTGCAGCCAGTGCGGTGTGCCTTATTGCCAGTCGCATTGCCCGCTGCACAACAATATCCCAGATTGGTTAAACCTGACCGCGACCGGACGTTTGCAAGAGGCCTATGAGGTCAGTCAGGCAACGAACACATTCCCAGAAATCTGCGGTCGCATCTGCCCCCAAGATCGCCTGTGCGAAGGCAACTGTGTCATCGAACAATCGGGCCACGAAACCGTGACCATCGGCGCGGTCGAAAAATATATCACCGACACCGCATGGGAACAGGGTTGGGTCAAACCCATCACACCCGCGGCCGAGCTGTCGCAATCGGTGGGCATTGTTGGCGCAGGCCCCGGTGGTTTGGCCGCCGCGGATCGTCTGCGCCGCGCTGGGTATCAGGTGACAGTCTATGATCGTTATGATCGCGCGGGCGGATTGCTGACCTATGGTATTCCTGGATTCAAGCTGGAAAAAGACGTCGTGATGCGCCGCAATGGTCAGCTGACCGAGGGTGGAATTAAACTCGAGTTGAACACAAATGTGGGCGAAGATATTTCTTTTGCAGATATCCGTGCAAAACATGATGCAGTGATCATCGCAACGGGTGTTTATAAAATCCGCGAATTGAATGCGCCGAATTCGGGTCTGACCGGTATTGTGCGTGCGCTGGATTATCTGACCGCCTCGAACAAAGTGAACTTTGGCGATGATGTTGCCGAATACAACAATGGCACCCTAAACGCCAAAGGCAAAAAGGTTGTGGTCATTGGTGGTGGTGACACAGCGATGGACTGCGTGCGCACCGCGATCCGTCAGGGGGCCACATCGGTCAAATGTATGTATCGTCGCGACCGTGCCAACATGCCCGGTTCCCAACGCGAAGTCGCCAATGCCGAAGAAGAGGGCGTCGAATTCATCTGGTTGGCCGCGCCAACGGGCTATGTGGCCGACACCAATGTGACGGATTTGCAAAATCCCGGTGAACAATCCGGCACCGTGCAAGGTGTGATCACCCAGCGTATGCGTCTGGGATCACCCGATGCCACCGGGCGTCGTTCACCCGAGGTGATCGAAGGGTCAGATTACATCGAAGAGGCCGATTTGGTGGTCACCGCACTGGGGTTTGAACCTGAGGACCTGCCAACGTTGTGGAACGAACCCGAATTGCCCGTGACCCGTTGGGGCACAGTCAAAGCAGATTTCGGCACAGGTAAAACCGCGATGGATGGTGTTTATGCTGTGGGCGACATCGTGCGCGGCGCGTCACTGGTGGTTTGGGCCATCCGCGATGGACGCGATTGCGCTGATGCGATCATGACCGAATTACAATCCAAGGCCGCTGTGGCCGCCGAGTAGGGGCATGCGGCCCTTGGGTCGCGCCTGTAACACAAGATTATTTACCTTGGTGCC
>CAZWFE010000079.1:0-4658 GCA_964633145.1 uncultured Phaeobacter sp. | reverse complement strand
CCGAACCTACTGATTAGAAGTCAGTTGCTCTATCCAGTTGAGCTATGGGACCGCTGCGCGTTTCCTAGCGGTATTTCGGCAGGAATTCAAAATGAAATTGCGTTATTGAACAAATTTTCCCGCTATCGCGACATCTGGGTCAGATATGTGCCGATTGCCAAACGATCCGCATCGCTTAGTTTGGATGTGTTTTCGATCACTTCGGCCATCTTGCCTCCTGCCATATCATAATCTGGGGTAAATCCTGATTTCAGATATTCGGCAATATCTTGGGCCGTCCAACCCAGTGCATCGGCTGTGATGGCAGGAATTTTGCCTTTGCCGTCTGGGGTGGCAGCACCCTGCATCCAACGGCTGGCGTCCACCCCGCCCAAGGCAGTGCGCGGGGTATGACATTCGGCACAATGCCCCAAGGCCACGGTCAAATACTGCCCCCGTGCCACCACATCATCCGCATCCGGCACATCCGGCGCAACAACCGGCGAATAGAGGGTTTTCCAAACACCCACCGGCCGCCGCCACGCAAACAGCAGCGGTAAATCATGATCCTGTGACGCATCATCCGATGGGGGCAGCGTTTGCCAAAATGCCCATAGATTTGCCAAATCCTGATCCGTCATATGCGCATAACTGGCATAGGGAAAGGCCGGGTAATAATGGCGTCCCTGCGGGGACACGCCAGCGCGCACGGCGCGGTCAAAATCCGCGATATCCCATGATCCTATCCCCTGATCAGGATCCATCGACACATTCGGCGCAACAAAGGTTCCGAAAGGGCTGGCAAAGCGTTGCCCGCCAGATAAAACCAACGGATCCCCCCCAACGGCCCGATGGCAGCCGCCACAGCCCGCCATGTGAAATACATCCGCACCCGCGGCCGCATTGCCTTGAACCTGCGCGATCGCGACCACGGGGGCCGATGCGGGGCGTGTCAGCCACAAAAACACAGCCAAGCCTGTAACGCCCAAAATGATGATAGACTGAAAAACCCGCATTGCGTGATCCTTTTCGCTTGACCCGTTTTGGTTTCAAGGGTTCGATACCCAAGGATAAGGAGTAACAAAATGACGCGCAACCTATGTGACATAGACGTGATCGAGGATATGGGCATTCACATGCCTGATGGCTGTCGTTTGTCGGCCCGTGTTTGGCGCCCCACGGATGCCAATGAAACGCCTGTTCCCGTCATTTTGGAATATCTGCCCTATCGCAAACGCGATGGAACAATTGCACGCGATAGCCTGACCCACCCCTATTTCGCCCAGCGCGGATATGCCTGTGTCCGCGTTGATATGCGCGGAAATGGCGACAGCCAAGGCATCATGGAGGATGAATATACCGAACAAGAACTATCAGATGGCGAAGCTGTCATTGCATGGTTGGCCGCCCAGCCATGGTGCAACGGATCGGTGGGCATGATGGGGATCAGCTGGGGCGGATTTAACGGGTTGCAACTGGCCGAACGCGCCCCTGACGCGTTAAAGGCCGTGATTACCCTATGTTCAACGGTTGATCGCTATGCCGACGACATCCATTACAAAGGCGGCTGTTTGCTGAATGAAAACATGGGCTGGGGATCGACGATGTGGGCCTATTCTTCGCGGCCGCCCGATCCGATGCTGGTGGGTGATGATTGGCGCGATATGTGGTTGCAGCGATTGCAGGCGGAACCCTATTTGCCGATCACTTGGCTAAACCATCAAACGCGCGATGCCTATTGGCGGCATGGATCGGTATGCGAAAATTATGGCGGGATCCGCGCGGCTGTTTTGGCCGTTGGTGGTTGGGGCGATGCCTATAAAAACGCGGTGCCGCAACTGGTCGAACATCTGTCAGCACCAGTCAAAGGGATCGTGGGGCCATGGGTTCACAAATATCCCCATTTCGCCGCCCCAGAACCCCGCATCGGTTTCCTGCAAGAGGCCCTGCGCTGGTGGGATCGGTGGCTGAAGGGCATCGATACGGGTGTCGAAAATGACCCCGCCTATAGCGTTTATCTGATGGACGGTGTGCGGCCCCAAACATGGTACGAACACCGCCCCGGTCGGTGGGTGAATGAACCAGATTGGCCCATGGGCCCTATGGTGCAACAGTTCCAGTTTGCGACAAATAATCAGCTGGCCGACACGGCAACCGCATTGGCCGATATCGTTGCATCCCCCCAAGATTGCGGCATGGACGGCGGCGAATATTGTGCGATCTGGCTGGGCCCCGAACAACCGGGCGACCAGCGGGCCGATGATGCAAAATCGCTGTGCTATACATCAGGCCCTATGGAAACAGATGTGGACATTATTGGCGCGCCGACAGTTACCATCACGTTCCAATCCGACCAACCACAGGCGCAAATAGCCGTGCGACTAAACCACATTCATGCCGACGGTGCCGCCACGCGGATCACCTATGGCGTGATGAACCTGACCCATCTTGCCGGCCATGATCAAGTCCGCGAATTGGAACCGGGCAAGACGTACCAAGTGGACGTAGCATTGGATCACATCGCCTATCGCCTGCCCCAAGGGGACAGGCTGCGCGTATCGGTATCAACATCCTATTGGCCCCTGTTGTGGCCCATGCCCCATGCTGCCACATTGACCGTGACCCAAGGCACCCTGCATCTGCCAATTTCGCAACACGGCGAAAACGCAGAGCGCGTATTTCCCGATCCCGATGCAGCGCCCGCGTGGCAAACCCAAACCCTGCGGCCTGCCAACAATGAACGCCGCCGCGAAACGGATCTGAAAACAGGGATTACACGACTGGAAATTATTGATGATTTTGGCTGCGTCCAAGATGCCGATCATGGTTTGATTATCGAAGGGGTTGCACGCGAATGGTGGGATATTCACCCCGATGATCCCCTATCTGCGCGGGGCAAAAGCCATTGGACTGAACGACGTGCGCGCGGGGATTGGGACACACGAACCGAAACCTATGCCACTATGTGGGCCGATCAGACGCATTTTCATATCTCAGCACGGCTAGAGGCCTATGAAAATGATCGCCTGATATTCGAAAAAGACATCGCAGATAGCGTGCCACGTCACGGACATTAACAACAGCCGACCAATTCAATGGCCCCCACCACCCCTGAGTTACGGGGTGCGACAGTTTGGCCATTTACATTCAGTTTTTAGAATGTATTATACATTCCATAATCTGAATGTAATGGAGTGATCCAATGTCACACACACAAGCCACAAAATCCTATAGCCCGCTATATTTCCTTGCCTCTGTTGGCGCAGGCGGTCTGTCGGTTACGTTTTTCATGTACCTGTTTTTCTGGGTCCCCCACCCCGGCCAACCCGTTCCCGTATTCGAAGACATCATGTCTGCGTGGTCCAAGGGTCATATCGCCCAGCAATTCGCGATTGTGGCAGCCATGGCAGGCATTGCATTTTTTGCCTTTCTGAATCTGAAAGCATTGGCATGGAATTTTGGCGCCCTGCGGCAATTTAAAAAAACCGAAAGCTATACCGCGTTGATGACGTCAAATGCACAATCCACCCTGTTGGCGGCCCCCTTGGCGGTTGCGATGTCGATCAACGGATTGTTCATCGTTGGATTGGTTTTTGTTCCCAATTTATGGAGCGTGGTTGAATTTCTGTTTCCACTGGCGATGGTTGCCTTTGCGTTGAACACGCTTTGGGCACTGAAATTGATCAGTGATTTTCTGGGTCGCATAATGAAGGATCCACAGGGGTTCAAAGCAGATGCAAACAATTCATTCGCCCAAGCGCTGCCCGCATTCGCACTGGCGATGAACGCTGTGGGCCTGTCCGCCCCTGCCGCCATGAGCACCCTGCCCACTGTTGTCGGAACATCTTTGGTTTTATCAACCGTCATCGGCACAATCGCGATGATCTATGCCATCGTTGCAATTCTGGCAGCGATCCCTGCGAAATTGCACCACGGCGTTGATCGCGATGCCGCGCCAACCTTGATGATTGTTGTTCCATTGGTCACCATTTTGTCCATCATGTTCATGCGCCAAAACCACGGCCTGCACACCACATTTGACGCCCATACAAATGCCATTGATACAATGATGTTCTTGGCCAAAGGCCTGTCCATTCAAATCGCATTCTTGGGTCTTGGCTGGGTTGTTCTGAAATCCCAAGGGTATTTCCACGATTATGTCTTTGGCGACAAAAAACATGTTGGCTCTTATGCCTTGGTCTGCCCCGGTGTTGCTTTCTCTGTCTTGATGCATTTTTTCATCAACAAAGGTTTGGTTGCATCCGGTATTATTGAAAAATTTGGAACACCCTATTGGGCGCTGACTGCGGTGGCCTTGGTATCGCAAATCGCAATGATCGCACTGGTGCTACGTTTAAACAAACAACATTTTTCAGCCAAAGCTGCAACGCTGGTACCTGCTGAATAGTTATACATTTCAATCCGGCCGCTGGGACACCATGCGGCCGGTTGTTGATTCTGCAAAATCCCGTTTTTGCAGTCGATCCCCAGCCAAACCAATACCAAAGCATAGGGGATGCAAAGAAATTTTCGAAAAACTGATCATATTTTTGCGATTTTCCCCTTGAACCGTCCCGCGTTGCATTGTACCTAGCCCACATCGTTGGGGTGTAGCCAAGCGGTAAGGCAGCTGTTTTTGGTACAGTGTACCGTAGGTTCGAATCCTACCACCCCAGCCA
>CAZWFE010000078.1:0-5272 GCA_964633145.1 uncultured Phaeobacter sp. | reverse complement strand
CAAAGTTGTCTTCACCCTTAACAATCGATTCATACACTTTGGTACGTCCAGCAACATCGTCTGATTTCACTGTCAGCATCTCTTGCAGCGTGTATGCCGCGCCGTATGCTTCCAATGCCCAAACTTCCATCTCACCGAAACGCTGACCACCAAACTGTGCTTTACCACCCAACGGCTGTTGTGTGACCAAGCTGTATGGGCCTGTCGAACGGGCGTGGATTTTGTCATCCACCAAGTGGTGCAGTTTCAGCAGGTATTTGATACCGACTGTTACCTTGCGGCTAAACTGCTCGCCTGTGCGTCCATCAAACAGAACCGATTGACCTGATGTGTCAAAGCCTGCGCGTGTCAAGGCATCGTTTACGTCCGCCTCTTTCGCACCGTCAAAGACCGGTGTCGCGATTGGAACGCCGCGTGTGACGTTGCCTGCCGCTTCGATCAGCTGCTCTTCGTCCATGCCGTTGATGCCTTCTTCATAGACATCTTCGCCATAGGCGATGCGCATTGCTTCGCGAACAGGTGTCAGATCACCACTGCGACGATATTCTTGCAGTGCATCATCCACTTGCAGACCCAGACCGCGTGCGGCCCAGCCCATGTGTGTTTCCAAAATTTGGCCCACGTTCATCCGTGATGGAACGCCCAATGGGTTCAAACAGAAATCAACTGGTGTACCATCGGCAAGGAACGGCATGTCTTCCATTGGAACAACGCGTGAAATCACACCTTTGTTCCCGTGACGACCCGCCATTTTATCACCAGGCTGCAATTTGCGTTTCACAGCGATGAACACTTTGACCATTTTCATCACACCTGGGGGCAGATCATCGCCGCGGCGCACTTTCTCTACTTTGTCCTCAAAGCGGGCATCCAATGTCCGTTTTTGGATTTCGTATTGTTCGTGCAACGCTTCGACAACTTGCGCATCTGCCTCTTCGGCCAAGGCCAATTGCCACCACTGACCACGTGTCATGGATGCCAACAGTTCCTCGGTGATGGGCGAATTCGCAGCGACGCCCTTGGGGCCTTTCACGGCGGTTTTACCCAAGATCATGGATTTCAAACGCGCATAGATGTTGCGATCCAAAATACCCAATTCATCGTCACGGTCACGGGCCAGACGTTCGACCTCTTCGCGTTCGATTTGCAGGGCACGTTCGTCTTTTTCCACACCATGGCGGTTGAACACGCGTACCTCAACAACAGTACCATAGTCACCTGGTTTCACACGCAGGGATGTATCGCGAACGTCAGATGCTTTTTCACCAAAAATGGCGCGCAGCAGTTTTTCCTCTGGCGTCATTGGGCTTTCACCTTTGGGGGTGATTTTACCCACCAAGATGTCACCTGGCTCGACATCGGCACCGATGTAGACAATACCCGCTTCGTCCAGATTACGCAGTGCTTCTTCACCGACGTTTGGAATATCGCGTGTGATTTCCTCTGGTCCCAATTTCGTATCGCGTGCGGCAACTTCGAATTCTTCGATGTGGATCGATGTGAATACGTCATCACGCGCAATGCGTTCAGAAATCAAAATCGAGTCTTCGTAGTTATAGCCGTTCCAAGGCATAAACGCGACGACCACGTTTTTACCCAAGGCCAATTCACCCATATCTGTGGATGGACCATCGGCAATAACTTCGCCTTTGGTTACGGTTTGACCCACTTTCACCAACGGACGTTGGTTGATACATGTGTTTTGGTTGGAACGCTGGAATTTACGCATACGATAGATGTCAACACCGGCATCGCCCAGTTCCAGATCACTGGTCGCACGAATAACGATACGCTGTGCATCAATCTGATCGACAACACCCGCCCGTTTCGCCGTAATCGCAGCACCGGAATCCCGCGCTACAACCTGTTCAATACCAGTTCCGACCAATGGTGCCTCGGCACGCAGCAGCGGAACAGCCTGACGTTGCATGTTGGAACCCATCAAAGCACGGTTCGCGTCGTCGTTTTCCAAGAATGGGATCAAAGATGCCGCAACAGATACCAACTGTTTGGGGCTAACGTCGATCAGGTTGACGTTTTCGCGTGGCGCCAAGGTGTAGTCACCATTTTGACGCGTAGACACCAAGTCATTGATAAAGTTACCATCTTCGTCCAATGTCGCGTTGGCCTGCGCAACTGTGTGGCGCATTTCTTCGGTGGCGGACATATAGGACACTTCATTCGTGACCTTGCCATCAACAACCTTGCGGTATGGTGTTTCGATGAAACCATATTTGTTCACGCGTGCAAATGTCGCCAAAGAGTTGATCAAACCAATGTTTGGACCTTCTGGCGTTTCAATTGGACACATACGGCCATAATGGGTTGCGTGAACGTCACGCACCTCAAAGCCCGCGCGTTCACGTGTCAAACCACCTGGGCCCAAGGCTGACAAGCGGCGCTTGTGCGTGACTTCGGACAGTGGGTTGGTTTGGTCCATAAACTGGGACAATTGGCTTGAGCCAAAGAATTCGCGAACCGCTGCAGCAGCAGGTTTTGCGTTGATCAGATCCTGTGGCATCACAGTGTCGATTTCGACGGATGACATACGTTCCTTGATCGCGCGATCCATACGCAGCAAACCAACACGATATTGGTTTTCCATCAATTCACCGACAGAACGAACACGACGGTTGCCAAGGTGGTCGATGTCGTCAACCTCGCCCTTGCCATCACGCAGTTCGACCAATGCCTTGATACAGGACACGATGTCCTCTTTGCGCAATGTGCGAACTGTGTCCTCGGCATCCAATGCCAGACGCATATTCATTTTCACACGCCCAACCGCAGACAGGTCATAGCGTTCACGATCAAAGAACAGCGTATCGAACAAGGATGACGCCGCCTCTAAGGTGGGTGGTTCGCCTGGGCGCATGACGCGATAGATATCCATCAGCGCTGTTTCACGGCTCATGTTTTTATCCTGAGCCATGGTGTTGCGCATATAGGCGCCAACGTTGATGTTGTCGATGTCCAATACTGGGATATCGGTAAAGCCTGCGTCCATCAGCTCTTTCAATGAACCGCCAACCAATTCGCCATCACGGTCGTATTCTAGTGTCAGTTCGTCACCAGCTTCGACGTAGATTGCGCCTGTGTCTTCGTTGATGATATCGCGTGCGACGAATTTGCCGACAATATGTTCGAACGGAACAAGCAGATCTGAAACCTTGCCTTCGTCGATCAATTTCTTGACCGCGCGTGGTGTCACTTTCTTACCAGCTTCGGCGATAACTTCGCCAGTTGCAGCATCGACCAAATCATAGGTTGGACGTGTTCCGCGAACACGCTCTGGGAAAAACCGAGTGACCCAGCCTTTGCCTTTTTCAAGCTTGTAATCAACTGTTTCATAGTAGGCGTCCATGATCGCCTCTTGGTCCATACCAAGGCTATAAAGCAGCGTCGTGACAGGCAATTTACGACGACGGTCGATGCGTGCGTACACGATATCTTTGGCATCGAATTCGAAATCCAACCACGATCCACGATATGGGATGATGCGGCAGGCAAACAACAACTTACCCGAGCTGTGAGTTTTGCCTTTGTCGTGGTCAAAGAACACGCCAGGAGAGCGATGCATCTGTGATACGATCACACGTTCGGTACCGTTCACAACAAACGTACCGTTTTGCGTCATCAAGGGCATATCGCCCATGAATACATCTTGCTCTTTGATGTCTTTTACAGATTTCGCACCTGTATCTTCGTCGACATCAAATACGATCAAGCGCAGTGTCACTTTCAGCGGTGCGCTGTAGGTCATGTCACGTTGTTGACATTCCTCGACGTCGTACTTTGGCTTTTCAAGCTCATAGCCGACGTATTCCAGCACGCTGGTTTCGTTGAAATCTTTGATTGGAAATACAGATTGAAATACACCGTGGATCCCTTCGCCATCTAGGGGCGTCGGCTGATCACCGGATTTCAGGAACAAATCATATGAAGATTTTTGAACCTCAATCAGGTTCGGCATTTCAATGACTTCGTCAATTTTACCGTAATATCTACGTAGACGTTTCTGGCCAAGGTAGGATTGTGCCATGGTCGATGTCACCTTTCATTTCTCATCGGCGATGTGTGCTGTCGGGTACCAGACACACCCCATATTGAGAGAACAAGTCCAAATCAATTCCCGGCTTTCTTCCCAAGGAAAGCCTCCCGATCCGATAACTTGTCTTAGAAAACGCCCAAAGGGCCCTTACTAAGACAGGTTAAGCTGGGCACGAAAATATCGTACCCAGCCAAATTTTTGATCCGGGACAACCCGGACAGACAGATTAAGCCAGTTCGACTTCTGCGCCAGCTGCTTCCAGCTTCGCTTTGATGTCTTCTGCTTCTGCTTTGTCAGCGCCTTCTTTGATTTTGCCACCGGCTTCAACCAATTCTTTCGCTTCTTTCAGACCTAGGCCAGTGATGCCGCGGACTTCTTTGATAACTGCGATTTTGTTGCCGCCTGCTGATTTCAGGACAACGTCAAATTCAGTTTTCTCTTCTGCCGCTGCGCCACCTGCGTCACCCGCTGGGCCAGCCATCATTACGGCGCCGCCAGCTGCTGGCTCGATGCCGTACTCGTCTTTCAAGATTGTTTTCAGTTCTTGTGCTTCCAGCAGGGTCAGACCTACGATCTCTTCTGCCAGTTTTTTCAGATCAGCCATTTTAGACTCTTTCCGTTTCTAAGGTTTGTGTTCCAACGAAGGGTTATCCCTACGCAGATATCCAGATGCTTATGCAGCTTTGTCCTCAATCGTGGACAAAATGCCAGCGATGTTCGAAGCAGGTGCGCCAATTGCGCCAGCGATATTCGAAGCAGGTGCGCCAATGCAGCCAGCGATAGAAGCAATAAGCTCGTCGCGGGAAGGCATTTTCGACACGGCTTCAACGCCAGCACGATCCAGTGCATTTTCACCCATTGCGCCACCAAGAATTTCAAATTTCTTGTTATCCTTGGCGAAATCTTCGGCAACCTTGGCAGCAGCCACAGGATCCTCAGAATAGGTTAGCACTGTCATCCCTGTCATCAGGTCAGTCATGCTTTCGCATGGCTTACCCTCAAGGGCGATTTTGGCGAGCCTGTTTTTGGCAACGCGGACTGCACATTCGGCCTTACGGGCACGAGCGCGCAAATCTTGCATTTCAGCAACTGTCAGACCTGCATAGTGGGCTACGACCACAACGCCAGAGCTTTCAAAGATCTGGCCAAGTTCCTCGACCACTTTCTCTTTTTGTGCTCTATCCACAGTTTCACTCCAATTTTGGGGATCTCTCCCCGGCT
>CAZWFE010000077.1:0-5794 GCA_964633145.1 uncultured Phaeobacter sp. | reverse complement strand
CCCTATCTTTTCAACCGACAGAGTATTCTAAATTTACGCTGCACATCAAGTTGATCCTCGTTCATGAATGTCGGCCTCTTCCCTAATCGGGGAGGTAAAAGGAAATGTCCCGCGAGTAACGACATATCTACACTAATCTTGTGACCAACGCTTTGTAGACCTCCGCGGGATAAGCGTGGGCGTTGCGAGCCGCACCGGAACTTCGACATCTGTCATCTTCATTGAGAGCAGTTCAAGGGCACCGCTGGCGATCTGATCGAAAGGAACCCGAACCGAGGTGAGCGGGACCGGCAGGTGCGACACCACAGGCACGTCATTGTACCCGATGAGCGAGATATCATCGGGCACCCGCAGCCCAAGCTCTGCCAGCTTGGACAGGGCCCCAATCGCGGTATTGTCGTTCACCGAAAAAATGGCGGTTGGACGGTTGTTCAGCGACATAAGCTTGTCCGTCGCGTCGACCCCCGCGTCAATGCTGAAGCTTGATCCCACGATCCATTTGTCATCGACCTCAAGGCCCGCTTCCTGCATGGCTTGAAGATATCCTTGCCGACGCCCTATAGCGCTTGAGGCATAGTCTGGCCCTGAAATCAGGCCGATCCGCCGGTGACCGAGATCGATAAGGTACCGGGTCGCCAGATAACCGCCCAACTTGTCGTCACCGACTGATGCAGGGCTATGCTCGTCTGTCCGGAGCGTGAGAACGTAAGGCACACCCTTTTCGGCCAGTTCCCGGGTCACGACATCGTTCGTGCGTGCAGTGGCAAGGATCAGACCGTCCGCGCCGCGCCTAAGGAGGATGTCGGCCGAGTGGCGCACCGCGTCGGGATCATCCTCGGTCGCAGCCACGATGGTGAACAGACCGGCCCGCACAGCGGCTCTGGTTAGTGATTCGTAGAGCATTGCCATTACAGTGTCCGTCAGACGTGGAACAATCACGCCAATCATGCCCGTCTTGCCACGGCGCAAACTGGCTGCAGATACGTCGCGGACATATCCAAGGTCATTGGCAATCTGCCGGACTCGCACTGCCCTAGTGCTCTGCGAACTCGGCAAGCGTTCGTCCAGCATCCTTGAAACCGTTGATTTTGAGACGCCCGCTGCCGATGCAACGTCGTGCAGCGTCACACGGCTAGTTTTGTCTTTCGATTGGTCGTTCATAGGTGGCCCTCGTCTCGTCGTTCAACGAATAGCACTTGACACAGGGGGAACGCAATGGTCTTTTGGGAACGTTCCCACAATCGTTCCCAAATAACGATTCCATTTGCAGGAGAGACAACAAATGACCCCAATGGACCTTCGCGGCCTAAGCCCCGCGCCTGTAACCGCCTTCAAGCGCAACGGTGATGTTGACTTCGACGCCAACGTCCGTATCGCGAAATGGCTTGCTTCTTTTGATGACGTGAAATCGTTGGTCATCCTAGGCCATGCCGGCGAGGGCACCTATCTGACCGAAGATGAGCGTCTTGACCTGATCCGTGCCTACGCCGATGCTGTCGATATCCCGATCATCGCAGGTATTACGGGCGAAGGAACGAAGGTCGCAGCTATGGAAGCCAGGAAATGTAAAGATGCCGGTGCGACCGGGGCGCTTGTTTACCCGAACCACGGCTGGTTGCGCTTCGGCTTTCAGAAAGGTGCCCCTCAAGATCGCTATAAGGCGATCTGGGAAGCCTCGGGCCTTCAAGAAATCCTTTTTCAATACCCCGATGCCACCAAAGCAAACTACGACCTTGAGACACAGCTTGAAATCGCCGCCCAGGAAGGTGTCGTTGCGACGAAAAACGGTGTGCGTAATATGAAGCGTTGGTATGTCGAAATTCCCGAACTACGGAGATCACAGCCGGACCTACAAATCCTGTCATGCCATGACGAATGGCTGCTGCCGACAATGTTCGATGTCGACGGTCTGCTTGTCGGATATGGCAATGTCGCACCAGAACTGCTGATCGATCTGATCCACGCGGGCAAAGCTCAGGACTATCCAACGGCGCGCCAGATCTTCGAGAAACTGTTGCCTGTCACCCGCGCTGTATATCATCGCGGTTCGCACATGGAGGGCACCGTCGCGCTTAAGATTGGTCTGCGTCACCGAGGCGTTCTCGACCATGCTACAATCCGCGAACCGCTCAAGGACCTCGGTGAGGCTGCTGAGCGCGAAATCGAGGCTGCTTTCGATGCAGCGGGTATCGGACGCGTCGATGCCGGCCTTCTGGCCGCGGAATAATAGGTATTGCCCTCGCCCCAGTGGCGGGGGTTAAAATATAACAGGGAGGAACCACCATGATAACGAAATTTCGCAACCACTTGACAGCGATTGCCATAGCCGTCACGGCCGCTACCACTGCGACCTCGATCGTGGCTCAGGACGTCCGTATCGGCGCGATGCGCGAAGGCACCGCATGGTATGTCTTTGCCGCGACCCTTGAGCAAATGATTGAGCCCAAGCTCGGTGCAAACTCAGTTGAAATCATCGCCCGAGGTGGCGGTGTCGCCAACCCGATGGTCGTACAGGGCGGCAAGGCCGAAATCGCGCTTTCAAACGTGGCGACGGCCAAATGGGCCAGCGAAGGGCATTCGGCGTACGGTGGGGCTTCAGCGCCTGACATTCGGGCGCTCGTTGGTGGTCTCAACAGCGTTTATGTCGGCGCGATGGCCCGCAAGGATTTCACCGACGCTATGGGTACCACAGATCTGGCCGAAATTATCAAATCTGGTAAGCCGTTCACGCTTCTGATCAAGCCGACCGGATCAAGCGCCGTTCCCGCGGCCCAGATGATCTTGGCGGCCTATGGCTCTAGCTTTGACAAGGTAAAGGCAGACGGTGGTGATGTGATCCAAGTGGCCCAAGGCCAGATCGCAGACTCGATCCGCAATGGGAATGCCGACATCTACGTCGACACTATGATCAAGAACCATCCTACGATCACGGAAGTCAATCTGACGGCTGACATGGTATATCTAGACGTTCCCCAGGATGCGATGGATTTGCTGGCTGCCAACGGTCTTGCACCGGGCAAGTACGGCCCCTGGTTCGAAGACCAGACCGAAGCCAATGCCGGCGCGAACCTGGGCACCGTGCTGATCGCGAATGCCTCTCTTGATGACGATGTGGCCTATGAAATCACAAAGACGCTTTGTGAAAACGCCGAGGCCATGGGTAAGGCGCATGCAGCCTGGAGCTTTTTCAAGCCCGAGAATGCCTGGAAGCCTGCGAACATCGGGATCGAACTGCATCCCGGTGCGATCCGCTACTACAAAGAAAAAGGCTGGATGTAGTTCATCTGCCGTTGACGCTGGGTCCACTCCGGCGTCAACATGTACTTTGGTCCCCATCCGGCTGGAAACTCCGATATGAAACATAGCATTCGCAAGGCAGCCCTGTCCCCGACATTCCTGATTGGGATCGGGTTCATTCTTTTCCAAGTATGGATTCTCCTCGAACCCCAGCAGCCACTATTTGAACGACCTGTTCACCTCTGCGCAGCTCTGATCCTTCTTTTCCTGGTCAAACCGCTGGGTGTCCCTTCGCTACCATCTTGGGTCAACCGCGGCATCGACGCAATTCTGGTCGCGGCCACGTGTCTGGTCGCAGTATATTACCTGACCGAGTTCGAGCGACTGACCACCCGAATGGAAAATGTCTCGCCGATCTTTGCGATTGATATCGCGGTGGGCGCATTGTTAGTGTTCCTGCTTCTTGAAGGGTCGCGCAGGGCTGTGGGCTGGATACTTGTCTGGGTTCTGCTGGCCTTTATTGCCTATGCCTTCTTGGGTGATGTGTTGCCCGGCTGGCTGCGGTTCCGTGGCTTCGACGTGGAAGCAGCGACCGAGATCACGACGATGACAACCGCAGGTGTTTTGGGGGTCACAACCTCGACCTCTGCCAGTTTTATCTTCTACTTCATCCTTTTCGGATCTTTCTACGGCGCGGTAGGCGGAGGGCAGCTTTTCATCGATCTGGCGATCCGTCTTGCCGGGCGGGCGACTGGGGGCACCGCCAAGGCCGCGATAATTGGATCTTCGTTGATGGGCTCAATCTCGGGCAGCGCTGTCGCCAATGTGGTCTCGACCGGTGTCTTTACCATTCCCCTGATGAAACGGACGGGCATGTCTGCGCATCGTGCCGCTGGAATCGAGGCGATTGCATCGACTGGCGGTCAGCTTATGCCACCTGTCATGGGTGTGGCCGCCTTTGTCATGGCTGAGCTCGTCAACGTTCCATACGTCGATATTGCGCTTGCCGGTCTGATACCCGCCATTGCTTTTTATCTGGCTTTGCTGATGGTCGTTGACTTGACTGCCCGCCGCGACGGCATTCGGGCAATGACCACGGAAGAAGTCACCGCAACGGACACGATCCTTCCGAGGCTGCACCTAATCCTGCCTCCATTGATCCTGATCGTACTTCTGATCTCGGGCTACTCGGCCGCCTATTCTGCCGTCCTGGCCTCAGCTTCCTGCTTTGTCGTGCCGTTCTTTCGCAAGACAACTTGGATCGGCTGGGAGGAGGTCCTTGCGGGCCTGCGCGAAGCGCCCCGCCAGGCTGCCGAGGTGGCAGTTCCGATTGCGGCCATTGGGCTTGTGATCGCGGTGGCCGTGCAGTCAAACCTTGCACTGAAGTTCGCCGGTTCACTCCTGAGCCTTTCCCAAGGATCGATCTACGCCTCCCTAACATTGGCAATGTTAGGCTGCATTATCATGGGTATGGGGCTGCCTACCGTCGCCGCCTACATTATCGGTGCCGTGCTTTTTGTGCCGCCGATCCAGGACCTTGGGATCCCACCTCTGGCGGCGCATTTCTTCATTTTCTATTATTGCGTCTTGTCGATGGTGACACCGCCTGTGGCGCTGGCGTCCTTTGCGGCGGCGGCGGTTGGCGAAGCCTCGGTGGTACGGACCAGTGTCTCGGCCTTTGGCTTGAGCCTTGTCGCCTTTTTTATCCCTTTCGGTTTCGTCTTTGATATGGGCATTCTGGGTGAAGGCAGCCTAGGCACCATCGCACTCAGCGCATTTGGGCTGCTTGTCTCAACCAGCCTTTGGGCCATTGCCTTCGGCGGCTGGTGCATGCGTCCGCTGGCGATGCCGATGCGGCTGTTTATCGGTCTGGCTGGTCTCATCGCCGTGATTGCGCCGTCCGGGTCCCAGGCCTGGCTGATCGGCCTTGGAGTGGGCTGGTTTACCGTCATAGCGGTGGCCACATTTGCGCGCACGAATGGCAGTTGGGCTAATGGCCCAGTCTTTATGAAGGCAGCGCTGGAATAGCGGCGACGTCCCGAGAAGCTAGACGAGCCGAGATCACCCGCTGGTCTAGTCTGGTTGAATGTATACTTGGTTGGCAACCCCATCGTTGCTTCTATTTTGTCGCAAGTTCGATGCAGGTTGGATGCGCGGTTGAGATCCTATGAACCAGACCGGGTTGGCCGGAGTTGATTGAGTGCGCGCCGCGCTGCTCGCAATCACCCAAGCCATATTGTTACTGGGGTTTAAGGTATGGCAGCATCAACCGTGCGCCGTCAACTTATCTGGTGGATCTTAGGTCAGGTTTATGCGTGGCGATCTACACCGTAATCACCGCAGAGTTCTGATAGAACGGCGTGTAGGCGCGCGATGATTTCTTTGCGTGGTGAAGCGGTTCTTTCTACGATGCCAATCTGGCGAATTACCTGTGGGCTTCCAAAAGGAAGGCGGGCGATATTTATATCTTCGGGTTCCTGTAGGGCCACATGGGGAACAACCGATATGCCCAGACCTTGGCGGACGCAGGTGACGATCGAACCGATGGTGTCGATCT
>CAZWFE010000076.1:0-5861 GCA_964633145.1 uncultured Phaeobacter sp. | reverse complement strand
GCAGGGTCCACTGATGGACCGCGATAGGGTGTTTCGGTGATGACACTGTCATCCGAAGGATTGCTAAATTTTCCGCCATACCGTTTTGACATCACAATCCCCCCAGCCAGCCCGAGGCTGTGCCAAACAGAACGATGATCAAAACGACATAGGCCGCCTTGGATAATGTTTTTCCACCCATACCGTGTTATCCCTAAACCGTACTCTCGTTTAAGATAGGCAATGGGACTTCATATTACCAGAGGTGATTAACGATTACGCGGTTTTTGGCGATCTCGGTTGCGGATGGCTGTCGGTTTGCCCGTAAACGGTTTTTTCGTGCGTTTGGGGCCAGCTTTGCCAACGGGTTTTTCCTGTGCGCTTACTTTCTCTGGCTCTGCCTCTAATCCCAGTTGATCGCGCATGACTTTGCGGCGCACTTCTTCAACGGCACCGGGTTTTAGGGTGCCCAACTGAAAGGGGCCATAGGATATACGGATCAATCGGTTCACGTTCAGGCCGATCGTTTCCATCGCACGACGAATTTCACGGTTGCGCCCTTCGCGGATCCCGACACTAAGCCATGCGTTGGCGCCTTGTTGACGATCAATCGTCACATCCATCGGTAAAAAACGCTCTCCCTCAATGGTGATACCTTTTCTCAGCGGCTCTAGGGTTTTGTCCGTGGGCCGACCATTCACGCGGACACGGTATCGGCGCAACCATCCGGTGGATGGCAGTTCAAGTTTGCGCTTGATACCGCCATCATTGGTAAGCAGCAACAAACCCTCTGAATTTAAATCCAGTCGCCCAATGTTTAGGACGCGCGGCATATCTTCGGGTAATTTGTCAAAAATCGTTTCGCGACCCTGTTCATCGCGTTCAGTTGTCACAACGCCAACCGGTTTGTGATACAGCCACAGTCTGGCGGGCTCTGGCGCTTCAAGTGGTTTGCCATCCACAATGATCGTATCCTTGCTGGTCACGTTCAAGGCTGGCGATGTGATCACCTGACCGTTCACGCTGACGCGTCCGGCTGCAATGATTTTTTCTGCGTCTCGGCGACTGGCGACGCCCGCGCGGGCGATGACCTTGGCAATGCGATCGCCTTGGGTGGCGGGTTTGGGTGTTTTGCTATCCATCCTTGCGCTTTAGGCGAAAATAGGCGATTGCGAAAGGGGGAATTGCATTTGGAACGCATTATGACCTTTCGCAGTTACATGGACCAAGCCTTGGACCAAGCCCGCGCCGCAGCCGATCGGGGCGAAGTGCCTGTCGGTGCGGTGATCGTTGATCCATCGGGGCAGGTGGTCGCGGCAGATGGCAACCGAACGCGGGAATTGAATGATCCGTCAGCCCATGCGGAAATGTTGGTGATCCGTCAGGCCTGCGCCGCGCTGGGCGTGGACCGGTTGGTGGGCTATGATTTATACGTCACATTGGAACCCTGCGCGATGTGTGCCGCCGTCATTGCAAATGCGCGGATTGGGCGGCTGTATTACGGGGCAGCGGACGCAAAATCAGGCGGTGTCGCGCAAGGCGCCCGTGTGTTCAGCCACCCGCAAACCCATCACAAACCCGAAATCTATGACATGATCAACGCGCAAGATTGCCAAGCCCTGCTCAAGGAATTTTTTGCAAACAAACGGGGCTAGGCCCGTGTTTAATGCATATCGATGATTTCGGCCAATTCGATATCGCCCATTTCCAGAAACGGGCACTCTTGAACAATGGCCAAGGCGTGATCGATGCTGTCTGCAGTTAGGATGGAATATCCCATCATGGATCCTTCCTTGCCGCCCTCGGTGCTGCCGTTTTCTGTCACCAAGTATTTATTTTTTAATGGATTTTGTGGCTCGGTCAGGGCCGCTGCATGTTGTTTCATCCAAGCCATATAGCGGTTCATTTGATCCGCGCCTTGGTCTGGATTGGCGGGTGTTTTCCCACTGTGATGGTACGACAAAATAAATCTAGGCATCCGCGATCCTTTCAGGTTTTGTCCATCATGGCGGGTTTCCATACAAAAAGAAAGCCCCCGAAGATCGGGGGCTTGCTATCGTATTAAAGGGCGGTGTCGCAACGCCCGCAGAGGCCGTCATGCGTGTGGCTGCCGACATCCGGCAGTACTTTCCAGCAGCGCTGACATTTTTCACCTGTCGCTTTGTCAAAAGTCACCGACATGCCGTCGATTTCAGGCAAGGCAAAGGCATCATCTGGTGCCCCCTCATCTGTGATCGTTATGGCCGATGTGATACAAATGTCGTGGAACGGCACAGACTGCAACGTTTCTTTGACCTTGCTATCTGTGACGAACAGGGTTGGTGCCGCCTCTAGGCTGGCGCCGATCACTTTGTTCGTGCGCTGGATTTCAAGCGCTGCGGTGACCACGCGGCGGGCGCGGCGGATCTGTGTCCATTTCGCGGCCAATGCGTCATTGCGCCAGTCTGCGGGGGTATCGGGGATATCCACCAAATGCACCGAACTTTCGTCGCCTGGATAGCGTTCCAGCCACACTTCCTCCATCGTAAATGTCAGGATAGGGGCCAACCATGTTGTCAGACGGTGGAACAAAATATCCAGAACCGTCCGTGCCGCGCGGCGTTCTGGCGTATCACCGTCGCAGTACAGCACATCTTTGCGAATGTCGAAGTAGAAGGCCGACAAATCCACTGTCGCAAAGGTAAAGATCGCCTGAAACACGCCTTGGAAATCATAGGCGTTGAAGCCATCACGCACCTTGGCATCCAATTCCGCCAAACGGTGCAGAACCCATTGTTCCAATTCAGGCATATCCGCCGGTGCTGTTTTATCCGCGTGCGAATAATCCGCCAAGGATCCCAGCATAAACCGCATCGTGTTGCGCAGGCGGCGATAGCTGTCTGCCACACCTTTCAGGATTTCTGGTCCAATGCGCAGATCAGCGGTGTAATCAGATTGGGCCACCCATAGGCGCAAAATATCTGCGCCATATTGTTTGACCACCTGTTCAGGCGCGATGGTGTTGCCCAAGGATTTGGACATTTTCATGCCCTTTTCGTCCAAGGTAAACCCATGCGTCAACACCCCACGATAGGGCGCACGCCCACGGGTGCCACAGGCCTGCAACATCGAGGAATGGAACCAGCCACGGTGTTGGTCTGTCCCCTCAAGGTACAGATCCGCCAAACCATCGTCGGACCCATCTTCGCGGTCGCGTAGAACAAAGGCGTGCGTTGACCCACTGTCAAACCAAACATCAAGAATATCAAAGGTTTGGTCGTAATCATCGGGGTTGACGATACCCGATAGGAACCGTTCCTTGGCGCCATCTTTGTACCATGCGTCTGCGCCTTCGGCCTCAAACGCTTGGGCGATGCGCTCGTTGACCTCGGGGTTGCGCAACAGAAAATCATCGTCTGTTGGCAGCGCGCCGCGTTTGGTGAAACAGGTCAGCGGTACACCCCATGCGCGTTGGCGGGACAATACCCAGTCTGGCCGTGCCTCGATCATGGAATACAGGCGGTTGCGGCCGGTCTGCGGTGTCCATTTCACCAGTTGGTCAATCGATGTCAGGGCACGTTCGCGGATTGTGGTGCCGAAATCGTCCTGACCATCGTTCACGGGTTTGTCGATGGCGGCAAACCATTGGGGTGTGTTGCGGAAAATCACTGGTGCTTTGGACCGCCACGAATGGGGATAGCTGTGCGTGATGCGCCCACGGGCAATCAAACCACCCGCCTCGACCAATTTTTCGATCACGGCGGCGTTGGCTTTTCCCTCTTTGCCTTTGTGGTCAAAAACGTGCAGACCGGCAAAGAATGGAACATGGTCCAAAAACTCAGAGGCTTCGCCCACGTTGTGGGTCATCCGATCCATCCAGTTACGTTTGACAAAGACGTCATAGTCATCGGCACCGTGGCTGGGTGCAGTATGCACAAAGCCTGTGCCCGCGTCATCGGTGACATGATCGCCATCGACCATGGGCACGTCATAGGACCAGAAATCATCCATATCCGCCAGTGGGTGGCGGCAAACGGCATCGGCCAGCTGATCGGCCGTGACATCCGCCACGCGGGTGTGTTCGGTGACGCGTGATTTTTCCAGCGTATCGGCGGCCAGATTGTCGGCCAGGATATACAGGTCGCCAACTTTGGTCCAGCTTTCGTCCTGGGTGGCATCAACGCGATACAGGCCATAGGAAATTTTCGGGTTATAGGCCACGGCCTTGTTCGATGGAATGGTCCAAGGCGTTGTGGTCCAGATTACCACGCGCGCGTCGCGGATCGCATCGGGTGCGGATTTGAACGCAAAGGGCACCCAGATGGTGTGCGATTTGTGATCATGGTATTCGATTTCGGCCTCGGCCAATGCCGTTTTTTCCACGGGCGACCACATCACGGGTTTGGACCCTTGATATAATGTGCCGTTCATCAAGAATTTCATAAATTCATCGGCGATCACACGTTCCGCGTGATAAGTCATTGTTAGATATGGGTTTTCCCATTTTCCCGTGATACCCAAACGCTTGAATTCTTCGCGTTGGATATCGACCCAACCTTCGGCAAATTTACGGCATTCTTGGCGGAAATCGATTACATCAACTTCGTCTTTGTTTTTGCCTTTGGCGCGGTATTGCTCTTCTATTTTCCATTCGATCGGCAGGCCATGACAATCCCAACCGGGGATATAGCGGGCATCACGACCCAGCATTTGTTGGCTGCGGACGATGAAATCCTTTAGGATTTTGTTCAGCGCGTGACCGATGTGCAAATGCCCGTTGGCATAGGGGGGGCCATCGTGCAACACAAATGGCGCGCGGCCCTGTTTTTCGCGCAAACGATCATAAATTCCGATTTTTTCCCAACGCGCCAGCCATTCGGGTTCGCGTTTGGGCAGTCCCGCCCGCATGGGAAATTCGGTTTTGGGCAGGTTCAATGTATCTTTATAGTCGGGGGTATCCGATGACATGCGGTTCTATCCTTGCTGTCAGGGTGTTGTGCTGTGAGAATTTCGGCGTGACGTATCAAACGCCTTGTCCCGGCTAACCTATCTGGCCGCCGGGCTTATAATTCGAATAATGTTGATATTCAGATCACAAAACATGCGCACCTTATAGTGCAGGGTTTTGTGGCCGTCCAGTGGTATATGGCGGATTGTGGGGCTGGCAAAATCCTAGCTAAGCCGCACATCGCATCGTTAAATATTTGCATTCGGGGCAGGCCCGGACGCGGGGGCCGTTAGTGGCGTGTTTGGTTGTCGGTTTTTGACTGCACTTCTTGCAAGATTTGGCGCGCCAACAGGCTGCACGTTTGGCTCAGATGTCGATACGCCATACTATCATGGTCGGTCATACGTTCCAGTTTGGGATAGTTTTTGCGAAAAAATTCTATCTTTTTTTGGATATGAGCATCGGTCTGAGCATCTTTCAACGATACTTTCATAAATGCTGAAATCATGTCCCGCGATGAGTTATTGGGGCGCGCCGTGCTTTTTGTCTCTACACTATGTCTATTCATTTGTTTCGTCATGGCTGGCTTCCTTTTAACGGTGTGTAAATACAAGATAACATTTCACTGTCATTTTTGTATTACCCCGAAAGGGGTACTAATATATCAGTTAAAATTATTCATATAAATGAATGTTTTAGATGTGCGTTTATCATTGTTCGCGACGATCAGACCGGCCCTTGTTTGAAAATGACCTAAGGATCTGACGGGACAGGATCCGTTTGATCCGTTCAGCGTGAACCCGTTCCAGTGGGTCGCTTACCGAATTATTCCCCTGTCTTTGATGTTGGATTGTATGCAAAAAACGCATCATCCGATGTGAATGATCCCGTTCAATGTCCGTGTCTTTACGGGACCGGGTGTCGCGTTTGTATGTTTTTTGGTTTGCATTATCTG
>CAZWFE010000075.1:0-6000 GCA_964633145.1 uncultured Phaeobacter sp. | reverse complement strand
CTGTTTTGCTCTTCAATATAGACGCGCAGCTCTTCGGCCTCTAGGCGCGCTTCACGCAGCCCCTCCATCGCGGCACGCAGTTCCGCCTCGGTCTGGTTTAACTGGCTGGTTAATTCCGCCTCGCGCTGTTGCAGGTATGTAATGGCCTGATCGCGCGTTTCCTCGGCGTCGTGCAGTTCTTGGGACATGCGTTCAAATTCGGACAAATCTGATTTTGACACGCGGGTAAATCGCTGCAGCATCAGATGCGCAAACCAGCCCAAGGCAAAGGCCACAAACAGCACAACAGCAATTGCAATCACAAATTCAGTTCTATTCATTTTCTGACCCTGCCTCTTTTGGTTCGGGTGTTGCAGGTTCGGACGGCGAAATCAATGTAAATTCGATACGCCGATTGGCTTCGCGGCCCTCTTGGGTATTGTTGGGGGCAATGGGTGTCGTTTCGCCGTATCCCTTGGCGCTGAAACTTGCCGTCAAAATGCGGCGCCGCTGCAGTTCCATCAACACGGCATCCGCGCGCGATTGGCTAAGCTGTAGGTTCATTTCTTCGCGACCTTGACTGTCGGTATGGCCAGCAATTTCCATCGGAATTTCACCGCAATCGCGCAAAATATCTGCAATATCATCCAAAACGGTCTGACCCGCCAAATCAACCCGATCAGAGCCAGGTTCAAAATTGATTTTATCTGACTCTAGCACCACTGCGATTTGGTCAATGCATTCTTGCGGATTGGTACCTTGGGGTTCGGGCTGTTTTGGGGGTTCGATATAGACCACATCCATATCCATGCGCTGGCCGTTGCCCAGCTGATCCACAAATAATGCGGTAATATCGCTTTGCGCGGTTTCGTTGAATGTTTCACCAGAAATCTGAATGGTATCTGGGGACAAAATAACACTGCCCTTGTTCAGCTTTCCGATGGTTTCCAATCCGCTTAGGATTTGCTGTGTCCAGCTTTGGTCGATCGCATCGCGCACGCGTACAGATACATGCACACCGTCCTGACCAAAACGGGCCTTGGCCAGGCTGGAAATCATATCCAAGCCCACTTGCGATCCCACAGCCCCGCGCACCACAACCAAACCTTCGGGGCTGCGGGTAATTATGATTTCTGTTGCCTCGGTGTCGGATGTGACCGGTTTCGGCAATACGCTGACAAACGAATATTCTGCTGGCAAACGCTGCTTTAGCTGGGTCACTTGGCCATTGAACGCCGCAGGATCGGTGCCCTGCCCCACCTCAAGCCGGACAGAGGTATCGGTAATCGTGATATTGCCCTGATCAAAGGCCTGCAGCGTAGTCATACTGTCCAACACCACCTGCGCCCAGTTTTCCGTGGGTCGGCCCAGCGCGATTTGGCATTTCACTGCGCCCACCGCCTGCAACGCTTGGGCGCGTTGAATGATCTGTTCATGCATGTCGCGCGTTTGCACGGTGCAAGCATCCAATTTCAGTCCCTGTTCCGATTTGACCGCCCGAAACACATAGGGGGCCACCACGGGGCGCGGCACCTCGATTGCAACGTCAAAACCTAAATCCTGCGGGATGCGATTTTCCCATGCTGTTTGCAGCTTGGTTTTGGCTGCATCACTGGCTGCGACGCCTGTGCCTTGAATGGACTGATCTTGGACTGTGATTTTTGCGGCTGAAAAATCCTTTAACACAGACAATGCCAATCGCACATCGCGCGCCCAGTTTTGCGGCGCAGGATAGGATGACATTTCCAGCAACTGGGTCACTGTCCCGTCAGGACCCGCAATTTTTTGCAACTCGTCCAGCAGGCTTTGGCTGCCATAGCGTTCGGGTAAAACGCCGAAAACCGAAATACCTGACGGGGTGCGCAGGAATTCCAACCGATATTCTGGCGGCTTGACCTGCACCTCTTCATAAACGGTCATTTGGTCGATGACGCGTGTGGCATCCACCACTTGGCCTGCGATGCTTTTGGCTTTGAACCGGTCTGCTTCGTTTGGGGCAATACCGATGACAAAGACCTGCAAACCATCGGTGGCAACATCAGCCCAAGGCATCTGGGCCTGATCCAAGGCCTGCGCCACATCCTCACGCGACAGCGTCTCAACAAGCCGTGCCGCGAAATTTGCCCCCGCAACACAGAGGCCTGCCGCCATTGCAAAGATACCAGCGCTTGCAAGTAAAGGTATTTTCTTCATTTTTGGATCCAGTTGACACCCGTTGTCAGTTTGATACGCCTAAGCGTAACAAGTTGCAATCAAACGACAAGCGCACAGGCAAAAAACAGCACAGGCAGCAAACCTGCATCGCGATTTGATCGAAATAACCGCAACAATACAGCCGTATCATTCAGCGAAATACGCGACATTTGCCACATCATATGCCCCGCGAAAGACGGCACCGCCATAAACGCAACCACACGCGACAGTGTGCTGCGATCTTGGGTCACGTCCAACACGGCCCAAGCCATAAACACAACGGTCAGGACACCAAAGGCATACAACCATTTGCCCGAGGCATCGCCAAATAACCGCGCCGTTGATTTGACGCCGATCAATGCGTCATCCTCTTTGTCTTGGTGGGCATAGATCGTATCGTAAAACAACGTCCACGCGATACCGCACAGATACAACAGCACAGCCCCCCGCCCAACATGGCCAGCATGGGCGGCATAGACCAAAATCGCCCCCCAGTTAAACGCCAACCCCAAAAACACCTGTGGCCACCATGTAAAGCGTTTGGCAAAGGGATAAATCGCCACCAGTCCCAGCGACAATATACCCAACCCAATCGCCACCACGTTATAGGAAAACAATATCACCGCGCCCAGCGCCGCCTGAACAATCATCCATGCGAGCGCCTGTTTGACCGTCACCTGCCCTGATGGAATGGGACGGCTGCGGGTGCGTTCAACTGCACCATCAAAATTGCGATCGGTGATGTCGTTCCATGTACATCCCGCACCCCGCATCAAAAATGCGCCAATCGCGGTGGACACGAAAATCCATAAATCAAACCAATGCGCCTGATCACTGGCCAACATTGCCGCCAGTAAACCCCACCAACACGGCAGTAACAACAACCATGTGCCAATGGGACGATCCGCACGCGACAACCGCAGATAGGGGCGCAAAGGCGCAGGCGCCAGCGTATCGACCCAATTTCCTGTAACGGCATCAGAAACTTGTCCTGTGGGCTCTGGTCTTGGCGGTGTTTGATCCATATGATGTCCCCATGACAGCGAATATAGTGACAGCGAAAATACGACTCTTTGTTAACCACCCTTTGGGCGCGACGCAATCCATTGCTTTGGATCGTGATCAGGCAAATTACCTGTTTGCGGTGATGCGCCTGTCTGTCGGCGATCAGATTTTGGTGTTCAACGGGCGTGATGGTGAATGGTTGGCCCAAATATCGTCTGGGTCAAAACGCGCCGGCACATTGGACGTTGTGTCGCAAACCAAACCGCTGCAATCCCCGCCGGATCTGTGGTTGATGTTTGCCCCCATCAAAAAGGCACGTACAGATTTCATCGTCGAAAAGGCAACCGAACTGGGCGCCGCAGAGATATTCCCGATTTCGACCGACTATACCAATTCAGAACGCATCCGACAGGATCGGTTGCAGGCCCACGCGGTTGAGGCCACCGAACAATGCGGCGGCACATACGTGCCTGTGGTTCACGATTTGCAAAGTCTGGAAAAATGTTTGCAAACTTGGCCAAATGATCGGAACATCCTGTTTTGTGACGAAGCTATGGTCGGCCAAGCCCCAGCCGATCTGTCATCCTGCCCCGCAGGAAAATGGGCGATTTTCATCGGGCCCGAAGGCGGGTTTTCCCCAGCCGAACGACAAAAATTGCAATCGCATCCCCAATCGTATTCTATCAGCTTGGGTCCACGCATTTTGCGCGCCGATACCGCCGCCGTCAGCGCCTTGACGCTTTGGCAGCGCAGCCTTGGGGATTGGACATGATACGCGACGAAGCAAAACAAACGCTGTGGCGCCTGCGCGAAGTTTTGATCGCCCTAGCCTTGGCCAGTTTGGGGGTCTATTGGGCGCATGCGTTTTTTGGATTGCTGGAATACATCGGATACGCCTTGCTTGGGTTGTCCGTGATTATTTTGATCATGGGCTTACAGCGATTTCGATTTCGCACCAAAACAACCGGCGCCGGTGTTGTCACCGTGATCGAAGGGCAAATCACCTATTTTGGTCCATATTCTGGTGGCACGATCGCCACCCAAGACATCAGCCGTATTTCGCTGGTCCCAAAGCCAGCAGCCAAATGCTGGGTATTGGAACAACCCGCGCAACCCGCGATCACAATTCCTGTGGATGCACGTGGAACAGACGGGTTGTTTGACGCCTTTGCCAGCCTGCCAGGACTGCGTATCGAACAGATGTTGTCAATGTTATCGCGCGAAATTACGAAACCCACCTTGATTTGGCAGCAAAACACCTATCTTGATCCAGACAGGTTTCTGCATTGACACGCGCGTCAAACATAGCCATGCCTTAGTCAAACTAACCGTATCGGAGAATTTTATATGTCCATCCCACAGTCCGGCGGCGGTCCGATTGAACGTCATGAACAAATGGCAGAATACCTAGCAGATGGCTGCAAGCCCAAATCGGAATGGCGGATTGGGACCGAACATGAAAAATTCGGTTATTGCAAAGACACCCTAAATCCGCTGCCCTATGAAGGACCGCGGTCCATTTTAGCCATGCTAGAGGGCCTGCGCGACCGCTATGGTTGGGCCCCCGTGACCGAGGCCGATAAATTGATCGGCCTGACCAAAGATGGCGCGAATGTATCGCTAGAGCCAGGCGGGCAATTGGAATTGTCTGGCGCGCCATTGGAAACGATTCACCAAACCTGTGATGAGGTCAACACGCACCTACGCGAAGTCAAATCCATCGCAGACGAAATCGGTGTCGGGTTCATCGGGCTGGGCGCAGCACCGCATTGGTCGCATGATGAAATGCCGGTTATGCCCAAGGGCCGCTATAAATTGATGACCGATTATATGGACCGCGTGGGCACCATGGGCAAAACCATGATGTATCGCACCTGCACCGTTCAGGTGAATTTGGATTTCGGATCCGAAGCAGACATGGTGCAAAAACTGCGCGTCGCGCTGGCACTGCAACCCATCGCAACGGCCCTGTTCGCCAATTCCCCATTCCTTGAGGGCAAGCCAAACAACCACAAAAGCTGGCGCAGCCGCGTTTGGCGCGATTTGGATGCGGATCGCACGGGGATGTTGCCATTCGTGTTTGAGGACGGGTTTGGATTTGAACGCTGGGTCGATTACGCCTTGGACGTGCCAATGTATTTCGTTTATCGCGATGGAAAATACATCAATGCATTGGGTCAATCGTTTCGTGATTTTTTACAGGGAAAATTGCCCGCCCTGCCCGGTGAAACACCCACGCTCAGCGACTGGGCGGATCATCTGACAACCATTTTCCCAGAAGCGCGGATTAAGAAATTCATCGAAATGCGTGGGGCCGATGGTGGCCCATGGCGGCGTTTGTGTGCGCTGCCTGCATTTTGGGTTGGATTGATGTACGATCAATCTGCATTGGATGCCGCATGGGATCTGGCCAAGGGCCTAGATGCCGAAACACGCCAAGCGTTACGCATTGCCGCATCTGAGCAGGCATTGGATGGACGCGTGGGCAAATATGCCCTGTCTGATTTGGCCCGCGAAGCGGTGGCCATCAGCGAACAGGGCCTAAAGTCACGTGCAAAGCCAGGCCAAGATGGGTTGGTCCCGAACGAAGTGCATTTCCTAGACGCCTTAAAGGAATCGTTGGAAACGGGCCAAACACAGGCTGACGAATTACTGGCGCGATATCATTCCGACTGGAACGGTGACGTGTCCAAGGTTTTTGGCGACTACAGCTACTAAACGCGAACAATTTTATCTGTTAACCTCTGCTTACCCTTTGCCCGCTAAACCTAAGTTTGGGTGAAATAAAGGGGTGGTGAATTATGTCGACGGATACGCCGATTG
>CAZWFE010000074.1:0-6513 GCA_964633145.1 uncultured Phaeobacter sp. | reverse complement strand
ACATAAAGTGCGGCCAGAATTTCCGTGCGCGTTTTGAAATATAGATACAGCGTCCCTTTGCCCACATCGCAGGCAGCGCAGAGTTTGTTCATTGACAACCCATGCACCCCATCGCGGGCGATCATGTCATGGGCTGCGGTTAGGATGAATTCACCCTTGGCAATTTTCTGATCTGCGGTTTCGGCGCGTTTGATGACGGAAATGACACTACTCTTTTTTAGTTAATCCAGCACAGTCCTGACCGCGGGTCATTTGATTTTTATCTAGGGGTAATTGATGAAATGTGGCTTGTCATTTTTTCGATTTTGCCCAAAGCTTTCAAAAACAGGAGGCCGAATGTTATCAGGTATCACAATCGTCGAATTTGAAGCATTGGGCCCTGCGCCCTTTGCTGGTGGGTTTTTGGCTGAATTAGGTGCCGAAGTGATCGTGATCCATCGTGCCGATGATGCCCGTTCGCCTGCTGCGGCATCAAAATCGCCCTTGGATCGGGGAAAGAAATCCATCGCATTGGATTTGAAAAATGCTGATGATGTTCAAATCGCCCTTGATCTGGTCTGTCAAGCTGATGCCCTGATCGAAGGGTTCCGTCCCGGTGTCATGGAAAAACTGGGCCTATGCCCAGAGGTCATCCACGCCCATGCGCCGCATGTTGTTTATGGGCGCATGACAGGCTGGGGTCAAACCGGTCCGCTGTGCAAAACGGCGGGGCATGATTTGAACTATATCGCCCGATCTGGTGCGTTGTGGTACGGCAGTGGTGTTGGTCAGGCGCCCGTTACGCCGCCCACATTGCTGGGCGATATCGGGGGCGGTGCGCTGTATCTAATGATAGGTCTGTTGGCTGGATTGCTACAGGCGCGTCGCACGGGGCAGGGCACCGTTGTGGATGCCGCGATTGTGGATGGTTCGGCCCATATGATGGGATTGCTGATGTCATTGCAGGCCACCGGCAGCCTGTCGCAACAGCGCGGCAACAGTTTGCTGGATGGTCCGCATTGGTGTGGGACATACCGATGCAGTGATGGGGCCTATGTCACTGTACAATGCCTAGAGCCGAAATTTTATGCCGAATTTTTGCGTCTGATGGGATTGGATGCTGGCGGGGACTATGCACAGCAGTTTGATCCGGCGGTTTGGCCCAATTTGACGCGGGATTTGGCGGATCGCTTTGCATTGCAGTCACAGGCGCATTGGATTGGTATTTTTGATGGGACTGATGCTTGTGTCGCGCCGGTCTATGCACCACATGACGCCATGCGCGACCCCCATATTGCCGCGCGGGGCCTCTGGCACGAGGATCAAGGCATGATTGCGCCGGCCCCTGCGCCGCGGTTTTCAAATTTCAACCCTGCACCGGCCGAGATCCCGCAACGGGATGGGGATCGCGTACAGATATTGGCGCGACTTTCCTCTGGTCGTGCCGACGTCAAGCAAACTTAGCCAAACAAACCTAAAGGACACATTATGCCATCTGCCCAAGTTCAGACATTGGATCATATTCTGCAGTCGCGGTTTTCGTGTCGTGGATATTTGCCCAAGCCGATCGACCGCGAAACGATCGAAGCAATCGTTCGTATGGCACAACAGGTCCCCAGTTGGTGTAATTCGCAACCTTGGATGGTGCATTTGTTATCGGCACAGGCGCGCGATCAGTTATCGGACAAATTGGTGCGCGCGGCCCAAACACGCGCAGGCCAGCCCGATATCGCATTTCCCGACCGCTACAGTGGCGTTTATAAACAACGTCGCTCGGTCTGCGGGTGGCAGTTGTATGATGCCGTGGGTGTCACCAAAGGCGACCGCGCAGGCAGTGTTGCGCAGATGATGGAAAATTACCGGTTTTTCGGCGCACCCCATGTGGCGATTATTTCAACACCCAAAGAATTGGGCACCTATGGGGCCGTGGATTGCGGCGCCTTTGTCAGCGCCTTTACGCTGGCGGCACAGGCGCATGGGGTCAGCAGTATTCCGCAGGCCGCGGTTGCTGAGATGTCGGATGAGGTGCGTTGCGTGATTGGATTGCCCCAAGATCGCGATGTGTTATGTGCGATTTCGTTCGGGTATCAGGACCCTGATCATCCGGCAAATGGTTTTCGCACGCAACGTGCGCCGTTGTCCGAGGTCCTGATAGATGTTGATGGGTCGTAGCTTGTCGCCTTAGGCTTTGGCTGCGACGATGATCACTTCGACTTTGTGGTGTTCGGTGGCCAGCGCAGATTCCCCTGTTGCGCGAGCTGGGGTTTGACCCTGTGGTACCCAAGCATCCCAAACCGCATTCATTTCGCCAAAATCATCCATGCTGGCCAGCCATATTTGTGCGGATAGAATTTGTGTTTTGTCTGAACCGCAGTCTGCCAACAGCCGGTCCACATTGGCCAAAATGGTTTTGGTCTGATCTGTGACGCTGTCGCCTGGTGTGCCCACTTGGCCAGCAAGGTAGATGGTGTCGCCGTGGATGACTGCTTGAGACATACGAGGGCCTGTTTCTAATCGTGTTATTTGTGACATTACGGTTTCCTGATATTGGGGTGACGTTTCGCAAAATAATAATAACACTGTGTATATATCAATTGCATGCCAAGGCACAACTGAGAGGTTTGCAAATCGACACCGAATGGTGCGTGTGTGGCAGGTGTTGCGGTGTGAGTATTTTTGCAAAAATGAAAGACAGGCTGCGAAAATGGGCAAAACGGCGCAAAGGGTGCAAGTTTCTGGTGGCTAATGCTTGCAGCGCGGCGCGGGCAGGGGTAAACGAGGTGCAGAAAAAATGGAGCCAAACATGTCGATCACAACCGAGACCGCAGCTAAAGTTGCGAAATTGGCGCGTATCCGCGTAGAAGACGATGCTCTGCCCGCTTTGGCGCAGGAGTTTAATAACATTCTTGGATTTATTGAGCAGCTCAATGAGGTGGATGTTGAGGGTGTAGAGCCCATGACATCTGTGACCCCGCAGCGGTTAAAGCGGCGTGTGGATGATGTGACAGATGGCAGTCAGCAGGACAAAGTTTTGAAGAATGCGCCCGATGCGCGTGAAGGATTTTTTGCAGTGCCGAAGGTAGTTGAATAATGAGCGATTTGAATAAATTGACAATTGCTGAGGCCCGCGATCATTTGCGCGCCAAAGAGATTACAGCGCAAGAGCTGACGCAAAGCTGTTTGTCGGCGATCGACGGTGCGGATGCTTTGGGCGCCTTTGTGCATAAGACGCATGATTTGGCGATGACACAGGCGCAGGCTGCCGATGACCGGTTGGCGGCAGGGGATGCGCCCGATATGTGTGGTATTCCTTTGGGGATCAAAGATCTGTTTTGTACAAAGGGTGTGGACAGCCAAGCGGCCAGCCGCATTTTGCAGGGGTTCAAGCCCGAATATGAAAGCACGGTGAGCCAAAAGCTGTTGGATGCGGGCACCATCATGTTGGGCAAGCTGAATATGGACGAATTCGCCATGGGCAGTTCGAATGAGACATCGGTTTATGGCAATGCGGTAAACCCATGGAAAGTGGATGATCGCGCGTTAACACCGGGTGGATCGTCGGGGGGATCGGCATCGGCTGTTGCGGCAGATTTATGTTTGGCCGCGACCGGCACAGATACCGGTGGATCCATTCGTCAGCCCGCCGCGTTTACCGGCATTGTGGGGATCAAGCCCACCTATGGCCGGTGTTCGCGTTGGGGTGTTGTCGCCTTTGCATCGTCGTTGGATCAGGCAGGTCCTATGACCAAAACAGTGCGCGATTCTGCCATCATGTTAGAGACGATGTGTGGACATGATCCCAAAGACAGCACCAGTGCGGATTTGCCGGTCCCGAATTTTGAGGCGATGTTGACCGGCGATATTCGCGGCAAGAAAATTGGTATACCCAAAGAATACCGTATGGACGCAATGCCGGCCGAGATTGAAGCGCTGTGGTCCCAAGGGGCAGATATGCTGCGCGATGCAGGGGCCGAAATTGTCGATATCAGCCTGCCGCATACAAAATACGCCTTGCCTGCCTATTATGTGATTGCGCCTGCCGAGGCATCGTCGAATTTGGCGCGTTATGATGGTGTACGGTTTGGTCATCGTGCGTCATTGGCTGCAGGTGATGGCATTACCGAAATGTACGAAAAAACCCGCGCCGAAGGATTCGGTCCAGAGGTTCAGCGCCGTATCATGATCGGTACCTATGTGTTGTCGGCTGGGTTTTACGATGCCTATTACAACCGTGCGCGTCGTGTGCGTACATTGATCAAGAAAGATTTCGAAGATGTCTTTGCCAATGGTGTCGATGCGATTTTGACACCTGCGACCCCATCAGCGGCCTTTGGCCTGGGGGAAATGACCGATGCTGATCCGGTGCAAATGTATCTAAACGATGTGTTTACGGTCACGGTGAATTTGGCAGGGTTGCCAGGCATATCTGTGCCAGCTGGTCTGGACAGCGCCGGTTTGCCGCTGGGATTGCAATTGATCGGTCGCCCATGGGAAGAGGGTGATTTGCTAAATACCGCCTATGCGTTGGAACAGGCCGCAGGATTTGTAGCCAAGCCGCAAAAGTGGTGGTAAACCTTTTCAACGATGCAAGGGGGTAAGGGTATGCAAAAACGGGTAATTGGATTGGCATTTGTGGCATTGGTGGGCTGTACACAGGCGCCCAATGATAGCTATACGTCACAAATGGATGATCGCTTGCGTGATGCGCAATTGCAGGGTTTGCCTGCCCCACAACAGGTGTCTGAACAGCCGTTGGATATGGGGCCAGTGATCAGCCAGGAACAAACCGCAACGCCAACAATTGCTGCCGCTCCTGCGGTAGGATCGGCAACCTTTAACAACCCGGGCCTGTCTGACGAGCAAAGCTTTGATGCGGTTTCTGATCGCCAAACGATCGAAAGCGATGCAGAGCGCTTGGAACGCAATCGTGCCCTGTATACGGTGATTGAACCGACTGCTGTGCCGCGCAGGCCAGGGTCGCAAATCCCCAATATCGTTGCATATGCGTTGCAAACCAACAATCCCTTGGGCGAGCCACTTTATAAACGCGGCATTTTCGCGACCCAAGCACGCTTTGATCGCAACTGCGCAAAATTCACCTCGGATGCAGCTGCACAAGAGGCGTTTTTGGCGGCGGGTGGTCCAGAAAAAGACGGGCGTGGTCTGGATCCTGATGGGGACGGATATGCCTGCTACTGGGATCCGCGGCCATTTCGGCGCGCGATTCAGTCGTCACAGCCCAGATCTGAATGAAAATAATTCCGCACGCATCGCCAAATTTTACAGAACGGCGGGGCGCTGGCAGGCCGCATATGGTTGTGTTGCACTATACCGCTATGGATAGTGCCGCAGCGGCCTTGGAACGATTATGCACATCCGAATTTCAGGTCTCGGCGCATTACTTGATCGATCAATCTGGCCAAGTGTTTGAAATGGTCCACCCCGATATGCGCGCCTGGCATGCAGGCCAATCATTTTGGGCGGGCGAACATGATATTAATTCTGTGTCAATTGGGATTGAGCTGTGCAATCAAGGTGTGCATCCCTATCCCTTTGCGCAAATGGAGGCCTTGCAGAGCGTGCTCGCCAATCTTTGTGCCCAATACGATATTGATCCTCGTCAGGTCTGGGGGCATTCGGATGTGGCAATGGGGCGTAAAACGGATCCTGGACGACGATTTGATTGGCGCGGGCTGTGGTGGGCGGGCTTTGGCCTTTGGCCTCGTGCAGCTGCGCCCATTGCGTCACTGAACGAAAACCAATTCATGGAAAACGCAGCTAGGATCGGCTATGATCACGCAGCTGGGCTTGATGCGGTGCTGGCCGCTGTGCGATTGCACTTTGCCCCGATGCGCACTGGGCCGCTTGATGCAGTCGACTGTACTCTCGTCCATGATCTGGCCAAACAAATCAATGGTTGACGGCGTGCGCAGTTCCCCGTACTGCGACAGCGCGCGGTGGGCTGGATGACCGCGGGGATTACCCCGAGGAAAGTCCGGACTCCACAAAGCTACGGTGCCAGGTAACGCCTGGGCGGGGCAACCCGACGGAAAGCGCCACAGAAATGAAACCGCCTGCGGTCCACGCAGGTAAGGGTGAAACGGTGGAGTAAGAGCCCACCGGGGATCTGGCAACAGATACCGCATGGCAAGCCCCACCAGGAGCAATGCCAAATAGGAACCTTGCGCAGGTTTGATCGGGTAACCGATATCTCTGCACGATTGCTTTGGTCGAAAGGTTCGGGTTGGCAGCTAGAGGTCTGCAAGCGATTGCTGACTTAGATGAATGGTCATCCAAGGGGACAACCCCTGGACAGAATCCGGCTTATAGGCCCACCGCGCATATTTTTGTCCAAAATAACCGAATGCCTGTTGACTCGGACGCCATCTCCGTTAAAAGGCATGGCTCATAGGAATTCGCGGGCAACCCATACGCCCGCCGCAGGAGATGTAAAATGGCGAAGCCAACCACGATTAAAATCCGCCTGAACTCGACCGCGGGCACTGGCCACTTCTACGTGACCAAGAAAAACGC
>CAZWFE010000073.1:0-6568 GCA_964633145.1 uncultured Phaeobacter sp. | reverse complement strand
GGTTTCTAGCACATAAAAAACCGCTAAAATACGGACCGCAGCGCAGTGACCAATGCGTGGTGCAAGGAACCTGCAGCCGAACGTGGCCCCATGACTGCGATATGGTTTGGATCAAAAATCAGCACAAAACAGCCCAGATGGTCGATGGTGGTCCGCACAGCCGTGCCATTGGATTTGGCGCGAATGTTGACAGGGCATAATCGTTCAAACACATCCGCCAACTGCGCACCAGACAGATCAAACCGACACCAGGCATCTGTTTGTTCGGTCACACTGAAATTGCCCTGCGCCTGCTGCGCCAATTCAGCAGCAATTGTTTCATGGGTCGCAAAATCTGCAATGATCATCCATTGATCTGGCCCCATCCAAAACGCCAGTTGTGTGGTGCCAGAAATCTGTTCAACATCGGGCAGGGGCGTTCCCAGAAAATACGCCAAACTGGCCATTGCGTCAGGTCCTGTGTTCAGCCGTGCTGCAACGCTGGCATAGGCGCGATCGACGACTTCGCTCAGGGTGACAGGACCATGTTGTTCGGTGATCGGTTGGGCATTTCCCAATGGGGTGATGGGGGCTAAATCAGGCACGCAGACGGTCTCCCTCTGGATCAATGAAATGGGCGGATACAATTTCGACATCATGATCGACACCGGTCAGGGGGCTGACCAGCCGGACAACTTCGCCCAGTCTTGTGTCACCCGATTTGACAAAGGCCAGTGCAATGTGGTGGCCCAGATTTGGCGAATAACAGGCCGATGTCACATATCCCTGATCATGGGCGGCATCCACTGGGTCGCCCTTGGTGACAATGTGCGATCCGGCGGGCACCGGTTTGGTGTGATCCACAGGACGCAGACCCACCAGTTTCAGCGCGTCCGGGTCATTCATTCCGTCACGGGTCGACAGGGTGGCGCCGATGCTGTCTTTCTTGGTGGACACCATTCTGCCCATACCCAAATTCAACGCGGTAGTGGTGCCGTTTAATTCGTTGCCTGCGGCGTGGCCTTTTTCGATGCGCATCACGCCTAAGGCTTCGGTTCCGTAAACAACGGCATCAAATTCTTGCCCTGCCTCAACCAGTCGCCGGATCAGAGCATCGCCATATCGCGTTGGCACCGCAATTTCATAGGCCAATTCGCCTGAAAACGAAATGCGGAACAATCGCCCGCGCAACCCACCGCAAACAGTGATGTCACCACAGGCCATATAGGGGAACGCTTCGTTGGAAATATCACATTCGGGATCCACGATTTTTTGCAGCAATTTCCGCGCATTGGGACCGGCCACCGAATATTGTGCCCAAGCTTCGGTTGTGGAAATCAGTTGCACATCCATAGCGGGGAACAGGCATTGGCGCACAAATTCCATATGGCGATAGACACTGACTGCATTGGCCGTGGTAGTGGTGACCACAAATTGATCCTCGGCCAACCGCGCGGCGGTGCCGTCATCCATGGCAATGCCGTCTTCGCGCAGCATCAGGCCATAGCGTGTTTTGCCGACCGGTAATTTGGCAAATCCGTTGCAGTAGATTGTGTTCAAAAATGCAGCGGCATCGCGGCCTTGGACGTCGATTTTGCCCAAGGTTGTGACATCACAGATCCCCACGGATTTGCGTGTCTGTAATACTTCGCGGTCGACCGATTGACGCCAATGGGTTTCGCCCGGTTTTGGGAACCATTGCGCGCGCAGCCACATGCCAACTTCGACGAAAACGGCGCCCTGTTCGCTGGCCCACGTGTGGCTGGGTGTTTTACGATAGGGGCGGAAATCGCGATCGCGCGAGCGCCCGGCCAAGGCGCCCAGTGCCACAGGCGTATAGGGTGGGCGGAACATGGTTGTGCCCACCTCGGGGATGGATTTGCCCGCAATTTCGGCCATGATGGCCAGACCCGACATATTGGATGTTTTGCCCTGATCTGTCGCCATGCCCAATGTGGTATAGCGTTTCAAATGTTCGACCGAGACAAAGTTTTCCTGATGCGCCAGTTTGACGTCCTTGGCGGTGACATCATTTTGTTGATCGACCCACGCGCGTTTTGCGCTTGCGACATGCCAAAATGGGGTCAGGTTCACAGGGGCGTCCTGCGTTTGTGGAATGTCAATCAAGGCCGATCCATAGCCCAGTTCTGATAGGGCATTTTGCGCCGCTTGCATGCCTGTTTCCAGCGCGCCTTGTGTGGTCATCTGGCCATTGGCTGCCCCCGCCACGGTCATACCCGCAGGCAATGTCCCCGCAGGAACAAAGGCGTGTAGCGTTTCATCCCAAGCGGGGCGCCCCCGTTGGTGGCAGGTCAAATGTACATTTGGATTCCAACCACCACTGACCCCCAAGGCACCAACATTGATTGTGCGGGTCCCACCCGATGTCAGGCGCACATCGATGGATTTCAGGCCCAGTCGGCCGTGGGTCTGAACAATCTGGCCGCCTGCGATTGTTTCGTAATCGCCCAAACTCTTGGCCGTGTCGCGGGTGTCAATAACAGTTGTTTCAAGACCAAGCTGAGCTAGGTCAATCGCGGTACGGTGACCGTCATCATTATTGGTAAACACCGCCACTTGGTGTGCAGGGGTCACCGCCCATCGGTTGGCATAGCTGCGCAGGCTGGCGGCCAGCATTATTCCGGGTCGGTCATTGTTTTCAAATACGATGGGCCGTTCTGTGGCCCCCGCAGCCAAAATGGCGCGTTTTGAATATACGCGCCACAGGATTTGGCGTGGCTTGCCGGTGGGGGATTGGGGCAGGTGATCTGTGACCCGTTCGACCAGACCATATATGCCGTGGTCATAGGCCCCCATGACCGTGGTGCGCGTCATCAGGCGCACATTTGGCATACTGGCCAATTCTGCAACCATTTGCGCGGCCCAGTCTGATGCCGATTGGTCCCCAATGCCAAAGGTTTCTGCGTTCAGGCGTCCGCCCATACGGAAATCTTCGTCCGCTAAGATGACTTGGGCGCCGGCGCGTCCGGCGGTTAATGCTGCAGCCAGTCCGCTTGGACCTGCCCCAATGACCAAAACATCGCAATGCAGGAACCCTTTGTCATAGCAATCGGGGTCAGGTTCATGGGATAGCGTTCCCAAGCCTGCGGCTTTGCGAATGATCGGTTCATAGAGTTTTTCCCAAAACGCGGCGGGCCACATAAATGTTTTGTAATAAAACCCTGCCGTCAGAAAATTTGACAACCGATCATTGATGGCCATTGCGTCAAAGGCCAGCGATGGCCAGCGGTTTTGTGATTTGGCCACCAATCCGTCAAACAATTCGGCAGTTGTGGCGCGTGTGTTGGGTTCTTGGGCCGCACCTGTGCGCAATTCGACGATGGCATTTGGTTCCTCTGACCCTGCGGTCATGGGGCCACGGGGGCGGTGATATTTGAATGACCGACCCATCAAACGTACGTCATTGGCCAACAGTGCCGACGCCAAAGTGTCACCTGCAAAGCCTGTGTATGTTTTTCCATCAAACTGGAAATTCAGGGATTTTGTCCGATCGATTTGTCCGCCGGATAAACGATTTGGTTGTGTCATTTGTTGCGCCCCGGTTTTTGTCCCTGATTACGGGCCACATCGCGGGCCAGTTCCACGTTGGTTATTTCATGGGTGATTGTATCGCGTGTGACCACCAGCCACGAACGATCCCCCTGTTCATGATACCATAATTCACGGTGCACCCCGGCTGGGTTATCACGCAGATATCCATAGTCGATGAACTGGTCCAAGGCATCGTCACTCTGCCAATCAGGGCGGTTGATCAGGTTTGCGTCGCCTTTGTAAATGAATTCGCTGCTGTCACGTGGGCCAAGCAGGGGGTGATTGATAATCATGATCTGTATCCTTGGTTGGCGGGTTAGTGCAGGTTGGGTTGGTTGCCCATGCCCTTTTCGTCGATCATGTGACCGGTATGGAACCGATCCAATCGATAGGCTGTGGCCGTTTCGTGCGGGGTATCAGTGGCCAGCAAATGCGCATAGACATAACCAGAGGCGGGCGTTGCTTTGAACCCGCCGTAGCACCAGCCGCCATTGAAATACAGCCCATCAATATGCGTGCGATCGATGATGGGTGATCCATCCATCGACATATCCATAATACCACCCCATGACCGCAGCAAGCGGGCGCGGCCCAGATTGGGGAAAATCGCCATGCCACCTTCGCAGACGTCTTCGATCACGGGTAGGTTGCCACGTTGGGCATAGGAATTGTACCCGTCAATATCGCCGCCGAACACCAGCCCACCTTTGTCGGATTGGCTGCAATAAAAATGCCCCGCGCCAAAGGTGATCACACCCGGCAATATCGGTTTTAATCCCTCGGACACAAAGGCCTGAAGTACATGCGATTCAATCGGCAGGCGCATGCCGGCCATTTGCATAATGCGCGATGACGATCCTGCAACGCAGGATGCAACCTTGGTTGCGCCAATAAATCCGCGATTTGTGTCCACGCCCAGACATTTGCCATTTTCGATACGCAGGCCGGTAACTTCGCAGTTTTGAATAATGTCCACACCCAATTTGTCGGCAGCGCGGGCATAGCCCCATGCCACCGCATCATGGCGCACTGTGCCACCGCGATGTTGGGCCAATCCGCCTTTGATTGGGAAACGGGCATTATCAACATTCAAAAACGGATATTTTGCCACGATCTGTTCGGTGGACAAAAATTCCGCATCTGCCCCATTTAGGATCATAGCATTGCCCCGCCGAATAAACGCGTCGCGCTGCGCGTCCGTATGGACCAAGTTCAAAATTCCGCGCTGGCTGACCATGGCGTTATAGTTCAGGTCCTGTTCCAGGCCTTCCCACAGTTTTAGGGAAAATTCGTAAAAGGGTTCGTTTCCATCCAACAGATAATTTGATCGAATGATGGTGGTATTGCGGCCTACGTTTCCGCCACCAATCCAGCCCTTTTCCACAACGGCGATGCGCGATTGTTTATACACACTGGCCAGATAATACGCTGTTGCCAAGCCATGACCGCCGCCGCCGATGATGACATAATCGTACTGTGCCTTTGGTGTCGCATCGCGCCACGCGGGGCCCCAACCACGATGTCCTGTCAATGCTTCGCGGATTACACGAAATCCTGAATATGCCATAGAATCAAACTCCTCTTACGCCATACTTTGATAATCTGGTTGCGATGTCATGGCTGTATTCGGACATATTCATGTTCAAATCAGACATAATGTCGGATTTTCGCGGTTTCCCTTGCGCATTGGTCAAGGTATCCTTGGCAAATTGACAGTTTCACGCAGGCCCGATGTTCTGGGCCATTGGATTATTGGGGGCACGCATATGGCTTATCTTGGGGTTGATTTGGGGACGTCTGGGCTGCGTCTGTTGTTGGTGTCCGATCAGGGGCAGCCGATTGCCGCGGTTGAGCGGACCTATCAAGTGTCAAATCCGCAGATGGGGTGGTCGGAACAGGATCCAGCCTGTTGGGTGCGCGCGTTTGACGATGCGGTAGGGGAATTGCGTACCAGCTGCCCCGCCTTTGGTGGGCTGCGCGGCATTGGTGTTGCAGGTCACATGCATGGTGCGACGCTGTTGGATGCCTCTGGCGCTGTGCTGCGGCCCTGCATTTTATGGAACGATACCCGTGCCCATGCCGAGGCGGCTGAATTGGACGCAATGGATGGCGTGCGTGCCGCGTCAGGGAATATCGTGTTCCCCGGATTTACTGCGCCGAAATTGGATTGGGTGCGCCGAAATGAACCAGAAATTTTTGCCAAAGTGGCCAAGGTTTTATTGCCTGCGGCCTATCTGAATTATTACCTGACTGGCGAATATGTGGCCGATATGTCCGACAGTGCGGGCACCGCGTGGCTGGATGTGGGCGCGCGGGCGTGGTCCGATCATTTGTTAGAGGCAAGCCATATGCGCCGCGAACAAATGCCCACCTTGGTCGAAGGATCAGAACAGGCGGGCATGTTGCGCCACGAATTGCGCGACGCATGGGGGCTGTCTGGCCCTGTCACTGTTGCTGGCGGTGCTGGTGATAATGCCGCCGCTGCCTGTGGCATCGGTGCACTGGACGAAGGGCAGGGGTTCGTATCCCTTGGCACGTCTGGCGTGGTATTGGCCGCCCGTGATGGATATCATCCGGCGCCGGAAACAGCGCTTCACACGTTTTGTCACGCTGTGCCGGCGCGCTGGTATCAAATGGGTGTTATGTTGTCGGCGACCGACAGTTTGAATTGGTTTTCCAGCCTTGTCGATCAAAAGCCAGCAGCGCTGACCGCCGCACTGGGGGATGCGTTGCATGCGCCATCACCCGTCCGGTTCATGCCCTATCTGTCTGGTGAACGCACACCCCATAACGATGCTGATATCCGCGGTGGTTTCACAGGTTTGGCCAAATCCACCACATGCGCTGATATGACCCAAGCGATTTTAGAGGGCGTGGCCTTTGGCCTGCGCGACAGTTATCAAGCCTTGGTTGCAACCAATACGCAACTGGACCACTTGATCGCCATCGGGGGCGGCAGCGCGTCGCGGTATTGGTTGAAATTGATTGCCACTGTTTTTGGCATACCGTTACAGATCCCAAAATCGGGCGAATTTGG
>CAZWFE010000072.1:0-6824 GCA_964633145.1 uncultured Phaeobacter sp. | reverse complement strand
ACAAATCTGCCACGATAAAGGCAGCGTGCAGCGATGGCATATATTGCGGACCGCTCATTGGTAATTCAATGACATGGGCGGCGGATTGGGCCAAAGGCGATGAAAAGCTGTCTGTTAACGCGATAATCTGCATGCCTTTGGATTTGGCAATTTCGCAGGCGCGGATGACTTCTGTTGAATAATGGGAAAATGAAACCGCGACCAAAACATCGCGCGATGTGGCGCGCGACAGCTGATCCATAATTGCGCCCGGCTCGGATGGGGCGCGGTGAAATGACGGAAAGGCCATTGATCCCACATAGGACAAATAATGCGCCACGGAATAACAGCTGCGCACGCCCACGGTATAGACCTGTTCGGCCTGTGCCAATGTTTTTGCGCTGGCTTGGATGATGTCCAATGATGCCGGTTCAAACAGTTGGGACGAATTTTTCTGATAGCTGTCCAAAAAATCGGCATAGATATCTTGGCTGGGTCGCATGCGCAGTGCGCCTGCGCGATCGCTATAGGATACAGGGTCGGTTTGGCGCAGGGTGTTTTGCACATCCTGACGTAAATCGTCATAGCCCGCATATCCCAGTGATTTTGCCAAACGGATGACCGTATTGGAATTTACACCGGCCAGCTGGGCCAACCCGCGCACGGAATGGAACGCAATTTCAGAATAATTGTCCAACGTCCATTGTGCAAATTTAGCCAAGGCTTTGGGCCCAGTTGCGGCGATGTCCCCGATCGCATGTTTCAAAGCGGCCTGTGTTTTCATAAAAAAATTCCCCGTTGGCCGCAGTTTAGCAGGCTGATGATATAAAACAAACGTTTTCTATCTTTGATAAAAATAAAACATATGTATTATACGTGGAATCATCTAAAGGGAGATTAGAATGAAAAAACTTATGACACTGGTCGCAGCAGTGGGCTTTGCCGCCGCGACGGCACCTGCGTTTGCACAACAACAATTCATTTCAATCGGCACCGGCGGCGTAACCGGCGTTTATTATCCAACCGGTGGCGCAATCTGTCGTTTGGTAAACAAAGACCGCAAAGAACACGGCATCCGCTGTTCTGCGGAATCCACAGGTGGTTCGGTCTATAACATCAACACCGTCCGCGCGGGCGAATTGGAATTCGGCGTTGCGCAGTCTGATTGGCAATACCACGCCTATAACGGCACATCCAAATTCCAAGATGCCGGCGCATTCGAAGGATTGCGTGCGGTATTTTCCGTACACCCCGAACCATTCACATTGATCGCCCGCAAAGGGTCAGGTATCGCCAAGTTCGAAGATCTGAAAGGTCAGAAAGTCAACGTCGGCAACCCCGGTTCCGGCCAACGTGCCACTATGGAAGTTGTCATGGATGCCTTTGGCATGAAAATGGACGATTTCGCATTGGCAGCCGAGCTGAAAGGTTCGGAAATGGCGCAGGCGCTGTGTGATGGTAAAATCGACGCAATGATTTACACCATTGGCCACCCCGCCGCTGCGGTCACCGAGGCGGCGACAACCTGTGACGTCGAACTGGTTTCTGTCAAGGGCGCGCCAATTGATGCGTTGATTGCTGATAATCCTTACTATCGCTCTGCAACCATCCCAGGTGGAATGTACAAAGGGACTGATTCAGAAGTCACAACATTCGGCGTCGGTGCAACCTTTGTTTCGTCAACAGATGTACCTGACAACGTCGTCTACACAGTTGTAAAGGCCGTGTTTGACAACTTTGATGATTTCAAAAAACTGCACCCAGCCTTTGCGAACCTGCAAGAGGCACAGATGATCAGCGATGGTCTGTCCGCACCTTTGCATCCTGGTGCTGCCAAGTACTACAAAGAACGCGGTTGGATGAACTAATCTAACGCACAGTCGATCTATCCCCCCGCGGTTTTGCGGGGGGATTTTTTAGGGGGACACCACATGGCACAAACACCACAAACCGCAGATGAAATCGTCGCATCTGTTGAATCAGGTGGGCGTCAATTATCGGGATGGCCCATGAAACTGGTGTTGGCCATTGCGTTCAGCTGGTCGGTGTTTCAACTCTATATTGCGTCGGCAATTCCGTTTTTCCTGTCTGAACATTTGGGATTAAAACTGGTCTTCAACAACCAAGAGGCACGCCAAATCCATTTGGCCTTTGCGCTTGTGTTGGCGATGCTGTCGTTTCCGTTGTTCAAAGGGTCATCAAGAACCTCTGTTCCAATATACGATTATGTCCTTGCGTCTATTGGTGCCGTGGTTTGTCTGTATCTGTTTTTCAACAAACAGGCGATTGCGGATCGGGCGGGTCTGCCCACCACAATGGATTTAATCATATCCGCCAGTGGTCTGATCCTGCTGGCCGTTGCGGTGTTTCGATCGCTTGGCCTGCCATTGGTGATCGTGGCATCCGTGTTTGTGGCCTATGTGTTTTTCGGCCATTCCGATGTCCTGCCCGAAGTGGTCCAATGGAAAGGCGCATCGCTGGGCAAAGCGTTGTGGCATTACTGGATGCAAACCGAAGGCGTGTTCGGCGTGGCGCTGGGCGTGGCGGCATCGATGATTTTTCTGTTCGTTCTGTTTGGCGCCCTGCTGGAAAAGGCAGGGGCAGGCAATTATTTTATCCAACTGGCCTTTGCCGCGCTGGGGCATTTGCGCGGGGGGCCGGCCAAGGCGGCGGTCGTTGCCTCGGCTGCATCGGGTCTGTATTCGGGCAGTTCGATTGCCAATGTGGTCACCACCGGCACATTCACCATTCCACTGATGAAACGTACAGGGTTTTCGGCCGAACGTGCGGGCGCGGTCGAAGTGGCGTCATCCACCAACGGACAGCTGACACCGCCGGTTATGGGGGCGGCTGCGTTTTTGATTTCGGAATTTACAGGCGTGTCCTATCCTGAATTGGTCAAACACGCGCTGCTGCCTGCCTTGGTATCCTATATCGCGCTGGTCTATATCGTCCATCTTGAGGCATTGAAGCTGGACCTGAAAGGCCTGACCAAGGCCCCCAACGACAAACCCATCCTGCGTCAATTGTTGGGATTTTTGACGGGGTTTTTGGGCATGGCTGCCTTGGCCATGGTTATTTATTACGGGCTGGGCTGGATCAATGATTACCTGCCCCAAGCGGGCGGTATCGTGCGCCCTGCATTGATTTTGGCGGCCTATCTGGTTTTGATCCGCATTGCCGCGCAGGCGGATGATTTGCCAAATGATTTCTTGGTTGATGAAAAAACACCGCTGCCCCGTCCCAAGGATGTGGCCATCACGGGTCTTTATTTTCTGTTGCCCATCGTTGTGTTGATTTGGAACATTTTGGTGGAACGTTTGTCGCCATCGCTGTCGGCCTATTGGGCGACGGTGACGATGATATTCATTGTTGTCACACAACACAGTCTGAAACGTGCCCTTCGGGGTCAGGGCCAGATGATGGCGGGTCTGAAACAGGGTGCGCGCGATTTCTTTGACGGGATGATCGCAGGCGCCCAAAACATGATTGGCATTGGCGTGGCAACGGGGGCGGCCGGTATCATCATCGGTACCGTATCGCTGACCGGTGCCCATCAGGTGATCGGCGAATTTGTCGAATTTCTGTCCGGCGGCAACCTGATGCTAATGCTGTTTTTGGTTGCAGTGATGAGCCTGATTTTGGGCATGGGCCTGCCCACAACAGCGAATTACATTGTTGTGTCATCCCTGATGGCACCCGTCATTGTATCGGTGGGCGCGCAATCGGGACTGATCGTGCCCTTGGTTGCGGTACATTTATTCGTGTTTTATTTTGGCATTTTGGCCGATGATACGCCCCCCGTAGGATTGGCCGCCTTTGCCGCGGCCGCCATATCCCAAGGCGACCCGATTAAAACCGGTATTCAGGGCTTTACCTATGATATCCGCACCGCGTTGCTGCCGTTTTTGTTCATTTTCAACACGGAATTGTTGTTGATTGATGTGTCCTTTGGCAAGGCGGTGTTCGTGTTCATCGTGGCCACTATCGCCATGATGCTGTTTGCCGCCGCAACGCAAGGATATTTCCTAGCCAAAAGCAAACTGTGGGAAACGCTGGCCCTGTTGCTGATTGCGCTGACGCTGTTTCGTCCCGGATATTGGCTGGATCAGATATCCCCACCCACCCAAGATTTCGCTGGTGCGCAGGTTTTACAGGCCTTGAATGAATTTCCCGATGTTACAACCGCCTATGCGCAGGTGACGGGGCCTGATTTTGACAACCCCGATCAAATGGCATCGCTGACCGTTTTGTTGGATTTGCCTGTCGGTGGTGACGTCGAAACGCGGTTGGATGGGGCTGGGTTGACGATTGACGATCCTGATGTCGTCAGCATTCTGGAACCCTTTGTCGGAACGCCGTTTTTCGAACAATTCCAACAATTTGATTTCTATGGCGATCAGCCAGTTGTGATCGAACGGATCAGCGTGCCAGTGGATCGCATGCCCAAAGAAATCTTTTACCTTCCTGCTTTGATGCTGTTGTTGCTTGTTGTGGCATCACAGCGGCGGCGCCAAACCAAACCTGCTTTCTGATGGATTGAAAACACATGACCAGCCATATTTTCCCCCGCCACACCAAGGCAAATTTGCCAATCGCATCACATGGGCAGGGCTGTTACCTGTTTGATACGGATGGGAATAAATATCTGGATGCCTCTGGCGGTGCGGCTGTATCATGTTTGGGTCATGCGCATCCGACTGTGATTGCTGCCCTGCATGCGCAATTGGACAGCCTGACCTATGCGCATACATCGTTTTTTACGTCTGAACCTGCGGAACGGCTGGCGCGGCGGTTGGTGGATCAGGCGCCCGCAGGATTGGATCGGGTTTATCTGGTATCTGGCGGGTCAGAGGCGGTCGAAGCAGCCTTAAAACTGGCGCGCCAATATTTCACCGAAATCGGCCAACCCCAGCGCCGCAAAATCATTGCCCGCAGGCAAAGTTACCATGGCAACACCTTAGGTGCCTTGGCCGCTGGGGGAAACCAGTGGCGGCGTGCGCAGTTTGATCCATTGTTGATTGACACCCACCATATTGCGCCCTGTTATGCCTATCGCGGTCAGCATGCGGATGAAACCGAATGGGATTACGGCCAGCGCATGGCCAATGAATTGGAACAAAAAATCATCGAATTGGGTGCCGAAAACGTCATGGCGTTTATTGCCGAACCCGTGGTGGGCGCAACCGCCGGTGCCGTGCCGCCGGTTGATGGGTATTTCAAACGCATTCGTGACATTTGCGACCAATACGGTGTGCTACTGATTTTGGACGAGGTGATGTGTGGCATGGGGCGCACCGGTACCCTATATGCCTGTGACCAAGACGGCATTGCACCCGATATTTTATGTATCGCCAAAGGGCTGGGCGCAGGGTATCAGCCGATTGGCGCCGCCCTATGTTCGGCCAAAATTTATGGTGCAATCGAACAGGGGTCGGGTTTTTTCCAGCATGGCCACACCTATCTGGGCCATCCCATGGCGGCGGCTGCGGCCAACGCGGTGCTGGACGTGTTTTTTGACCAAGGGGTGTTGGATCAGGTCACACCACTGGGCCAAGATTTGCAATCGCGGTTGGAACAGGCCTTTGGTCAGCACCCGCATGTCGGCGATATCAGGGGTCGCGGCCTGTTTCGTGGTATCGAATTTGTGTCGGACCGCGACACCAAAACACCCTTTGATCCTGCACTAGGACTGGCGGGCAAATTGAAAAAAACGGCGCAGGCCAATGGGCTGCTATGCTATCCAATGGCGGGTACGATTGATGGTCGCATGGGGGATCACATTCTGCTGGCCCCCCCGTTTATTATGCAAAATGACGATATGGATGATTTGCTGGCCAAACTGGTTAAAACCGTGGATGACGTTCTGCCATGATGCCCTTGCCGAAAATTATGGTGGCCCCCAATGGTGCCTATAAAACCAAGGCCGATCACCCCAATATTCCAGTGACACTGGCAGAAACGGTTGCCGCCGTTGTGCAGGCACATGCGGCCGGTGCAACAGGGGCGCATGTGCATATACGAAATGATGATCAATCCCATCTGTTGGATGCCGTACAATATCGCATGTTGATCGATGACATTACGGCACGCTGTCCTGATCTGTACGTGCAAATCACGACCGAGGCCGCCGGCAAATACACATCGCAATTTCAGCGCGATTTGATTTTGGATGTGGCGCATCCCTATGTATCCGCCGCGATTGTGGAATTGCTGCGCGATTGCAGTCGCGATGATTTGGCCACATTTTATGCAAAATGCACCGCGCAAGGTATCGTCATTCAGCATATATTTTACAGCCCCGATGATATGCACCTGTTTTACGATTTGGTGCGCGGTGGCGTTATTCCTGCGCAGCAAAACGCATTTTTGTTTGTGTTGGGGCGTTACACGACAGGTCAAAAATCAGACCCGCAGGATTTGGATCCATTTTTGGAATGCTTGGATGCAGATGTCGTCGCGAATGCAGATTGGGCCGTTTGCGCCTTTGGTGCGCGCGAAACGGCCTGTTTGGTCTATGCAATTGAACGTGGGGGCAAGGCACGGATTGGATTCGAAAATAACCTGTTGATGGAAAATGGCGAAATCGCGCAGTCCAATACTGACCGCGTGTATGAGCTTTGCGACCGATTAAATGCTTTGGCGTAATTGATTTTAAACCTCTGCTGTGGTGCAGAAAATACTTTGCCTTGCCGGTCTTGCACTGCATCCCGTATTTGCGTAGTAAGTGCGCACAAACATAATCACCGATGTTGATTCTTGGCGGGTTGGCGGAGTGGTGACGCAGCGGATTGCAAATCCGTGTACACCGGTTCGATTCCGGTACCCGCCTCCACCTTTGCTGA
>CAZWFE010000071.1:0-7148 GCA_964633145.1 uncultured Phaeobacter sp. | reverse complement strand
GGTGATGAAAAAATGCACCCTTTGCGTGGATCGGATTTACAACGAAAACCTACCCCAAGAGGACCGCATCCCCGCCTGTGTGCGCACCTGCCCATCAGGCGCGCGCCATTTCGGCGATTTGGGGGATCCCAACAGTGATGTATCAAAACTGGTCGCCGAACGGGGCGGCATGGATTTGATGCCTGAACTGGGGACCAAGCCGGTGAACAAATACCTGCCCCCACGGCCCAAGGATCAGTTATCATCGGACCAAACCCCCACCCAAAGTTTGCAAGCACAGGCCGACAATCCAGCCGGATTTTTTGCATGGCTTGATCGTACATTGGAGAAATTGTAATGCATCCAGCACCCTCAGTCATTTTGTTCACATCGCTTTCGGGTGTTGGCTTTGGCCTGTTGTTTTTTCTGGGGCTGGGCATGCCGGCACCCGTGGGCCTGAATGCGTTCATTTTCTATGCAATCGGTTATGTGTTTGCTGTGGGTGGGCTGTTGTTTTCCACATTCCACTTGGGCCACCCTGAACGTGCGATCAAGGCCTTTACCCAATGGCGGTCATCGTGGCTAAGCCGCGAAGCGTGGTTAGCCGTTATTGCATTATGCGTCACGGGCGTTGCGGCGGTTGGGCAAATCTTCTTTGAAACGCGACTGGCGATTGTGTCCTATGCAGGCGCTGCATTGTGTTTATTGACGGTTTTTTCAACGGCCATGATTTATCGCCAATTGGCCACTGTGCCCCGCTGGCATACCCCAATGACCCCAGTTTTGTTCCTGACCTACGCTGTTGCAGGTGGGGCATTGCTGTCAGGTCAGGTGGGCATTGCACAACCGGTTTTGGGCCTATTGGGGGCCTTGCAAATCTTTGCTTGGATCCAGGGTGATGGCGCATTCGCACGCTCGGGCAGCACTCTGGCCAGCGCAACCGGTTTGGGCACGAATGGATCCGTGCGTGCGTTTGAACCACCACACACCGGCACCAATTACCTGTTACAAGAATTCGTTTATGTCGTAGGGCGCAAACATGCCGCAAAACTGCGATTGATTGCGATCATATTGCTGTCAGGTTTGCCGATTGTTTTGCTGGTGCTGCCCTTTAACCATATGTTCGCGGCCTTGGCTGTGCTGACCCATGTGGCCGGTGTTTTGGTATCGCGCTGGCTGTTTTTTGCCCAAGCGGAACATGTGGTCGGCCTGTATTACGGCAAACGTGGATAATGATAGATATGTCGTGACAGACGCGACATTTCTTAAACGCGTCGCTGATGTCACAGTGGCGCGCCATCAATGCCACCTGCCCCCCAAAATCCGCCTGTGCTGCATGGCCAAATCCACCTAGGCCCAATGCGGATCGTGCGATAACTGGTTTTGTCACTCAGCACTTAGGCTGCGTTTTTGGGACTGTGTTAAGGAATTGATGATCTGAATTTCAACCGGATCATATGGCCGCCCATCGGGCCAAAAAATGTCATGAAACCAAACCGTTTCATCTGGATTAATCCCGTGTTGTTCCAGCAAAGGCCGTGGCCATGGCAAATGTGTCTGGGTGCGCCCCTGAACCATTCCCCAGTTAAAACACCCCACATGTCGGTGATGCAATAAATCCAATTGCGTTTCAATGCGGCTGTCCACGGCGCGGGCCATCCATTCGGTTAAAAACATCGGCCTGTTTTGGGTGGCAAGCGTGTTGATGCATTTTTCCATACGCGGACGATCCACATAGGCATGAAACGTCACAATGTCTGACAAGGCCAAAGCAGCCTGATCAATGGGGTTGTCGAAATCTGCGGCACCGCTGCCCACAGGGGCCGTGCGCCACGCCCCAACGGTCAGGGGTTGCGATGGTGCTGCCGATCTGGCCCAGTCAAATGCTTGAACAAGCAACCGTTCGCTATAATCCTCGAGTGCAGGATCATATTCGCGAAAACCGTCTGTTTCAAAAATCATACGGTTTCCGGGTTCATTATAAAGATCCCAAAACAGCAGGCGATGGTCCTGTGCAAATTGGCCGACGATATCGCGCACATAATTCCCCAACCCATCCCATTGCGTCGGGTCCATCACCATCGCACGTCCAGGGCTGGCCACCGCGCGGCTGTTGTGTAGATTGGGAATGGGCGGCTGTTGTGGGCCATACTGCGGCTCTTGTCCGCCAAAACCACAATCATCAAACAAAACGAAAACGGTATAAATCCCTTTGGCCCAAGCGATGTCCAAAAATTGGCGCATCCGGTCCAACAGGCCGGCACGATCATGGTGCCAGACAAGAAAATGCAAATTCACCCGTGCTGCATTAAATCCCGCATCTGCGGCCCAGCCCAATTCACGATCAATGCGCTTGGGATCGAAGGTATCTGCCATCCACATTTCCAAGAAATTGACTGCAGAGGCGGGCAGATAATTGAACCCACAAATCCAAGGATATGCATCAAACCATGTTTGGACCTGTTCAATAGGCCAGTGTTGCGTGTGGCGGGTGGACATGGATCGTCTCTTTTATTTTGATGGTTTAATATGTCTGGCCCCCAATACGGGGGCCAGACACAGGGAGGCAAGATTAGCGATCTAGCAGGTCTTGTACTTCTGCTTCGGCATCAGAAAGCGCGGCGGTCACATCTTTGTCTGTCAACCAAATCGCCTGCAGTTCACGGTTCAATACATCCTGAATTGCACCGTATTTTTCCGATGGCGGTGTATCGCGGGCGATGGCGGCTGTGCCTGTATATTCATCACGATGCGCCAATGCGGCGTATTCCGCGCTGTTTAATACAGAATTGCGAACAGCCATATGTCCAGTCCGCGCCCAATCAATGTTATGATCATTGATAAAGGCCAACACCTTTAATGCGGCGTTATACTTGGCAGGATCATTTGCCTTTAGTGATGCTGGAACAGCCCACATGTGGCTATCCGCCCATGTCGCACCTTGTGAAAACAGGGTCGGGAAATCTGCAACATAATAGTTGTTTAACGCAACATCAGATTTTTCAGCCTCGGCCGTATAGAAATCAACAACCCAAGTGCCGTTGACCAAAATCGCCGCCTCGCCGTTTAGAAAGGCCTGCTGGCTATCCGCATAGTTCAGCTGCGGATTTGCAACATCTGCATCAAACAGTTGTGTGATCGATGTGACCGCGTTTTTGGCCGCATCATTGTTAATTGTTGCGCTATCCCCGTCAAAGATATTTGCACCCTGCTGCCACATCAACGCCAACGTCAAACGCACACCAATCGGGAATTGTGCAAAATCAGCCGCCAGATAATCTTGGCCAGTGGCCTCTTTTACCTTTTGTGCATGTGCTAGCATTTCTTGGGGGGAGCTGGGCAAAACAGGTTTGCCATTTTCGACCAAACCAGCCGCAGCCATCAGATCCATATTCACATGCCATAGGTTTGCGTGGAAATCCATCGGAACCCCGTAAATACCACCATTATAGCTGACCGCATCCAAGGCAGCGGGTGCCCAATCTGCGGTGTCAATTCCAGCGGCTGCTAAGTCGCCGGACAAATCTGCCAGCGCCCCAAGCCCTGCAAATTCGGGAATACGGTGGCGATGCATCACATGCACATCTGGGGGTGTGCCACCCGCATAGGATGCTTTGATCTGATCATAGTAATTGCCCCAATCGGTGGGCAAAGTTTGTACACTGACCCCATCAATTTCAGCCGAGGCTGCATTGATAATCGATTGAATAATGCAGGCTTCGCCAACGGACGCCTTGGTATCCGTGCCCGCGTCTTCGCATGCGCCGAAAAAACGGCCCAGTGATATGTCTTGTGCGGTTGCAGGAACCACCATTCCAGCAGCCAGTGCTGCACCAATAAGAACGTGTTTCATTATTTCCTCCCACGTTGATGTGTTGGGGTAAATCCCCTGTTAACCCTTGCTTCCTCCAACGCTCATGGCGCGCACCACATAGCGTTGAAAAATCAAGAAAAGTCCGACAACCGGAAGGGAGGCAATGACCCCAGAGGCCATAACGCGGCCCAACCCCTCAGATTGTGCGAAATTCGATTGAATGCTGGCCAGTCCCAGTGTGATCGTGAAAAATTCAGGCTTTTGCGCGGACACCAATGGCCACAGATAGTCGTTCCAAGCATATAAAAACGTTAATATGGCCAAGGTCATCATGGCAGGCCGCGCCAAAGGCAGCATCACATACCAATAGATTTGCAGCCACCCTACCCCTTCAAGGCGCGCGGCCTCTTCTATGTCGTTTGAAATGCCCTTGAAAAACTGCATCATCAAAAACACCCCGACAGGCACAGCCATGCGCGGCAAAATCAGGGCATGGTATGAATTGTGCCACCCCAAATCTGCAAACATCGTGTACAGGGGGATAAAAACGGCTTGCTCGGGGATCATCAAACCAATCAAGCAAACTGCGATAATCGTTTTTTTGAATGGAAAATCGAGCCGCGCCATAGCATAGCCCGCCGTAGACGATACAGCCAAGACACCAAATGTCATTCCCAGCGCCACGATGATTGAATTTAAAAACCATTTCGGCGTACTGCCAAAGGCAAAGAGATCGGCAAAATTTTCAACGGTAAACGGAATTGGGATCAATCCCAAGGCAGTTGATGATGTCGTACGTGCCAAAACATCATTCGGCTGAAACGATAGCGACAACATCCAAAGCGTGGGCACCATCCAAACAAATGCAGGGATCGCAAGCACCATAACCAATGCGTAATAACCACGGTTCATCATTCGGCATCCTCGCGTCCCAAGAGGAATTGCAAAGCGGAAAATCCACCCATGATCACAAATAAAAACACCGCCATCGCCGCCGCACGGCCCAGTTCACTGTCGCGAAACGCGGTTTGATAGATATAGCGCACCAAAACTTGGGTGGTGTCATTCGGACCACCGTTGGTCATTAAATGGACCTGCCCAAAGACCTGAAAATGCAAAATAATCTGCAAAACAACGACCAAAGTGATGGTCCGTTTCAGATTTGGCAGCGTGATATACCAAAACGCCTTGGCCCCTGTTGCATTGTCTAATGCGCCCGCTTCGTACAGGTCTGCGCTGATGTCTTGCATACCTGCCAAAAACAGCATCATCGCAATGCCAATCGACCACCAAACGGTCGTGATCACGATGGCAGCCATTGCAAATTGTGCATCCGTCAACCAAACAATCGGCGATCCGCCCAACACATCTGTGACATTCGCAATCAATCCCTGACGGGGCGAAAACATGATTTGCCAAATCAATGTAACGACTGTCACCGACAACACATTGCTAAGGAAAAACAGGGTCCGCAAAACGGCCATTGCGCGTGTTTCACGATTCAACGCCGCGGCCAAAACCAATGCAATACCCGTGACAGATGGAACGGTGATCGCCACAAACATGATTGTATTGGCCACCGTTGGCCAGAACCTGCGATCATACCAGCGGCCGCCTTCGTCTGGATAAAAACCCATGGCAATGACAACACCGATTGCCACAATCGCGATGAACCTTGCCATGGTTTTACTGATCCGATGGGTCGACCCCGCCCAAATTGCCAAGGCGGCGCTGCACGCCCCCCCAACCTGCCAAATCGGATTATGAAACACCGACCAGGTGATGTTTTTACCCCACATCACGCGGTTATAGTTTTTTAAGCCTACGTATTCTTTGGCATCTGGGTTAAAAGCCACCGCCAATAGGTTCCAGTCATGCAGGCTGATCCAGATCCCACGGAAAAACGGATAGACCAAAAACACAGCATAGATCACCAAAAACGGCGCCAACAATACAGCGGCCGCCTGCCGTTGCGTTAGTCGTTTCGGGGTTAATTTTTGCGCGCTCTGCATGATTTATTCCGGGTGATAGGCTTGTGCTAATATTATTAGTAATATTTATTAGCGATTCGTAAAGGATAAAATGATGACGACAAAGATACCCAACCGTTCAGACCGCATCACCATGAAGGATGTCGCCATTGAAGCAGGCGTTTCGCAGTCAACTGTTTCGTTTGTTTTGAATGGCTTAGATGACATGCGCATCAGCGATGAAACCCGCCACAAGGTTATCAAAGCAGTCAATAAACTGGGCTATCGTCGCCGCGCCGCAGGGCGCCCCCCTGTGAATTCAGGACACGAAGTGATCGGCGTCATGTTTGATGAGGTCGCCACCAGCCCCTTTGCCGCCATTTCCATCGAGGGCATCCAAGAAGAAGCTTGGAAACATGACGTCTTGGTCGAAGTGGTCATGACAGGCGGTGATCGGGCCTATGAAACAGCGATTTTGCGAAAATGGTCCAATGACCGCGTTCGGGGCGTTATCTATGGATCAATCCTAACACACAATGTCACGCCCCCTATTGGGTTGGAACAGCACCAATCCGTGTTGCTAAACTGTTATGACGCTGCGGGCCAATATCCATCTGTCGTGCCAGCCGAACGGCGCGGCGGCGAAAGCGCTACGAAAGCGTTAATCGACCAAGGGTACAAACGCATTGCGTTTATCTCGGGCGAACCATGGATGGAGGCATCAGATCAGCGCATGGAAGGATACGAACGTGCGCTGCGCGCTGCCGGAATCCCCGTCGATCCATCCTTGGTCGTCGAAGGCAACTTTCTCCCTTCGGGCGGGCGAAACGCGACATTGAAATTGTTGGAAAAGACCACCCGCCCCGAAGCAATTTTTTGCGCAAACGATTTGATGGCCATCGGTTGCTATGATGCATTGAAAGAAAATGGGATCAAAATTGGTCGCGACATTGCGGTCATCGGCTATGACGACCAAGAGGTTGCACAGCATCTATCACCTGCATTATCCACGGTATTGTTGCCACACCGCGAAATGGGCGCATGGGCTGCGCAAGCATTGCTCGCGGATGCGCAATTACCAACGGGCCAGGAACGGATGGATTGCCCCGTTGTGATCCGTCAATCGCACAGCAAATCCCCAGTCATCCGCGGTCAAAGCCAACATACCTAAGCCAATCAGGTATTTAAGACCTGTTTGCAATCATACCCAAACTGGGCCGGCGTGCCACATCCGGGGACTTTGATCGAAATTTTGTGTCCCAATCTGTGCTAACAGTACAACCACACCACGCACAGCTATGTGGCAAGAGAACAGAAAAATTTTATAGGGTTAATGGCGCACCCAAGAGGATTCGAACCTCTGACCTCTGCCTTCGGAGGGCAGC
>CAZWFE010000070.1:0-7247 GCA_964633145.1 uncultured Phaeobacter sp. | reverse complement strand
ACCTGATTGCCCGTCTGCGCCATTCAACCAAGGGCGTGACATTGATTTCACCCCCGCCACACCACGATATTTATTCGATCGAGGATTTGGCGCAGCTGATCTATGACCTGAAACAAATCAACCCACGTTGCAAAGTCACCGTGAAACTGGTTGCCGCATCGGGTGTTGGCACAATCGCCGCTGGCGTTGCCAAGGCCGAGGCTGACGTCATCCTGATTTCGGGTCACAACGGCGGCACAGGCGCGTCGCCCGCGACATCAATCAAATTCGCGGGTTTGCCATGGGAAATGGGCCTGACCGAGGCACACCAAGTGCTGGCCATGAACAACCTGCGCGACCGCATTACATTGCGGACCGATGGTGGTTTGCGCACAGGTCGTGACATCGTGATGGCCGCGATGATGGGTGCCGAGGAATATGGCATCGGCACCGCCGCATTGATCGCGATGGGCTGTATCATGGTGCGTCAGTGTCAGTCCAACACCTGCCCTGTGGGTGTGTGTACCCAAGACCAAGCGCTGCGTGATAAATTCACTGGCAACGCGGATAAGGTTGTGAACCTGATCACATTCTATGCCCAAGAGGTGCGCGAAATTTTGGCATCCATCGGTGCGCGTTCACTGGACGAAGTTATCGGCCGTGCCGATCTGTTATCTCAGGTCAGCCGTGGGTCGGATCATTTGGACGATTTGGATTTGAACCCATTGCTGATCACAGTCGATGGTGCACATAAAATCAAATACAACCGTGATCGTGATCGCAATGCAGTGCCTGATACGCTGGATGCCGAAATCGTGCGCGATGCTGCGCGGTTCCTGAATGACGGTGAAAAAATGCAGCTGTCCTATGCGGTGCAAAACACACACCGCACCGTGGGAACGCGCACGTCCAGCCATATCGTGCGCAACTTTGGCATGCGTAATTCGCTGCAGCCTGATCACCTGACCGTCAAACTGACGGGGTCAGCGGGTCAATCACTGGGTGCGTTCGCAGCCCCTGGGTTAAAGATCGAAGTGTCTGGCGACGCGAACGACTATGTCGGCAAAGGTCTGTCCGGCGGGATGATCGTTGTCCGCCCGCCCATGGTCAGCCCGTTGGTCGCCGCTGAAAATACCATCATCGGCAACACCGTGCTATATGGTGCAACAGACGGATACCTGTTTGCGGCAGGCCGTGCTGGCGAACGCTTTGGCGTGCGCAATTCCGGCGCCAAGGTCGTGGTCGAAGGCTGTGGTTCAAACGGCTGTGAATATATGACCGGCGGCGTTGCTGTGATCCTTGGATCCATCGGCGCGAACTTTGGTGCGGGTATGACGGGTGGTATGGCCTATCTGTACGATCCGCAGGGTCAATCGGCTGATATGATGAACATGGAATCGATCATCACCGTTCCAGTCGCCGTGTCGCATTGGGAAAACCAACTGAAATCGTTGATCGAAACCCATGTTGCCGAAACTGGCAGCCAATTGGCGACTGAAATCTTGCGCGATTGGGATCGTGAAAAATCGAACTTTGTCCAAGTCTGCCCGATCGAGATGCTGGATAAATTGGAACATCCTGTAACGCTGGAACAGGACGCAGTCCCCGCTGAATAAAGATTGAAGGGCCCTCCATTTTTGGGGGGCTTTTTCGTTCTAATATTCACGAATTCATTTTGATTATTTTCGAACAGGTGCTTTGGGTGGTGGCCTGTAGATTTAACCATTCCGCAACATTAGGGCCCAGCGACCTTGGGCCGTTGCGGATCACGTGCCCATCCCGATATTGACGGTAATGGTTTGTTTTACGCTGAAACCGCCCAAGATTGGTCTGTCATGCAATAAATTTGTGGTTTCGGGCTGGCAGCCAAGTGGTAATCGGTAAAAATGAAACGGTCAGCTTTATTCGTTGTTTTACGATGTGATCTGCGGTTAATTTTTCACCGGCCCTGTTGGCGGGCAGGTGTCTGATACTGTCTGGATCCGTGTCGATGACTTTGGTGAAATCTATCAATTTGACGGAAAAAATTACAAAGGATTGCAATCACATTCTGACGTGTCATCATCGTAACCGTTGATCGTGTAACCAGTTACTATCCAAATTGGAGGTTGTTATGAAGAATTTGTTATTTATCATCGCGCTTGCGTTTTCTAGTGCATCAATCGCAATCAGTGTCCCATCACCTGTTGTGGCTTTACATGGTGGTGGTGATGGCTAATCCGTTGGCCTAAGGTGTTGTCACAGTGCGCAATAAAACCGCACCTATTGTTTGCAAAACCCATTGCAATAACGACACATAAAAACATTGTCTCTGGATGATCTAATTTGATTTTTCATAGAAATGCGGGGCATAACTGATCACCGCTTAGGGCCGCTGATGCGGCCCGTTTTATTTGAATAATACACTGAAATAATTAACAAAAATGTGAACTTGATCCTGTTATTGTTGTTTAGAACTCTTTGAAGTGTCGGTAAACTGTAATCGCTGGTGTCTGAGCGTTGTGAGTGTGCCGCGATTAGCGGTTGGTTAAAAACTAGTGCATCGGCGTTTTTATCGAGTTCAACTGAGTACGGAGAAATTCAATGAAAAAACTGTTTGTATGTTTGTTCCTGTTAGCGGGCAGCGCATCGTTGACCCTTGCGACTGCAGGTCCTGTTGCTGCTGCAATGGGTGGATCAGGTTGATCCATAGCTAAATTTCTGGTCCACGTTGCCCAGTGTGGTGACAAAAAGCATCTAAATTTACAAGTTGCTTGATGGAACCGACTAAAGGGGGCGCTTGAAACGGTGGCCCCTTTTGTGTGTCTGGTCGTTTTGGGTTAAAAACATAGATTGAGTTTTCGCAGAGATTGCGGCATAACCAAGGACCTTAGGGCGCAGGCAGTTTATACCGTGGCGAAAAAAACGACAAAAAAATCAAAACAGACCGAAAGTATATCGCGACGCTTGTGGCGATATTTGATGTATTTTGGCGTGGCCATTTTGGCGTTGTTCGCTGCAATCATTCTGGTGTACCGCTTTGCGCCGGTCTGGACCACGCCCTATATGATGTCTGAGCGTCAGATTATCGGCGATGTGGCCTATGAATGGGTAGCTGCGCCCGAAATGTCACCCGATATACTTACCGCTGCTGTGGCTGCTGAGGATGCGAATTACTGCCTGCACTGGGGGTTTGACATGCGTGCCATTCGCGGGGCAATCGCCGATGGCGGCACACGGGGCGCATCTACGATTACGCAACAAGTCGCCAAGAATGCGTTTTTATGGCATGGGCGCAGCTGGGTGCGCAAAGCGATTGAAGCGATTTTAACGCCGACATTAGAAATTGCGTGGTCTAAACGGCGAATTTTGGAAATTTACGTCAATATTGCCGAATTTGATAGCGGTGTTTTTGGGGTTGAGGCAGCGGCCAACCATTATTTCGGGATCGGTGCGGATGCCGTATCCCCCTATGAGGCGGCGTTGCTGATGGCGGTTTTACCCGATCCGAAAAACAGATCAGCGCGCGATCCGTCCGAGTTTGTACGCAAGCGGGCGATGTCGATCATGGATGGGGCCGCTCTTATCCGAAAGGATGGGCGGGCATCGTGTTTCTTGGATTGAAGTTTTTGGAAAATCACGGCATGTAGCTGGAATATAAAACAGGATTTACAATGTTTCGATTATACCACGTTCCCCTATCCCCATTTTGCCGGAAAGTTCGGTTGGTTCTGGCAGAAAAGCGTCTAGAAGTGGAGTTGGTTGAGGAAAAATATTGGGAACAGTCAGCGGATTTTCTGCGTCGAAACCCCGCTGGTAAAGTGCCTGTGTTGCGCAATGACACGCAATGGATGGCCGAAAGTTCCGCAATTTGCGAATATTTAGACGAGGTATATCCTGAGCCCAAGTTGATCCCCAGTGACCCTGATGCACGCTATGAAGTGCGCCGTTTGGTTGCCTGGTTTGATGACAAATTTCACCACGAAGTGACATCAAAGTTGGTTTATGAACGCATCAATAAAAAAGTTACAGGTCAGGGGTTTCCTGACAGTCGAAATGTGAAAGAGGGCGCGAAACGCATTAAGTACCATTTAGACTATATGGCGTGGCTTTTGGATAATCGGCGTTGGTTGGCAGGCAATGAGATGAGCCTGGCCGATTTTGCGGCAGCCGCGCATTTGTCGTCATTGGATTATATTTCTGACGTGGATTGGAACCGCTCTGCCGTCGTCAAAGATTGGTATGCCAAGATCAAATCGCGCCCGGCGTTTCGGTCGATTTTGGCGGATCAAGTTTCAGGTTTTCCACCGCCACGTCATTACAACGATTTGGATTTTTGATCGTTTGGGTTATGAGGGCTTTGCCCTCTTGGCCATGGCTGGCCAATTCACCCAGAGTATTTGGGCAAAACTGAAAGATTATGGGAAATAGATGGGTTGATCGTCGGTTTCCCATTTTTTGTATTTTGGCATGATGTTGGCGAAGCGATCCGATGCTTTGAAGGTGTCGAGCCAGTGGATTAGGTTTGGCCAAGGTTGTGCGTAGAACCAAGTTTGGTCGATATGGGCAAATTGGCGTACAAAGGGCAAGATTGCGATGTCAGCGAGTTTTAGGCTTTCGCCGTAAAGATTTGGTGCAAGCTGATCGTTGAGTGTTGTAAGAAAATCGCTTGCGGTTTTTAGGTGGTGTTCGGGGTTTTCGTTCGGGTAGCGTGTTTTGTATTTTGTGCGATCTAGCGCGTGTTTAAATGGTCCGTCACATTGGGCCATCAGTTCATAGGCTTGGGCTGGTTGTTGCATTAAAGTTTCTGGGTCGTTTTTGGCCAGAGCCCAGGCCATGATGTGCAGGCTTTCGTCGATTATTTTTTTATCTGTTTTTAGGCAGGGAACGGTGCCTGTGGGTGAGGTGGCGAGGAATTCGGGGGCCTTGTCCCGCAGGACGATTTCGCGCAGTTCGACGCGAATGCCTGCGCTGAGCAGGGCAAGGCGTGCGCGCATGGCATAGGGGCAGCGGCGAAAGCTGTATAGTATGGGCGTTGTCGTCATATGGTGATGAGGTGTGTTGTGGTATGTGCTGTGATGTCCGCGCTGACAATTGCGCCTGTTGTTTGGGGCGTTTCGAAGTGCACTTCGGTAAATTGTTCGGTGCGGCCCATGTTGGGATTTTCCATCAAGATGTGATGGGTTTTTCCGATTTGCTGAGACAGGTGTTTGGTGACCTGATCCTGTCCGATCCTGCGCAGTTCGGCGGCGCGGGATTTGATGGTATTTCCGTTTATTTGGGGCATGCGCGCCGCCGGTGTGCCGGTGCGTGGGGAATAGGGGAACACATGCAGCCATGTCAGGTCGCAGTCGCGGACAAGGCGCATTGAGTTTTCGAAATGGGCATCGGTTTCTGTTGGAAACCCCGCAATAATATCCGCGCCATATGTCATATCGGGCCGTAATTTGCGCGCAGTTTCGCAAAATTGAATGGCGTCATCGCGCAAGTGGCGGCGTTTCATGCGTTTGAGGATGAGATCATCCCCATGTTGCAGGCTAAGGTGCAGATGGGGCATCAAACGCGGTTCTGTGGCGATGGCCTGCATCAGGTTTTCGTCCACTTCGATGCTGTCGATCGAGCTGATGCGCAGGCGGGGCAAGTCGGGCACCAGTTTCAAAATGCGCATTACCAGATCGCCCAGTTTTGGCGTGGCAGGCAGATCGGCGCCCCAGCTGGTCAGATCGACGCCGGTCAGGACAACTTCGTTATAGCCGCGATCAACCAAACGTTTGATTTGATCCACGACAACGCCTGCAGGGACCGAGCGTGAATTGCCGCGGCCATAGGGGATGATGCAGAACGTGCAACGATGATCGCAACCATTTTGTACCTGAACATAGGCGCGGCTGCGGGTGCCAAACCCGTCAATCAGATGTCCAGCGGTTTCTGTGACGGACATTATGTCATCGACTTGAATTTTTTCCGTGTCACCGATGAACCCTGTGTTTAATTTGGCCCAAGTCTCGGGCTGCATTTTTTCGGTATTGCCGATCACGGCGGACACTTCGCCCATTTTTGCAAAACTGTCTGGGTCGATTTGCGCGGCGCAGCCGGTGACAATGATTTGGGCATCGGGGTTGTCGCGACGTATTTTGCGAATTTCTTGGCGTGATTTACGCACCGCTTCGGCGGTGACGGCGCAGGTGTTGATGATATGTGCGTTTTGCAATCCAGCTGAGGATGCAAGATCCTTCATCGCCTCGGATTCATAGGCGTTCAAACGGCAGCCCAAAGTTGTGAATTTCGGTGGCTGGGTCATTGGTCGGCCTGTAAAAATTCGTGGGTCAAGGTGCCGTTGCATAAATGCATCGTTGCCCCTGTCATCCATATGCCATCATCGCGCCAGTCGATCCACAGGGTGCCGCCGTCTAGGTCAACCTGCACGGATCGGCCGGTCAGGCCGCGCCGAGCTGCTGCGACGGCTGTGGCGCAGGATGATGACCCTGATGCCATGGTCACACCCACCCCACGTTCCCACACACGCATACGCAGGTGATCGGGTCCAAGCAGTGACGCAAACTGCACGTTGGTCCGTTGTGGGTACAGCGCATGATGTTCGATTGCTGGTCCGCGTTGTTCCAAATCAATCGCGCATGCATCGTCGACAAAAAATGTGCAATGTGGGTTGCCCATTCCCGTTGCAGATGGTTCGCCGTCGATGGGCAGCCTAAGTGTATCCACGTCATGTGACAGGGGAATTTCATCCCAATTCAGCTGGGGATGTCCCATGTTGACGGATGTCAATCCATTGCCTGCATCGCGCGCGAACAAATCGCCGCGCTCTGTGGTTAGGTGTAATTCGGATTGCCCAGTTTCGTTCATCAAATACCGTGCAATACAGCGGGTGGCATTGCCGCAGGCCGCAGAAGTCGAGCCATCGGAATTGTAAAAGATCAAATGTGCGTCAGCGCGATCCGATGTCTGGATCGTTGCCAGTTGATCAAACCCAATGCCCATGTGGCGATGGGCAATGCGTTTTACCAACGCATCGGACAGGGGAATCATCTGGCGGCGGGAATCGATGACGACAAAGTCATTGCCCAGCCCGTGCATTTTCATAAAGGGTATATTTTGCATCATTTTTTCCTGCATATCACGCCATATACGCGCATGATGGAAATGAATCCAGAGATTGTGGAATTATTTTCATTTTCGGGGTTGACCCTGACCGCTGATGTTCTTAATTACGCCGCCAGTGGGCCCGTAGCTCAGTTGGTAGAGCAACTGACTTTTAATCAGTGGGTCAC
>CAZWFE010000069.1:0-7270 GCA_964633145.1 uncultured Phaeobacter sp. | reverse complement strand
AAGAAGATATACTTGGCTGCGGCTGATTGCAGTCAAAGTGATAAAATTGTCGAGACAAAGCAATTGTTGGAACACAGATTGTCCCAAGATATTGCGCGGCCGACATTTTACCGCGCGCTTAAAAATTTGGAAACCGAAGGCAAGCTGGTCCGCGTTGATGCGAAACGAAACGTCTTATTTCGTTTAGGCTAGAACATGAAGACGCATCTGATCCCGCTTGTGGTCGTGTCGGTGGCCTATCTGGCCAGTTATACCATGACCAGCGGATTTATTTTGCCGATGCAGAAATTGGCATTTCCTGAACATGTGGATTTGTTTTGTTTGCTGTTTTTGCCGCATGGGGTGCGCATGTTGTCGGTGTATTATTTCGGGTTTTCCGGATTACTCTATCTGGTTCCAGCGTCATATATGATGTGGTTTTTTGATACCCGTGTGAATGGATTGGATTTGCACGTTTTGGGGGCGCTGGTCAGTGCGGCTGGATGCTATCTAGGGTTGGTTTTGGTCAATGCTGTTGCGAAATCTGCAATGCAGCGCGTCGCTTTCAAAGAATGGCAAATCTTGCTGTTGGCTGGACTGGCGGGCTCTGCGCTGAATGCATTGGGTCAGGCCATATTGAACAGCAGTTTTTCAGCGTGGTATTTGGTGGCGGGCTATATGATTGGTGATGTGTTTGGCCAATTTGCCCTGATGCTGGGGTTGATGGTGGTATTTCGGTTTATCGGCAAACAACAACGCTGACCCTATGGCAGAATTTGCAGCCACACCCATGCGGTTAGGATCGCCAAACCCGTACTGACCAAAACGCTACTGGCGGCGACACGCCGCGCACGGCCATACATATTGGCAAAAACATAGGTATTGATCCCAGGGGCCATGGCGCTGGTCAATATAGCCGATCGCAAGGCTGCGGTTGATAAATCCAACCAATGGGCAAAGGTCCAGACCAAACTGGGATGCACAATCAGGGATGTCAGGGATACCATGATGATGGGGCCAACGTCACCTTCGGGGCGGTATTGATACAACACGCCCCCCATCGCAAACAGCGCAGTCGGCAATGCCACACGGGCCATCATATTCAGCGCATCTTGGAATGCGTTGGGCAAGGTGGTGTCTGTCAGGTTTACGATCAAACCCAGGGCCAGACCAATCACCAAGGCATTTGAAAACATCGACCGCAGGATCCGTTTGACCACAGGAAATCCCAGCGGGCCGGGGTTGCGGGCAATTTCCATTGCTGTAATGCCCACCGCGTAGCAAAACGGCGAATGCATGGCCACAATGGCGAAATTCGACACCAAGGCCGCAGGCCCATAGGCGCGTTCTGTAATGGCCAAGCCCAACAAAACGGAATTGGAAAACAGGCAACAAAATCCGATGGCCACGCTGTTTTCCCAATCGCGTTTGAACCCAAACCGCGCGCCCAACATACCAATCATAAAACAGATAAACGCACCGGCATAAAAACTGGTCAGCAATCGCCAATCGAAACTTTGTTGTAGGTCCAATTCGGAAATCGCCTTGAACAACAAACAGGGAATGGCAAAGTTTTGGGTAAACTTGGTCAATCCCTCAATATGGGTGGTCGAAAACAGTCCGCGCCAAACAGCGATATAGCCAAAGCCAATCACGATAAAGACAGGCAAAATGACGTCAACCAAGGCCTGCATCGTGTTATCCCAGCTGGTATCGGATGGTCATACCATCATAGGCGGGTGTGATGTGATCGGCGGTTTCACGATCAACCTGATGATAATCCAAATCTATATGCATATTGGTCAAGACACCGCGGGGCACGCCTGCGCGGTCAATCCATTCTAGGGTCTGGTCCAAATGCGAATGTGTCGGATGTGGCGCGCGGCGCAGGGCATCGACAACCCAGCAATCAGCGCCTTGCAACAGGTCCCAGCCGTCTTGCGACATGGCTGAAACATCTGGCAAATATACCAAATCGCCAATGCGGAATCCCAGTGCATCAATGGTGCCATGTTCAACGTGGAACGGATGCAACGTAATATCCCCGCCGGCACCCTGAATGGTCAGCGGGCCATCAATCAAATTCAGCTCTAAAATCGGCGGATATGATGATCCCTTGGGCTGGACAAAGGCATAGCCAAATCGGTCCATCAGTGCGTTACAGGTGTCTTGGTCGGCATAGACGGGCAGGCGGGCCTTCATGTTGAAAACGATCATGCGCAGATCGTCGATCCCATGGACATGATCGGCATGGGAATGGGTATAGACCACACCATCCAATGCGCCGACATCGGCGGACAACAGCTGTTCGCGCATATCGGGGGATGTATCAATCAAAATGCGTGTGATCCCATCTGGACCAATGCGTTCAACCAACATGGAACAGCGGCGGCGGCGGTTTTTGGGGTTTGTGGGGTCGCAGTCACCCCAATGCCCCCCCAAACGTGGCACCCCACCCGAGGATCCGCATCCCAAAATTGTGAACCGTAACTCAGACGTCATGTCCGCTCCTATACCAATCGCGCTTTGGTGAACAGGCGATCAAAGTTTTCTTCAAGCTGACGTGCAAATGCGTCAATGTCCAGTCCGAAAACCTCGGCGCCCTTGACGGCGGTGTGCATCGAATAGGCCGGTTCATTGCGTTTGCCCCGATAGGGCGGTGGGGCCAAATAGGGACTGTCTGTTTCCACCAAAATACGATCGATCGGGGCTGCGGCAAATATATCGCGCAGATCTTGGCTTTTGGGGAATGCGGCGATGCCGGACATGGACAGGTAAAATCCCAAATCCAACGCAGCGCGCGCCAATTCGGCCGAGGATGAAAAACAATGCATCACACAAGAATAGGGCGCGTTGCGATATTCGCTGGCCAATATGTCGGCCATATCCTGATCTGCGTCCCGTGCATGAATGATCAATGGCAATCCTGTGCGCTGGGCGGCTTGGATGTGGATGACCAAGCTTTGTTTTTGAATGTCCTTGCTGTCGGCGGTGTAATGGTAATCCAACCCCGTTTCGCCGATGGCCACAAATTTAGGATGCTGGGACAGGCGCACCAATTCGTCGACACTGGTCAGCGGTTCTTCGGCAGCACTCATCGGGTGGGTGCCGGCGGCATAGAACACGGGGCCATAGGTTTCAGCAATCTGGCGCACCTGTGGTTCGTTTTTCAATCGTGTGCAAATGGTCACCATGCGATGCACCCCTGCATCAACCGCGCGTTTGATGACGGCATCGCGTTCGGTGTCGAAATCGGGAAAATCCAGATGGCAGTGGCTATCTGTTATTTGGGGCATGTGACCTCTATTCGCTTGATGTTAGGCGCGCGCGGCGCAGTCTTCTATTTTGAACAGCGTATCCAAGATCATGGACACAGGGTCAAGGTTTACGGCCCGCCCATGACGCAATCGCGACGATAATTCATGATTTAGATCGGCCCATTTGCGTGCCAAGGCCGGTGTGGGGCAAAGTTTTTGAAAAATATCAAATTCCTGATCGCTGACCGTTTTTACAGGCGGCTGACCTGTTGCACCACTGCGCGCCAAACGCGTGATCAAGATTTCAACCATTCCAATCATGGTTTCAAATTCGTCTGATGCTGATTTTCCCGCATAGGCATTGGCAAAGGATAACACCTTTTCACGGTCCATCCGTGGTGCTTGGCCAATCAGCCCGAGCAGGCCCAAGTACACTTGCGCCCCATGGGTCGATGACATACGAATGGCATCCCCAACGGATCCGGCTGATAATGCCGTGGTCACGCGTGTTTGCGTGGGGTCCAAATCAATATGCGCTTGGTCCAAGGCCTGCTGAATCAATTCTGCGGACAGTTCTGACAGACGCAGTGTTCGGCAGCGCGACCGAATGGTGGGCAAAATCCGCGATGGTTGGTGGCAGATTAACAGCAGTGTCGTGTTTGCGGGTGGCTCCTCTAACACTTTTAGCAATGCGTTGGCCGCGTTGACGTTCATATCATCGGCCGCGTCAACAATCACAACCCGCCGTCCCCCATCTGCTGCGCTGAGTGCGAAGAAATTGCGCAGTTTGCGGACTTCATCCACGGTGATCTGTGATTTAAACTGCTTGCGTTTGGGATCATAGGCACGGCGGATGACGCACAAACGCGCCTCGGCGCCGGCCATCATACGGCGAATGACGGGGTGATTGGGGTCGGTGGTTAAATCGGTCGGTGCTGGGGCGGTGTCGGCAAACATCCCGCCTGTGTCCCCACTGGGCTGGGTCAATAAAAACTTGGCCATTTTCCAAGCCAAGGTTGCTTTGCCCACACCGCGCGGGCCGGTCATCAACCAAGCATGATGAAACCGCGCTGAATTATAGGCGGCCAGAAATTCCGTTTCAGCACCTGATTGTCCCAATAAATGATCTGTTTCGGCGGGATGGGGCGCGCCATCCAGCTGATCGGAAAGGGGCAGGTCAATGTCATCTGTCATTGGATCAGCGTATCAATTGTGCGCACGACGGCATCGTGGACAGTGTCGGCATCATGCATACCGTCGATCACATGAAACCGGTCGGAAAATTCATCCGCCAGCGACAGAAAACCTGCCCGCATCTGGCGTTGCAGATCGATACCGAAATCTTCGAAACGTTCTTCGGTGCCTTGGCGCGATTTGGCGCGGTTCAGGCCAATGTCAGGATCCATATCAATCAAAATGGTGCAATCTGGATCACGTGGGATCATCATATCGTGCAACCGATCCACCAGCCCGCGCAGATCACCGCGGCTAAGACCCTGATACATACGCGTAGAATCCGCAAACCTGTCCGTAATGACAATTTTACCAGCCGCAAGCGCGGGCAAAACCGTGCGTTCCATATGATCGCGCCGTGCGGCGGTAAACAGCAAAATTTCGGTTTCCGCCGACCACCGATCTGGATCGCCTTGCAGAACCAGCGCGCGGATTTCCTCAGCCCCGATCGAGCCGCCGGGTTCGCGGGTCAACACAACCTGATGGCCCTGTTCGGTCAAATGCTGCGCCAAGCGTTTGGCTTGGGTTGATTTGCCAGATCCATCAATCCCTTCGAAACTGATAAAATACCCTTGGCTCAAAACACGTCCTCGGGTTCTTGGGTGATGGAGCGCATCAGGGTTTGTGCCGCTGTTGATAGTCGCGTGAAAAACCCGCCCATGTTTACATCGGTTTCTGCCACCAATGGGACACGCCGTTCGCCCAGCGTTGGGACGTCAATCACCAATTCGCCGATCTGTTGACCTTGGGCGATGGGGGCGGGCAGCGGTGTGTTCAGTTCGACAGAAAACGCCACATCATCGGATTGTAGGACCGGCACCAATTGGTCCAAATCATCGGCGATTTGTAATCCGACGCTGTCTTGGTCGCCGTTCCAAACCCGCGCGCGGGCAATCACGTCACCTGATTTCGCAAAGGATTTCAATGCAAACTGGCGAAAGGCCCAGTTTACGATCGCTTCGCTTTCCTCGGCGCGTTGGCCTGCGCTGTCCAGGCCCGAGACCACGAAAATAACCCGACGATCACCCTGCTTGGCAGAGCCCACCAAGCCATAGCCTGCCTCTTGGGTATGGCCGGTTTTCAGCCCGTCTGCACCGATATTCAACCCCAGCAAAGGGTTGCGATTGCGCGTATTTGCCGGCGCGCGGCCATCAAATTCGAACACCCGTTCCGAAAACAGGGGGTAAAATTCCGGGTGATCCACGATCAAACGTTCGGCCAAAATGCCCAAATCCCGCATACTCATCCGTTGACCGGGGGCAGGCCAGCCGTTCGAATTGACAAAGGTTGATTCCGCCAGGCCAATGTCTTTGGCTTTCTGTGTCATAAGCGCGGCAAATCCGGCCTCGGTCCCGTCGGGGGACAGGGCCTCGGCCAAGACAGCACAGGCGTCGTTGCCAGATAATACGATAATCCCCAAAATCAGGTCACGCACCTTGACCCGATCGGTGGTGTTCAAAAACATCGTCGATCCAGTATAGCTGGCGGCATGTTCAGATACGGGTAATGTGTCGTCTAGGTTCAATAAACCGGATTTGATAAATTCGAACGCCACATAAAGCGTCATCAATTTCGACATTGATGCCGGCGGTAATGGGACATCTGCGTTTTTTTGCAGCAATACCGTCGATGTGCCCATGTCATAGACATAGGCCGATCGCGCCTGCGTATCAAAGGCTGCGGCCCCAAGTGGCAGCATAGAAAATGCTAGGGCTGTAAATCCGGCAATGGCAGTTTTGGACGGCAGTTTATCCAGAAACGGCATAGGCATCAGCAAATCCAGCTTTCTTGACTTTGTCCAAAATGGTTTTCAATTCATCTTGGGATGTTGCAGGGCCGACAATCACACGCCAGAACGGTTTGTCGTTCATTTCCAATTTTTTGATCGTTGGGATAATGCCACGCTGGCGCATCGCCTGCGCGGTATTTTTTGCGTTTGCTTCGACCCCGAAAATACCCAGCTGGACATAGGGTTTGGCCACTTTGCCAGATTTGGTGGGTTTTGGCTTTGCCGCCGCTGCATCTGGGCGGGCCTTGGGGCGGGCCTTGGCGGCGGTGGCTGCTGGCTTGGTGGCTGTTTTGCTTGTGGCACCCCCAACTTGGGTTGCCACGGCGACTGCGGCTGCGGCCAGCGCTTCTTCTTCGATCGTGTCGGGTTGCGGAATGGCATCGGCGGTTTGCGCAACGGGTTCGGGCGTCACAGACACGGTTTCACGCCGCAAAGCGACCACTGAGACCATGGTTGGTTGACCTGCTAAAATTCCCAATGCATCGGCTGCATCGGATGACAGTTGCAACCGTGGCCCCGCATATTCGCGCGCCCTGCGGAACAGTGCGCCAATCACAAATTTCCCATTTTTGGGGTTGCGGATGATAACGCGTTCGGGATCAGTGACCTCGGGTGCAGCAATCCAAATGCCGCCCAATGATGGACGCCCGTCCCAAAGCGCTGTTTCATTCGCTTCAAACACGTCAGGCGATTCAACGTCCTTTTCAACCAATTCTAGCCCCGCAGGCTGCGATTGTGGGGCAGAGCCCGACTGTTGTAATTCACAGCCCATCAACCCAAATCCAACACCAGCCAACACAACATACTGTGCCGCCCTTGAAATACCGTATTTATACACCGTCATATCTTACCCCTAGAAACTGCTCTGATACTGCGTCGTTTGCCGCGCAGACGTGATTTTCGCCCAGTCTAACGCTAAATTTCCGTTCTGAAAAGAACGAACCAAGTGGCTGGCGAAATCTTTCCTAAATTTGGGGGTTTTAGAATCAATTTTACTACACTATAGGGACCC
>CAZWFE010000068.1:0-7612 GCA_964633145.1 uncultured Phaeobacter sp. | reverse complement strand
TACTTCTGCGGATGCAACGCCAGCTGTCAAAACAAGAGCTGTAGTCGCGAAAAGAACGTTTTTCATGTTATTCCCTCGGGTTTACTTTTAGGTTTCGCCTTGCCAACGGATAGTCCGATGCAAGAATGCGCTATGTTTCGCCCCATTTGTGCCCCAATTGCAAGCGTTTGAATTCAGACATGAAAACACAAACGCAAATATGATGCAGTTATGTCACACCCGCAGAACCCAAGGAACCTGCTGTTTCGGTTGAAAAAAATTACCGAACAATTCAACACTTGCCCCAGATTGCCCATTAGGATACCTGTTTAACATAGCGTTCAGGGGGACAGGCATGCCACAGACACGGTCAATCATTTGGATCACACTTGCGTCAATGACGGTTTTGGGGGCCTGTTCGTCAGGCAGCAGAATTCTGGGCGGTTTGACAGATGTAAAACCGGCAGCCCGTTCAGAAAACATTGCCACCGAAAATCGCAAAAGCACGATTTGGGATGTATTCGACACGAACCAGTCGGAAATCCCTGTCAAAGTGAATCGGTATATCTGGCAGGCATCGCTGGATGTTTTGGATTTCTTGCCCATTGAAACGGTCGATCCATTTTCCGGTGTGATCGTCACAGGATACGGCACCCCGCCCGGTGGCAGCGCAGCCTATAAGGCAACGGTTTATGTATCTGACCCAGCGCTGGATGCACGCACTTTGCGGGTGGCGCTGATGACGAAACGTGGCCCTGCCTCGGCTGAAACCGTACGCGCGGTCGAAGATGCGATCCTGACCCGCGCCCGCGCCCTGCGCACCCAAGACGGATTATTCTAGGCGATTACGACGCTAATGCTGCGCGACCGCGTCCACCCAGTCCAACAAACGGGGCAGGCAGATGCTGCGCAAATCGTAATTTTCGACCACTTTTTGGCGGGCGGCCTGCCCCAAGGCATGACGCAAGGCTGTGTCGTGCATCAATTCATGGACCCGATCGACAATTTCGTCTGGGTCAAAGAAATTGACCAACAGCCCCGTTTTCCCATCCTCCATCACTTCGGTCACGGGATCGGTGCTGCACGCGACGATTGCGGCGCCTGCGCTCATTGTTTCTAGCAGGCTCCAGCTTAGGACAAAGGGATAGGTCAGATACACATGCACGCGCGACACCCGAATCATCGATAAAAAGGTAGCATAGGGAACACGCCCCATAAAATGGACCCGCGCCCAGTCGGCGTCTGAAATGGATCCACGCACCTCATCAATGAATATTTGTTTCCATGTTTTACCCTTGGGGGGTCGGGCGCCATAGCTGACATCGTCGCCACCCAATATGACAATATGGGCATTGGGTCGTTCCACCAACATCCGTGGCAAGGCCCGCATAAAAATATGATACCCGCGATAAGGTTCCAGATTGCGGTTGATAAATGTGATCACTTCGTCATTGCGGGTCAACGTCAGATCAGGACTGACCGTCAGCGCCGCATTGGGATCGGGACAGACAAAATCAGTGTCGATACCATCGTGGATCACACGGATTTTATCGCGAAATGTGGCGGGGAATGTATCTGCCTGAAATTGGGTTGGGCTAAGCCCTGCATCGGCAATATCAAAATGCATATCATTATTGATGTTGCGCAGTCGCAATCGCATCGGATCGGTGTCGTTCAATCCTTGGTCAAATTCAGGATCAAACCCGACAAAGGGATAGTCCGCCAGATGATACAGTTCACAATACAGCCCCATGCGTGCATTCGGCCACACATCCTTAAGAAACAGGCTTTCACCCCATCCATGGTGGGTCAAGATCACATCCGGTTCAAACCCCGATTGTTTCAACGCAACCGCCCCGTTGTAACAAGCCTCGGCGCGGATGACCTTGGTTTCAAAATCGGTGACCCAAGGATGCACATTTTGCCCATTCCCGCGTTTAATGGCATAGGGTTCGACCGTAATCCCACGCCATTCAGTACGTTCCTTCACCTTGGGCGTCAGCGCCACAACATGATCGCCCCGCGCAACCAAGGCAGGGCCAAGATGTTTGAACTGACCGGGAAAGTTTTGATGAATCAATAAAACACGCATACCCAAACCTGTTTTCGTTTTACATTACTGTGACAGAGGTTGAGTGGGTTTGACCAGTGGTTTATTTTGGCCCATCACCGACAATCCGTATCCCAGCGGACCAATTCAAAACATCATGGGGTACAATTGGGTCCATCTGCCCCAAAACTGGGCCCTTTGCACTGGACCCTTGCGGCACTGTAGCGTATCACTAACGCGAACTGAAACATAAGGAATGCACGATGTCGCGCTATACCGCAGCAGAGATCGAAGCCAAGTGGCAAGCCGCCTGGGATCAGGCCAATGTGTTCACCGCAACACGCGATGAAACCAAATCAAAATACTATGTGTTGGAAATGTTCCCCTACCCGTCGGGGCGCATCCACATGGGGCATGTACGCAATTATACCATGGGCGATGTGATCGCGCGGTATAAAATGTCGACCGGTCACAATGTATTGCACCCCATGGGTTGGGATGCCTTTGGCATGCCCGCGGAAAACGCCGCAATGGCATCGGGCGGCCACCCCAAGGATTGGACCTATAACAACATCGCCACAATGAAAGGGCAGATGCGCCCGCTGGGCCTGTCCATTGACTGGTCCCGCGAATTTGCCACATGCGATCCGGAATATTACGGTCAGCAACAGGCGATGTTCTTGGATTTCCTCGACAATGGCTTGGTTTATCGCAAAAATGCGGTTGTAAACTGGGATCCGGTGGATATGACCGTTTTGGCCAACGAACAGGTTGAAAACGGCCGCGGCTGGCGGTCTGGCGCATTGGTCGAACGCAAAGAATTGACGCAGTGGTTTTTCAAGATTTCCGACCACGCCGACGAATTACTGACCGCGATTGATGGGTTGGATAATTGGCCCGCCAAGGTCAAAATCATGCAATCCAACTGGATCGGCAAATCGCGTGGTCTGGAATTTTCATTTGATGTTGTGAATGGCCCCGAGGGACATGACCAAATCACCGTATATACGACCCGCCCTGACACATTGATGGGCGCGTCCTTTGTCGGGATTTCCGCAGATCACGCCTTGGCGCGTGAATTGGAACAAAACAATCCTGACATCGCAGCGTTTAACGCCGAATGCCGCCAAATGTCCACGTCCGAGGCCGACATGGAAAAGGCCGAGAAGAAGGGCTTTGACACCGGATTGCGCGTGCGTCATCCGCTGAACCCTGATTGGGAATTGCCTGTCTGGATCGCCAATTTCATTTTGATGGATTACGGCACAGGCGCGGTCTTTGCCTGCCCTGCGCATGATCAACGCGATTTGGATTTTGCGCGCAAATATGATCTGCCCGTGCGCGACACATTCTTTGCATTGGATGATGACACACCTGTGACAGACACCGCCTTTGTCCCCCCAAAGACCGAGAAAGTGCGCTGGGTCGACCATTTCGCAGGCCTAGACATCGCCACCGGCGAAGAGGCGATCAACGCCACCGTTGATTTTGCCCAATCCCAAGGCTGGGGCAAGGGTGTGACCAAATTCCGTCTGCGCGATTGGGGATTGTCACGCCAACGCTATTGGGGGTGTCCGATTCCTGTGGTGCATTGCGACACCTGCGGCGTGGTACCTGAGAAAAAAGAAAACCTGCCCGTCACCCTGCCTGACGATGTCACCTTTGATGTGCCGGGTAATCCGCTGGATCGTCACCCGACATGGCGCAACTGTGATTGCCCCTCTTGTGGCAAACCTGCGCTGCGCGAAACGGATACGATGGATACCTTTGTTGATTCGTCGTGGTATTTTGCGCGCTTTACATCACCGCGCGCTGATACGCCCACCAATATGGACGATGTGAAATATTGGATGAACGTCGATCAGTATATCGGCGGCATTGAACATGCGATTTTGCACCTGCTCTATTCACGGTTCTTTGCCCGTGCGATGCAGATTTGTGGCCATCTGCCGCAAACAGCGGTCGAACCCTTTAACGCGTTGTTTACCCAAGGCATGGTCACCCATGCGATTTACAAACGCGAAAACGACAGCGGGCGGCCCACCTATTACTATCCCGAACAGGTCGAATTGCGTGATGGCCGCGCAGTGTTGATCGAGGACGGCCAAGAGGTGGACATTGTGCCATCCGCCAAAATGTCGAAATCCAAAAACAACGTGGTGGACCCTGTCGCCATCATCGATGCCTTTGGCGCAGATACCGCGCGATGGTTTGTCCTGTCCGACAGCCCACCCGAACGCGATGTTGAATGGACAGCCGCGGGCGCTGAGGCCGCGAACAAACACCTGTCGCGCGTCTATCGCATTGCGGCGGATCTGGTTGATGCGGATACGCCCGCAAATGATCAGGACCAAGCCCTGTTAAAGGATATGCACAAAGCGATCCATGACGTGACCCAAGGGGTCGAAAGCTTTGGGTTTAACGCGTCTATCGCAAAACTCTATGCCTTTACCAACACCTTGGCGAAATCCAAGGCAGGCAGTGACGCAAAACGCCAAGCCGCCCGCACATTGGCACAACTGATGTCACCCATGACCCCCCACCTGTCCGAAGAGATTTGGTCCATGCTGGGCGGCCAAGGTCTGATCATCGACGCGCCATGGCCACAGGCGGATCCCGCAATGTTGGTCGATGACGAGGTAACATTGCCCATTCAGGTCAACGGCAAACGCCGCGCCGAAATCAGTGTGCCCAAGGATATGCCCAAAGAAGAAATTGAGGCACTGGCACTGGCCACCGATGGCGTCATTCGCACATTGGATGGAGCAACACCGAAAAAAATCATCGTCGTCCCCGGACGGATCGTCAATGTTGTGGTCTAGCCGCCGCGCGTTTTTGATATCTGTCGCAGCCTTGGCGGGCTGCGGCTTTCAGCCTGCTTATGACACACAAGGGATGCGCGGGCTTTATGGTCAGATTTCATATTCTGAACCAACAGATAAAAACATGTTTCATCTGCGCCAACAGCTTGAACAACGGCTTGGCCGATCTGGAACAGGACTGTATCGGCTGGACTTTTCTGTTGATACACGAACCGAACGAACTGCCGTGGCCTTTGACGGGCAAGCCTTTCGCCAGCAGATCCATGGCGAGGTCACATATACCCTAACCCAAACCGACAGTGCCAAGGTCATTTTGTCAGGCAAACGCGGCACATTTGTCGGCTATGCGTCGACCGGAACCACAACCGCGTCACTGGCATCTGCACGCGACGCGAACCAGCGATTGATGGTGCAGCTGGCCGATATGGTGGTGACAGATATTTTAATCAAAATGCGATCGGCCCGCCCATGAAATTAGCGCCGCGTGATCAAAACAGCTTTTTCGCGAAACCGCCAAGCGATTGCCGCGCTGTTTTAATCTATGGCGCGGATGCGATGCGTGTCGCGCTGAAACGCGAAGCATTGTTAAAGGCCCTATTGGGCGAAAATGCAGAAACAGAAATGCGGCTAATGCGCCACTCTGCAAGCGAATTGCGCAAAGATCCAGCCCTGTTACAAGATGGGCTAAAGGCCAAGGGATTTTTCGATGGCCCCCGTGCCGTATTTATTGAGGATGCAACAGAAACAGTTGCCAAAATCATCATTGATGGTCTGGGCGCTTGGACAACAGGTGACGCAACTATCGTGATCACGGCTGGTGCGTTGAAACCTACGTCATCGCTGCGCAAAACCTTTGAGGGACACAAATCGGCCTATGCGGTTGCGATCTATGACAATCCCCCCACCCGCGCCGAGATCGAGGCAGAACTCGCCCAAGCAGGGCTGCAAAACCTGCCATCAGATGCCATGGCATATCTGGCCGACTTGGCCAAAATATTGGAACCTGGGGATTTCCGACAGACACTGCAAAAAATCGCATTGTACAAATTCCAAGATACGGCGCCGCTTAGCGCGCAAGACATTGCCGCCTGCGCGCCCATTTCGAATGAGGCAGATTTGGATGATTTGATCCAAGTCGTGGCCGAGGGAAAACCCGCCGAAATTGGCCCAACCATGAGCCGCCTGCAATCACAAGGTGTTCAGCCGGTGACATTGGTAATCGGACTGACCCGACATTTCCGCACCCTATTCACTGTTGCCTGCGATTCGGGTGGGGTTGCGAATGGCATCGGAAAATTACGCCCACCCGTTTTCGGGCCGCGCCGCGACCAAGTGCAGAGACAAGCCGGCAATTGGGGCGCGAAAAAATTGCAACACGCCTTGGGAATTTTAACAGACTTGGATTTGCAACTGCGCTCGGCCAATCAAACGGCACCAGCGATGGGCATTGTCGAACGCGCAATCATTCGTATGGCTATGTTGGCAAAACGATAAAAGCCCGCATCGATGATGCGGGCTTTGTATTGGAATATATTGTTCCGTTATCAATCAGCGCTCAAACCGATATGTCCGCCAATCGCGACCATATCCGACAACAACTTGACCGCGTCATCGACAGGGCCTGGTTCGTTGTTGAATACTTCTTTCGCGTTATCCACGGCCGCACGCGCCTCAGCGATCAATGCCTTGAACGTCTCTTGTGTCATTTCTTCGCGTGGCAAAGCGTTTTCTGCCAAAACAGATAGGGTTTCACCCAGCTCTGCAAAACCACCGGTGACAACATATTCTTTGCTGCCTTCAGTGCTTTCAACGCGCAAAATACCAGGACGCAGGGTCGTAATCAAAGGTGCATGACCAGGCATAGCAGTCAGGTCGCCTTCGGCGCCTGGGATCTGAACCGCTGTTACCTCAAGCGACGCGAGGCGTCGCTCAGGGCTAACAAGGTCAAATTGCATTGTGTTTGCCATTTTGGCCTCCTTTAGGCCGCGTCAGCAGCCATTTTTTCGGCTTTCGCGATCACTTCTTCGATGCCGCCAACCATATAGAAGGCACCCTCGGGCAGGTGATCGTATTCGCCGGCAACAACCGCTTTGAACGATGAAATTGTGTTTTCCAATGGAACCTGAACACCGTCAGACCCTGTAAACACTTTCGCAACGTCGAATGGCTGTGACAAGAAACGCTGGATTTTACGCGCACGAGCAACGGTCAGTTTGTCTTCTTCTGACAGTTCGTCCATGCCCAAAATCGCAATGATGTCTTGCAGTGATTTATAGCGCTGCAAAATACCTTGGACGTCACGCGCCACTTGGTAATGCTCTTCGCCAACAACCGCAGGGTCCATCAAACGAGATGATGAGTCCAGTGGGTCAACCGCAGGATAGATACCCAATTCTGAAATCGCACGAGACAAAACAGTTGTCGCATCCAAGTGCGCAAATGTTGTCGCAGGTGCAGGGTCAGTCAAGTCATCCGCAGGAACATAAACCGCTTGGATCGATGTGATCGAACCGTTTTTGGTTGATGTAATGCGTTCCTGCATCGCACCCATGTCGGTTGCCAATGTTGGCTGATAGCCCACCGCAGATGGGATACGACCCAACAGCGCTGACACTTCGGATCCGGCCTGAGTAAAGCGGAAGATGTTATCAACAAAGAACAGAACGTCTGTACCGGATTGGTCACGGAACTGTTCGGCCAATGTCAAACCTGTCAGGGCAACACGCGCACGCGCACCGGGAGGTTCGTTCATCTGACCGTA
>CAZWFE010000067.1:2668-7649 GCA_964633145.1 uncultured Phaeobacter sp. | reverse complement strand
GTTGCTGGACGTACCAAAGTGTATGAATCGATTGTTAAGGGTGAAGACAACTTTGAAGCAGGGATCCCAGAATCCTTTAACGTGCTTGTCAAAGAAGTCCGCGGCCTTGGCCTGAACATGGAACTCCTGGACTCAGAGGGGGAAGAATAAGGGTCGTCCCTTATTCACCCTTTCGTCCCTAATTTGAGGAATTCAAAATGAACCAGGAAATCACAAATAACCCATTCAACCCTTTGGCCAACCCAAAGATGTTTGATGAAATCAAGGTGTCTTTGGCATCGCCAGAACGGATCCTGTCGTGGTCCTATGGTGAAATTAAGAAGCCAGAGACAATCAACTATCGTACGTTCAAGCCTGAACGCGATGGTCTGTTCTGTGCGCGTATCTTTGGTCCAACCAAAGACTACGAATGTTTGTGCGGTAAATATAAGCGTATGAAATATCGCGGCGTTGTCTGCGAAAAATGTGGTGTCGAAGTTACATTGCAAAAAGTACGCCGTGAACGCATGGGCCACATTGAACTGGCATCACCCGTTGCGCATATTTGGTTTTTGAAATCGCTGCCATCGCGCATCGGTTTGATGCTGGATATGACACTGCGTGATTTGGAACGCGTTCTGTATTTCGAAAACTATGTCGTTATCGAACCCGGTCTGACCGATCTGTCCTATGGCCAGATGATGACCGAGGACGAATTCTTGGACGCCCAAGACACCTATGGCATGGACGCATTCACCGCCAATATCGGCGCCGAAGCGATCCGCGAAATGTTGGCCGCCATTGATCTGGAATCCGAGGCCGAGCGTCTGCGCGCCGAGCTGAAAGAGGCGACAGGTGAACTAAAGCCCAAGAAAATCATCAAGCGTTTGAAAGTTGTCGAATCCTTCTTGGAATCTGGCAACCGTCCAGAATGGATGATTTTGACCGTCGTTCCCGTGATCCCACCAGAATTGCGCCCCTTGGTGCCATTGGATGGCGGTCGTTTCGCGACATCGGATTTGAATGATCTGTATCGTCGTGTGATCAACCGGAACAACCGTTTGAAACGTCTGATTGAACTGCGTGCGCCTGATATCATCGTTCGTAACGAAAAACGGATGTTGCAGGAATCCGTGGATGCGTTGTTTGACAACGGTCGTCGTGGTCGTGTGATCACCGGCACAAACAAACGCCCGTTGAAATCGCTGTCCGATATGTTGAAGGGTAAGCAGGGTCGTTTCCGTCAAAACCTTTTGGGTAAACGCGTCGACTTCTCAGGTCGTTCGGTGATTGTGACCGGTCCTGAGCTGAAATTGCATCAATGTGGTTTGCCGAAAAAAATGGCCTTGGAATTGTTCAAGCCGTTTATTTACAGCCGTCTTGAAGCGAAAGGCCTGTCATCCACTGTGAAACAGGCGAAAAAGCTGGTCGAGAAAGAACGTCCCGAAGTTTGGGATATCCTGGACGAGGTGATCCGCGAACATCCTGTGATGCTAAACCGTGCGCCGACTTTGCACCGTTTGGGTATTCAGGCCTTTGAACCTGTCTTGATCGAAGGTAAAGCGATCCAGCTGCACCCGTTGGTCTGTTCTGCGTTTAACGCTGACTTTGACGGTGACCAAATGGCCGTTCACGTTCCACTGAGCCTTGAGGCACAGTTGGAAGCGCGCGTTCTGATGATGTCAACGAACAACGTTCTGTCGCCTGCAAACGGCGCACCGATCATCGTTCCGTCACAGGATATGATCTTGGGTCTGTACTATACCACCATCATGCGTGAAGGCATGAAGGGTGAAGGCATGTCATTTGCGTCGATCGAAGAGGTCCAATACGCACTGGATACAGGTGCTGTTCACTTGCATGCCAAAGTTACAGCCCGTGTCCCACAGATTGACGAACACGGTAACGAAGTTATCAAACGTTTCGAAACAACACCTGGTCGTGTACGTTTGGGCGCGTTGCTGCCCAAAAACGCCAAGGCGCCGTTTGAATTGGTCAACAACCTGTTGCGTAAGAAAGACGTGCAAAAGGTGATCGACACAGTTTACCGGTATTGTGGGCAAAAAGAGTCTGTCATTTTCTGTGACCAGATCATGACTATGGGCTTCCGCGAAGCGTTTAAGGCGGGTATTTCGTTCGGTAAAGACGATATGGTTATCCCTGATACCAAATGGTCAATCGTCGACGAAACACGTGACCAAGTTAAAGATTTCGAACAACAGTATATGGACGGTCTGATCACTCAGGGTGAAAAATACAACAAAGTTGTCGATGCTTGGTCAAAATGTAACGACAAAGTCACCGAGGCGATGATGAACACCATTTCGTCTGCCAAACGTGATGAGGACGGTTCGGAAATGGAACCAAACTCGGTTTACATGATGGCCCACTCTGGTGCGCGTGGTTCTGTTACTCAGATGAAACAGTTGGGCGGTATGCGTGGTCTGATGGCCAAGCCGAACGGCGACATCATCGAAACGCCGATCATTTCAAACTTTAAAGAAGGTTTGACAGTTCTTGAATACTTTAACTCGACCCACGGTGCCCGTAAGGGTCTGTCGGATACGGCGTTGAAAACTGCGAACTCGGGTTATCTGACACGTCGTTTGGTTGACGTGGCACAGGATTGTATTGTTCGCATGAACGACTGTGGCACTGAAAATTCAATCACAGCTGAACCTGCGGTCAACGATGGCGAAGTTATTTCGTCATTGGCCGAGCGGATCTTGGGTCGTGTTGCGGCAGAAGATCTGGTCAGACCTGGTACGGACGAAGTGCTGGTTGCCAAGGGTCAGTTGATCGACGAAATGATGGCTGATGCAATCGACGAAGCAGGTTTGTTGTCTGCCCGTATTCGCAGCCCATTGACCTGTGAAGCAGAAGAGGGCGTTTGCGCCAACTGCTATGGTCGTGACTTGGCGCGCGGTACCAAAGTGAACGTCGGCGAAGCTGTCGGCATCATCGCCGCACAGTCCATCGGTGAACCTGGTACACAGTTGACGATGCGGACATTCCACATCGGCGGTGTTGCGCAGGGTGGTCAGCAGTCATTCCAAGAAGCAGGTCAACCAGGTAAAATCGCATTTGATATGCCGATGACTTTGGAAAATGCGAATGGCGAAACCTTGGTCATGGGTCGTAACATGAAGTTGCGCATCCTTGATGAGCAAGGGGTTGAGCGCGCCAGCTTTAAGCTGGGCTATGGTACCAAGCTGTTCGTCAAAGAAGGCGACACAGTCGAACGCGGCGACAAGCTGTACGAATGGGATCCATATACCTTGCCAATCATCGCCGAAAAAGATGGTACAGCGAAACACGTCGACCTGGTCAACGGTATCGCCGTGCGTGAAGAGACTGACGATGCAACTGGCATGACCCAGAAAATCGTTGTCGATTGGCGTGCAGCACCTAAGGGCAATGACCTGAAACCTGAAATCATCTTGGTTGACAAAGATGGCGAACCTGTTCGCAATGAACTGGGCGCGCCGATTACCTACACGATGTCAGTTGATGCGATTTTGTCTATCGAAGATGGTACAGACGTTCGTGCCGGTGACGTGCTTGCACGTATTCCACGCGAAGGTGCAAAAACGAAAGACATCACCGGTGGTCTGCCACGTGTTGCCGAATTGTTCGAAGCACGTCGCCCCAAAGATCACGCGATCATCGCGGAAATCGATGGTTATGTACGCTTTGGCAAGGACTACAAAAACAAACGTCGTATCAGCATCGAGCCGGTCGATGAATCCCGTGATCCAGTGGAATACATGGTTCCCAAAGGCAAACACATCCCAGTGATGGAGGGTGACTTTATCCAGAAAGGTGAATACCTGATGGACGGCAACCCTGCGCCGCATGATATTTTGGCCATCATGGGTATCGAAGCCTTGGCCAACTATATGATCGACGAGGTCCAAGACGTGTACCGTCTGCAAGGTGTGAAAATCAACGACAAACACGTCGAAGTGATCGTCCGCCAAATGCTGCAGAAATGGGAAATTTCCGACAGTGGCGATACAACGCTGCTGAAAGGTGAGCATGTCGACAAAGCTGAATTCGATGCAGCGAACGAAAAAGCATTGTCCAAAGGTGGACGTCCAGCACAGGGTGAACCCATCCTGTTGGGTATCACCAAGGCGTCATTGCAGACACGTTCGTTCATCTCGGCGGCATCATTCCAGGAAACAACACGCGTTCTGACCGAGGCATCGGTTCAGGGCAAACGCGACAAGTTGATTGGTCTGAAAGAAAATGTCATTGTTGGACGTCTGATCCCAGCGGGTACAGGTGGGGCAACCCAGCGCGTGCGCCGCATTGCGAATGAACGTGACAACGTTGTGATTGAGGCACGCCAAGAAGAGGCGCTGGCCGCGATTGCAGTCGACAAGTCCGATAGCGATCAAGCGGAATAACCACGAAACACTGGTTCTCTGATTTTAAAAACACCCCGCTTCGGCGGGGTGTTTTTGTGTTTGGACTGGTTTTTGCGTGCATAAGTTTCGATTTGATCGCCTTGACTGGTTTTTTAACCCCAAAAAACGTACTTGGCCTTTTGCTTGCATTTCTTTTCTGTGTCGATGATCGACGAAAACAAACATGAAAGGACTAAAAAATGAAAAGCTTATTTGTAATTTTGATGCTGACTTTTGCAACCACATCTGCTGTTGTCAGCACCCCAGTCGCAGCTGAAACAGACGGCAACGGCTAAGGACATTTCACATCACATCCGGCGGGATCACAGACCTGATCAACCTACTGTCCCGCTGGTTTCCTGAACGTTGATTGCATATTTTAGGCGACTTTCTTGTATATCCAATAAACAAATTTGTGGCTTTCAATCGATTGAATTTTCGAGCAAAAATGCGACTCACCATGTTGCAGCACCGCTGGCAGTGTTGCAATCAATAACCCTGCGGGGGTAGCTTTGACCGTTTTTTATGATCCACCACCAATTCTAACCCGCCGTGAACGACAGGTGTTGGCCTTGATGCTGGATGGTTTG
>CAZWFE010000067.1:0-2568 GCA_964633145.1 uncultured Phaeobacter sp. | reverse complement strand
TTTCTTAGCTATCATCACAAGCTGACTTATCTGATTGTCGTGGGTGAATATACGGGACACCGCGCATCGTTTAATTCCCAAGCGACCGTCCAAGACGTTGAATTCAGTCCAGTGACGATTGATCGGGTCGAAAATGCGGGCCTGTATACAAATTATTTTTTGAACTGTTCGCCGCCGATAGATCAGGGGCAAACCTTGGATCTTGAAATGCGTAGCAAATATCACATCGCATTTGAGGCTGGAAATGGCACCGACTTTCACCGAAATTCAGTCCCAACAACGCATAAAACTTTGATCTATGAATTTCCACCAAACAAGATCCCCCAAAAGGTTAGCTGCGAATTGTCGCTGGGGGGTGTTCCGCTAGACAGTGGTGCAATTTCGACCACGCAGGACCGCAATAAATTTACATTTCATGTCGAACCCTTAAAGCTGAATTCACTGTTCGAAGTGAATTGGCAATGGTAAGCTGCAGGCAAATCTGACCCGACCCATGTCGGCGATCGGGGGTCTAGGACTGTAATGATGAATGCCAATGTACACGGCGCGCTATTGATGATGGCATCAATGGCTGCGTTCACCATCAATGATACTTTTGTCAAATTACTTGGGGCGACCCTGCCATTGGGACAGATCCTGTTTTTGCGCGGGGCTGCGACCAGTGTGATTTTGTTAATCCTATGCTGGAAACTGCGGGCCCTTGGGCCCAGATTGCAGGGGCGTGATTGGACGATTATCGCCATTCGCACATTGGCCGAGGTGGGGGCCGCATATTTTTTCCTAACGGCGCTTATCCACATGCCCTTGGCCAATGTGACGGCCATTTTGCAATTGCTGCCGCTGACCGTGACTTTGGCGGGGGGATTATTCTTGGGCGAACAGTTTGGGTGGCGTCGATTGCTGGCGATCATGGTGGGATTTGTCGGGATGTTGTGCATCGTACGCCCAGGCACCAACGGATTTGATGTGTTCAGTCTGTATGCCTTGGTGGCCGTATTATTTGTGACCCTGCGCGATATCGTGACACATCGATTGTCCAAAGGTGTTCCATCGTTATTTGTGACCTTGATGGCGTCGATTGGTGTTTGGGTGTTTTCGTGGGTGATGCTGATCAACACGACATGGGTCCCAATGCAAACAATGGAATGGGGGTATTTGGCGGGTGCGGCGGCCTTTGTTGGATGTGGCTATTTGCTATCGGTGTTGGTTATGCGGGTGGGGCAGGTGTCGTTTGTTGCACTGTTCCGCTATTCTGGGCTTTTGTGGGCCTTGGCGCTAGGCGCGATTGTTTTTGGCGATATTCCAAAACCATTGACTTGGCTTGGCGCTGCTTTGATCGTGGGATCAGGGATATTCACGATTTTGCGAAACGCCCAGCGGAAAAATCGCGCCAAATCTCTTTGACCTTTTGTGTATCAATGCCGAACAAATCGTGCAACCATTCCGCAGTTTCTGGGCTGGGCGGATCAAATGGCGTGCCATTGTTATTTGCCAGTGCGTTTGAATCATTTGCATGATGCAGGGACCTGATAAACATCGAAAACCGCCCATCAGATACAGTTGGCATGACGTTATAGATTTTGTGATGTTTGAAATTCATGCAGGTTTGATGCACATCACGTCGTACAAAACAGGCCATGGCACAGGTTAGATACTGATGAACAATTTGAGACGTCAAAATTTCGCCTTGATGGACGGTTGCAGTACAGCCTTTGTGGAAATCTAGTCCGACCATTGGCTCATTTGGATAAAGTGCGCTTAGCGCCGGACCCAATTCGCGCAACAGTTCAACAAAGAGGACATTCATTGCATCATCATCGTCTAGCCTAAATTGGGCACATAGGTCAAATTCTGGTCGACGTTGCGAATTGATAACATCCGCGGCCACCAGACGTTGAACGCCCGGTGCGCGCGGTACGATTTTTATCATCGGAATGGATCGGGTTAAATTATCTAAACGACTATAGGCCCAGTCTGGTAGATCGTCGCCGATTAAAATTGAAAACGTAAAGTCAGCATCCGTCTGGTTCGCGATAGATGGTAAACAAAATGTTTCAAACAGTCGAAATCGGTGTTCTAAGCGATCGCGATCGTATAGATAGGCTTTGCGCGCATCGACCGAACCTTGTTCGCGTTGGAACCCACCGATAGCAGGATAAGAAAAACGGCAAAGGCCGATCACTTGCATTTTGACCTCGGTTTGACATTATCGTGGTTTGTATTTCAATGGTTGGCACTGATAGGTTGATTTGTAAAGTACGATCCCAAACCTTTGATAGGGGGATGTTGACAATGCCCGCGACTCCCCGTATACGCGCCCATATATCGGCATAGGGGGGCGCCCCGCCGCCGAACTTCAGTTCTGAAGTGGTCAAGATCCGGGCCTCGGCCTCGATCCTCTGGAAACCCGCCGCGTCGTTCCTGAGAACGAAGGGACGCATGCGGTTTTTGTGTTATGCGGACGCGCTAAACACGCCAACTTTGAGCCGCATGGGGATTGCCCCTGTGCAAACCATGTGTGAGCTAAACGGGGAAAACCGGTATGCCAACTATTCAACAGCTGATCCG
>CAZWFE010000066.1:0-7691 GCA_964633145.1 uncultured Phaeobacter sp. | reverse complement strand
ATCTTTTGCGCAAGAATCACAATGAGCATGCAAAGAGATTCGTTATAAAATTTGCCATCAGTCGTTCGGGCGGGTCTGAATATGCACTGTTGGGATGTTAAAATGCAAATCATCTGCAAACAGAACCGACACGAGGAAAATGAACCAACGCGTAAATTGTTTATGCCGCGTAAGAGCTTGCCGCATTGCGGCAAAAAACCAAACTTAAATTGACGCTAGGTTAGTGTAAAAAAAAATTAAAATTATTTGCCTCAGTAAAAAAATTTTACTATCCCTAAAGAAAGGATAGGAAAATGAACGAAGTGAACGCCATAAAAAACCGATCCCCGTTGTTGGGATCTCTCATTCGACAGCGCCGCAAAAAGCTGTCAATGACGATGCAAGGTTTGGCGGACACGGCTGGTGTTTCTGTGGGATATGTCAGCCAAATCGAACGCGACATGGCAGTGCCGACTTTGGGAACTTTGGCGCAGATCGCGGATGCGCTTGGGGTGGAAATTGAATATTTCATCAAATCGCAGAAACCAACAGACGCGATAAGCTGGGCAGAGGGGCGTCAGCAATTTTTTATGGATGGATCGTCGGTTCGATATGAGGCGGTCACAAACCAGTATCCGGGATCTGAACTTGCGTCTTATATCCTGAACGTACCCCCGGGGTATTCGTCAGAAACCGTTTCGCATGAAGGCGAAGAGATCATTTTCGTTTTAGAGGGCATGATCCATCAATTCCTTGATGGTCAGAAATTCGAGATGCAGGCAGGGGATTGTTTGCATTTCAATGGAATTTCCCCCCACTCTTGGACGAACCCGACCGATACCGAAGCCCGTGTCCTATGGACGGGAAAATTGAAAGTCCTGAACAAAGAAAACCGACATCACTTATCCCATTTGTCAAATTCAACCTAATAGAAATTTTTCTGGCCTCGCCAGAGATCGCAGGGTCCACGCGATATTGGACCAACCACCAACGAGCGACGATAAAACCAACAAGGAGATCGTTAAAATGTCACTAAAGACTAAACTATTGGGCATGGCAGCCGCGTTTGCTGTAACTGCTGGTGCCGCATCTGGCCAAGCGCTGGTGTATTGCTCTGAAGGCTCACCAGAAGGATTTGACCCCGCGCTGTATACAGCCGGCACAACCTTTGACGCGTCAAGCCATCCAATCTACAACCGTTTGGTTGAATTCAAAGTTGGCACAACCGAAGTCATCCCCGGTTTGGCCGAAAGCTATAGCGTATCAGAAGACGGCAAAACCGTTACCTTCAACCTACGCAAAGGCGTTAAGTTCCATTCTGCAAACGGTTTCGCACCAACACGCGATTTCAATGCAGATGACGTGATCTTTACCTTTGATCGTCAGATGAACGCCGAAAACCCATACCACTCTGTTTCTGGCGGCACTTGGGAATACTTCTCGGGCATGTCGATGCCTGATCTGATCTCAAGCATCGAAAAGACAGACGATTACACTGTCGTCTTCAACCTAACACGCCCAGAAGCACCAATCATCGCCAACATGGCAATGGATTTCGCATCAATCGTGTCAAAAGAATATGCCGACGCGATGTTGGCGGCTGGCACACCAGAGATGTTGAACCAAGCGCCCGTCGGTACAGGCCCATTCAAATTCCAGGCCTACCAAAAAGACGCGGTTATTCGTTACGTACGCAACGACGAATACTGGGGTGACAAAGCCAAGGTTGAAGCGCTGATTTTCGCAATCACACCTGATGCGTCTGTGCGTTACCAAAAAATCCAAGCGGGCGAATGCCACGTTATGGCCTATCCTAACCCTGCCGACATCAGCGCGATGCAAGCAGATGCAGGCACCGTTGTTTTGGAGCAAGAGGGTCTAAACGTTGGTTACTTGGCGTATAACACAACCCAAGCACCTTACGACAACCCAAAGGTTCGCAAAGCATTGAACATGGCGATCGACAAACAAGCGATCATCGATGTGGTGTTCCAAGGTTCAGGTCAAATCGCAAAGAACCCAATTCCACCAACAATGTGGTCTTATAACACCGCGATCCAAGATGATGCTTATGATCCCGAAGCGGCAAAAGCGATGTTGGAAGCAGAAGGCGTAAGCGGTTTGGACATGAAGATCTGGGCGATGCCAGTTCAACGTCCTTACAACCCGAACGCACGTCGTATGGCCGAGTTGATGCAAGCGGATTTCGCCAAAGTTGGCGTAAACGTTGAAATCGTGTCTTACGAATGGGGCGAATACCTATCCCGTTCCAAAGCCAAAGACCGTGATGGTGCGGTTCTGTTGGGTTGGACAGGTGACAACGGCGATCCCGACAACTTCCTAGCGGTTCTTTTGGGCTGTGACGGTGTTGAGGCGTCAAACCGCGCACAATGGTGTCACCAACCGTTCGAAGATTTGGTCCAAAAAGCGAAAATCACCTCAGACGTCGCAGAACGCACACGTTTGTACGAAGAGGCACAAGTTGTCTTTAAAGACCAAGCACCATGGGCAACCATCGCACACTCTGTCGTGTACATGGTCACACGTCCAGAAGTTGACGGTTACGTTGTGCACCCATTGGGTGGCCACATCTTTAACCAAGTTGGCTTGAAATAATACCAAAACAGGTTGGCGCATCCCGCGCCAACCTACCTTTTGATGGAAAAAACCATGTCTGCCACCCTTCCCCACCGACTTGTCGAATATTGTGATCTGGCGAAATCTTTGCAGGTTGATGCCGTGATTTTGGTCCCCGGATCAAATTTTACCCGCGTTGTTCTGCATCCCTTTATGAGCCACGAACGCCCATTTCTGTTGGCGGCCTGTGCCGACGGTCGAACCGCAGCCATCGTGCCGAACCTAGAATTGCTGAGCTGGTCTCATGTGGGATTTGACGGACCTGTGTTCGATTGGCGCGATCAAACAGGGTATGCAGATGCTTTTGCGAAATTCATGGACTATTTGAACGCGACGCGCATCGCAGTCGAAGGCCAAGTTATGCGTGTTTTCGTGTATCACGCTATGAAAAATACCGCACCCAATGTTGAAATTATTGATGCAGAGCATGACATTTCAGGCCTGCGCATGATCAAAACCGATGCTGATCTGGCTGCAATGGCAAAGGCCATCGATGTGTCCGAACGCGCATTGACCGCGACATTGGACCAGATCAAGATCGGCATGACCGAAAAACACATCGAACAAATTCTCACGCAACAAATATTCGCCCAAGGCGCACAAGATCACGCGTTTCGACCCATTGTTGCTACAGGCGCGAATTCGGCAATGCCCCATGCAAAAGCGGGCGAAACCCCCATCCGTGCTGGCGATGCGTTGTTGTTTGATTTTGGGGCGCGTTGTGATGGATTTTGCGCCGATATTACGCGCACCGTTTTCATTGACCACGCCCCCGACGAAAGCGCCGAAGTGTATGCAACCGTCTTGGCGGCCAATCAGATGGGCCACAAGGTCGCCCGCGCAGGTGTCACGGCCCATGACATTGACGACGCAGTGACGGGCGTATTGGAACAATCCCCATTCGCCGCATACATTCGCACAAAAACGGGCCACGGATTGGGACGTGATGTCCACGAGGCGCCTTATGTGATGCGCGGCAACCATATGGTTTTGCCTGCAGGGACGGTGTTCACCAATGAACCAGGTCTGTACATCCAAGGCAAACTGGGCGTGCGGATCGAAGATGATGTCGTGATCACCGAAACCGGATCACGGTCATTAACAACCTTTCCCACAGAATTGATGGTGATCCCGTGTTAAAATTCCTGACCAGCCGGCTGTTGACATTTATTCCCACGTTTCTTGGCGTCACACTGATTTCATTCGCGTTTATACGCGTGCTTCCTGGTGATCCAATCATCGTGATGGCCGGTGAACGGGGATTAACCGAAGAACGCTATGCCGAGCTTATGACTCAATTCGGGTTTGACAAACCCATGATTGCACAGTTTTGGGATTACTTTGTTGGCGTGCTGCAAGGGGATTTGGGACAATCCTATGTGACCAAGAAACCGGTATGGGACGAATTTTTTGCACTTTTTCCTGCCACGCTTGAATTGTCCGCATGTGCGATGATTTTCGCAATCCTGCTGGGCTTGCCGGCTGGGGTGATCGCGGCGGTCAACCGTGGGAAATTCTTTGACCGTGCGTTGATGTCAACGGCGTTGATCGGGTATTCCATGCCAATCTTCTGGTGGGCGCTTCTGTTGATCATAGTCTTTTCGGGAAACCTGCAATGGACACCGGTGTCTGGTCGCATTGATCTGATTTATTATTTCCCTAATGAAACAGGTTTCATGCTGTACGACGCCTTTGTGTCTGGTCAAAAAGGTGCGCTTTGGTCTGCCGTGCGTCACTTGATCCTGCCAACAATCGTGTTGGGTACAATTCCTTTGGCTGTGATTGCGCGGCAAACACGCTCTGCCATGCTTGAGGTTTTGGGCGAAGATTATATTCGCACCGCGCGCGCAAAAGGCATGTCGCCGATCCGTATCAACGGGGTACACGCCCTGCGCAATGCCTTGATCCCCGTGATCACTGTGATCGGTCTATCCGTTGGGACGTTGCTTGCCGGTGCCATTTTGACCGAGTCCATCTTTAGCTGGCCTGGTATTGGTAAATGGATGGTCGATAGCATTTTCCGTCGTGATTACCCTGTGGTCCAAGGCGGGCTTTTGTTGATCGCCGTCATGGTCATGATCGTCAATCTTCTTGTTGATGTCCTTTATGGCGTCATCAACCCAAAAATCAGGAAGCGGTAATGTCAGATATAGCTCAAAAACAGCCCAGCCGCCCCAGTGCGTTGGCAGAATTCTGGTACTACTTCCGTGAAAATCGCGGTGCGGTATTTGGGATGTGGATCTTTATCGGCTTTTTGATCTTGGCAATCTTTGCGCCCGTTTTGGTACCCTATGATCCGACCGAACAATTCCGCGAACACACACTTCAACCCCCCGTTTGGGCAGAAGGCGGATCTTGGGAGTTTGTGCTGGGCACCGATCCTTTGGGCCGCGATATGCTGTCACGATTGATCCAAGGGGCGCAATATTCGTTCTTTGTCGGGATTATCGTGGTGTCTGTTGCCGCGACAGGTGGAATTTTTATTGGTGTTATTTCGGGCTTTGCGCCGAAATGGGCAGACACGCTTATCATGCGGATCATGGACATTATTTTGGCCTTTCCGTCGCTCTTGTTGGCCTTGGTCCTGGTTGCCATCTTGGGCCCATCGTTGACCAATGCGATGATCGCGATCGCGATTGTGTTGCAGCCCCATTATGTTCGTTTGACACGGGCGTCTGTGTTGTCAGAACGCCAAAAAGATTACGTCACCTCGGCCCGTGTGGCAGGGGCAAGCAAGATGCGATTGATGTTCATTACAGTTCTTCCAAACTGTTTGGCACCGATCATCGTCCAAGCCGCGCTTTCGTTTTCAACGGCGATTTTGGACGCTGCTGCACTTGGGTTTTTAGGCATGGGCGCACAACCTCCGACACCGGAATGGGGTACCATGCTGGCCGAAGCGCGTGAATTCATCTTGCGCGCATGGTGGGTCGTCACATTCCCCGGCGTTGCAATCTTGATCACCGTTTTGGCGATTAACCTGATGGGCGATGGTCTGCGTGACGCGCTCGATCCGAAACTGAAAAGGAGCTAAGGACATGAGCTTGCTTCGTATCAGAAACTTGACCGTAGAATTTGCCACAGCATCGGGCGCGTTTCGTGCGGTGGATGGCGTCGACCAAGACGTGGATGTTGGCGAGATTTTGGCAATCGTAGGTGAAAGTGGATCGGGAAAATCCGTATCGATGCTGGCCTTGATGGGATTGCTGCCGTGGACGGCGAAAATCACCGCCGATGAATTGGTGTTTAATGGCCACGATCTGACCAAGATCAGCCCAAAAGAGCGCCGCAAGATCATCGGCAAAGACCTTGCAATGATCTTCCAAGAGCCAATGTCGTCCTTGAACCCCTGCTTTACCGTTGGTTGGCAGATCAAAGAAGCGCTGCGCATTCACATGGGATTAAATCGCAAAGCGCGCCATAACCGTGCGATTGAACTGTTTGAACAGGTCGGTATCCCCGATCCTGAACGGCGGTTGTCGGCGTTCCCACACCAAATGTCGGGCGGTATGAACCAACGGGTGATGATCGCAATGGCCATCGCGTGTAACCCCCTTTTGTTGATTGCAGACGAACCGACAACCGCATTGGACGTGACGATCCAAGCGCAGATCTTGGATTTGTTGGTCGAACTGCGCCGCGAACAGGGAATGGGATTGGTTTTGATCACCCACGACATGGGCGTTGTCGCAGAAACGGCCGACAGGGTAAGCGTTCAATACGCAGGTCAAAAGATCGAAGAGCAGCCTGTAAAAGATTTGTTTGCTACGCCGCGCCATCCCTATACCTCTGCTCTTTTGGATGCGCTTCCTGAACGCGCGGTGGACAAGTTCCTGCCAACCATTCCAGGCGTTGTCCCTGGTCAATTCGATCGCCCGCGCGGATGCCTATTTGCACCACGCTGTGAATTTGCTGATGAACTTTGCCACTCAACCAGCGCCACGCCCGCAAGCGCGTCGCTTGGTTTGGCACGGTGTCATCGTCCCTTGAACATGAAGAATAAGGCTGCGTCATGACACATCATCCGATTATGACTGCACACGATTTGGCGCGTCACTACGAAGTTGGTGGCGGAATTCTACGCAAACCGCAGACCCTAAGGGCGGTTCAAAGCGTGGATTTCCAACTTTACCCTGGAAAGACCTTGGCCGTTGTCGGCGAGTCGGGCTGTGGAAAATCCACGCTCGCTCGGCTTGTCACAATGATCGAAGAACCTACTCACGGAACGCTCGATATTGACGGGACCCCTGTCAAATCAGAGACATGGGCAAAGTTGCGCCAAACCGTACAAATCGTGTTCCAAGACCCCTATGGATCGCTGAACCCGCGTCAACGCATCGGGCAAATTTTGATGGAGCCTCTTATCATCAACCGCCCCGAAATGACCGCATCCGACCGCGAAGCCAAAGCGCGCGAGATGTTGACCCTTGTTGGATTGCGTCCCGAACATTTTGACCGCTATCCACATATGTTTTCGGGTGGCCAGCGTCAACGTATCGCCATTGCCCGCGGGCTCATGTTGGATCCAAAGATTTTGGTTCTGGATGAACCCGTCTCTGCATTGGATGTGTCGATCCAATCCTCGGTTCTGAACCTGTTGGTGGAACTGCAAGAGCGGTTGAATTTGGCCTATCTCTTTATTTCGCACGACCTCAGCGTGGTGCGCCATATCGCGGATGAGGTCATCGTCATGTACCTTGGCCGTGCATTGGAACGGGGCAGCAAAGACGAAATTTTCGCCAATCCAAAGCATCCCTACACCAAAGCTTTGCTATCAGCGACACCCGTGGCCGACCCTACGCGCAAACCAGATCGGATCAAGCTTAATGGCGAATTACCGTCCCCTTTGAACGTGCCAAACGGTTGCCCGTTTGCGCCGCGCTGTTGGAAGGTAACAGATCGCTGCCGCGCCGAAGTGCCAACATTTGCCGACACGTCGCATCAAGTGGCGTGCTTTGTTCCAGAATAACGTCTAGTCGTTCATTGCGACCATATTCGCCAAATGCGCCATCCGATGGGCAATGTCGTTAGAAACAGCGGCCTGTTGGGTGACGGCGGATGCAATCGTTTCTGTG
>CAZWFE010000065.1:0-8106 GCA_964633145.1 uncultured Phaeobacter sp. | reverse complement strand
TTTTGAACAATTATGAATGCTTTGGATGGATACTTTTGCGAAAATATTTTTGCAATCTACACCCAAGTGTATATCACTGCACAGGCATACAAATATATGGGGCAACTATGTGCTATCAGCGATTTGCAGCATACTTTGTGCCACAAGGCACCGAATTGGCCCACTTTGGCGCCACTTGGCTGGGTTGGGATATCAATCAAGGTCACGGTATTGATCTGCCAAAATCACCTGCATTCGATCACAGCGCCATTGTTAAACGTCCGCAAAAATACGGATTTCATGCAACACTGGCCGCACCGTTTGCATTGGCGGATGGGTGCAATTTGGCCGATTTGGAACAGGCTGTAGCGACCGTTGCCGCGCGTCACACTGCGTTTGATTTACCACTGAAACTGGGGAAATTGGGCCGTTTCTTTGCATTGATCCCGTCGGATGATGTGGCTTTGATTTCTGCACTGGCGTCGGATTTGGTCATCACTTGTGATCCGTTGCGCCAACCGCTGACAGACGCTGACCTGCAACGCCGGCGCAAAGCACGGCTGTCCCCCGAACAAGATGCGTTGTTGCAGCGCTGGGGCTATCCCTATGTCTTGGATGAATTTCGGTTTCATATGACACTGACAGGCCCGGTGGAACATGCGTTGCAAACAACGGTCGAACAGGAATTGATGCGGCATCTGTCCCCCATTTTGGCGCAGTCCCAGCCGATTGGCCACATTTGCATCGCGGGCCAAGATGACAGTGGTCGGTTTCATAGCATACGCCAGATCGCATTGGGCCGGTGATGGGGTTGATTTTGCTTGCTGTGGACATGAATATATCGCAACACACAGATCAATCAGGATAAGGAATTTGACATGACCACATATCCAATGTTGCTGGAACTGGGCACAGGCACCGCCCTGCGTTCGGGCAGTTATACCAAGGCGGCGCAACGTGCCGTGCAAAATGCGTTGTGGCACAATTCCATTTCATTGGCCGAAGTGTTTGGCGCGCAAAAATCGGATATGATTGTGGATGTTGAAATTGCCTGCGCCCAGCCAAATGCGGTGGATTTGGATGCTGTGCGCGCTGAATTTCCCTATGGCACTATATCGGCGCGGGCCGTGGCAGGGGGATTGGATATTGCCAAACCTGAAATGCCAGATGCCGCGCCCACGATTATCGCGCATGCGGCAATCAAGGTGTCGTTGAACATCACAGCCAAAGGGGACATGTCATGAAACGGTTGATTTTGGAAATCGGATCAGGCAGCGATTTATACGGCATGGACTATACCAAAGCAGCATTGCGTGCGCTGGACAATGCCCTGCGGCACAGTTCAATCACGTTGTTTCGGTCGCTGGATATTGATCATTCGGTGATGCAGGTACAGGTCACGATCGGTGTACAACACCCCGATCAGGTCGATATTGATGCCATCATCGCCGCAATTCCGCGTGGCACGCCCAAGGTAGATGTTGTCTTTGGTGGACAAAATATAGAAACCCAAGCGGCGGGGGATCCGGTGACCACGGTCGTTGCCACCTGCGCGGTGCAGGCTTTCGTGCCGTATTTGGGTGATAAATATGATATTGCACAGCAGGTTTGATCGCGGGTACGTCGTTTTATGAAAATCGTTCTGGTCCATCCTGAAATTCCGCAAAATACGGGATCCATTGGGCGCACCTGTGTGGCGCTGGGTGTCGAATTGATCCTGATCAAACCCTATGGGTTCAAAATTGACGCCAACACCGTGTCACGGGCGGGCACGCGGTATTGGCAATTGGTGAATTTGTCAGAATACGACAGTTGGGCCGATTTCATGGTCAAACGTGAGCCCAGCCGTGATCAGCTCTATTTTTTCGAAGAGCATGGCCGCGAGAGTTTTTATACCCCCGACTATCACAGCGATGCATATTTGGTGTTTGGCCGTGAGAGCACGGGATTACCGCCCGAGATTTTGGAAAATTATGCCGATCGGACCTATCACATGCCCATGCCCAGTGGACAGGTCAAATCCCTAAACCTGTCCAATGCGGCAACGGCGGTGGTCTATCAGGCCAAGCGCGCCGAATTTATGGGCAGCTAGGCGCTGCGATCCAACAACATCGGGAACCAATCGGTGCGCAGTTTTTGCCCCTGCACCATATCGTGCCCGGGAAAGGGGGGCGATGTGCGTCCAGGGCGTTCGGTATAGCGCGCATCATCGCCCACCAAGCGCAGTGAAAACGCGCGGCGCCGATCGCTGGTCGTATTTCCACGCGCGCCATGCAATGTCATAAAATGAAATGCCACCGCATCGCCGGGTTCCATTGTAAATTCGCGAATATCCATGCCTTGGGCATCGGGGTCGGGGACGGGCATATAGTCGTCCTCATTCGGGTAAAAACTGGTTTCAGCCAACCAGCGTGTGGGCAAAACGGGGCGATCCCATTTGTGCGATCCAGCCACCAACCGCAATGTCGCATCGCGTACCGGATCCAGCGGCGACCAAAAACTGATGGTTTGCTGACCATCTACAAAATAATAGGGGCCATCTTGGTGCCATGGCGTGGGTTTCGATGTGCCCGGTTCTTTGACCAGAACGTGATCATGAAACAGCTGGACCGATTGTGATTGCATCAACTCTGCGGCCACTTGGGCGGCGGGGGATTGTTCAATGGCATCACGAAACGCATCAATGCGGTCCCAATTGCAATAATCGTCAAAAAAACGCCCCGCTTCGCCCTGTTTCAGGTTTTCCGCGGCATAGGGCCCAGGGTGTTCCATATTGGTGGCCACGCCCTGTCGCAACAGGTCCACCTGATCTTTGAACAGGCCTTTGATTAACACAACGCCGTCACGTTGATATGTATCGATCTGTTCTTGGGTGACTGTGATGGGGGTCATTGCGTCCTCGTGTTATTTGGGTCCGTGTTGTGCCGACAAGCTGACGTGATCGTTAAAATTTGGCAAGCCTTTTTTGGCAAAAATTCTGACTTGTTTCCAGACCAAGATTTGCGCACAGTTACAGCACATTATTAACGCAACCCCTGTCAGATAAGGACGCAGATCATGGCGCATTATAATCAACCTTTGGGGGGCAACCAAATGCCCCGTGTCGGCGGTCCTGCAACCATGATGCGTTTGCCGGCGGCTGATACAGCGGCGGGGTTAGATGCCTGTTTTGTTGGCATCCCAATGGATATTGGTACATCAAATCGCCCCGGTACACGATTGGGCCCGCGTCAGATCCGCGACGAAAGCCGGATGATCCGCCCCTATAATATGGCGACGGGGGCGGCGCCCTTTGATCAGATGCAGGTGGCCGACATTGGCGATGTGCCGATCAATCTGTTTGATCTGAAAAAATCGGTCGATATTATCACGGCGTTTTATGATGATGTGTTAACCCATGACACCATTCCCCTGACATTGGGGGGCGATCACACATTGACCTGGCCCATTTTGCGTGCGATGGCCAAAAAACATGGGCCTGTCGCGCTGATCCATGTGGACGCGCATTCCGATACAAATGTGGATATGTTTGGCGAAACCGTGGCGCATGGATGCCCGTTTCGTCGCGCATGGGAAGACGGGTTGTTGCAAAATGACAAAGTGTTTCAAATCGGACTGCGCGGAACGGGATATAGCGCGGGCGATTTCGATTGGGGACGTCAGCAGGGCTGGACCTGTATTCAGGCCGAGGACTGTTGGCACAAATCACTGACCCCCTTGATGGCCGACATTCGCGCAAAAATTGGCGATGCGCCTGTGTACCTTAGCTTTGATATCGACAGTTTGGATCCAGGCTTTGCCCCCGGAACCGGCACGATTGAGGTGGGCGGTTTGACCACTATGCAGGGGTTGGAAATTATTCGCGGGACATCTGGTCTGAACCTTGTTGGCTGCGATTTGGTCGAGGTATCGCCGCCCTATGATCCAACGGGCAACACCGCGATGATCGCGGCGAATTTCCTTTATGAAATGCTGTGTGCTTTGCCGGTGGTGTCGCGCGATTAAACTGACGATAGCGTCTAGGCGGCAGATGGGACTTTGTTTGGTCTGTGGGTCCGCGCGCTGCGCCACAAAATATAGGCAACGATTGCGATGTTGAACGCATTAAACAAAATGCCGTTCCAGATCGACATTTGATAGGATCCCGTAATGTCGTAAATCACGCCGGTCATCCACCCGCCCAGTGCCATGCCCAAAATCGTGGACATCATCACAAATCCGACCCAACGCCCCGCATCGCGTGCGGGCATATATTCGCGCACAATCACCGCATAGGATGGCACAATGCCCCCCTGTGACAGCCCGAAAACGGTGGATACGATATATAGCGAAATCAACCCATCAAAGGGCAGATACATGGCCAATGCCAAACATTGCAAGGTCGATCCCAACAGCAACACTTTCAAGCCACCCAATCGATCCGCCAACAGGCCCGATACCAATCGGCTGGCCACCCCGCCCAACAGCATCAGCGATAACATCTGCGCCCCCACTGCGGGACCATATCCCAAATCGGCACAAAACGACACGATATGGACCTGTGGCATAGACATCGCCACACAACATCCGATCCCCGCAGCGGCCAGTGCCCATGCCAAAACCTTGGGCGGCATCCCCAAGGCACCGCGCCGCTGGGCCGAGGCCTGTTCCGATTTTTGATAGGCATCACTGGGCAGTTTGCGCCGCAGCAGCAGCGCCAGCGGCACCATGATCGCCAGTGAATATAGCGCCAAACTGACATAGACGCTGCGCCAGCCATCGTCGTGTAATTGCTGTGCCAAAATCATCGGCCAAATGGCCCCTGACAGGTAATTGCCACTGGCCACAATCGCCACCGCAATGCCGCGCTGTTTGTCAAACCAATGCGATACATCCGCCATCAGCGGGCCAAAGGTGGTGGCCGTGCCAAACCCCAGTATGGCCTGCACCAATGCCAAAATCATCAGGTTCGACGTGACCGAGGCTGCATAAAACGCGCCTGCATTCACCAAGGATGCCCCAATCAACGACACGACCATGCCATAGCGATCCACAATCCGGCCCACCACAAAATTGCCCAAGGCAAACCCCAGCATGGTTGCCGTATAGGGCAGCGATGCATCCGCACGCGATAGGTCGAATTCGGCCTGCATATCGGGCATGATCACAATGATTGCCCACATGCCAACATTGCCAATGGTGGCAATGATCACTGATACCAGCAGGCGGGCCCATGAATAGCGGCTGTCAGTGATGTCCATCGGCGTGTGCCTTTCTAGGTACGATGTGATCGTATGGGTCAGGCGACCTGTACGATGGTTTTGCCCGTATTTTGACCCAACAACATCCGTTGAAAGGCGGGGATGATTTGATCCAGACCTTGGGTGATGTCTTCGTGATAGGTGATGCCATGGCCCAGCTTTGGCGCAACATCGGCCAAAAACGCGCCATAGCGATCCCAGTGGTCCGAAATTATAAATCCGTTTACCGACAGGCGTGACACCAAAATGCTCCGCCACAGGCGGGGCAGGGTGTCTGGCCCTTGGGTTTGGGTATTGGCCCCCAAGGCACCCGCATTATACCAGCTGACCATGCCACAGACGGGGATGCGCCCATGGGTGTTCATCAGCGGCAATATCGCGTCCAGCGTTTTGCCCGCGATGTTTTCGAAATAAATATCCACCCCATCGGGTGCTGCCTGTACGATTGCCTGGCGCAGATCGCGCGCGCTGTCATGGGCGCGGTGATCGATGCACTGATCAAAGCCAAAAGTGTCCTGCGCCAAGGCGCATTTTTCGGGTCCGCCCGCAATGCCAATCACCCGCAATCCCTGTAATTTGGCCAGTTGGCCCACCATTGATCCCACCGGTCCGGTTGCCGCCCCCACAACCAATGTTTCGCCTGCTTTGGGGCGGCCCAATTCGGTCAGCCCATACCAACCGGTAAATCCGGGCATGCCCAAAACCCCCAACGCCGTGGTCACAGGCGCGCGTGTGGGGTCCAGCCGCCGCAGGGTGGATGCGGGTAAAACGGCATGTGTCGCCCAGCCCAACATCCCAAAAACCATATCGCCCCCCTTAAATTTATCTGATGCCGATGCAATGACGCGGCCCACGCCGCCGCCCTCCATCCGGGCGCCCAAGGGCACCGCGGCGGCATAGGATTTCGCGTCATCCATGCGCCCACGCATATAGGGATCCAGCGATAGATGCGTGGCCTCGATCAGAACCTGATCGGGTTGTAAATCTGGAATGGGCAGCGTTGCAAATTCAAAATCATCCGGTTGCGGCATGCCCATGGGGCGGCGGATCAGGCGGACTTCGGTCTGCGTCGTGGTCTGGGTGGTCGGATGTGTCATGTTGGGTCCTAGGGTCACGGGGTTGCGGGATTGTGATGCAACATGCGGCCGATGAAATTTAACAACAGTTGCGCGGCCAAGGTCGATGTCGATCCAGTGGGGTCGTAATCTGGCGCAACCTCGACCAGATCGATGCCGACGATATTGCCACGCCGGCACAGCCCATCCAGTAATTCCAAAATTTCGTAATACATAAACCCACCATGGCTGGGCGTACCCGTGCCCGGTGCGATGGATGGATCAAACCCATCAATATCAATGGTGACGTAAAACCGTTCGTTTTCGGGCAAGCGGTCCAATACCGCATCAATTCCCAATTTACGGATTTGACGCACAGACAGAATATCGCTGCCAAAACCGCGCGCATCTTCATACCCTTCGCGTGCGGTTGAGGATACGTTGCGAATACCAAACTGGCTTAGCCCTTTGACCCAAGGTTTTTCGGCTGCCCGCCGCATGGGGTTGCCATGGCCTGCGGTTACACCGTGGCGTTCATCGACGAAATCCAAATGCGCGTCGATTTGAACCAAATGAAACGGTTCTTGGTCGCGAAATGCGTTGATACAGGGGATATTGACCGAATGATCACCGCCCAACACCACAGGCACGGCACCTGCCGCCAAAATGGCGCGCACGCCTGTTTCGATATTGGCATGGCTTTGGGCGGTGTCGGTGTGAATGATATCGGCATCCCCAATATCGACAATCCGCGTTTTGTCGGCCGCTAGATATGTGATGTCATCTTCGTGGTCATAGGCCCCTGCATGGCCAAAGGAAAACAATGTCGATGCCTCGCGGATGGCGCGGGGACCAAAACGTGCGCCAGGGCGATATTGCGTTCCAAAATCAAACGGCGCGCCCAAAATGGCCACATCCGCATCAATCTGGGACCAATCGGTTTGAATGGGGTATTTCCCGAAACTGCATATCCCGACAAAGGGCAAGTTTAAGCGACCAGATGCATATCCGTGTTTTGTCATAGTGTGTTCCTGCAGCTAAGTTTTGCTGGATGCTGGCCTAGGCCACAAGATTTGTCAAAGTAAATTCAATGGCCTGCTGCTGTGCAATTGTCATGGGCCGCCTTTGTGCTAGTTCATAGGGAAATAATACGGAGCGACAAAAAATGCGTGGAATCAAAAATGCATATGCGTGGATTGTGGCACTATGTCTAAGTTTGGGGGCGCAAACGGCCATGGCGATTGAGGAACCTAAATTCACGCTTGTGTCCAAATCACAAGATTATGAAATCCGCAAATACGGGGACCGACTGGCCATCGAAGCTGTCCAAGGTGACACCGAAAACGCGGCCTTTCGCAAGCTGTTTCGCTATATTTCGGGGGCCAATCAGGCACAGGGCAAAATCGCAATGACGGCACCGGTCACCCAATCGCAAAAGGTTGACATGACAGCGCCGGTTACCCAATCACGCGCAGATGGTAATCAAGTGATGCGGTTTTTCTTACCCCAAGAATTTGATCGCACAACCGCGCCTTTGCCGACGGATCCCAGTTTGCGTTTGGTCACGGTTGCGGGCGGATATTATGCGGTGCGTGTCTATGCAGGGCGTTCCACGGATGCAAATTTTGTCAAAAATGCCAAACAGTTGATGGACCGTCTTGCGGCCGATGGCATTAAAACGATTTCAGAGCCGATCAAAGCCACCTATAACGGTCCCTTTACGCCGTTTTTCTTGCGCCGAAACGAAGTCATGGTTGAAATTAAACCAACCAAGTAATACGCGCCGCTGTTTTTGGACTGGTCTGTGCGCGGCCAGTATGATTAGGCTTGGC
>CAZWFE010000064.1:0-8628 GCA_964633145.1 uncultured Phaeobacter sp. | reverse complement strand
CGATTGGAACGCGCTTTGCGGTGGGGATGTTTACGCCGGCTATACGTGCCACGTTTATATTCCTTTTCGTTGCGGTTCCGTAGTTCCGGAACCTTTTTTCACAACATAAAGCCCCAGGTCACATCCGTGGGGCTTAAGCTGATCAGGTGATCCGGGGAAAAACCCCGATGTTTGATTCTCGTACGAGATGAGGGTGCATAGATAGTTTTGCCATAAAGGTCAAGTACGACACGACATTTCTAACAATACACGTTAGATGGCAAACCGACGGGTGTCAGTCTGCCAAAACTTTATTTGCCCAAAGCATCCGACAAACTTGTGCGCACATCTTCGATGCTCGCCAATCCGTCGATGGATTTCAAATTACCTTTGGCATAGTAATATCCGATCAGCGGAGAGGTTTTCTTATAGTACTCCATCAGGCGTGTGCGAAGGCTGTCTTCGTTATCGTCCGCGCGGCGTTTCACGTCATCGGAACCACAGTTCGAACATTTGCCATCAGCAGGCCAAGGCTTGGTTTGGTCATGATAAACTTCGCCGCAACCACCGCAGGTCGAACGCCCAGTGATCCGCGCGACCAATGCCGCATCATCTACCTGCATTTCGACCACAACATCCAAGGATTGACCGACCTCGGACATCAGCTGCTCTAGGGCGTCTGCCTGTGGCAGGGTCCGTGGGAACCCATCAAAAATGAAGCCCCCTGTTGATCCCTGTTCCAGTTTTTCACGGATCAAGCCGATCACAATATCATCGGTGACCAATTCGCCACGATCCATGACTTCGGCGACAACTTTGCCCATGTCGGTGCCTGATGTCCGCGCCTCGCGCAGCATATCACCAGTTGACAGCTGAACCATGCCACGTGTTTCTTCTAGGTGGCGGGCTTGGGTTCCTTTACCTGCGCCCGGTGGGCCTAATAGGATAATATTCATCGACGTGCTGGTCCTCTCTTCTTTCGTGTCTTTCCCTTACCACGCAGCTGAGATTTCTGGATCAAGCTTTCGTATTGGTGTGCCAATAGGTGTGACTGAACCTGCTGAATGGTATCCATGGTAACAGAGACGACGATCAGAACCGAAGTCCCCCCAAAGTAAAACGGTATTGCGAACTGTCCTCTTAGGACCTCTGGCAATAAACATACGGCCGCAAGATAGGCAGCACCCAGAACAAGCACGCGATTTACCACATACTCTAGGTGTTCCGCGGTCTTTTTGCCGGGGCGAATGCCAGGTACAAATCCGTTTTGGTTTTTCAGATTGTCAGCAACATCATCAACCTTGAATGCAACGTTGTGGGTATAGAAATACGCAAAATAAACGATCATTGCTGTAAAGAACAACAAATATAGCGGTTGGCCTGGACCAAAATACGCCAAGATGAATGACATTACAGGGCTGGTTGATCCGCCTGAAAACGTGGAAATGGTATTTGGTAATAGCAGCAAAGACGATGCAAAGATGGCTGGGATAACGCCCGCTGGGTTTACTTTGATCGGCAAATGCGAATTCTGGCCTTCCATAATCTTCATGCCGACTTGACGGCGTGGATATTGGATTGTCACCTTGCGCAAAGACCGTTCCATGAACACGACGAATGCAATCGTCACAATGACCATCACAATAACGCCGATAATCACGGCAGGGCTAATCGCACCTGAACGACCCGATGCAAAGAATTGGGCCAAGGCTGCAGGCAGTTCGGCAATAATACCGACAAAGATGATCAACGAAATACCGTTGCCAATACCGCGCGCCGTAATTTGTTCACCCAACCACATTAGGAACATGGTACCCCCAACCAATGTGATCACGCACGATGCCTGGAAAAACAGGCCTGGGTCGGTGACAAGTTCGCCAGCCTCTAAGCTAACCGCAAGTCCATAGGCCTGAAACGTTGCCAAAAACACTGTGCCATAGCGTGTATATTGGTTAATTTTTTTACGGCCTTGCTCACCTTCTTTTTTCAGCTGTTCCAGCGCTGGCACCATTGCGGTCATCAGCTGAACAACGATAGAAGCTGTGATATAAGGCATAATGCCAAGGGCAAAAATACCCATGCGACCCAATGCACCGCCGGTAAACATGGTCAACATGCCACCGATCCCGGTTTGCGCCTGTGCCATAAATTCGCGCAAGGCTGAGCCATCAATCCCCGGAACAGGAATAAAGGTGCCCAATCGATAGACGATTAACAAACCCAAAGTAAAAAGGATGCGGTTGCGCAGCTCAGTTGCTTTGCCCAATGCGGCCCAGCTGGTGTTGGCTGCCATTTGTTCTACTGCAGATACCATCGGATCTCTCTTAATTAAAAACGCCGCCAAGAGCGTTTTCCAAGCTCTGGCGGCGTTAAAATGGAAAACTAAGACTTATGTAAGCGGGCATACTGCCGCACACAAGGTCTTATTCGGCTGCGGCCGCCTTGGTTGTGATTGAACCGCCCGCTTTTTCAACTGCCTCAACAGCTGATTTTGAGGCACCAGTAACATTCAATGTAACTTTGGATGAAATTTCACCCTTGGCCAAAACGCGGATGCCGTCCAATTTACGACGTACCAAGCCAGATGCGACCAACGCATCTTCGTTGATTTCTGCTTTTGCGTCCAATTTGCCGGCTTCGATGAATTTTTCGATCAAACCTAGGTTCACAACTGCGAATTTCTTTTGGTTTGGTTTGTTGAAACCACGTTTAGGCAAACGTTGGTACAATGGCATTTGACCGCCCTCGTAGCCGTTGATCGCAACGCCTGAGCGTGATTTTTGACCTTTGATACCACGGCCGGCAGTTTTACCTTTGCCAGAACCTGGACCACGTGCTACGCGTTTTTTCTTGCGTACGGCGCCTTCGTTATCGCGCAATTCATGTAATTTCATGTCGCTTCTCCTTGACCGGAACTATCCCCCGATGTGCGACAAAGGGGACAAACACGGTATTGTTTCGATTCTTGTGGATTTCAACCACCCGCGCGGTATAACGCCCATGCCAAGTGTTAGCAAGCACAAACAGTGACGAAAAAGGTGATTACGCGCGGCGGCGGTGTCCGACCCGCGCAAACCGCCGTGCGCACATTAACGCACAGACATAGCACACGACATAGCCAAGACAAAACGCGCCAAAGACCATCGCTGACAACGAATTGTCGTACAACAACCCCTGTGCAGCAAAAATCGGAACAGAAGCCAGTGGCACAACAACCAAGGTGGCCAGTGGGTTTGAGATTGCACGGCGTTTACGCCCAAACAGCACCAATTCAATTGCACGCATGGTCAGTTGATGGAAATGCAAACGGTCAGGACGATCAACGGGACGCCCCGCCAAAACACGCCGAGCAATGGCAAACAACATATCCATGATAGGCCAAAAAAACATCAACAGTACCGCAAAGGGCGCAACTTCGGGATTTCTGGCGATCAATATAATCCCAATCCAGGTCAACACATGACCGATCGAATATGCGCCAGCGTCCCCTAAGAAAATTTTCCCCCACGGGTAATTAAAGACCAGCAAACCAGCAATTATGGCGGTCACCAACAGTGCAATACCACCGACCGCCTGATCATCCACAGAAAACGCCAATCCGGCAAGGCCCAAGGCGATCATCATCGACACCCCCATTGCAAGGCCATTTAATCCATCAATCAGATTGACCGCATGCGAAATGCCACCCGTCAAGATAATTGTAAAGGCAATCGCAGCTACTGGGGTAAACGTCAAAAATGACAACGCAGGCAGTCCAGTATCGGTAATCCAAACACCGGATAACGCAATCGCAATGCCGGCGGATACAAACGATAACAACAGCCGTTTTTTAGGACTGATATCGAAACCCGTATCTTCGCCCAAGCCGCCAAGAAAGACGGGGATTGCAGATATACCAAGCACGACAGCAATTTCGAATGCGGCCGGCGGCAGCACGAATAGACCCGCAATATAGCCAGAAATCAGGCAAATTCCGCCGATCCGAGGTGTCGGTAATTGATGTGAGGACTGTCGCGCCGTACCGTTATGACCCTTGGCGGTGACATGAATATGCAGTGGCTTGGTCAATACAATCAAGCCGGCCATTAATACAACAACCAATACGGGCAAATAAAAATCCATCATCATCTCTCAGATTACATAACACAGTTACAATAGAACGCAATCGAATCTTGGACACCCTTCTACAATATAATCAACTCTGGGAACATCATGTAAATTCCCTCTATTGGTCTAGTTGCAGCTACTAAAATGTACGTGAACCCTTACTTTAAGTAAGAATAATATACTATTTTACCTAGAAATGAAAATGCCCCGCAAATCGGCGGGGCATTTTTGAATTTATCAAGATCGGATTAACCGCGCTCTTCGATGATTTCGACCAGATGCGGGATCTTGGCGACCATACCACGAACGGATGGTGTATCCTCAAGTTCGCGTGTCTTGTTCATCTTGTTTAAGCCAAGGCCAATCAAAGTCTTGCGTTGAACAGCAGGACGGCGGATTGGTGATCCGACTTGTTTTACGACAATCGTTTTTGCCATGATTCAGATCTCCTTACGCTTCTGCAGTTTCTGCGGAAGGTGCTTCTTCCTTGCGCAGAATATCCGCAACTTTTTTACCGCGACGCTGTGCGACCATGCGTGGGCTCATTTCGCTTTGCAGACCGTCCAAAGTTGCGCGGATCATGTTGTATGGGTTTTGTGACCCAATTGATTTCGCAACAACGTCTTGTACGCCTAGCATTTCGAATACAGCACGCATCGGACCACCTGCGATGATACCTGTACCTGTAGGTGCAGTGCGCATCACAACCTTACCAGCGCCGTGACGACCTTGGGTGTCATGGTGCAAAGTGCGGCCTTCGCGTAGTGGAACACGAATTAGGTTACGCTTGGCTTGCTCAGTGGCCTTGCGGATCGCCTCAGGTACTTCTTTGGCTTTACCTTTACCAAAGCCGACGCGGCCCTTTTGGTCACCAACTACCACCAAAGCAGCAAAGCCAAAACGCTTACCACCTTTTACGGTCTTTGATACACGGTTGATCGCAACGAGACGATCGGCGAACTCGGGGGCCGCATCTTCGCGGCGTTGTTTTGGTTCTCTTGCCATTATTTCGTCTCCTTAGAACTTCAGTCCACCTTCACGCGCAGCGTCGGCCAAAGCCTTGACACCACCGTGAAAGAGGAAACCGCCGCGATCGAAATAGCACTCTTCGATGCCGGCCGCTTTGGCACGTTCGGCCAAGGCTGCGCCAACTTTCGCAGAGGCTTCGACGTTGTTTTTTCCAACAACACCCAAAGCTTTTTCCAAGCTTGAGGCTGACGCAATGGTGATACCCTTTACGTCGTCGATCAACTGACAGCTGATGTTTTTGTTGCTGCGGTGAACTGACAGGCGAACCCGACCAGCATTTACCGCACGAAGTTTGTTCCGAACGCGCAAGCGGCGCTTCAAGAACAGTTGTCTTTTGCTGTTTGCCATCTCTAACGTCCTTACTTCTTCTTGCCTTCTTTGCGGAAGATATACTCGCCTTTGTACATAATACCTTTGCCTTTGTATGGCTCAGGCTTACGCCATTCACGAATATTCGCCGCAACTTGGCCAACACGTTGTGAGTCGATACCTTCAATCGTGATCTCAGTCTGCTTAGGAGACTGCACAGTCACGTCTGATGGGATATCAAAATTCACGTCATGTGACAGTCCCAGGTTCAACTTCAATACGTTGCCCTGCAACTGAGCACGATAACCAACGCCGTTGATCTCAAGCTCTTTTTTGAAGCCGTCAGTAACGCCTTTGACGCAGTTTGCCACCATTGTGCGGCTCATGCCCCACTGCTGACGCGCGCGCTTGGACTTACCACGAGGTGTCACAGTCACAACATTGTCTTCCAATGTGATTGTCACATCGTCAGTCGCTGTATAGCTGCGTGTTCCCTTTGGGCCTTTGATTTCGATGGTCTGACCGGACACAGATGCGCTAACACCTGAGGGCAGCTCGACCGGTTTTTTACCAATGCGAGACATTTCCAGTCCTCCTTAGAATACGGTGCAAAGCACTTCGCCACCAACATTGTTGGCACGAGCGTTTGCATCCGACATGACGCCTTTTGGTGTAGATACGATAGAAACGCCAAGGCCCTGACGGACAGATGGGATTTCTTTCACACCAAGGTAAACACGACGGCCAGGCTTTGAAACGCGCTTTAGTTCGCGGATCACAGGCTCACCATCAAAGTACTTCAGGCTGATTACGATTTCTGGGTGACCATTGCCACCAGTTTGCTTGTCATAGCCGCGGATGTAACCTTCGTCCTGAAGAACATCCAAAACCCATGCGCGCAACTTTGATGCAGGTGTTGCAACAGTTGATTTACCACGCATTTGAGCGTTGCGGATGCGTGTCAGCATATCGCCGATAGGATCGTTCATAACTTCTCTCCCTTACCAGCTTGACTTGACAACGCCAGGCAACTGGCCCGCAGATCCAAGTTCGCGTAGCGCGATACGAGAAATCTTTAGCTTACGGTAGTAAGCGTGCGGACGACCTGTCAGCTGACAACGGTTGTGCATACGGTTCGCCGCAGAGTTGCGCGGCAATTTTGCCAATTTAAGACGCGCTTTGAAACGCTCTTCCATTGGGCGGCTCTCATCATTCGCGATCTCTTTAAGCTCTGCGCGTTTTGCGGCGTATTTTTCCACCAAACGTGCGCGCTTCTTTTCGCGTTCGATCATTGCTTTTTTAGCCATGTCTTATTCCTTCCCGCGGATCAGCTGTTGAAAGGCATGTTGAATAGCTTCAACAGCGCTTTTGCTTCCGCGTCGGTTTTCGCGGTTGTGGCGATTACGATATCCAAGCCCCAGGCTTCGTCGATTTTATCGAAATCGATTTCTGGGAATACGATGTGCTCTTTGATACCCATGGCATAGTTGCCACGACCGTCAAATGATTTACCAGATACACCGCGGAAGTCGCGGATACGTGGCATAGCAACCGTGATCAAACGATCTAGGAATTCGTACATACGATCGCCGCGCAGCGTTACTTTCGCACCCAATGGCATTTCTTCACGAACACGGAAACCCGCGATCGATTTCTTTGCCTTGGTCACAACAGCGTGCTGACCTGCGATTGTCGACAGATCCTCTTGTGCGGATTTTGCTTTCTTGCTGTCTTTTACAGCTTCTGCACCGCAACCGATGTTCAGAACGATTTTGTCCAAACGTGGGATTTGCATGTCGTTTGTATAACCGAACTCTTCTTTCAAAGCAGCACGGATACTGTCTTTGAACGCGGCTTTCAAACGTGGGGTGTAGTTTGCATTATCAAGCATCGATGACATCCCCTGTCGTTTTTGCAACGCGAACCTTTTTGCCGTCTTCTACTTTGAAGCCAACACGGGTTGCTTTGCCGTTTTTATCCAACAATGCCAAGTTCGACAGATCGATGGGCATCGCCTTTGGCACACGACCACCTTGGGTGGTTTGTGTTTGACGCTGGTGACGAACAGCCATGTTCACACCATCAACGACCGCTTTGTTTGACTTTGGATCGACAGAGGCGATAGTGCCTTTTTTGCCTTTATCCTTACCAGCCAAAACGACCACTTCATCACCTTTACGAAGTTTTGCAGCCATTACAGAACCTCCGGTGCCAAAGAAATGATTTTCATGAAGTTTTTCGCACGCAGTTCGCGAACAACTGGGCCAAAAATACGTGTGCCAACTGGCTCACCGGCGTTGTTCAAAATAACAGCTGCGTTTGAATCGAAACGGATGGCTGTGCCATCTTCGCGACGAACTTCTTTTGCTGTGCGTACGACGACGGCCTTGCGGACGTCACCTTTTTTCACACGGCCACGTGGAATGGCTTCCTTAACCGAAACGACGATAACGTCGCCTACGGATGCGTATTTACGCTTGGAACCACCCAACACTTTGATGCACTGTACTCGGCGTGCGCCAGAGTTGTCAGCAACATCCAGATTTGTTTGCATCTGGATCATGTTGTGTCTCCCGACCTATGGGGTTGCCTGACCATTGTCAGGGGAATATCCCCCAGGGTTTCGTTTAATTGGGAACCAACAGCTTACGCTGTCAGAACTTCCCAACGCTTGGTTTTGGATTTTGGCGCACATTCGATGATGCGAACGCTGTCTCCAACTTTGAATGTATTGTGCTCATCATGAGCACGATACTTTTTCGACTTACGAATTGTTTTCTGCAAAACTGGGTGCTTGAAACGACGTTCAACCGAAACAGTTACAGTTTGTGCGTTCGCGTCAGAGGTAACAACACCTTGTAGGATTCGTTTAGGCATATCTCAGGCTCCTTACTCTGCCGCTACTGCAGCTTTTTCGTTCAAAATGGTCAAAACACGTGCAGTGTCACGCTTTACGGCGCGCATACGTGCCGTGTTTTCCAACTGACCAGTCGCCTGCTGAAAACGCAGGTTGAACGATTCTTTCTTCAAGGATGCCAGCTCTTCACGAAGCTGATCGGGCGTTTTGTCACGCAATTCTTGGGCTTTCATAGCCATCTTCCTTCTTCAAACACCAGCAGGCCCCTATTTTGGGTCACCCTGTGATCCGGTGGATATGTGAGTTGCTTACGCAAAATAACAACAAGCCGATTCTGACGAACCGGC
>CAZWFE010000063.1:0-8686 GCA_964633145.1 uncultured Phaeobacter sp. | reverse complement strand
CTGTAAACACTGGCTCTGTAAAAACTGGCACGATAATTTCGGTTCAGTCCGGATCGGACTGGATCAGGCTGACATCGCCTGATGAAATCTGATTCTGGATGGACCCAACCACGCGGGTTTGTGCGGCGCTGCCCTGTTTTGGGGACACAGTGTCGATTGCTTGCAGCTCTTCTTCGATGCTGGCGCGCAAGCGTTTGGGCAGGTTGTCCAAAATGAATTCGGTAATCTGGGTTTGCCCAGTGGATTGCGCATAGGCCAAGGCCAGCGTCAGATCGCCGACATCGGCCGTTTTCAGGGCCTTGGGAACATCAGTTGCCGCGATACGCGTTGGGATCAGATCAAATGTGAATATTGCCTGTTCAACGCGCTGCGCCAATTCCGGTTCGCTGTCGCGCAACCCGTTCAACACATCTTCGCGTAAACGATCATCCGCGGCCGTCAGGATCGCGGCAATCCGGTCCTCGGGCCGTTCGGCAAAGGCGCGTTCGGGGCGATTGTCAATCTGGGCCAAAATCACCTGACCAATGCGGTCTACGGCAATGGGGGTTACGGCATCTGTCATAGATATAGCAAAACTGATCCGCCGTGCGCGATCCCCTGGCAGGTTTGATAAAATTTCCGCGGCCTTTGACACGGGCAGTTTCGATAGGATAACGGCGGCCACCTCGACGGTTTCTTGGTCAAGCAGGGGGATCAATTCATCGTTGGGCAGGGCACGGATGCGGGGCCATGGATCTTCGAACAGGCGCACACCTGCGTCTTGGCGCAGGCGCTTTGCGGTGTCGCGGGTGATCTTGCCGTCCAGTAATTGCAATGCCTCGCCCAAGCCGCCCTTGGCGGCGATGCCGATGCTGTCCAATTCGCCGGCAAATTCGGTGACCACATCGGCCAATGTTTCGCGATCAATCAGACGCAGATTGGCAATTTCTTGGGTCAGGGCCGCCTGCAGGGGTTCGGGCAGCGTGCTGAGGTCAATATCGGCGCCCTCTTGCATCAAAAAACGAACAACAATCGCGGCCTTTTGCTGGCGCGACAATGGGGGGCGGTTGGAAATTTCTTTCAGCGCGGACATAAAAAAACCTTGGATCGGATATGATCCAAGGTTTAGAAGCCATGGGTTAAATCTTTGCTAATATATTGGGATTAGCCTGTTATTTGCGCCACGCATTGGCTTTGTTCTGCGTCCCAAACATAGCCAGTCATGCACGACTGCGCCGTTGTTTCGTGTTTGGGGCAAGCCCAAGCAGGGGCCAATGACGCCATGAATACGAATGCAGTTACGAAATATTTCATCACACACCTCATAAAAAACTATGGGTCATCCATATCACAATCTGCGATTCTAAAAAAGCCCACCATGTTTCAGGTGGGCCATTTTGGATTATTCAGTTTTGGATTATTCCGTTCCGAAGACACGTTTGAAAATCGTGTCTACGTGTTTGGTGTGATATCCTAGGTCGAATTTTTCCTCGATTTCGGCGGGCGAAAGCACGGCTGTGACATCCGCATCGGCCAGCAATTCGGTTTTGAAATCTGCGCCTTGTTCCCAGACCTTCATCGCGTTGCGTTGGACCAGACGATAGGAATCTTCGCGGCTGACGCCCGCTTGGGTCAGGGCCAGCAACACACGTTGCGACATAACCAGACCGCGGAATTTATTCATGTTGTCCAACATGTTTTGCGGATAGATGACCAATTTATCAACCACGGATGTCAAACGCGCCAGTGCAAAATCCAAGGTGATGGTTGTGTCTGGACCGATGTTGCGTTCGACCGAGCTGTGCGAAATATCGCGTTCATGCCACAGCGCCACGTTTTCCATGGCCGGCACCACAGACATACGCACCAAACGCGCCAGACCGGTCAGGTTTTCGGTCAAAACGGGGTTGCGTTTGTGTGGCATGGCTGATGAGCCCTTTTGGCCCGCGCTGAAAAACTCTTCTGCTTCCAGCACTTCGGTGCGTTGCATGTGGCGCACTTCGATCGCGATGTTTTCGATGGAACTGGCCACCACGCCCAACGCGGCAAAGAACGCCGCGTGGCGGTCGCGCGGGATCACTTGGGTGGAAATGGGTTCAGGTTCCAGACCCAGTTTTTCGCAAACATGTTCTTCGACGCGGGGGTCAATATTGGCAAATGTGCCAACCGCACCCGAAATCGCACCGGTTGCAATTTCCGCGCGGGCGGTTTGCAAACGGCGCATGTTGCGATCCATTTCCGCGTAAAAGCGTGCAAATGTCAGACCCATAGTCGTGGGTTCGGCGTGGATACCGTGGCTGCGGCCAATGCGAACGGTGTCTTTGTGTTCAATGGCACGACGTTTCAGGGCTGCCAGCAATTTTTCCATATCTGCGATCAAAATATCCGCTGCACGCACCAACTGGACGTTAAAACAGGTGTCCAACACGTCGGAACTGGTCATGCCTTGGTGTACGAAACGGGCCTCATCCGATCCGACGTGTTCGGCCAGATGGGTCAAAAATGCGATGACGTCATGTTTTGTCACCGCTTCGATTTCGTCGATGCGGGCGACGTCGAACTCGACATCTTTGGCTTTCCACACGGCATCGGCATTTTCGCGCGGGATCACACCCAAATCGGCCATGGCATCACAGGCGTGTGCTTCAATTTCGTACCAAATTCGGAATTTCGTTTCTGGTGACCAAATTGCAACCATTTCAGGGCGGGAATAGCGGGGGATCATGTGGAAAACCTTTCTTTTGCGCTTTGAGCATGCGTTTAACGGTTATTTGACCCCGCGACAAGATCTGGGATCGTTATCAAAAATTTTACCTGATTTCATGCAACAAAGGTATTTGACGTTGCTAGTTTTTTCTGGGATTTAGGCAAAAGTGAACGGGTGGGTGTAGATTTTGAAAAATTCAGATTTAAAGGTCGTTATTACATTTCCAATGTGTGAAAACTTGGAAACCAATTTTGAAAAATTAAGACAAGTCGCGCGGATGCCATCATATTGGGGCTATTGCGTGATCATTTATTTTTTGTTGTGGCCGGTCGCTGGGACCGATTTGCAAAGCCCACGCGACTGGGCGGTGCAAGGTGCGATGACCTTGGTTGTCACCCTGTTTTATGTCTGTTCGCATTATGTTTTTGTGACGTTGGCCGGCAATTTTCAGGCGTCCAAGGCATATGTGATTTATCCCGCCGGCTGGGGTGTTGTCGCAGCCTTGGCGGTTGCGATGGTGTTCCAAGGTGTGGTGACGCATTACACGACCCCCACGGCCACCGCACGCGACAGCGCGGGGCTTTGGACCAATGCGGTGTTTTCAATGCTGAGCGTGTTTGCGTTCGAATGGTTTTATCACCGCTATGTCTTTGGCAGCATCGCCATAGAAACACCGCGGTTGCAATCTGGTAGGATCGGATCGCAAGACGTTGAAATAGATGAATTATTATACATCCAAGGGCGTGAACATCATGTCTGTATGGCGACAATCCATGGGGATGTGGCCGAACGCTCAAGACTGCGTGATTTGATGTTTATATTGGCTGACATCCCCAGTATCCAGCCCCACCGATCCTATTGGGTGCGGCGCGATGTGATTGATTTTGCGGTGGATCGGGGGCTGAAATCGGTGCTAAGCGTGCGCGGGATAGAAATCCCAATCGCGCGCACCCGTCGGGATGAGGTGTTTGATTGGCTGCGCGAAAATACGATTGAAATTCGCGCAGACAGCGAAACGCCCTAGGCGCGGCCCATCAAACGATCATCAAAGGGATAGCGCGTCAGGTTTTCGTAGCCTGTTTCGGTGATCAAAACCTGATCCTCAAGCTTGATGGAAAAATCGCCTCCCTCGGGGCTGACCAAGGCTTCGACACATAAAACCATGCCGGCCTCAAGGTGATAATCATAGGCCCCTTGGACAAAATTATCAGGATAGGCAATCAGGGGCCATTCATCACACAGACCCACACCGTGCATCAGGCAGCCATATTTCTGTTTTTGATACTGCGGGGCCAGTTGATGGGCGTTAAACGTCAAATCGCGCATATGCACCCCCGGTTTTAGCATGTGCATATTGGTCATGATGTGGTCATGGGCATGCTGCATGGCCGATACCATATCGGGGCGGGGGGCATCATCGCCGATCCACCATGTGCGGCTGATATCGACGCAAATGCCATAGGATCCGATCAGATCGGTGTCAAAGGCCACGATTTCATTGTTTTGCACAATGCGTCCGCCGCATTCTTGAAACCATGGGTTTGTGCGGGGCCCTGATGTCAGCAGACGCGTTTCAATCCATTCCCCGCCGCGGCGGATGTTTTCGGCGTGTAACACGGCCCAGATGTCATCTTCGCTCATGTTGCCATTGGGAACACCGGCGCGGGCGGCCTGTTCCATGGCGGCGACGGCGGTTTCGCAGGCATGCGATGCGCAACGCATGGCTTTGATTTCGTCGGGGCCCTTGATGGATCGGGCTTTTTCGGTCAATTCCTCGCCCTCCATCACTTGGAAACCCTGCGCTTCTAGCGCGCGCAGGCCATGCAGCATGATTTTATCAACCGCCAAGCGCATATTGCCGCCGCCATGTTCAGCAATCAGGATACGGATTTCATTGGATAATTTATCCGCCGCCACGTCAACTTTGTCGCCGCGATCAAAATAAAACAAATCCGCGCCCGAGCGCTGTTCGCGCACCAAGGGGTTAAATTCCGACAAAAAGGGCGAATTTTTATAATCCCAAATCACCATATAGCCATCGGCACAAACCAACAGTGCGCGAAACGGGTTATGTGTGTTCCACAGCTGCATATTGGTGCTGTCAGTCGCATACCGGATGTTGAGCGGGTCAAAGACCAATACCCCGCCATATCCACGCGCGTTGATGTGATCGACCAATCGTTTGTGGCGAAAGGCCCGCATGGCTTGCAAATCCGGCAATTCCAACCCTGCCGCCGCCCATTCGCCATAGGCCAGTTGGGTGGGGCCAATTTCAACGCGATCTTGGTTGTTTGGCGTGTTATCAGCGGTTTTTGATCCACGGGTTGGATCAATTTTGCGGGTTTCGCTAAAATGTGTGTTCATGGGCACATCCTGTTTGCAAACTGAATTCAGTGTCAGACCGAATTCATCCCGGTGCGCGCCAATTTGCGACATGATTTTTGGCGAAATTCGCCTTGTTTGGGCGGACCACTTGGTATTAAATCCAGTGATGCCAGTCATTTTGCAATCACATATTCCATTCGATGTCACACAACCGCGGCCTTTGCCCGGGATGATGGTGCTGGACCCAGAGGATTGGTTGTGGGTTGATGATGCCTATGGCGCACAGATGGCATTACGTCGGGATTTGATGTTACAGCGGCGCGACGATGTGATTGCATGCGATGCGCGCGCTCTGCCTGCTGTGCGCGAGCTGTTAGAACAGGTTTTGCAATTTATTGCCAAGCACAGCGATTTTGTGGTGAGCGACACAGAGGTGGTGTGTCCCGATGGACAAAGGGTTGCACTAGATTGGTCTGATCCGCTGCTGTGTTTGGGCGCGATTGTACAAAACGATTTTTGTATTTTGCAAAAAGAGGGGGATGAACATCTGCTATCGGCGGCTGTTTTATGTTTTCCCGCCTCATGGCGATTATCGGACAAATTTATGCGCCCTTTGACGGGCATTCATGACACTGTGGCCCCCTATGATGACAGCATTGCAAAGCGTGTGCAGCGGTTGTTTGATGCCATACGCAGCGATGCACCGATGTGGCGGTTCAATGCGCTATATTATCGTGATCCTGAATTGTTTCAGCCCGATGGGCATCATTCGGTCCAAGATCGGTCGCAATTGGCAAATGTGGACTATGTAAGATCCGAACGCCAAACATTGATTCGATTGCCGAAAACACAGGCGGTTGTGTTTGGGATCCATACCATGGTTGTAGCGCGTGAGAGCGTTGGTGAATTGCCATTGTAGGTCTGTCGAAGGTCTGGATTACCGGTTTGCGACGGAGGGGATTTGAGTATTTTTGCAAAAATGAAAGCCACGGTTAGAAGCACGGTTAGAAGCACGGATCGGAGCTGAATTCTATCACGGCTGCTGGGTCCGTCGTGGGTTTGCGTATTGTCCCGCGCGACCTGCGGAACACGTTTGCGCGTGGATTAATTTGCGCGAAAAACAAAAAGGCCCCCAATTTCATTGGAGGCCTTGATGTGTTGAGATGCGCCCGAATTAGCAGCTGTAGTACAGCGCGTATTCTACGGGGTGCGGTGTCATTTCGTATGACTGGTTCTCTTCTTCTTTCAAAGCGATATAGGCTTCGATTTGGTCTTTGGTAAAGACGTCACCGGCCAACAGGTATTCATGGTCTTCGCGCAGCGCTTGCATCGCTTCACGCAGTGAACCACACACTGTTGGGATTTCTGCCAATTCTTCGGCAGGCAAATCGTACAGGTTTTTGTCCATTGCTTCACCTGGGTGAATTTTGTTTTTGATCCCGTCAAGGCCGGCCATCAACAGTGCAGCAAAGCACAGGTATGGGTTTGCGGCTGGGTCGGGGAAGCGTGCTTCGACGCGTTTTGCTTTGGGGTTTTCTGTCCATGGGATACGGACACAGCCAGAGCGGTTGCGTGCGGAATAGGCGCGCAGAACGGGGGCCTCAAAACCGGGGACCAAGCGTTTATAGCTGTTGGTGGATGGGTTTGTCAGTGCGTTCAAGGATTTTGAGTGTTTCAGAACACCGCCGATGAAATACAGCGCTTCCATAGACAGATCGGCGTATTGGTCGCCTGCGAACAAGGGTTTGCCGTCTTTCCAGATGGACATGTTCACGTGCATACCGGAACCGTTGTCACCTGCCATTGGTTTTGGCATGAATGTGGCCGATTTGCCGTAGGCATGTGCCACGTTGTGGATGACATATTTGTATTTTTGCAGATTGTCAGCCTGTGCTGTCAATGTGCCGAAAATCATGCCCAATTCGTGCTGAGCAGAGGCCACTTCGTGGTGGTGTTTGTCAACTTTGATGCCCATGCGTTTCATGGTCGACAGCATTTCGCCACGGATGTCCTGGCCTGCGTCGATTGGGTTGACGGGGAAGTAGCCGCCTTTGTGACCTGCACGGTGGCCTAGGTTGCCTGTTTCGAATTCCGCGTCTGTGTTCCATGCCGCATCTTCTGCGTCGATTTGATAGGACACTTTGGATGGTGTTACGGAATAGCGAACGTCGTCAAACAAGAAAAATTCTGCCTCTGGGCCGAAGTAAGCCACATCACCGATACCGGATGATTTCAGATAGGATTCTGCTTTTTGTGCGGTTGAGCGTGGGTCGCGTGTGTACGCTTCGCCTGTGTCGGGTTCGACAACGGAACAATGCACACAGATGGTTTTTTCAGCATAGAACGGATCGACATAAGCAGAGGCTGTGTCGATCATCAGTTTCATGTCTGATGCTTCGATGGATTTCCAACCTGCGATGGATGAACCGTCGAACATGAAGCCTTCTTCGATGAAGCCTTCGTCAACTTCGTCAACGATTACGGTCACGTGTTGCAATTTGCCGCGTGGATCAGTGAAACGGACGTCTAGGTATTCCGCCCCTTCGTCTGCGATCATTTTGAGCAAGTCTTGTGCGCTCATGTCATGTCCTCTCTTTGGAAAATATGTGATGTGTTACAGTGCGTCCGAACCGGATTCACCGGTACGAATGCGAATGGCTTGTTCGATGGTGCTGACAAAAATTTTACCGTCGCCAATTTTTTCAGTCTTTGCAGCGTCGATGATGGCTTCGATGGCGTTGTCAACTTGGTCGTCGTCAAGGACGATTTCAATTTTCACCTTGGGCAAGAAATCGACCACATATTCGGCGCCACGATACAATTCGGTGTGGCCCTTTTGGCGGCCAAATCCTTTGACTTCGATCACCGAAAGGCCCTGAACACCAACGTCCTGAAGCGCTTCTTTGACCTCATCAAGTTTAAAGGGCTTGATGATTGCTTCGATCTTTTTCATTCTGGTCTCCTCACTTGGGTGATGCTGGGCCCTGTTAATCATGTTGTTGTGGCGCGTCCTAGAAGAGTTGGAAAAAAATGTCCAAATTTTTGGCATCAGCAAAGATCGTTTGTTAAAAATTAGGCAAAGTGATTAAAAAATGTGCGGAAATGAATCGGCTATGAAATGCCCATCGTCCCAAATTTTGGTCACGGCCCAAGGGATGCGCGATATTGAACGCGCCGCGATTGTACCGTTGTTGTTGGAACAGGGCGCGGATGTGCAGGTCTAGTCATGGGGTGATACCGCCAAATTGCCACCAGATGCGTAGGCCAATTATGACAGAGGTCACGCCTTGGGGTCCGTTTTTCCTGCGGATATGACGGTGACATTTCACCGCTAGAAAACCGGTCACGCGCCGGCGCGGGGACCGCAGGCGTGTGGCGATATGCGTTGGGCCGATATCGGGCTGGCTGGGCATGATCGGCTGTCCAGTGCGGGCGTGATTCAAAGGATCGGGTTGGATCACGGACGAATTGCCAGACGTATTGCATGCCCTGACTATGGGCAGAAAAATTTCATAAAAAACGCATTTTGGGTCTGGTGCTTGGCAAAATCATTTGCTAAGTCGCCTGCAACAAAGCGATGCTTTGGCAGTGCGGGTGTGGCGAAATTGGTAGACGCACCAGATTTAGGTTCTGGCGCCTAACGGCGTGGGGGTTCAAGTCCCTCCACCCGCACCA
>CAZWFE010000062.1:0-9525 GCA_964633145.1 uncultured Phaeobacter sp. | reverse complement strand
CACACAATCATTATCGGAAAAGTATACGGACTGACCACAGGACAAGGACGCCCGCTGATCTTTTCACAGGGAGGATTTTTATCCTAAGAAACTGATATCATTTGGATTTTAAGCTACATGACTATCATGCTAGAAAAAACTGTTTGCGCTACCAGTTTTTTGACTTTATGCACACAGTACGTTGACCACTGTCGTATTGGATAGTAGCGTTTCAAGGATTGTTCGGGGATACTCGAATCTAATCAATGTCATGGCGTTTCGGCGCATATCTTATTTCGGGGAGGAAATAATGACCTTTAAAGTGAAATCTCTGGGCACTGCTGCCCTAGCGACCATCATGATGGCAGGCTCAGCCTATGCTGGCAGCCACAGCGATGTTTGTAACACACCCTCTGCTTTGGGTGATCTGGGCAATTTCGAAGGTGAAGTGATCACCATCGCAGGCTCGATGGAAGGCAAAGATGAAGAGATGCTGACAAACACCGTCTCTTGCTTTGAAAAAGCAACTGGGGCCGTTGTTAAGTATTCCGGTTCACGTGACTTTGCAGCGTTGATCGTTGCAGACCTACGTTCCAACAACGCACCAAACATCGCGATTTTCCCACAGCCAGGTTTGGCGGGTGATATGGCGAAAGAAGGTCACCTGGTTCCCCTAGGCGACGATCTGGCAAACTGGATGGCCAACAACTATGGCGCGGGCCAGTCTTGGGTTGATCTGGGCACATATGCAGACGCAAACGGCAAGAAAGATTTCTATGGCTTTGCGTATAAAATGGACCTGAAATCATTGGTTTGGTATTCACCAGAGCAGTTCGAAGACAACGGCTATGAAATCCCATCGACAATGGAAGAGTTGATCGCCCTGTCCGACCAAATGGTCGCAGACGGCAACACACCATGGTGTATCGGTGTTGAATCCGGCAACGCAACAGGCTGGACCGCGACAGACTGGATGGAAGACATCATGCTGCGCACAACAACACCTGAGAACTATGACCGCTGGGTATCAAATGACCTGCCGTTCAACAGCCCAGAAGTTGTGAACGCAATGAACCTTTATGGCAAATTCTCACGCAATGATGATTACGTTGCGGGTGGAGCGTCATCTGTTGCAACAACATTCTTTGGTGATGCACCAAAGGGTCTGTTCTCATCACCAGCAAGCTGCATGATGCACCGTCAAGCGTCATTCATCCCTGCGTTCTTCCCGAAAAAAGGCGAAGAAGTTGCAAACGGCGAAGCAGATTTCTTCTACTTCCCTCCATTTGCATCCGAAGACCTAGGCAATCCAGTTTTGGGTGCGGGTACACTTTGGACAATGACCAAAGACAGCCCTGCAACACGTGCATTCTTCCAGTTCATGACAGAAGCGTCAGCACACGAAGCATGGATGTCACAAGGTACATTCCTGACAGCACACAAAGGTGCAAACCTGGACGCATACGCAACACCAGCGCTGCGTAAGCAAGGTGAAATCTTGTCCAACGCGACAACATTCCGCTTTGACGCATCTGACCTGATGCCAGGTGCGATCGGCGCCGGCGCGTTCTGGTCAGAAATGACAGCCTTTGCAAACGGTCAAGACGCACAAACAACAGCCGATAACATCCAGGCTGCTTGGGACGCGATCAAGTAATCGACCCGTTTGGTAAAAAACTCGTAAGGAGCGTGAAGCATTTCACGCTCCTTACTACATAAACACTTCACTTGTTTTGACTCGGGATAGGATAATTTCCATGCGCACGATCAAGCCCGTCATCGCAAGCAACGGTTTGGCAATTCTGTTAACAATCGCCATTTTGTTGCCCGTCATAGCTATCACTGCTTATATCGCAACAGCACCTCTAGATGATGCTCTAGCGAGTCTTGGCCTGTCGCTTCGTGAACAGTATGCCTGGAAACTGTCAGAGTTTGATACAATTCAACGATTTTCCAAAATTGGCTTTGCCATCCGCTCTGTGATCATCGCGGTGGCCGTATCCTTTTTGTATTTTGGCATATCGAACTGGCTGAACATGGGTCTGGCGCGTGTCCGTGCGCCTGGATCACTTGGCCGCCAGTCAACGATTGTCGAAGCAATCCAGCCTTGGATCTTTGTCGGTCCAGCGGTTGTATTATTGCTGTTGTTTTTGTTGGTTCCCGCCTTCTCAACCCTAAGCCTGTCCTTCCAAGAAGCCAGTGGCGAATGGTCAACACGGAACTATGCGTTCCTATGGGATCCTGATGCTTTGGGTTATTTGCAGTTCCGCTTGGCGATGCGTAACTCTTTGATGTGGTTGGTTTTGGTGCCGACGGTCTGTATCAGCCTTGGGTTACTGATTGCTGTATTGGCAGATTCGGTCAAATGGGGCATCGTCGCCAAGACGTTTATTTTCGTCCCGCTGGCCATTTCGTTTGTGGGTGCTGCCGTTATTTGGCGCAACATTTTTGCCGGTGGTGGTATTCAAGCCCAAGAAACCATAAACGGCCTGACACCATCGTATCAGATCGGCTTGCTCAAAGCATTGTTGGGTCATGGCGCTGAATACAACGAACCGCTGTATAACTTGAAATTCTGGGGCAACTTTTTCCTTATGTGGATCTTGGTTTGGGTGCAGACCGGTTTTGCCATGGTGATTTTTTCCGCCGCACTGCGCGGTGTTCCCAGCGACACGATTGAGGCGGCCACCATTGACGGTGCGAACCCATTTCAAATGTTTTTCCGCATCAAGCTGCCACAGATTTATTCCACCGTTTTGGTCGTTTGGACAACCTTGGTGATCCTTGTACTTAAGGTCTTTGACATCCCCTACGCTCTTTCGGCGAATGACGATGACAAATTGCTGTTGGCAACGATGATGGAAAATGCGCGGAACAACTGGTCCATCGGCGGCGATAACGTTGATAACCTGTTTGCAGCGATTGCTGTGATGCTGATGTTGACGGTTATCCCAAACATGATTTTCAACGCGTGGCGCATTCGCCGCGAACAAAAAGAAATGGGTCATTAAAGGAGCAAGCGCATGATCAATCGCACTTTACGCCATGTTGTTTTGGCGCTGATCGTCTTTATATGGGTTGTACCTTTTGTGGCCCTTGTAACAACATCAATTCGGTCCGAAACAGCATCTAAAACATCGGGTTTCTGGACAGCGTTCACACCGACCGAACTGGGCCATAGGTTCAGCACGCATGACGGTGATGAATATCAAAACAATGTTGTCTTTTCTGGCAATATTTTTGATCGCCTAAACCCCGAAGAAACCAATTACGAAATCTCGGGCGAGGTCACATCAATCCTGTTCAAAGGTCGTGTGCCTGATCCAGAGAATGCAGAGAAAACAATCCTGATCCGTAAACTGGTTCAACCCGGCGAACCGATGGAGGTGCGCGACGGTTCGTTTGTGTTCCAGTCCAACGGTGATTTTGAATGGACCTTCCCAGAGGCGACATCGCCCAAGGCCAAAAACCTAGATGCGTTCATTATGCAGGATCCAACATTCGGACCAGATGCCTATATCGAGGTATTGTTCGAGGATAAAAATGTTCCAAACGCGTTGATTTCATCGTTCATTGTGACCATTCCAGCCACGATTATCCCGATCACAATTGCGGCCTTTGCGGCCTATGCGTTTGCATGGATGTCATTTCCGGGGCGTGATTGGCTGTTTGTGATTGTCGTGTCGTTGATGGTTGTGCCCACCCAATTGGCGTTTCTGCCCGTTTTGCAGGGCTTTAGCGGGCTTGCATCCTGGGCCACACAGTTGAACTCTTGGCTGACGGATTGCGAAGTCACCGACACCTGTCAGGTTGCGTCCAAATCCTTTGCTGGTCTGTGGATCACGCACACAGCCTTTGGCCTGCCGCTGGCGATTTATTTGCTGCGCAATTACATCGTGGGCTTGCCCAAGGAATTGCTGCAAAGTGCGCGTATCGATGGTGCAAACCATTTGCAAATCTTTACCAAGATCATCGTTCCATTGTCTGTCCCTGCCCTGGCATCGTTTAGTATTTTCCAATTCCTATGGGTTTGGAACGACTTGATCGTGGCTTTGTACATCGGTCCAAACAATGCCGAGGATTTGGTATTCCCAATCCGTTTGCAAAAACAACTAGGCACGTTCAAAGACCAGCTGCACCTGCTGAACGCATCAGCGGTCATTTCGATGGTCGTACCTGTGATCGTGTTCTTGTCGATGCAACGCTATTTCATTCGCGGCCTGTTGGCCGGTTCGGTCAAAGGGGGCTGATGAATGTCAGAACTAAAGTGGTGGGAAACCGCTGTAATTTATCAAATCTATCCGCGCTCTTACCAAGATTCCAACGGGGATGGTATTGGTGATCTACAGGGTATTATTTCCCGCTTGGATTACATCGCCGGACTGGGTGTCGATGCCATTTGGATCAGCCCATTTTTCAAATCCCCGCAAAAGGATTTCGGCTATGATGTCTCGGACTATTGCGACATCAACCCCGAATATGGAACGCTAGACGACTTTGACCAAATGATTGCCAAAATCCACGATCTTGGTATGAAATTGATGATCGACATTGTGCCCGCACATTGTTCAGACCAGCATGATTGGTTCCAAGAAAGCCGTCAATCCCGCGACAACCCCAAGGCGGATTGGTTCCACTGGGTCGATCCCCTGCCTGATGGGTCGGCACCCACAAACTGGCTGTCGTTCTTTGGCGGGCGTGCTTGGACGTTTGAACCACGCAGGCAGCAATATTATTTGCACAATTTCCTGCCTGAACAGCCAAACCTAAATCATGCGAACCCTGATGTGCGTCAGGCCTTTGTTGATATTGCGAAATTCTGGTTTGATCGTGGCGTGGATGGGTTCCGTTTGGATGCCGTGCACACCATTAATGCTGACAGCGCGCCTTATCAAAACAATCTGGCAAATCCTGATTTCGTTTTGGGGGAATTGCCGCAACAGCAACAGCCGTTTTTCCGTCAGTTGCACGACAGCGCGCAATTAAACCAACCCAGCATCCAGCAATTCAGCGAAGCGTATCGCGCCTGCGCTGACAGCTATCCGGGTGATCGGTATTTGATGGGTGAACTGCACGGTGATGATCCAATCAAAGCCAGCCAAACCTTTACCGATACGGGCCGTTTGCATGCCACGTATAACTTTAACCTGTTGGCGTGGGATGGGCTGTCGGTCGATGGATTGAAAGATGCAATCACCAGCGCGGTCGCAGCATTTAACGGCACGGGTCGCTTGTCCTTTGCGTTTTCCAACCACGATGTCCCACGCGTTGGCACCCGCCAGTTGAAAAACCTAGGGCTCAGCGACGCACAGCGCCCTGCGATGCAGCTGTTGTTGCTGAAGTTGGAGGCCTGTCTGATCGGATCCACCTGCGTTTACATGGGCGAAGAATTGGCATTATCCGATGTCCAAGATATTCCAGTCGACAAAATGCAGGACCCCTGGGGCATTGAATTTGCGCCCGTGTTCTTGGGGCGCGACACATGCCGTACCCCAATGGTTTGGCGTAAATCGGAACCAAATGGCGGGTTTTCATCAGCCAATCAAACCTGGCTGCCCGTTGCAAAACAACACTTGGACAGCGCTGGACTGGACGAGGCCGCGCGCAAAGGATCGGTTTACAACAAATTCGCCGAATTCCTAGCATGGCGCAAACAACAACCGGCGTTTATGTCTGCCAATGTCATTTCTGACGTGACAGGTGGTCCACGCCAAATCATTTTCGACAGAACAAGCGATCAACAGACACTGCGCTGTTGCTTTGACTTTGACACTCTCACAGCAACCTTTGAGGAGGTTTAAATGGCGCAAGTTGAGCTTAATAACGTAAACAAATCCTTTGCCCAAGTGGACGTGATCCGCAACGTCAACCTTGAAATCAACAAGGGCGAATTCGTTGTATTTGTTGGCCCCTCAGGCTGCGGTAAATCCACATTGCTACGCTTGATTGCGGGGCTTGAAACATTGACGTCTGGTGAAATTGTCATCGCCGATCGCCCTGTTATGGACCTGCCCCCGTCTGAACGCGGTATTGCAATGGTGTTCCAATCCTACGCGCTTTATCCGCACATGTCCGTGTTCCATAACATGGCCTTTTCACTTAGCTTGCAAAAACTGTCCAAAGCAGAAATCAAAGAGCGTGTCGAAAACGCTGCGCGTATTTTGCAAATGGAACATCTGCTAGATCGCCGTCCAGCGGCCCTGTCCGGTGGACAGCGTCAACGTGTGGCCATTGGTCGTGCCATTGTTCGCAACCCCGAGGTTTTCTTGTTCGATGAACCATTGTCAAACTTGGACGCTGCGCTGCGCCACGACACCCGCGTGGAAATTGCCAAACTGCACAAACAACTGGGCGCAACAACAATCTATGTGACCCACGACCAAGTCGAGGCAATGACATTGGCCGACAAAATCGTCGTATTGAAAGACGGCGAAGTCATGCAGGTTGGCGCACCGATGGAATTGTTCAACGAACCCGACAATGAATTTGTGGCCAGCTTCTTAGGCTCGCCCAAAATGAATTTCTTTGACGGGACATTAAGCGATGTTGCCAGCGATGCCGGCACAGCTGGTTTCACTGGCGAAGGCCTGACCATTTCAGGCGTGCGTTTGGTGTCCAAGAACAAACCAGCAGGATCAACCGCAAAATTGGGCATTCGTCCCCAACATTTGCGTTTGGATCCAAATGGCATGCTTAAGGGCGAAATCACGCTGGTCGAACGTTTGGGAACCGAAACTGTGGTTGAATTAATGTCACCCAACGGCACAAAATTCCGGTTTGCATCGCCTGAATCGCCGGACATGCAGGCGGGCGATACTGTTTCCTTTAGCTTTGATGCCGCGCAGGCACATTTGTTCTGATGCAATCGCCGGTCTACCCCCTTTATTGTGGTAGCTGCGTGGATCTAGACATCTAAACCTTTGGGGGCCGCTCTGTGAACTGGCCCCCTTTTCTTTGTGACACAGGCCCAGATATTATGACATCATCCCTAGAAACCCGCATCAATGATATCCTAGATCAACTCAGCCTAGCCGACATGGCCGCCCTGTTATCGGGCGAAGATTTCTGGTCTGTCACTGCATTGCCAGAACACGGCATCGGGAAATTGCGTGTCACAGATGGGCCAAATGGCGCACGCGGGTCAGGATCGTTTTTCCAAGATGGCGCCGAACGCGTGTCATCCGCCTGTTTTCCCGTGGGCATTGCCATGGGGGCCACATGGAACACAGACCTAATCTATGACATGGCCCAAGCCATCGGCCAAGAAACCAAATCCAAGGGCGCACAGGTCTGTCTGGCCCCCACCGTTAACATTCACCGCAGCGTCACAAATGGCCGTAACTTTGAATGTTTTTCCGAAGACCCCGAATTGGCCGCCGCCCTAACCACCGCCTATGTCCAAGGTCTGCAAAGCCAAGGCATCGCCCCCACGATCAAACATTTTGCAGGCAACGAATCTGAAATTGAACGCACCACCATCGATTCCCAAATCGACGAACGCACCCTACGCGAAGTGTACCTGCGCCCATTCGAAGCGGCCGTCAAAGACGCCCAAGCTTGGGGGATCATGTCATCCTATAACAAATTAAACGGCACCTATACGGCTGAAAACAAATGGCTGCTGTCAGACGTTCTGCGGGGCGAATGGGGATTTGACGGGGTCGTGATCTCCGACTGGTTCGGGTCGCGCACCACGGGCCCCACCATCAACGCAGGGCTAGATTTGGAAATGCCCGGTCCCACCCGTGATCGCGGCGACAAAATTGCCCAAGCGATTGCAGCAGGCGAAACAACATTGGACGATGTGCGCGATCGTGCGCGAAACATGTTGCGCCTAATGGCACGTGTGGGCGTGCTGGACGATATGCCCCCCTATCGCGAAATCACTGACGACCGCCCAGAACACCGCGCCCTGATCCGCAAAGCGGGCGCCGAGGCGATGGTATTGCTGAAAAATGATACGATCCTGCCCCTAACGGACAACGGACAAACCATTGCCGTCATTGGACCAAATGCCCAAACAGCCCAGATTATGGGCGGCGGATCATCTCAGCTGAACCCGCATTATCGTATATCCCCATGGGATGGGCTGGTCGATCGGCTGGGAATGGATCGTTTGACCTATGCCGCAGGTTGCCAAAACCACCGCTGGGAACCGCTGATCCAAGGTGATATCACGGTAGAATTCTTTGCCTTTGACGATCTGGGCGGCACAGTTTTGTCCAGCATGTCGTTGCAAAAATCCATTGAATTTTTGTTCCCCGATCCTGTGCAGGGCAAAATCAGTCAAAACCATTTTTCCTGCCGCGCCCGCGTTCTATATACGGCGCAGGAAACGGGCATCCATTCCTTTGGCCTGCACAGCGCAGGGCGGTCACGGTTATTGGTCGATGGCACCCCCGTGGTCGACATTTGGGACGACTGGACCAAGGGCCGCACATTCTTCGAAGAGGGCTGCGACGAACGCACAGGCGAAATTGAACTGGTTGCGGGTCAAACCTATCTGATCGAAATGCAATTCCAAACAGTTCCGGCCACAAATCTGATCAATCCAGCGTTTCGATTTGGGGTGTCAGTACCATTGGGAACGGCTGCCATCGAACAGGCCTCCACCGCCGCGCAGGCCGCAGATACGGTTATTTTGTGTATTGGTCGGTCCGGCGAATGGGATACCGAAGGGTCGGATCTGGAAAACATCACCCTGCCCAAACAACAGAACAATTTGGCCCGTGCCGTTTTGGAGGCAAACCCAAATACAATCATCGTGTTGCAAACAGGCGGCCCCGTTGAAATGCCATGGCTAGACGCTGCGCCCGCCGTTTTGCAAGCATGGTATCCGGGCCAAGAATTGGGCAATGCGCTGGCCGATGTGCTGTTTGGTGATGCCGAACCATCGGGCCGATTACCGCAAAGTTTTCCACAAAAATGGTCTGACAATCCGACGCAGAATGATGATCCATCCGTATATCCCGGTGCAAACGGTGCCGTACAATATGCCGAGGGCGTTTTCCAAGGCTACCGCCACTACGACGCACATGGCATCGCCCCCCTGTTTCCCTTTGGCCATGGGCTGGGATATACCAGCTTTGAAATACACGATATGATGCTGGACCACCAAGGCGATCATACGTCGATCACATGTACCTTGGAAAATACCGGCGCACGCTCGGGCCACGCGGTTTTACAAACCTATGTCAGCGCCCCAGAATCTGGGATCCCCCGACCGATAAAAGAGCTAAAGGCATTCGCCAAGACCCACCTAGAGGCCGGCGAAACCCGCCAAATCACATTGACGCTTGGTCCACGCGCGTTTGCCTATTTCGACGTCACCTCCGATGTGTGGCGGGTCTCAGCAGGCCAATACAACATATCACTGGGATTTTCCGCCACCGATCTACGCATCACCATGCCAATCACCCGCAGCGCACAGACTATCACGAAATAAACATCAAAACGCAGGCTAGGTGCTTGGGACCCGAAAATTGAAACGATCCGAAAGCTGCCTAAACTTATGTATTTTCTTAAGTTTGGGTGGCGGAGACGAAG
>CAZWFE010000061.1:2723-9640 GCA_964633145.1 uncultured Phaeobacter sp. | reverse complement strand
AAATCACTGTTGATGGGCAAACACTTGCCGAAGCGAACCCTGCAAGCAGCTTTGGATCAGAGGGGGTCGTGTCGGATGAAGTTGGCAGCCTTGGCTTTGGCTATAAAACCGCGACGGCGGGCAATCCTGCGGACTTTGCAAAAATGAACTGTTTTGCGTTCATTATCTATAACCGTGCACTGACCGATGAAGAGATTTCAAAGATAAACCTTTGGAAAAAAAATGTAATCGGCGACACGCTTTGATCGAAATTCCGTCAAACCGCTGAATAAGCACAGCAAGAAAGTCTGCTGTTCGATTCATAGCAAAATGTAGCCTAGGGATAAATTGGAGCGGGTAGCGGGAATCGAACCCGCGCCTTAAGCTTGGAAGGCTCTTATGATACCATTTCACCATACCCGCTCTATACTCGGGTTGATAGAACAACGTATCGGCAGCGTCAAGACGACATAGGACAGAATCTATGCGATTTTTTCGATCAATTGCGGTCCGGTCGCTTTGTTCGAATTTACAGACGGATCAACGCGGTGAAATTGCAGCACATCGTGCGCACAGGGCTGCATTAGGCGCGATGCGCCTTTGCCCTGTTCGCCCAACCACAGCGCCCATTCAGCAGGTTCCAAAATAACGGGCAGCCGGTGATGGATCTGTTTGGTGGCCGAATTTGCATGGGTTGTCACAATCGCGCAGGTGCTTATACGGTCCTCGCCTTGGCCCCAATCCTGCCAAATGCCGGCAAAGACCATGACAGCGGCATCTTGGCGCGAAATGAACCATGGCAATCTGTTATCCGATGCGTCCTTGGTCCATTCGTAAAATCCACTTGCCGGAATCAGGCACCGTGTTTGACGACATGCCTGAGCAAAGGCTGGTTTTTGCGCGATGGTTTCGCCCCGCGCATTAATCAGCAGCGGGCCGTCGTTTGGATGTTTGTACCAATGGGGCACAAATCCCCATCGTTTATGCGTCAAAACCCTGCCATGATTTGACGGCACCACAACGGCCACAGATTGCGTGGGGCAAATATTATATCGCGCACCCTGTGGTAAATCATTCACAGGCTGCGCATCAAACAACCGCGCCAGCGCATCATTGGGATGGGTTAAAACGAAACGTCCACACATATTCTGACTATACGCAACAAATCTAAGCTGGCCAGCACGAAAACTTGGCGTTAAACCAGCAATATGCTAAATACCCTGTCCTATGGCAATTCAACGCAATTGCCCGATTTGTTAATTGTCCACGGCCTATACGGATCCGCCCGAAACTGGAGCGTGATCAGCAAGCGCATGTCGGACAGTCGCCGCGTCATTGCCGTTGATCAACGCAATCACGGCGATAGCCCGTGGTTTGACACACATAGCTATCTGGATATGGCCCAGGATTTGGCCCAAGTGGTCGAACACAACGGCGCGCCCATGGACATCGTTGGACATTCCATGGGGGGCAAAGCGGTCATGATTTTGGCCCTGACCCGTCCCGATCTGGTCAAACGCCTGCTGGTGGCAGATATAGCACCGGTTGCCTATGGCCACGACCAATCCCAATACATCCAAGCCATGCAATCCATTGACCTAACGCATATGGAAAAACGGTCCGAGGTTGCACAGGCCCTATCAAAGCACGTCACTGATCCAGCCCTGCAAAGTTTTTTCACCCAGTCATTGGATTTGGGCAACAAACGTTGGAAATTGAATTTGGATGTTTTGCAACGCGATATGCATCATGTGTTGGGATTTCCCGAGGTTACAGGCAGCTTTGACAAACCCACATTGTTTTTGTCCGGCGCAAACAGCCAATATGTTCTGCCCGATCATCGCCCCAAAATCAAAGCCCTGTTTCCAAATGCGGTCTTTGCCAAAATCCCCAATGCCGGCCATTGGCTGCACGCAGAACAACCGCGTGCCTTTGAACAAACGCTGCGTGTGTTTTTTAACGATCCCGCCTAGGAACAAAACGCCTGTGCCAATTTACCAAATTCTTGGTAACGATCCCAGAATTTTTCATCCGTGCGTCGTTTAGACATTTTCAATGACTGCGATTTTTCTGGATCCAAAACCAGCTGTGCTGCGCGTTTTTGATCGCGGCGGGTCAAGGTTGCATCGGCCGCCGACTGGATACATTTACACAAGCGCGCATTCGATTTCTCCCGATCGCTGTTCAGGCAAGCGCGCCCGACTGTTTCGGCCGAAACAGCACCCGCAGAAAGGCAAATCAGACTTGCTGCGAAGACCCCTAAAAAATGTGTCATGTACCTGCTCGCTCTGTTTTGTTTATTGATAAATAATAACACCAAGCAGCTTTGCGCTCAACACAACATAGGATGTCGGCGAATTTTGGCTGTGTAGACGCAAAATAAATATGCACCTTGGGGCGCCGGCTGCGTTTCGTATCTTGACCAAATCGCAAAATCAAACCATATGCTGGCCTATGACCGATCTTAGTAAAATCCGCAATTTTTCCATCGTAGCCCATATCGACCACGGGAAATCCACCCTGGCCGACCGGCTGATCCAATCCACTGGCACGGTCCAAGATCGTGACATGAAAGAACAGCTGTTGGACAGCATGGATATCGAACGCGAACGCGGTATCACGATCAAGGCAAACACCGTGCGCATCGACTATCTGGCCGATGACGGTGAAACCTATGTGTTGAACCTGATCGACACCCCCGGCCACGTCGATTTCGCCTACGAAGTGTCGCGGTCTATGCGCGCGGTCGAAGGATCATTGCTGGTCGTTGACAGCACCCAAGGTGTTGAGGCGCAAACATTGGCCAACGTCTATCAGGCGATTGATGCCGATCATGAAATTGTGCCCGTATTGAACAAAATCGATCTGCCCGCATCCGAATGTGAACGCGTGGCCGAACAGATCGAGGACGTGATTGGCATTGACGCATCTGACGCGATCCAAGTCAGCGCAAAAACCGGTATTGGCATCAAAGAAACGCTAGAAGCGATTGTTAAAAAACTGCCCGCCCCCACAGGGGATCGCGATGCGCCGCTAAAGGCGATGCTGGTTGACAGTTGGTATGACGCCTATTTGGGTGTTGTGGTTTTGGTGCGCGTCATGGACGGCGTACTAAAGCTGAAAGATCGCGTTAAAATGATGTCAAATGGCACAATTCACCAGATTGATCGCATCGGCGTATTCCGCCCCGCGATGCAAAAAATTGATGAATTGGGGCCAGGTGAAATCGGATTTATCACCGCATCCATCAAACAGGTCCGTGATACCCGTGTGGGTGATACCATCACACATGAAAAAAAGGGCGCGGACACGCCCCTGCCCGGCTTTAAGCCCAGTCAGCCTGTTGTGTTCTGTGGCCTGTTCCCCGTGGACAGTGCCGAATTCGAAGATTTACGTGATGCCATCGAAAAACTGGCGCTGAATGATGCGTCATTCAGTTTTGAAATGGAAACATCGGCCGCTTTGGGTTTCGGGTTCCGCTGCGGTTTCCTTGGTCTGTTGCACCTTGAGGTGATCCGCGACCGCATCGAACGCGAATATGATATTGATCTGATCACAACTGCGCCCAGCGTGATTTACCACGTTTATATGCGCGATGGCGAAATGATCGAATTGCACAATCCCGCGGATATGCCCGATCTGTCCAAGGTCGACCACCTAGAAGAGCCGCGCATCAAAGCGACCATTTTGGTGCCTGATGATTATTTGGGTGATGTGTTGAAACTGTGCCAAGACCGCCGTGGGATCCAGATGGATTTAACCTATGCCGGATCGCGCGCCTTGGTGGTTTATGATCTGCCCTTGAACGAGGTCGTTTTTGATTTTTATGACCGCTTGAAATCAGTGACCAAGGGATATGCATCCTTTGACTATCAGATGACGGGTTATCGTCAGGATAATTTGGTCAAAATGTCGATTTTGGTCAATGACGAACCTGTGGATGCCCTGTCCACCATGGTCCACCGCGACCGCGCCGAAACACGCGGCCGCGCCATGTGCGAAAAGCTAAAGGATCTGATCCCCCGTCACATGTTCAAAATCCCGATCCAAGCGGCGATTGGCGGCAAAGTCATCGCGCGCGAAACATTGGCCGCCCTGCGCAAAGACGTGACCGCCAAATGTTACGGCGGCGACGCAACGCGTAAACGCAAACTGTTGGACAAACAAAAAGCCGGCAAAAAGAAAATGCGCCAGTTCGGCAAAGTGGACATCCCACAAGAAGCGTTCATCAACGCATTGAAAATGGATAATTAATCCCTGCGTTAATATGATCAAAACGGTCATATTAACGCCATATTCCCCACTTAGTTCGCGGTTTCCAACTACGAAACTGAAACGGGACTATATGCAAGTAATCAAAGACTTTATCAAAGATCAATCAGGCCTTGGCCAAGCCGAAGGTATGATTGTACTTGCCGTTTTAATTGGTTTTGGTGTTTTTGGGTATTTTATGTTTTTTGGTGCAGGTAAAGACAGCAAATCAACAAACACAGCGGTGGAACTGTTCGGATCGTTTAACGACATGCGAACGGGCAATACGGTCGAGCAAGTGACTGGATCGGCTGAAAATCAGGAAAAATAGTGTCTGATTTTGCAAAACAACATTTAAAATGCCGTCATGAACCATCATAGGCGGCATTTTTTTTGGCCCAACCTGGCCTGCGGTTTTTATGGCCGATAAACCATTTTTGCCACGACCCACGTTACGGGAAACGACACCGCGAATCCAATCCCCGCAGCGATCAAGATCGGCGTCAAACTGTCATAGCCCAGGATCAGCGCCGCGATAACAAAAACACCTGCCAAGGTCGATCCAATAAAAATGTGAAAAATTGCAGCCATTTGTAACATGTAACACCTCATTTCATGGTTGCCATAGCCTAGCCCAGACCGGCACAGGCCGCTTTGTTCCAGATCAAATACATCGATATTTCTGCCCACCCCTAGTTGCGTTAAACACCGTTGCAGGGTGTGTGCATCGTCATTTATGGGCCAGCGGCAAAAACGCGACACATAGCTCTAAATCATTGGGTGATGTGGGTGTTGCGCACAGGTACTGTGCCCTAGGCGCGCAAAACAAAAGCCAAGCACAAATTCAGCATCCCCGCGTATGTAGCGACCGGTTCCACATGGTCTGGCCAATTATGTAAGCTGCACAGATTTTTTTTTGGGGGGGGATGGTACCGCCTCCCTGGCTTGAACAGGGGACCTCTGGATCCACAATCCAGCGCTCTAACCAACTGAGCTAAGGCGGCAACTGTTGGGGATTTAGCTTTGACGCGCGGCGAATGCAACCCTATTTTGGCCCTAAACAGCGAGATAAGTAGATTTTTCTGCGTCGATCAGTGGTTGCAAAACACATGAGCGCACAGTAGTTCGGTTCCAAACCGATAGGAGTACACGACCATGGGCATCAACAGCCAATCACAAATCGAAGCGAACCTACAAATTGGCCCGACAGATCAAGGCATGGTGCGAATCTATGTTTATGCCGACGACCTAGAAATTCCGATGGATTTCGACCCAGAAGAAGCCGCAGAAATCGCCGAAGAAATTCTGGCGGCCGCCCAAGCTGCAAAATTGCTTGGCGGTAAAAAACGCTAAAGCGTCAGATTTGGATCTTGCAAACGTGTCAGCCGATTGGCGGCCTGCGTTGCAATTTTCTTGATCAAGGTTTTTCGGCGGGCTGCGGCCAACTTATTCAACGGCGCGGGACGGATAATTTCCGCGCCATAGCCATCCGATAAAATAATACCGGTGTCTGGTGGCAACAAATCCAAATCAAAGTTTGGATCAACAGCCCAAAAATATCGATCACACCATTCCAGATAGTTTTGCCATTTTTTATCAGATGTAAAATCGGCACGCGATGATTTGCATTCGACGATCCATAATTCATCCTGCGCAGCCATGGCCATAACATCCACACGCAACCCCCGCGATGGGATAAATTCCAACAAACTTGCATATCCTAAATCCATCATATGGCGCACAACACCACGCGCCAACAGCTGACCGGGTTGCAATGCAGATGGATCATTTTCTGGTACCAACATACCGTCATAAAACGGTATTTTCACCCAAAGGTCCAGTTGAACAAGCAAAACTTTCCCCTTGCCAAACCATAACCAAATACCTATGTGCGTCAGGTGGCGGGTGCTGTTCCTCTCGTTTACATGGTTACATTCCGTCGGCCTATAATTTCTCCGAGGGAGCTGGCTCTGTCTGGGTCCTGGCCTAGTTACCTGGCGCCCACCTGTTCAAACAGGTCCTCGGGAATGCAAATACCTTAACGGTTGCTACGGGCCCGCCACACAAAAACTTTCACATCACTTCAAACACTTACGCGGGTGAATTGTTACTTTGGGGATAAATATGGATAAAATACTTGGAATTTGTGGATCACTGCGCGCGCAGTCATTTAATCGCAAATTGCTCAATGTGGCGGTATCATGCTATGGCGCGTGCGATTTCCAAGACGCCAATATTGATCTGCCACTATATAATGGTGATGTCGAAAACAACGGGCTGCCAGCATCCGTTCAAACCCTAGCCGATCAACTGCGCCATGCAGACGGTGTCATTATCTGCACCCCCGAATACAACAAAGCCATTCCTGGCGGATTAAAAAACGCGTTTGACTGGATCAGCCGCATTCCCGGTGGGTTGTGGGCGCGTAAGCCCGTTGCAACATTATCCGCTGCTGCGGGCCGATCGGGGGGCGAAGCAGGTTTGTATCACATGCGTCATTGCCTGTTGCCATTGGGGGCCGATTTGATCACGCAGCCCACCATTTGCGTGGGTCAGGTCCACGACGAATTCGATGACACGGGCGCATTGAACAACGATCGCTATGTGGAAAACATTTCTAAATTGATGCAGAATTTGGCCATCCAAATCGCCAAAAACAAGGTCTAATTTTACACCCAGCGACTGGC
>CAZWFE010000061.1:0-2623 GCA_964633145.1 uncultured Phaeobacter sp. | reverse complement strand
CCCAGCGACTGGCAGGGCCGGATCAGAAATCTTCTGGTTTGGCCTCGCGTGCCATGTGGTCCATGACGGCGTTCGAAAATTTCGACTCTTTGCCATCGGGGAAAAACGCGGCGGCCAATTCGACATATTCCGAAATGATTACACGCGCGGGCGTATCCGTACGCATCAATTCCGCCCCTGCCGCCCGAAACACCGAGCGCAATGTCGGATCAATACGGCCCAATGGCCATTTTGCGACCAGCGCCCGATCTGTCATCTGGTCAATCGGGGCTTGGTAATTCACCGCTTCGGTGACAATTGTGGAAAACAGGTCCAAATCACCCTCTTGCAGGGTAATATCGTCAATTTCGGCACCAATGCGATGTTCGATAAATTCATGGCAAACGCGTTCAACGGTTTGACCCGAATGTTCCAATTGAAACAGCGCTTGGACCGCATAAAGACGGCTGGCTGATTTCATTTTACGTTTTTGATTACCAGAAAGTTCGGTCGTTTGTGTCATACTGTGGTGCCGCCAGTGGCTAGGTTATATCGCTGTGATGGCGCACGGAATCCGGCGCTGCCTTGCTGAGCGCTCCACTTACGCGTCAAGGCCACAAGATGCAAGGCCGCATTTACCTGTGTGTCAAGATGTTCTGCGAAATGTTCCGGCGCCATGGTCCCATGACACAGCTGAATGCACATGCCCTGCGCCGCAAACAATGACAGGGCCTGATCCCACCCTGCCCCGTCTGTGTGATTGTCAAACACCACATAGGCATCATAGTCACCAAGCCGATGACCCAACGACACCGCAGCGCGCAAAGCCATCGTATTGGGCATTTCGACAACATCGCATCGCACCTGCGGTATGTCCAAAACCTGCGCGATCTGCTGGGCAATTATATCGCGCCGCTTTGCATCCAATTCCAGCGAAACCAAAGCCAACAGCCGCACGGGGCGGTCAAATTCCAACGCTTGTGCTGCTGAATATAGTGTCTGCATTGTGATGCCCCTTATCGTGGATTAGTCAAAGATATCTTCTATCAGGTCGAAAACCTCTTTGAACATTTTATAGGTTTTTTTCGCTTTTTGCTTCTTTTTCTTGGGCTTTGGGGGTTTTGATTGGATTTGTGCAGGATATGACGCCCGCGATGGCCCCGCGTGCGCAACGTTGGACGCGGGTTTTTTCAGATGTTTCATCTGCGTGATCGGCGCGCCGCAGGATGAACAGGCAAGGCAATGTTTTTGGTCACCCATTAAAACCAAGGCGGCGCGCGTTCCGCAATAACAACATGTTACGATTTTTTCATAGGCCATTATTCAATCCCTTCCGCATGGATATAGGAACGGCCCCCCAGTGGTTCAACGCAGTCTAACGATTTTGCACCGCATAAAGCGCAACAGCCGCTGCGTTTGACACATTCAACGACCCAAATTCACGCGAAAACGGGATTTTGACCAGCATATCCACCGTTTCTTTGGTCCGCTGGCGTAATCCTGGCCCTTCGGCACCTAGTACCAACGCGATGGCGCGGTCTTTGTTGTCGGCAGCAACGGCATCAAGCGATTGCTCGGCCTCGCCGTCTAGGCCTACGACCAAATACCCCATATCTTGCAGTTGGATAATCGTGTCGGCCAGATTGCGCATACGCAGGTACGGCTGGCGTTCCAATGCACCGCTGGCCGTTTTGGCCAAGGCACCGGTTTCCGGCGCGCTATGGCGCAGGGTGCCGATGACGGCATTTGCCCCGAACACCTCGGCTGATCGTAAAATGGCACCGACGTTGTGGGGATCGGTCACTTGATCCAACAATACCAATCGGGGCGCACCCTGACCGGGGGCCAAGGCCACATCCTCAAGCGATCCCCAAGCCAATGGTTTTGCCTCTAATGCGGCCCCTTGGTGAACCGATCCCGAATCAAGCGGCGCCGCAAATTTGCGCGGATCTGACAATTCGGGGGTGATTCCCGATTGCGCGATGGCATCGGACAATTTATCGGCCGCATTTTTTGTCACAACCAAGCGTTCGATCTGCCGATTTGGGTTCAGCAACGCATCACGAACCGCGTGCAGACCAAACAACCATATCGTTTCCGACTTGGCCGCCTTTTTGGCCTGTTCTTTTTCGATGACCCAAGTTGGTTTTTTCATAATTTTTCGCCTTTTTGTCGTTAATTTCCTTGTGCGCAAAAAACAGTTGCAGTTTCAAGGGATTTTCCTGTTGACGCGGGATTTTATCACAGGTATTCCCACCGCACACCGCGTTTCGCGGGAAAGTGGGCGACAGGCCGCAAGGTGTGGCAGGGGACTGTAACTCCCTCGCGGAGACGCACGCTAGGTTCGATTCCTAGGTCGCCCACCACTTTCACCACCCACCATATACGCAAGAATTTCAGGCCGAAATTGAATGGTTCAGGCGGGCTGTTAAAATTGGGGCGCGCGCGGTTTTCAGAAAATTATATTGGTGTGATTTTTCCTCTTGCACCCCCTGCCCATCCCCAGTATACGCAACCCACCCAAGGACGCGGGTGTAGCTCAGGGGTAGAGCGTTACCTTGCCAAGGTAAATGTCGTGAGTTCGAATCTCATCACCCGCTCCAAAATTTTCCATATGAAAATCAAATAAACTGCCCCAGATGGG
>CAZWFE010000060.1:0-10526 GCA_964633145.1 uncultured Phaeobacter sp. | reverse complement strand
AGCGTATTGCCTGTCGTTTCCTCGGTTTCACCACCAAGATAGAAATCGTTTTCAAAGCCATCCTTGACGATAAATGTATCGTCGCCAGCCTCGCCATAGACCGTATCGTTGCCCTCTCCGGCATCAATCGTGTCGTCGCCACTGCGTGCATAGATCACATCTGAATTATCGCCACCTGTATTATCAACCGTGTCGTCCGAGCCCGATCCAACCACTGAATGACTGGGTGTGGCATACATATCTGCGTAATCCATAGACTCGGATGCTGGATCCACCGCGGTCGCAGTAATCGCGCCACCCACGTCTAATAATTCGGCATCCTCACCATCGGTTGCGTCAGGAATAAAAAAATCGACTTGCGCAGGTTAGTACACCGCATTCCGACCTATACCTTTTGCCCACACATCTACTCTTTCAGATCAAGGCTGGACCTTGGTTGGCCAAACCTCAATTGCGTTTGTGTGGTCTTGGATAACGACGCGTTAAAATATTCCCTTACGAATATTCTGCGCACATCCAAGGTATCTGCCAATACGCAAACCAGTTTCAGTCGCGAATAAACCACGCTAATGCGACAGATAAATGTTATCAATATGATTATTTTTTAATCTTGGCCACATTTCCCATAAAATGCGCCACAGTCCTGCCCAAATTTATCGCATGACAGCATGCACCGCCACTCGAACACAATCTAGGGTTAACTGCCTGCCAAATCGAAATTTTTAGTCTTGGTACGCGGGGGCGCCGATATGGGTTGTCAACGTGCCCAGGCCATCGATTGACACCATGCATGTATCACCGATATTCAACGCGCCAACACCCTCCGGCGTTCCTGTCAAAATGATATCGCCCGCTGCCAAAGATACCGATTGGGATAATATCGAAATAACGTCAGGAACCGCCCAAATCATATCACCCAGATCCGCAGACTGTCGCTGTGATCCATTTACAATTGTCGATATTTTTCCCGTGCTCAGATGGCCAATTTTGGCCACAGACTGGACTGCGGAAATTGGCATGCTTTGGTCAAAACCCTTGCCCATATCCCACGGGCGGCCCATCTCCTTGGCCTGTGACTGGATATCGCGGCGCGTCAGATCGTTTGCAATCGCATATCCCCAAACATAATCCAGGGCCGACGAACGCGCAATATTTTGCCCCCCCGCGCCAAGGATGACGGCCAGCTCGCCTTCGAAATGCAGGTTCGCTGTTTGGGGCGGATATGGAATTGTCGCACCATCAAACACAATCGCATCCGCGGGCTTGCAGAAAAAAAACGGTGGTTCGCGGTCTGGATCGCGGCCCATTTCACGGGCATGGGCCGCATAATTGCGTCCAACGCAGAAAATGCGACGGACAGGAATTTTTTGGTCGCTATCGGCCACTGCAACATAGGGTTGCGGTGCGGGGGGGAAAACGAAATTCATGCCAGTCACCTGTTTCTTGGGATCACAAATATCAATCTGCCCTAAATCAAATAGGTTGTCACCATCAGATCAGAAGCCCACAAACAATTCCAGGTGCGCGGTTATCATATTGATCATTGTTATTTTGAAAAAATGACGGCGCGTTCAATTAGTGTTAAATATGTATTGCCACAGGGGCGACAGACGCCACAAAAAATCAAGCCAAACGCTTGAAAAATTCGGGAAGCAAATCAGGCCATGCCTAATGATTTTCATAACATCTCAAAAACATTCGACGTTGTCTATGACACGCTACGCAATCGTATTATGACGCCTGAGCTGCCTCCGGCCACAAAATTGAATCGCCGAGAGTTAGAGGCCGAGTTTGGTGTCAGCCAAACCCCGATCCGGGACGCGATGACGCGTCTGTCCGATGAACATTTGATTGATATCTTTCGTCAGTCCAAGACAATGGTCGCACGCATCAACCTAGAAGAACTACATACCGTTTTCTTGCTGCGCAACGCCATGAAAAACGATCTGGCCGAACGGCTTGCACAAGGTGTATCACCTGCGGATTTTGAATGCGCGCATCACATTGTCAGAATACAACAACTTGGGCTAAGCGCAAATGAAACGCTGGAAACCTTTGTCGAACAGCAGGATATGTTCGTTAAATCTCTTTACCAGATGACCGATCTAGTAAATGTGTATTTATGTTGAGCGTTTTAACCGTTTACTATGACGATCCTTGACCTTTGGTTGTTACAAAACCTTCATTTGATTTTGTTCCTGACCTAAGTTACCAACGCGCAGCATTCTGAGTGTTACACGAACAAGGACACAAGCACATGGTCACATATGCAATCAACGGCTTGGGCCGTATCGGCAAACTGGCGTTAAAGCCGCTGTTGGAACGGGGTGCCCAGATTGCATGGATCAATGACGCAGTGGGCGATCCTGAAATGCACGCGCATTTGTTGGAATTTGACACGGTGCATGGCCGCTGGGATGCGCAATTCAGCTTTGACAGCGACAGCGTCACGATAGATGGCACGCGCCTGCCGTTCATTGGCACCAAATCGCTGACAGATTTGCCGCTGGACGGCGTTGATGTTGTGATCGACTGCACAGGCGCATTCAAATCTGACGCCGCCCTTGCCCCCTATTTCGATGCGGGCGTGCGCAAGGTGGTCGTATCCGCCCCCGTCAAGGACGGCCCAACCGCTAATATCGTCTATGGTGTGAACTACGATATCTATGACCCAGCAGCGCATCATATTGTCACGGCCGCATCATGCACCACGAATTGTTTGGCCCCTGTGGTCAAGGTGATCCATGAAAACCTGACAATCCGTCATGGATCCATCACCACGATCCACGATGTGACCAACACGCAAACCATTGTGGATCGCCCCGCCAAGGATCTGCGCCGCGCGCGATCGGCGTTGAATTCGCTGATCCCCACAACAACCGGCAGCGCGACAGCGATTACCCTGATTTACCCTGAATTAACGGGCCGCCTGAATGGCCACGCCGTGCGCGTGCCCCTGTTGAACGCATCCCTGACCGATTGCGTGTTCGAGGTTGAAACACCCACCACCGCCGAGCAGGTCAACGCCCTGTTTGAACAGGCAGCATCTGGGGAATTGCAGGGAATACTGGGCTATGAAACGCGGCCGCTGGTGTCCACGGATTACACCAATGACAAACGGTCATCGATCATTGACGGCCCCTCAACCATGGTGATCAACGGGACCCAAGTGAAAATCTATGCCTGGTATGACAACGAATATGGATATGCCCATCGTTTGATCGATGTGGCCATGATGGTCGGATCCCATCTGACATGACCGCCGCACGCCAAGGGATTGCCGCCTATACGGCCGTAACGGCGGCCTATTGGGCGTTTATGATCACCGATGGCGCGCTGCGCATGTTGGTATTGTTGCATTTCCACAGTCTGGGGTTTTCGCCCGTTCAACTGGCCTATCTGTTCATATTGTATGAAATCGCGGGCATGGTGACGAACCTGACCGCGGGCTGGATTGCGGCGCGTTATGGGCTGGCCTCGACACTTTATGCAGGATTGACGTTACAGGTGGTGGCCTTGGTCGCGCTGACGCAGTTGGACACAAACTGGACCATCGCCCTGTCCGTGACATTCGTTATGCTGATCCAAGGTCTAAGTGGTGTTGCCAAAGACCTGACGAAAATGTCCGCAAAATCCGCCGTTAAATTTCTGGCCCCCGACCAGAACAGCGGGCTGTTTCGGTGGGTTGCCATTCTGACCGGTTCAAAAAACGCGATCAAGGGCATCGGGTTTTTCATCGGTGCGGCCCTGCTGGGAACCTTGGGGTATAATGCGGCCTTGTTGGCGATGGCGGCGGTGCTGTTTATCGTGCTGATCGTGATCGTGATGCGTATGCCGTCGGGCCTGCCCCAAGGCAAAACAGGCGCGAAGTTCAGCGACATCCTATCGACATCGGCAAATATCAACTGGCTGTCGGCCGCGCGGTTTTTCCTGTTTGGCGCGCGCGATGTGTGGTTTGTGGTGGGCATCCCAATTTATTTCTATGGCGTTTTGTCGGATGGCACGCCACATGGCAACAAAACCGCGTTTTTCATCATTGGCGCGTTCATGGCGGCGTGGATCATCCTGTATGGAATGGTCCAAGCCGCAGCGCCCAAAATCCTGAAATCGCGCGACAGTGGACTGGCCCAACAAATGCGGGCCGTGACCCATTGGGGATTGATTCTGGCTGCGGTTCCGATTGCACTGACCGCACTGACATTGACCGGCACGCCACAGACCCCCGTATTTGCCATGATAATGGCCGCAGGCCTGATCGTGTTTGGGGTGATTTTTGCGGTAAATTCATCGCTGCATTCCTATCTGATCTTGGCCCTTAGCTCGGCCGAGCGGGTCACACTGGACGTAGGCTTTTATTACATGGCCAATGCAGGTGGGCGATTGTTGGGAACATTGCTGTCTGGCCTGACCTATCAATGGGGCGGACTGCCGTTGATGTTGGGGGCGGCAAGCCTGATGGTGATGATCGCCGCGATTGCGGGCACGCGTCTGCACGCCACCGACACCCATTAATCACGTTTTTGTCAGACCCGTTGAACGGCACCTGATCTGCGTTATCTGCCCGTTTGTAAACAATAAAACGGGAAAAATAATGTCTGATAAACCAACCGACCTAAAAGGCCTGTGGCTGTCCATCGCACTTATTGCCGCCATGATGTTTGGCGGCCCTGTGATGCTGATGGGGGTGATGGGGGCCTGACGGCAAACGCCCTGCCCGCGCCTTGTCCCCTGTGCGCGATTGGTGCCCAACATAACCGGCGGTGACCCATGTGGGTCATCGCGAACCGCCTGCGTTTCAATATGCTTAAGTCTACAAGGATATAGACAACTAAGGCAGATCAACTGGCAAAATATCAACACCCTGTTGTTTCCAAAAATGCAGCATGTCGATAAAAATCCAGTTTTCCGCCAACTTATCCCCCTGACGGCGATAAATGTCGATCACGCGAAATTCACCGCGTTTGTGCGTGGCGGGCATCCCCATAAAATCACCGCTAAGGGTGGCGCTGAAATTGGGCCAGCCGAAAAATCCGCCATAATGCCCCTCGGCCAGACGGCAGATATGGTTTGTTTTACTGCGCTCGGTAAAGGCCGCGCGAAAGGGGCCAGAATGCTGTTTGGCATAGCGTTCGATGGTATAGGTTGCACCAATCCCCGCAGGGCCCCACCAAATCATATCCTCGCACCATGTGCGGCGCAGTTCATCGACCAAGCTTAGGCCGCTGTTCCATTGCCCCAAATCGCCAATCATTGCGTTGATAGTGGCCAGCGTTTTTTCGCCCACTTCGCGATCTTGGGCATCAAACAGCAACCCATCATGCGTTATGGGACCAGGCTGCACCATATGTGCGGCTGTGGCATGGGGAAACGGATCATAGCCCGCCTGGATCATCAGATGCGGGATGTCAAAATACATCGCCGTTTCGGTGATTTTGCCATTTTCAATTCGGTTGAATTCGCAATACCGCAGGAACACCATTTTCCCCGTGGGACGAATGCCCAACCATGGATGATCAAACAACCCCATCAGATGGCCCATCGACACGACCCATGTCGAATTGAACCCATCCATTTCATTCTGACCTGCGAAAAATATATCTTGGCGGCGCTGCATCCCTGTGATGGCGGACCGAAGCGGCCCCCAAAACTGCGATACAACCTGGTCGCGGTTTAATTCACCAAAGGGATGATAGCCGCGCCACAGGTACTCAGCATCGGTCACACGATCCAGTTCTGCCTGCATATCAGCCTGTTGCGCATCAAAGGCTGCATAGAAATCGAGGATCAATTTTTTCTGGTGTTGGAAATTGGACATTTGGCACCCTATGGCAGCAGTTCATCGGAATCATGACTTGATTTTGCATACGATTGCAAAAATGTCTTGTCAAAACAAAAATGTTGCGATTAATCTCTGTGCAAGCGTATGCAAAATTCGCAATGATTCTACTCGGGAGGACCCTGAATGGCCGAGATTCAACTAAGAAACCTTAGCAAACGCTGGGGCGATTTTGTTGGTGTTGACAACTTTGACCTAACAATCGCAGACCAAGAGTTTCTGGTGTTACTTGGGCCGTCAGGCTGCGGAAAAACAACGACGATGCGCATGATCGCAGGGCTTGAGGATGCGACAGGTGGCGATATTTTGATCGACGGCAAACGCGTCAACGACCTAGAGCCCAAAGACCGCGACGTGGCCATGGTGTTTCAAAGCTACGCGCTTTATCCAAATATGAACGTCTATGATAACATCCGCTTTCCACTAAAGGTCCGCGGAATTGATCCATCGACCCATGAAGCCAAGGTGCGCCGCGCCTCGGCCATGGTCGAACTGGACGATTTTTTGCACCGCAAACCCGCGGAATTGTCTGGCGGTCAGCGTCAGCGCGTGGCCCTAGCGCGGGCGATTGTGCGCGAACCCAATGTGTTTTTGATGGATGAACCGCTGTCCAATCTGGATGCAAAGCTGCGGGTGTCCACACGCGCGCAGATCAAAAACCTGAGCCATGAATTAAAGGTGACCACCATCTATGTCACCCACGACCAGATCGAGGCGATGACATTGGCCGACCGCGTTGTTGTAATGAAACAGGGTGTTGTCCAACAGGTGGGCAGCCCAACAGACATTTACGACAACCCGGCAAATACATTTGTCGCAAGCTTTATCGGATCCCCTGCGATGAATTTGATTGAGGGACGTGTCGACAATGGATCGTTCATGGCCCCAGGGGTCGAAATGAATGGGCTACCGGTTCTACAAGGTGATATTACCTTGGGATTTCGTGCCGAGGATGCAGCAATCGCAACAGACGGATCGGGCCAAATCACTGCGCCTGTCTACACGATGGAACTGTTGGGCGATGCCACAATGATATCTGTGCGTGTTGCCGGTGCCTTGGTGTCGGTCAAAGCCGACAAAACATTCCGCGCCAAGATCGGGGATCCAATCTCGATCTCGGTGCCAATCGAAATCTGTCACCTGTTTGATACCACAAGCGGTGCGCGGATTGGGGCCAAGACCCCATAAACGTCCATAAGGGCAATCGATGGGTCCGGACGTGCACGACGGATCTAAAACCACAGGGAGAGACAAGATGTTTCTAAAAAAAATTGTATTTGCCGGCGCAATGACGGCACTGATGTCCACATCTGCACTTGCGTGTGAAATTAGCGCACGCGTGTCGATTGTTGGCAACGAATTCCCCGCAATCCAAAGCGTTGGCGCAGGCGCACAGGCCTGTACCGGTGCCGAGGTCAAAACAAACCTGACCGCGGATCACCAAAAAATCAACCTGCCCGGTATGCAGGGCAACCCAGCCGAATATACATCCGCAATTATTGCGAATTCGTCCATCGTTGCCTTGATGAACGAAGATGTTATTCGTCCGTTGGATGATCTGGTCGCCAAGCACGGCCAAGCGCTAAAGAAAAATCAGCTGATCACCATTGACGGCAAAGTCATGGCCGTCGCGTTTATGGCCAACGCACAGCATTTGGTATACCGCGCAGATGTGTTGGAACAAATCGGTGTTGAACCGCCAAAAACATACGAAGAGATGTTGGCCGCAGCCAAGATGATCCGTGATCAAGGTATCATGGAAAACCCAGTCGGCGGCGCATATGCGGCTGGTTGGAACTTGGCACAAGAATTCAACAACATGTTCCTTGGCATGGGTGGGTCGTTCTTTAAGGATGGAACCGCTGCGCCAAATATCAACACAGAGGCTGGCATCAAAACACTTGAGATGATGAAAGCATTGTCGGAATATATGAACCCAGATTTCTTGACACATGATTCAAACGCAACCAACGCAGAATTCCGCGCGGGGAACGTGGCAATCATGAATATGTGGGGGTCGCGCGCGGCATCCTTGGTTACAGCCGATGGCGTCCCACAAGAGGTCGTTGACGGATTTGCAATCGATGGCCCGATGACAGTCGGCGGTGGTGACACACCAGCATCGACATTGTGGTGGGACGGCTGGACCGTTGCCAAAAACATCAGCGACGAAGAAGCAGAGGCCACATTCATCGCCATGATGAACGGTATTTCCCCCGATATGATGAACGACGCAGACATTCGCACCCAAGCCGTTTGGTTGATTGATGGGTATCAGCCAACAGATGCAGCCAAAGGCGTGTTTGCCGCGGCAGGTATGAACACCATTCCCTATCCAATGGTGCCATACATGGGTCTGATGCACACTGCTTTGGGCAACGAATTGGCCGACTTTATGAAAGGTGCAGAAAGCGCAGAACAAGCGTTGAAAGACGTCGAAGCCGCCTATATCGCCGCGGCCAAAGAAAAAGGGTTCCTGTAATCGAACCCAACGGGGACGGGGGCAATTTGCCCCTGTCCTGCAATTGTAATTTTCGTGACCAACTGGCAGATCGAGCACAATGAAACACCGCACATTTTTTTGGTTTTTTCTTCCCACCGGCTTGGCAATGCTCCTGTTTATCGCGTTGCCGATCGTGTCTGTTGTCACACAATCCCTGTTCACCCCGCACGAAGCCGTGCTGGTGAAGGTTGAAACCTGCACACCGTTCAGTTGCACCGAAGAAACAACAATCGACCAAAACGCCACCGCCGCAATCCGCCAGGACGAACCTCTGGGCCGGTTCGTCGGATTGGATATTTATCTAGACCGCGGCCATTTAGCGATCGCCGAAGTGGCCGAGGCTTGGAACACGCGCGCGTCCTTTGGTGATTTCTTGTCGAAATTGAACAACCTGCCATTTTATCGTGCTATCGCGTTTACGGTGGCGTTTACCTTTATCGTGACCCCATTGGTTATTTTGATGGGGTTGGCGATTGCCTTGGCGGTCAATACCGTTCACGCGCGCCTCAAGGGTGTTGTGATTTTCTTTTCGCTGCTGCCTTTCGTCATCACGCCACTGATTGGTGCTTTGGTTTTGTTTTGGATGATCGACAGTCGCGGGATCATCGGAAATTTGCTGCAATGGATGGCGGGCGATCCGTCTTTGTCGCTGAAAGCGTCGACAGGATTGATGTGGATCAGCTTGATGATTTACGGCGTTTGGCACGCGGCGCCCTTTGCCTTTGTTATTTTTTACGCAGGCCTGCAAACCCTGCCAATGGATCAAATCGAAGCGGCCCAAATCGATGGGGCATCGCGGATGCAACGCCTGCGCTATGTCATCGTGCCGCATTTGATGCCATTGGTCACCTTTGTTGCCTTGATCCAATTGATGGACAATTTCCGCGTGTTTGAACCGATTGTTGGGTTTAACGCATCGGCACATGCAACATCGCTAAGCTGGGCAATTTTCAATGACCTTGGCGGCGAAACCCAACAGCTGTCATCGGCGGCGGCAACATCCGTGATTACAATCATCGGCGTGGCCATTTTACTGTCCCCCGTTTTGGTGCGCACTTGGCGCGACTACAAAGGAAAAGTGTAATGACAACACGTGCAAATAAACTGCCCGTCGGGTTGCGGATTGCATCAACAATTTTTGTGATTGCATGGCTTTTGATGGCAGCCTTTCCATTTATTTGGACGTTTTGGGGATCCTTCAAAGTCGAGTTGGATTTTTTCTCAATCACGGATTGGACAAACGCCATCACAGGCACGCGCACCCAGCAAACCCATGGATCACCCTTTACCGGTGCCGGATATCACGGCGCCTGGGTCGAAGAGGGATTTATGCGTAATGTGATCAACACCTTTATCGTGTGTTTCTTTGTCGTTTGTACGTCATTGACCTTTGGAACATTGGGCGGCTATGCGCTGTCGCGCTCTGGCTTTCGCTATACATTTTGGCTGCTGATTGCCGCGCTGATTTTCCGTGCAATGCCCCCGATTACATTGGTCGCCGGCTATATGTTGCCGTTTTTTGAATGGAACCTTTGGGGTATTTTGCCAACAACCATCATCGTGTTGGTCGCCATTAACCAACCCTTTACCCTGTGGATGCTGCACAGTTTTTTCCAAAACATCCCCAAAGAACTGGACGAAAGCGCCAAGGTCGATGGCTGCACCCAATTCCAAGCGTTCCGCCATGTTATCATTCCCGTCATGTGGCCGGGTGTGATTACAACGGGGCTGTTTAGCTTTTTGTTGGCCTATAACGATTTTGCCGTCACATCGATGCTGTTGTCCGAAGACAATCGCACCATGGTGCCCCAAATCGCGGCGTTCTTGGGCACAACCTATACCGAAGGCAACATCATGTTCGCCGTGGCCGCCGTGGTATCCGCAACTGCCCCGTTGTTCGTGTTGGTTATGTTTTTCCAACGTCAAATCGTCAGCGGCCTGACCGCAGGGGCGGTGAAAGGATGAAAGGTTCGCGTCCAGACCAAGCCGTGTTAACCCGCGATACAGACATGTCCAAAACCGATGAAACCCGCGCCGTCATCGAAGGCATGGTTGATGGTCTAAACGATCACCGGATCGACGATATTGGCCAGTTTTTCGCCCAAGGGTTTCGCTGGATGGGTAATGCGGGCTGCGGCACGAAAAACGGCCTGCAAGAATTCCAAGACAACTGGCAACGCCCCTTTC
>CAZWFE010000059.1:2047-10957 GCA_964633145.1 uncultured Phaeobacter sp. | reverse complement strand
GAAACGCATTTAATCCCATTAATTTTGGATGCGATCGACGGAAAACGGGATGCGCTGACCATCTTTGGCACGGATTACGATACGCCAGACGGCACCTGCATTCGCGATTATGTGCATGTCTGCGATTTGGTGGATGCCCATGTTTTGGGGTTGAAATGGTTGCAATCAGGGCGCGGCAGTCGCGTGTTTAACCTGGGCACGGGCGATGGATTTTCGGTGCGCCAAGTGATTGATCAGGCCAAACATGTCACAAACCGCCCCGTGCCCGTCACCCACGGCGCGCGCCGCCCCGGGGATTGTACCAAACTGGTGTCAGGGTCGCTGCGCGCAAAGACAGAATTGGGCTGGTCGGCCGATCGGTCCAACCTGAAACAAATGATCACAGACGCATGGCGTTGGCATCAAAACGGTGGCTATACCGCTTAGCCGCGCCCTGCCTAGCGCATGACAAATGGGTTTGCCATGGGGCTGTCTGATGTGTTGATCCATGTGGTTTTTGTGCGGGTATAGTCCAAAATCGCCTCTTGTCCCGCTTCGCGGCCATAGCCTGATTGATTTAGGCCGCCAAAGGGCGCAATGGGGGAAATGGCGCGATATGTGTTGATCCAGCAAATGCCAGATCGGATGCGTTTTGACACCCGATGCGCGCGGGCCAGGTTTTGGGTAAAGACCCCCGATCCCAACCCAAATTCGGTGCAGTTTGCCATGGCGATTGCCTCGTCTTCGGTATCAAAGGGGACCAGTGACATGACGGGGCCAAACATTTCCACGTCCAGTGTTGCGATTGTATGGGATGGGCATTCCACCAAAGTGGGCGGCATATAATTACCCGCCTGATCCAGTGGGGTTCCGCCAAAATGAACAACGCCACCTTGGGTTTTCGCGGTGTTCAATGTGGCGGTGATTTTGTCAATTTGCGCGCGTGTGCACAGCGGCCCCATATGGGTTTGCGATGCCAGGGGGTCGCCCACAATGATGCCGGCCGATTTTTCACGGATGGTTTCGATCAATTTTCCCAAAATCGACCGATGCACCAATCCGCGCGATCCAGCAACACAGGATTGCCCCGACGCGCCAAAATTTGCGGCAATCAATCCATTGGCCGCACTGTCAACGTCCGCGTCATCAAACACCAAAATGGGGGATTTGCCCCCCAATTCCAATGTTGTCACGGCAAAGTTTTCGGCCGAATTGCGTACCACATGGCGGGCGGTTTCAGGGCCGCCTGTGAATGCGATCCGATCAATGCGTGGGTCGCGGGTCAGGGGAATGGCGCAATTTTCGGCGTCACCTGTGATGACCGAAACCACGCCTTTGGGAAATCCGGCTTGGTCGATCAATTTGGCAAATTCCAGCATTGGAACGGGCGCGATTTCGGATGCCTTTAGGATCACACTGCATCCTGCGGCCAATGCGGGGCCCAGTTTGGTGGCCGTCAAAAACATTTGCGCATTCCATGGGACCACAGCGGCCACAACGCCGATGGGCATACGGGATGTAAAAACATGCATGTCGGGTTTGTCGATGGGTAAAACGGCGCCCTCGATTTTATCAGCCAGACCAGCGTAGTATCGGTAATAATCCGCGACATAGCCCGTTTGCGCAGCCGTTTCGGCCAGCAATTTGCCGCTGTCCATGGTTTCCAAACGTCCCAAATTTGCGGCATGGTCTTGGATCAAATCGGCAAGGCGATACAACAGTTTCCCGCGCTGCGTTTGGGTCATATCGCGCCACTCTGGGTCGTCTTGGGCGCGCACCGCAGCTGCGATGGCGCGATCGACATCTTGGGGGGATGTGCAGGCAAAACTGGCCCAGTTTTCGCCGGTTGCGGGATTTACGCTGTCTGCGCGTGTCCCAGTGGATCCGTCACAAAATTCACCGTCGATATACAGTTGGAAATGGGGCTGTGTCATAAATTAATCCTTAGGTAAATGCCGGCATCACATCGTTGATAAAGCGTTGCAAGGACGCCTTCTTACGATCAAAGCTCATGCCGCTGTCGATCCAGAACGAAAATTCATCATAGCCCAAATCTTGGTACCGTTTTAGGCGGTCGATGACCTGCGCTGTGGTGCCGATGGTCAGGTCGCGGGCAATATTTTCGCGGGTGATCATTTTGTTATTGGCGATGTCTTGGTCGGACAACCGTTCGATAAGCCCCTGTTTAACGGGACGTTTGTTTTGGAACCACGCGCCAAAGTAATTGTAAAACCGATGCAATTCATCCACCGCCTGGGACACATCGTCGTCATCCTGACCCACATAGGTGTGATGCAGCAACATGATCTTTGGCGCCTTGGTGGGGTGTTTTTCGCGCGCTTCATTGAACCGCTGCATCAGGCTTTCGATTTCGTCCATGCCCTGCCACAGGGGCGTGACCTGAACGTTGAAATCTTGGGCTACGGCAAATTCGTGGCTGTTTGGATCGCGTGCGGCAATCCAGATGGGTGGCCCATCTGGTTGCACCGGTTTCGGCGTCGATGTGGTTTCGGGGAATTGGAAGAATTCACCTTGATGGGCGTAATCACCTTGCCACAATTTGCGCAAGGTGGGGGCCGTTTCGCGCATGCGTTGGCCTGCCTCCCACGCGTCAAGGCCGGGCATGATGCGTTCGTATTCATAGCTATAGGCACCGCGGGCGATGCCAATTTCTAGCCGGCCTTTGGTCATCAGATCTGTTGCGGCGGCTTCGCCTGCTAGGGCAATGGGGTGCCAAAACGGCGCAATCACTGTGCCTGTGCCCAGACGGACATTTTTCGTGTGATGTGCCAGATCCACCAATGACAAAAATGGGTTCGGCGCGATGGTAAATTCCATACCGTGGTGTTCGCCGGTCCAGATTGCGCGCATGCCGCCGTCATCTGCAATTTTACACAGGTCAATGAATTCGTCATAGAGCTGCTGGTGTGGCTGGCTGTCGTCGGTGCGTTCCATATGGGCAAAAAGAGAAAATTCCATTCTAAGGTCTTTCGTCATGATAGTGGATATCGCCGCTGTGATCGTCGCCCACATACAGGTTAAAATGCCCTGTGGTGCGTTCGATTGCATAGCGGGCCAGCATTGCGGATTGCGCGGGGGATGCGACCTTGATCTGGTCCAAATCCGCGATTGGGATCAAAGTGCCCGCAGCCTTGGGTGGGGCGGCAGTGGCATGTGCCTGAACAAAGGTGGACCGCTGCCCAGTGGCGCGGTCGGTATAGATTGAAAATACCTTGCCCAGTTTTGCCTGCAAACCCAAGGTGCGAAACCGATCCAGCAGGCTTTGGCGTGCGGATGTATCGGGCTTTGTTTCAATTTGGGGCAATGACCAGTGGTCGTTTTGGGATTGCATCAGGATTTTGCCGTCATATTCAATGATCGCGCCGGCAATTTGGACTGCGTTGGGATGGGCTGTGGCGGCATCACGTTCCATGCCAAGGCTGAAAAACCGCCCCGATGAATACCCCAAACCCAATGCATCGCGTTGGCAAAAATCCCGCACCTGACCCATCAATACAATATGATCCCCTGCGGGTATGATTTGATGGGTAGAACACGAAAACTGCGCAATTGCACCATCGATCACGGGAACCCCGTGGCAATCATCTGACCATGCGACGCGGGCGAACCGATCGCCTTTGTATCCGGCAAAGGTGTTGGCGATATCTTCTTGGCCCTCGGCTAGGATGTTGATCGCAAAGTGGCTGCAATTGGCAAAGGCGTCAAAGCTGGACAGGAATTTCCCTGGACAGACCAGCAGCAGGGGCGGGTCCATTGACACAGACGTAAACGAATTGGCCGTAAACCCATAGGCTGTGCCATCTGCGTCACGGGTCGTGACCACGGTGACACCCGTTAAAAATCGGCCAAAGGCCGCGCGCAATGTCTGTGGATCAAAACTCATCTTGGCAGTCCTTTAGAAAATCTTGCAAATGGGGTTGGACCTGTTGCGCATGTGTCATCGGCATCATATGCGCGGCACCGTCAATGATCGCGGCGCGACCCTTTGGGCATAGGCCTGCCATATCGGTGGACATTTGCGGCGTTGAATTGGGTTCGCGTGATCCCGTGATAAACAGGGCAGGGACCGTAAGGGTTTGCAGCCGCTCATCGCTGGGCCCATCGTGGTGCGCAAACACCTGATAGGCCGCCAGATAGGATGCGAAATCTACGCGGCCAAGCCAGTCGTGGCAGGCAATCGCTGCCGGATCTGATAGATCGCTGAACCAGCGCTGCAGCGTGGGTGTGGGGTCTGCTCGACCTGTGTCGCGCAGCTGTTGCACGCGGGCGTGAATCGCGCTGCGGGCCGTGTCAGATCGTTTGTAAATGGCGTTCATCGCCACAACACCGCGGACCAAGGGCTGGCGCGCCGCCAATTCAACGGCAATCATTGCACCCATGGAATGACCCATAACAATGGTTGGTTCATCGATGCAGAGCAGAATCCGATCCACAAAATCACCCAAATCGGGGTCAGTGGTGGCGTCAGTGGCGGCAATGGGCGCGCTGGACCCATGTCCAGGCATGTCCACGGCCGTGATGCGATACCGTTGGCCCAAAGTCGCAATCTGTTCGGCCCACGCCTCGGCGCGCAATCCAACCCCGTGGATCAGCAAAATATGCGGTCCGTGACCGCAGGTAATGGCCGACAGGTTGCCGACCTTAGACCGCGGCTGGGTTGTCCACGTCATGTCCCAAATCCTTTAGATCTTGGTAACGGTCCCCAATACGATGATGGGGCCGCCCCGATGTGGCTCCGCCCAAGACCACGACGATTTCATCGGCACGTGGGGCATCCGGGATGGAAAATTGGATTGTCAAATAATGTGACCGACGTCCGGCATCGTTTTTGTCCATCAATGGTACCATGATGGGCGCATCTGCCCCGCCGCGTGTATTGGTAAAGGCCAGATAGGATTTCGCGCCCACCGCTTCGCGATAGAAATTCCCAAAACGCAGCGTATGGATCAGGCCCGAGGCATGTTCAACTTCGCCGTCCAAACCAACGACGGCGGCTTTGCCATAGGCTTCGATCGCGTCGCCAGACCCACCTGCCAGTGTGATCATGCGCTTGGTCATCATTTCACCCAAAATTGGGCCAAAGGCTTGGATTTCGGGTTTCAAATCCTCAACAAATCTGCCCGCCCATGGGTTTTTGACCACTGCGGCCACGGCGAACATACGCCATGGGCGATCTGCGGGGCGGAACCCTTCGATCAGGATTTCTTCGTCATAGGTTACGATTTTGCGAATTTCTGGTTGCATGATTTATGTCCCTTTAACTTGGCCTAGGTGTGGCTGTTCACGGCGGTTTTGACAAATTAAGAATTTACTGGCATAGCCATTAGAAAAACTAATGAGTTGGTTATCCTATGACCCGATCCTTGCCCCCCGTGAATTGGTTTCGCGTTTTTGAATCCGCAGCGCGGCATTTGAAATTTACCGCCGCAGCCGAGGAATTGGGCATCACACAATCAGCGGTCAGCCAACAAATTCGATTGTTGGAATTGCGGCTGGGCACGCAGTTGTTCGTGCGCCAACCCCGCCGTTTGTCGTTAACAGATGCCGGACGTAAATTGTTTCCGCAGGTTTCAAAATCGATCCAGCATTTGACCCAAGCCACGGAAATGTTCGATTTGGGCGCCGGACAACAGGTGTTGACTGTCGCCACATCCGTCAGCGTGGCGCAATGGATCATCGCGCCACATTTGACTGATTTTCAAGCCCAACATCCAGATTTGAAAATTCGGCTGCTGTCGACCATCTGGGCCGATGATTTCAAATCATCCGTATCAGATGTTGAAATTCGGTTCGGATCACAGGCCCAGGTGGGCCAGGGCGCGCAACGGTTATCACCTGATGCCTTGTGCGCGGTCGCCCATCCCAGTTGTGATCCCTTGGCGCCACCGCAAAAATTGATTGAGGCTGTTGGCACGACCCAAGGGTGGCGGCATTGGGTCGCGGAAAATCCGCAAATTGATGTTCAACCGTCCCCCGATGTTTTTGTCGATTCCTATGGAATGGCGATCACTTTGGCACTGCAAAATGCGGGCGTGGCCTTGGTCAGTTCGGTTTTGGTACGGCCGATGGTGCAATCTGGGGAATTGATTGAATTGGGCAAGCCCGTTTCCCACCCAAGCGAAGGATATTTTTTGGCTGTCAACGATACCAGCCCCGCGGCACAAGCGTTTCAAACGTGGTTTTTAGGCTTGCCACATTTCACGACCTAGACGGCCTCATGCGTGCCGTTCCAAACATAGATCAACGTGCTATCATTTGATTGATCTGCATCCTGTTTAAACCCCGCCTTTTCCAACACGCGCGCAGATGCGGGGTTATCGTGACCCACGCCGGCCGTTAATTGAACCGTTTGATGGGCGAACTGTACAGCCAAGCCCTGTAGTATTTCACTGGCATAGCCCAGTCCCCACGCGGGTTCATCCAGCAAATATCCCAAATGGATGTGATCGGCCTGTTCGGGGGCCGCTAGGATCAACAAACCGATCAGTTGATCCTTGGTACGGTCAGAAATGGTGTAAACATCGCTTTCTTGGGCGCGCTTGGTCACCCAGTGATTGATGGCGCTGGGCGTTTGTCGGGTTTGCAGCGATGGCGGCAAATGGGCCAAAACCTTTGGTGTTAAAATGGGCAATATATCCCGTTCCAATTGGTTGCGCCTTGCTGGATGGGCCAAGGCATCGCGCCAATGGCGCAGCGTCAGCCGGTCTGTGCTAAATGATAGCAATTCCATGGCAATTTCCTCTGATTTAATCCGGATCGTATTGAAATGGGGCGATTGCCTGTTTCAATTGATCAACGGCAATCTGCGATATATGGGTTTTTTCACAGCTGCCGCAAGGCATCCGACAAGAGGCATGCACATGCCGCAGACCGGCTTGCAGCACTTTGGTGACGGTTTCATGGGTAATACCACTGCCCGCCATGATATCGACCGCGCCCCCAGCGCTGCGCATCATTTTGCGTAGGGTTTCAACACCTTCGGGCGCGGTTGGGGCACCGCCAGATGTTAAAATGCGGCTGATCCCAAGATTGTTTGCAATCTCGACGCAGTCGACGGGATTGGCCGATACATCAACCGCACGGTGCAGCGTGATGTCCATACCGCGTGCCGCGTGACAAAGCCGCTGCATCGCGTTTAGATCAAGGGTGTGTTGCGGTGTTAATGACCCAAAAACCACACCGGCAAACCCTGCGGATTTCATGGTTTGAATTGCGGCCACCATGGCATCGATTTCAGGTATGTCATAGACGAAATTACCCCCACGCGGGCGGATCATGGCATAGATGGGCACATCTGCCTGACGGGCCTGTGAAATCAATTCAGGCGTTGGGGTCAATCCCCCCTGATCCAATGCGCTGCACAGCTCAATCCGATCTACATCGGCGTCATTGGCAATTTGCAAACCGCGCAGATCATCCACACAGATTTCCAGACTGATCGTCACGGCGCGAGATACCCAGTAAATGATAAATCGTTGCCAAGCTGTATCAGATCACTGACGCGGTGATGGCGAATATCGGTCAAATGCGACTGTTCTATCACACGGGCGGGGATTGTGATTGCCGCCCTTAGGGCATCGACCTGATCCAAGCCGATGTCATTATGTAGGCGGTACACGCCCTGTGCTTGGGTGATATGTGCGCCTGCCAGGCTGCCTTCGGCATTTACCAAACAATTTGCATCCAACTTGATGTGCATCCCATAAAGGTTGAAATGATCCGGTCCACCCACCGTTGGCATCGCGTCTGACACGATGAACATGCAATCACGTTTCGGGCGTGCGCGCAGGGCAAGAGCGATCATTTCATCGGCCACATGAATCCCATCGACAATAACGCCTGCGGCAATATCAGAATTAATGACAGCGCCCGTTACCCCAGGGGCGCGGTTTAGCATCGGCGACATTGCGTTGAACAAATGCGTGGCACAGCGCGCACCTGCTGCAATTGCGGCGCGCGTTTCGTCGGCGCTGGCGTCAGAATGCCCGATTGAAACAATGGCCCCCATATTGGCCAGTTGACTGATTTGGTCAGGGGTCGTTGCCTCGGGGGCGACGGTGATCATCACTGGGATATCATGATCACGCAGGCGGCGAACATGGGCCATGGTGTGGTCATCCATAGGGCGCACAAATTCGGCAGAATGTGTGCCGCGCCGCGCAACAGAAATATGCGGGCCTTCGATGTGGATACCCAAACAGGCGTTTTGGGATTTTGCTGCAATCGCCGCGTCAACGGCTTGGGTCAGGACCCGTTCATGGTCTGTGATGACGGTTGGTAAAATATGGGTGGTGCCATAGCGGCGATGTGCGGTCGCGATCTGTGCGATTGTTTCGGCAGTGGGGTCAGCGTTGAACAAAAACCCCCCACCGCCGTTGACCTGCAAATCAATGAAACCGGTCGAAATGATGCCCGTCAGTGGTTGGGCTGATGCGGGTGCTTGGGCGCTGGGGATCAGGCCAATGACCCTGTCATCCGAGACGTGCAAGGCAACGTCGGATTGCAAATCCTGTCCATCGAACACAAAGTCGGGCAAAAACCAAGCCTCGGTCATGCTGTGTCTCCTTCTTTGTGGATGTCATAGGGGTCCAACGCAGTTTCGATTTGGGCGTGAATCAATCGTGTAAATTGTGTCCCAGACAGCGTATCAAAACGGTCCAAAACACAGGGCGCAAAAAACTGTCGTAATACAGGGTCCGGAATGACCGTTTCGTCAACGGCAGTCCGTAGTTTTGAAATAACAGATTGTACAGCGGGATCAGGCCAATAATACCTGATGCGATCGGCATACCCAAAATGACGGGCATAATCATCGCCTGACTTATAGTGGGCTTGCCAATATTTGGGCTGTGCCGTCATCAATCGGTCCATGGTTTCGATCAGGCCCACGGATTTACCAACCAAGGCCAA
>CAZWFE010000059.1:0-1947 GCA_964633145.1 uncultured Phaeobacter sp. | reverse complement strand
GCCAAAGCCCAAGTTTGCCAGTCGGGGATAGACCTGTGGGTTTTGATAATCTGTCGAATGCGCTTCAAGACAAAGGCTGGGCCATGTCATCATCACACGACGCAAATCTGGATCACGATCAAGTGGGAAATGATGCACCTGCATCGGCGAAAATTCGACACCGGGTTGCACGACCAATCCAATCACGCGCGCGGTGATGTCGTGCAGGCCATAGCGGTTGAACGCGTTTTGATGCGCAAAGAGCGTTCTAGCCGCTGCTGCCGGTGTTGTTGCTGGAATATCGCCATGTTCATCGACCCGTGCCCCGCCGGGTGGTGGGACCTCGGTTCCGATGACGTATTTTGGCAATGGTGCGCCTGCGGGAACGGCGGCTTCGCAAACGGCGGCTAATTCGGCGCTGCGATCGGCGGTGATGTCATCTGATAATTGTGCAGGCTCGCCTGCGCAGCCTTCGGAACAATCCAGGTGGATTTTTTCAAACCCTGCGGCAACATATGCGGCATCCATATCGCGGGCCTTGGCCATGGCCTGATCTGCTGGCAAGCTGCGCCAAGCCTGCGGCCCCAAGTGGTCCCCACCCAGAATGATTTGTCCGGTGTCCACGCCCGTTTCGCGCGCAAGATTGTGGATGTCTGCCATGAACTGAGCGGGCGTTTTACCGGTGTAGCCGCCATCTTGATTGACTTGGTTTGATGTGGCCTCGATCAGGATTGTTTTATTTTTTCGTTTCGCCCAGCCAAGTGTGGCGCGCAACACATCTGGATGTGCAGAACAAATTGATGGAATGGCAACTGTTTTTCCAGCACGATTTTGATTGATGATATCGAGTATTGGGTTATTCATTGCGCGCCTCTTGTGATGCTGCCAATGCAGCACCGCGTGCCCCGCTGACATCCCCACCTTGTGCACATGATAGAACGGGCAGGCCAAAACCCGTAAACTGTTTGCGCTGCATGTGGTTTTTCAAATCCTTGGTCATATGTTCAATTTTACTTAGCCCACCACCGACAACGATAATGTCTGGATCAACGACTTGGGTCAGTGAAAGCAATAAATCAGATGTTAAATCGCACCAAATCGACCAAACGTCCTGTGCCGGACCTGCGACGCCTTTGGCTGATCCGATATCTGCGGGGTCCATTTGGACGCCGGCCACATCACGGGCCATGCGTGTCAGCCCCGGGCCTGCGATATAGGTTTCGATGCACCCTTGGCGGCCGCAGCCACATGTGTAAATCGGCAGATCATATTTCTGTATCAACGGCGCTGCGGCTGGCATATGTCCAAATTCGCCGCCCCAATGGGTTGGGCCGCCCCGCAATGTGCCATCAAACACCACACCGCCGCCAACGCCAGTGCCCAGAATAAGGGACATGACCGTAGAATGATCGCGGCCAGCCCCAAAGGCAGCCTCGGACAAAGCAAGCGCACGACAATCGTTGACATAGGTGATTTTGTGACCTGCGGCACGTTCAATATCTGCTGGAAATGGTTTTCCCATGGCAGGCAAATTTGCAGCAAACGCATTGTTCTGGGCATCTAGTAAACCTGCTGCGCCAATGCCAATCGGAATGGATCGGCCCGCCTGTGTCACGGCCCACGTGATCTGGCTGGAAATGACCGATAGCAATTCGTCATAGCTGCGCGGTGTCGCTGCACGTTGTTTGTCGACCAAGGTCCAATCTGTGTCAAACAGCTGAACCTCAGATTTGGTTCCACCCAGATCTATCCCCGCATAGGCAATCATTGCGTTGATACCCCATACAGTTTTACCCCTGAGACCACGCGGGTCAGTGTGTTTTGTCCGACAAAGGGGTTGTCCACATTATACCCCATCGCATGGGCCCAATTGATGCCGGCAACCTGACCAAACAAAACAGCATTTGTCTAGCCCCAATTTTCTGTGCCACTACTTTTCGTTTTCTCTATAATCGTTTCAGGGACGGG
>CAZWFE010000058.1:0-11061 GCA_964633145.1 uncultured Phaeobacter sp. | reverse complement strand
GGGTTTTTTTATGGTTTTAGATACGGGATCAACCGGCGCACGATTGCGCGAACGGCGTATCGCGGTTGGGTTAAAGCAGGCAGAATTGGCTGAAAAGGTTGGGATTTCAGCGTCATATTTGAACCTGATCGAACACAACCGCCGCAGAATCGCGGGAAAATTGTTGATAAATCTAGCCAACGCATTAAATCTTGACCCCGCTATTTTGTCAGAGGGGGCGCAATCCTCGTTGGTGGGGCGTTTGCAAGAATGCGCAAGCCATCAATCACCACAGGGCCAGGTTATCGATCGCGCCGTTGATTTTGCAACCCGTTTCCCGCGCTGGGCGGAACTGACCATTTCGCTGGATCGCAAATTGCGTCAAATGGAACAGACGGTCGATGTATTGAACGATCGCCTGTCGCATGACCCACATTTAGCAACATCCCTGCACGAGGTTTTGACCACCGTCACCGCCATTCGATCAACATCATCAATCCTGGCAGAAACCGATGACATTGCCCCCGAGTGGCGCACCCGATTTCATCGCAACCTTAACGAAGACAGCCATCGATTGACCGAAGGCGCCCAGGCGCTGGTGTCGTATCTGGATACATCGTCCCAAGATACCGTTTCCATTGGTACGCCCTGGGACGAATTGGATGGGTTTTGGGCGGCGCACGATTATTGCTTTGATGATTTTGATCATTTTTCCGCCGCAGATTGGCATGCCTATATTACCGCCGCGCCGGAATTGGTGTCTGCACAGGCGCGGTCTTTGGCAATTGATTTTGCCAACCGCTATCGCGACGATGCCAGCCAGATCCCCAAGCAGAACCTGATTGACGCAGTGGCGGTCTGTGGATTTGATGCGGTGCAATTGGCGCAGACACTGCGCAGTGACATTCCAACCGTGATGCGCCGATTGGCATTTTTATCGCAACAGGACTTGGGTATGGAAATTGGGTTGGCCTGTTGTGATGCCTCTGGCAGTTTTATTATTCGAAAACCGGTTGCGGGCTTTCATATCCCGCGGTTTGGGTCGGCCTGTGCCTTGTGGCCGATCTTTGCCGCGATCGGGCGACCCATGGCGCCGATTTCAATGGTTTTGCGCCACACCGGCCGCGAAGGGGGGACATTTGATACCATCAGCTATGCTGAGGTACAGCCAGCCTATGACACAACGCCCTATCCGATGACGCGATCTTATATGTTGATCATTCCGCGCCATGATAGCGACAGTGTTGATCCCCTGCGTGTTGGTGCCGCCTGCCGCGTCTGCGCGCGAAATGCCTGTCCCGCCCGACGCGAAGGCAGCATTTTGGGGCATCAAGGTCTTTGACAAATTTGCAGATTACGTCTTAGATAGACAAAAAAACGCGCAACGCGACAAACGGGGAGAACAGGATGAGCAAGACAGTCTTGCTGATCGAGGATGAGCCTAACATCATCGAAGCGATCAGTTTTATACTGTCACGGGATGGTTGGACGGTTGCGACACACTCAAACGGCCATGATGCCAATGACGTGATTGTGCGCCGCAAACCGGACTTGGTGATTTTGGACGTCATGTTGCCGGGTAAAAGCGGGTTTGATATTTTGCGAGACTTGCGACAAGACGCGCAGTTTCAGGATTTGCCTGTATTGATTTTGACAGCGCGCGGTCAAGCTAAGGATCGCGAATTGGCCGAGGCCTTAGGTGTCAGTCGGTTTATGACCAAGCCATTTTCAAATGCCGATGTCTTGGCGGCGGCAAACGGCTTGGTTCCGTAGTAATGGCAAAGAAACCCCTAATATTCCTAGAACGCGACCGGTACCGTACGCGCCGATTGGTTGATGGATTGCGGGTTTTGCCGATCTTGGCCGCGATTTTGTGGATGTTTCCTGCAATTTGGACACATGACCCCGAAAATCCACCAAACATTGCACAGGGAGCGATTTATTTTTTTTGCACTTGGGCGATCATGATTGGATCCAGTTTTCTGTTGGTGCGCCGGCTGCGCCATTCAGCTGAATTCTGGCAAGATGATCAATCGACCCAAGGGGATCGTGATTGACATGATCAATATCCTGATTACCGCCAGCATGTTCTACGTTGCAGCGTTATTTTTTGTGGCATTCTGGGCTGAACGTGCGGCCGCACGCGGGCGGGGGGCATGGCTGCGGTCGCCTTGGGTCTATACGCTGTCATTATCAATTTACTGCACGGCTTGGACATTTTATGGCGCAGTGGGCTACGCCGCGCGGTCGGGATTGGAATATTTGACCATTTATCTAGGCCCCAGTTTGATCATGCTGGGCTGGTGGTGGATTTTGCGTAAATTGGTGCGCATAGGCCGGGCGCAGCGTGTCACATCCATTGCTGATTTGCTGTCATCACGGTTTGGAAAATCAAATTTGCTGGCGGCACTGGTCACCGTTTTGGCAGTTGTTGGAACAACACCCTATATCGCGCTTCAATTACAATCTGTGACACTATCATTTTCGGCGTTTTCGCAGGTCGATGATCTGGGAGCGATGGCGGCGAAAAATGAAAACTGGGCCTTGTGGGTTGCGCTGGGCTTGGCGTTTTTCACGATCATTTTTGGCACGCGTAATCTGGATGTAAATGAACGCCATCACGGTGTTGTCATGGCCATCGCGGTCGAGGCGATTGTAAAATTATTTGCACTATTAGCAGTCGGAGTTTTTGTTGTTTGGGGGGTCAACGGCGGGATCGGCCCGATGTTACAGGCCATCGAGGCATCGCCACAAAACAACTGGCAGATGGACAATGCCCGTTGGGTTGCGTTGACGTTTTTGTCAGCTGCGGCCTTTCTGACATTGCCGCGCATGTTTCAGGTATTGGTCGTCGAAAACGAAGATGAGCGCCATTTGCAAACCGCATCATGGGCGTTTCCAACCTATGTTTTATTGATGTCCTTGTTTGTTTTGCCCATCGCCGTTGTCGGGCAGGCCATCCTGCCCCAAGGGTCGAATCCAGATTTGTATGTTTTGACTATTCCACTGACCTTGGGCCAAGATTCATTGGCAATCCTATCGTTTTTGGGCGGATTTTCTTCGGCGACATCAATGGTTGTAGTTGCGTCCTTGGCCTTGGCGACGATGGTGTCGAACCACATCGTTATGCCCATTTGGTTGCGCTATTGGCAGGGGAAATTTTCTGCCTTTGGGGATGTCCGCCGGATTGTATTGTTGGCACGGCGCGTGTCCATCGGGTTCGTTTTGTTTTTGGGCTATCTTTATTATTCGCTGTCTGGGGGCAGTGCGGCCTTGGCCGCGATTGGATTGATTTCCTTTACGGGCGTGGCCCAAGTATTACCAGCCATGATTGGTGGGTTGTTTTGGCGCGGGTCGACCCGAATGGGTGCGATTTGCGGTTTGCTGGTTGGTTTCTTTGTCTGGGCCTATAGCCTGTTTTTACCCAGCTTTGGCGTCGATGTGATCGTGTCTGTGGATGTGATGCAAAACGGGCCTTGGGGGATTGGGGCATTGCGTCCGCAGGCTTTGTTTGGGATCGATGGCATGGATCCGCTGGTTCACGCCATTTTTTGGAGCATTCTGTTAAATACAATCGTTTTTGTTTTTGTGTCGCTGATCGATTTCCCATCCCCCTTAGAGCGGTTGCAGGGCGCGCAGTTTGTCGATGTCTTTGATCACTCATCAGCCACCAGCGGATGGACAGGCAAAGCCGGCCAAAGCGAAGACCTCATGGTTATGGCGCAGCGTATCATCGGGTCGGTCCAAGCCCAAAGATTGTTTCAATCTGAGGCGCAAAAACAAGGCGTAGCTGGCTTTCTGCCCGAGCCGACGCCGGAATTTTTGGAACGATTAGAACGTGAATTGGCGGGGTCGGTTGGGGCGGCAACAGCACATGCGATGGTGGGCCAAATTGTGGGCGGCACATCCGTGACCGTTCAGGATTTGATGGCCGTGGCGGATGAAACGGCCCAGATGATGGAATATTCATCACGCCTTGAGGCGCAGTCAGATGAACTTAGCCGGACCGCAAGACAGCTGAGAAATGCAAACGACAAGCTGACGCAAATATCGGTGCAAAAGGATGCGTTTTTGTCCCAAATCAGCCATGAATTGCGCACACCCATGACCTCAATTCTGGCGTTTTCAGAAATCATGAAAGAGGGGCAGGACCTTGATCGGCAGAATTTGAACAAATACGCCACAATCATTCACGCAGAATCGACGCGACTGACCCGATTGCTAGATGATTTGTTGGATCTAAGTGTCCTAGAACATGGCCAGGTGCATTTGAATCTGACTGAAAGCTGCCCAAATCAGCTGATCCGACGGTCCATTGAAACCGTTCAAGCGGGCGAAGCGCATCGGGTGATGCGCATTAACCTGCGCCTAGATGATACCGTGCCCAAGGTGATTACTGATGCGGATCGCTTGGGGCAGGTTTTTATCAACTTAATCGCAAATGCCCGCAAATACTGTGACGCGCATGCGCCAGAATTGACAATTACGGTGTCACATCGTGGTGGGCTAATCCTTTGCGATTTTATTGATAATGGGTCGGGTGTACCCAAAGAAGAACAAGAGATGATTTTTGAAAAATTCGCCCGTGTTGGTCAAACCAAAGCAGGGGGTGCAGGTCTGGGTCTGGCCATCTGCCGCGAAATCATGGGGCGACTGGGTGGTGAAATTACCTATCTACCCGGCCAAGGCGGTGGCGCGTTTCGTGTCAGTTTTCCCACTGATGCGGATAATTTCATCGCCCATTAATGAATTGGTAAAGGTTCACATGCCAATGTGCTGCGGTATCTTATGCACATGGTTTTAGAATGGAACATCGCACAATTATTCAACGTAAACTGTCGCGATCGGATCGGGGCAAGGCACCGCAAAACGCGGGGCAGTGGGCCAAGTGTGTGACACGGGCTGCACATGCGGCGTTGACCCTGCCATTAACAGCGGGGCGGCGACATGCGTTGCGGGTGCTGTCCGACGATGTGCCGGCGTTGTTGACGGACATGGGGTTGGTCGCATGGTGTGCCTCGGATCAAGGTATGGGTGTCTTTATTGCCTTTGATCAACATGCTTTGGGCGCCATGGTTGAGGTGCAGACTATCGGTCGCGTTTTGGGGCGGGCCTGCCATGGCCGGCGTGCAACGCAGACGGATTTCGCTCTGACCATTCCTTTTATTGATGCGATTTTGGATGATGCCGTGGCCAATGATTTGGTCCAAGCGGGGTTTGGCCGAAAAACATGGGTTCAAACCCTGTCTGATATTTCGCATTTTTCCGAACGCGAATTTGACATCGTGTCAATGTCGTTTCGGATGGGCGATGGGGGTGTGTCTGGCAAGGTGGTGATCGGTTTGCAAATCCCCCTGACGCCAGAATTGCAAAATAATGGCCCTGAAATTGCCAAGGATTGCCCGCAAATTTCCGAATTACAGGTGCAAATGTCCGCCGAATTGGCGCGCATAAAAATTACGTTGGCTGATTTGGCCAAGCTAGACGCAGGACATCAAGTGATGTTGCCTATAAATGCCCTAAGCGATGTTCGCCTAAGACCCCAAGGGGGCGGGCCAGAATATCTGTGCAGCTTAGGCCGTCAAATGGGATCGCGCGCGGTTCAAATGATTTTGGATGCCACCGCAAGTCCAGCGGCGGCCACGGTATCCAATGATACCGCACCCGCACCTGACACAGCACATGCAGATACGGACACGTCACAGCCATCCTTTGACCCAGATGTCGAGGGCGCATTGGATCAAGATTGGCTGGACGCTTTGTCTGAATATGACGACGCCGCCGATCAGGATGTGATCGACGGCGCCGCCTAGGTGATATTCCTACAGGTTAGGACTTAACCATCCATTTTTTCCAACTGCGCCTTGAAAATTGGGGCAATTAACATGCCGCCCAACATAGCGGCAAAGAAAATCCACAAGGACATTCCGCCAAAGCTAAGCGATGCAATTGCTGGTCCTGGACACAGACCTGCCGTGGCCCAACCCGCGCCAAACAGGACGGACCCAACAACCAAATTGCGGCCTAGTTTCGGATCAGGTTTCGCTGGAAACGATCCGCCGATAACAGGCGTGCGCCCCTTGGTATAGGCCCAAGCCAGTGCCATCGGGATCATTGCACCCCCCATAACAAAGGCCAACGTGGGATCCCACGCGCCAAAGACGTCCAACCAACCTTGGACCTTGGCAGTGTTGGTCATTCCAGACACCAACAAACCACCGCCAAAAAACAAACCAGCAACGAAAGCAATCATATTCCGCATCAGATCAACCCCAAAACGTGACGCAATGTGGCCATCGTCAGACCGCCCGCGCCAATGTAAAACACAGTTGCCACGATCCCGCGCAGGGACAGGCGTGAAATGCCGCACACACCGTGACCGGATGTACAGCCATTGGCAATGCGTGTGCCCACGCCCACCAACAAACCAGCAGCGATCAGCTGGACCACATTGTTTGTAATGTTTGTTTCGGTACGTTCCCAGAATTGGATCACGATCAGGGGCATCAAGAATACGCCCGCCAGAAATATAATCCGCTCGGCCGCGGTGGACCAACCTGATTTATCGACCAGACCACCAATGATGCCGCTGGCCCCCATGATACGCCCATTCCCGATCAGGTAAATGGCGCCCCCCGTTCCGATCAGCAGGCCGCCGACCAGACCGTAAATATAGTCTATGTGCATTTTAATTTTCCGATTGTTAGCTGTTTATCCCAGCGCGGCGTGCCGCACTGGGATGTCCCCACTTAAACCCTGCTAAGGTTCAGATTTTGTTTACAGGTACCTTTAGATATATGTTGCCCTGTTCATCCGCGGGCGGCATGTTGCCGGCGCGCATGTTCACTTGTAAGGATGGGATAATCAGACGGGGTTTTGCCAAATTTGCATCCCGCTCATCGCGCATGGACACAAACTCTTCCTCTGATTTTCCGCCGCCGATATGTACGTTCAACGCCTTTTGTTCGGCCACAGTGGTTTCCCATGCAAATTCGTCACGGCCCGGTGCTTTGTAGTCGTGACCAACGAAAATGCGTGTATCATCTGGCAATGCCAAGATTTTCTGGATTGAGTTGTACAGTGTTTCAGACGACCCACCCGGGAAATCGCAGCGTGCGGTTCCAAAGTCGGGCATAAACAAAGTATCGCCAACAAAGGCAGCATCACCTACAACATAGGTCAGACACGCAGGGGTGTGACCGGGTGTGTGCAGTACGTCGCCGCGCATTTGGCCGATGTGGAATACATCGCCCTCTTGGAACAATTTATCAAACTGGCTGCCATCACGTTGGAATTCTGTGCCTTCGTTGAACACTTTGCCAAAGGTGTCTTGGACAACTGTAATACGGTCGCCGATACCAATTTTGCCACCAACTTGTTTTTGGATATAGGGTGCGGCGGACAGGTGGTCGGCGTGGACATGTGATTCCAACAGCCACTGGACCTCTAGGTTATTGTCTTTGACATACTGGATGATTTCATCAGCCGATTTCGTGTCAGTGTGACCAGATGCATAGTCAAAATCCAAAACGCTGTCGACAATGGCACAGGCCGAGCCGTTGGGGTCCTTAACAACAAACGAAACTGTAAAGGTTGCTTCGTCGAAAAATGCGGTAACTTCGGGTTTCATCAGAATCTCCATTCTCATTCACAAATGAATATATATTAAAAATGGAATGTATTTCAAGTGAAAATATTAAGAGTCCGATATTTACCTAAAATTATTTCAAAAATATTCCCAAAATGACCATCATCAAACCAAAGGTTGATAGCAACAGGGCGCCCATGTTCAGCGGCACGACCTTTTTCACGGCCTCGCGCAGTTCGTCATCATTGGCAGCTGTTTTCTTGGCTTTGGATACTTTCAGAATGCTGATGATCAGGCCGATCAAGCCAATGACAGATACTGCAGCACCGCCCCAAATTAAAATTGGCATAGTTTGCCCCCATAACAGTTGTTTGCCGTGGCATATGACAAAAGATTTGTCAGAGCAAGTGTAAGCGGGTTGCATGCCCATCGCGCACAGGCTAAATCGGATCAACCAAGCAAGAGGTCAGAGATGAACGACGAAATTACAGATGCAACATACCGCGTCACAGCCGATGAACTGCGTCAATTCATTGAACGGTTTGAACGTCTAGAGATCGAGAAAAAAGAGATCGCCGACCAACAAAAAGAAGTGATGGCCGAAGCAAAGGGCCGCGGCTATGACACCAAAGTGATGCGCAAACTGATTACACTGCGCAAACGCGATCTAAACGACATTGCCGAAGAAGAGGCCGTGTTAGAAATGTACAAAGAAGCACTGGGCATGCAGTAGGCTGGTGCGGAAAAATTAAGTCAGGGAAATATTAACCTGACATTGGGGATTTCCGTGATTTTTGCCAGATCATCTTCGTAAAGGCCGGTCAGGAAATCCACTTCCTCTTGGGCCAGTCCCGTAATTGACACATCTTGGTCCATAATTTCGGGGCGGCCAAATTTTTCGGCAAAGGCAAACATAACCTCGCGCTTTTTTTCGGCGCTGAGGTTGGTGTTTTTGTTCATATAGGCGACAAAGCGGGCCTGTCCTACATCGCTGAGCAGATGCAAATACAAACGATAGGTATCTTTTATCGCTATATTTGGGGGAACCTGCCCAACAGCGCGGATGACATCTTGCCAGACAAAGGGGGAATCTTCGTAGCACCAAACGGTGATTTTCATATCCATAAAATGCGCTTGCAGGCGCAGGAACAGCTCGCTCCACCTTAGGGTTTCGGGGGCAGAACCGCCCGTCACAGCAGACAGATTATTCGAATCACAGGTTTTCATCAGGGCCGCCAGATATGTGGCGGGGTTCCGGATTGCGAAAAACAACTTGATGCGATCGTTTTTGAACACCTCAACCGCGCTGCGCAGTTTTTCAACCGCTTGGGGGAAAAATACGCCTTGGGCCACCGTTTGTGCAGGCGGCGCAAACAGCATCGGCACGGATAACACCATCGCCAAGGTATCGGGGGGCTGATCACCACAGATACTGTCATACAGCATATCGCGCAGTTCGTCAGTGAATTGCGCCCCTTCGATTTGGCGCATTGCTTGTCTTAGGGAACGGCGATACAAAACCGGATCAGGTACCGCCACCTGACAGCGATCCAATGCAGGTTTGTTGTTGTTCATAGACACCATCAAGGTGTCATTGTCTGTTGGATGCGCCCCTGCGTGCAGCAAAATGTCCATATTATCGCTTTCTTGTGGATTGCGGTATGTATTTGTATATAAGCCACATTGGTTTTAGCAATGTGTAAACAACGATAAAAGGATAAGTTGTGCAGGTCAGTCGCGCGACACCATCGACACGATGGCGCCCAAATGGGGCGGGGATATGGTCGTTGGGGGCAGTGATCATTGCCGTTATCGTCATTTTGCCCATTTTATCGGTGATTTACTTGGCGTTTTTCCCTACGGAAAACATTTGGCCACATTTGTTGTCGACCACATTGCCGCGGTATTTTCGCACAACGCTTGCCCTGATGCTGTCCGTTGGGTTTGGGGCCATCATGATTGGCGCGGGTGCGGCTTGGTTGATCACCCGGTATCGGTTTTTCGGATCACGGTGGTTGGAATGGCTGCTGCTGTTACCGCTGGCAATCCCAGCCTATGTTGGGGCTTATGCCTTGGTTGATCTGCTAGAATATGCGGGACCGGTACAAACCGCGCTGCGCGAGCTGATGGGTTGGAAAACATCGCGCGATTATTGGTTTCCGGAAATCCGATCCTTTGGCGCGGCGGTGTTTGTGCTGACTTTTGCGCTGTATCCGTATGTTTATCTGCTGACGCGGGCTGCATTTCGCGAACAATCCGGTGCCTCGGATGAGGTGGCGCAATCATTGGGCGTATCGCCCTTGGGACGGTTTTTCAAAATTGGTCTGCCCCTTGCGCGGCCCGCGATTGCCGCAGGCGCAGCGATTGTGATGATGGAAACGGTCAATGATTATGGCACGGTCAGCTATTTTGCAGTGCAGACCCTGACCACGGGTATTTTTAACGTCTGGTTGCAAACGAACAATGCAGGCGGGGCCGCACAATTGGCTTCGGTTGTTCTGGGCGTTGTGGTGCTGTTGGTTGTGTTGGAAAAATTTGGGCGCACCAGAATGCGATATTTTAATCTGTCCCGTCACCATCGCCCGGTTGAGCCGCAAACACTGACAGGCAGTGCGTCATTTTTGACATTCCTCGCCTGCGCTGTGCCCGTCTTTATTGGTTTCATCCTGCCTGCCTTGGTTTTGGGCAATCATGCGTTGCACCACATTCCCGAATGGTCCAACCCCGACTTGCTGAAAGCATTGCGAAACACGTTGTTGGCAGGTGGCAGTGCTGCCATTGTGACCGTGGCGGCGGGTCTGTTCATGGTTTATGGTGTGCGCCTGTCGGGCCGCGGCCTGCCGCGCATTTTATCACCCATCACCACAATCGGCTATGCCGCACCGGGGGCAGTTTTGGGGGTCGGAATTTTGATCCCCTTAGCCACCATTGATAACGCGGTTGCCGATTTTGTAGAAACCACATTTGGTGTGGATCCTGGGCTGATTTTGACCGGGACAGCCTTTGCGTTGGTTTTGTCGTATTTTGTACGCTTTTTCGCAATTGCGCAGGGGTCGGCGGATGCGGCTATGGGGCGCGTGTCGCCGAATTTGGCAAATGCGGCGCGATCATTGGGACGCAATCACACACAGGTCCTACGCGAAGTCTATGTTCCCTTGATCAAAGGATCGGTGGGATCCGCTGTTTTGCTGGTCTTTGTCGATTGTGTCAAAGAATTGCCCGCCACATTGCTGTTGCGTCCGTTCAATTTCAACACTTTGGCAACCCGTGTTCACGAACAAGCCAGCCTAGAAAACCTGTCCCAAGCTGCACCCGCATCGCTGTATATCATTGCTGTTGGGATCGCTTCTGTTCTGCTGTTGGCCCGAACCACAAAATAATTTAAAATTTTTTCAAAAGGGGTATTGCAACCCGTTTCGGCTTTGGCTAAAGACGCGTCAGTGCCCCTATAGCTCAGCTGGTAGAGCAACTGATTTGTAATCAGTAGGTCCGCG
>CAZWFE010000057.1:2715-11556 GCA_964633145.1 uncultured Phaeobacter sp. | reverse complement strand
GTTTCAGGGACGGGCGGTCGCATATTTAGTCCATGATGTGGTCTGATGTGATTGTATTGGCGGAGCCATACATTGATTGCAGTTTGTGCCTGATGGACAGAGTGGAACCATTCTGCGTTTAGCACCTCATTGCGTAACGTGCCATTGAAGCGTTCGTTGTAGCCATTTTCCCATGGCGAGCCTGGATAGATTTGGTTTGGGGTTAACCGATATTATCGCAGTTGCGTCCGGCGACGCCGTTTTTTTAGCGCATAAATCACGCGCACAGGATGTCAAACAGGCCGTTGATATTTTGCGTCAAAAAAATCTGGCGCAAGCGGATCAGTTTACATTGGATCATCGACCTTGGGGATCGTTTGATCGGCTGGCATCGGGCGAACGTTTTCAGGTCAAACAAATCCACGTCAAACCCGGGGCCAAGCTGTCATTGCAAAGCCATCACCACAGGTCAGAACATTGGATCGTTGTTGCCGGTACAGCCCAAGTTTACGTGGACGACCAAATATCCCTGATCAGCGAAGGGCAATCCATTTATGTGCCACTGGGTGCAAAGCATCGCTTGGAAAATCCCGGCAAGGTTCCAGTTATTCTGATTGAGGTCCAAACCGGTCGCTATCTAGAAGAGGATGATATTATCCGCTACGATGATGTTTATGCCCGCGCCTAGGCCATTTGTGTCATGACCGCCGCGATAACGATATATCGCCCTGCTTTGGCGATGCTGACCCAGATCACAAACCGAAGAATCGGTTCACGCATGATCCCTGCTACAACCGTAATCGGGTCCCCGATGATTGGGACCCAAGATAACAGCAACGAATACCTGCCGTAGCGGCGATAGGTGTTTTGCGCTTGGGCCAATTTTTCGGGTGATGCAGGAAACCATCGGTGCTGTTGAAACCGCAATAAAAACCGACCCAGCAGCCAGTTGATCACAGACCCCAATATATTCCCGACACTTGCCACCGTAACAAACCAGATGACCTGATTGGGATATTGTGTCAAATTATAGACCAAAACAGCTTCGGACTGTGCGGGCAGAATGGTTGCCGCGACAAAGGCCGAAAAAAATAATGCAATAGACGCTAGTATCACGCGGATGTTCCATGTTGTGGCTGTGGGCGCGGTATCAGAAAAATCTGCCAAAGTCTTGGGAATATCTGACACTTGTGACCTATTTCTGACTCAGCACTTGGATTTATCTGTAAAAACGATTTTATTGATGCCCAAGGGTCAGACCCGCTTGCCCGCGTCTGATGTCGTCTTAACAACAGGAATATCAATGGCCCATGCACCAATGACCCATTTGGCCCGTCTTGAATCCGAGGCCATCCACATCATGCGCGAGGTTGTTGCCGAGGCGGAAAACCCCGTGATGCTGTATTCGGTTGGCAAAGACAGTGCCGTCATGCTGCATTTGGCGAAAAAGGCGTTTTATCCATCGCCCCCCCCATTCCCATTGCTGCACGTTGATACCACTTGGAAATTCCAAGACATGTATAAACTGCGCGACAAAGCGGCGCGTGATGCGGGTATGGAATTGCTGATCCACCATAACCCCGATGCCGTGGCGCAGGGGATCAATCCGTTTGATCATGGGGCGCTGCACACGGATATGTGGAAAACCGATGGATTAAAACAGGCGCTGGACAAATGGGGGTTTGACGCTGCATTCGGTGGTGCGCGCCGTGACGAAGAAAAATCGCGCGCCAAGGAACGCGTGTTTTCATTCCGCACCGCCCGACACCGCTGGGACCCCAAGGCGCAGCGACCCGAATTATGGTCGCTCTACAATGCGCGCAAATCCAAGGGCGAAAGCATGCGGGTATTTCCCATTTCGAACTGGACCGAATTGGACATCTGGCAATACATCCACCTAGAGGGCATCGAAATTGTGCCACTTTATTTTGCGGCCCCGCGTCCCACGGTGGAACGCGACGGATTGATCATCATGGTCGATGATGACCGGTTCCCACTGGACGAGGGCCAAGAACCCGTCATGCGGTCCATTCGGTTTCGCACCCTTGGATGTTATCCGCTAACCGGTGCCGTTGAATCACAGGCAACGACATTGCCAGAAGTGATCCAAGAAATGCTGCTGACCACCACATCCGAACGCCAAGGCCGCGCAATTGACCATGATGCGGGTGCGTCCATGGAAATCAAAAAACAGCAGGGGTATTTTTAATGACTGATCAGGTATACAAAACCGATGCCCTGATTGCGCGCGATATTGATGCCTATCTGGATCTGCATCAAAACAAAACCTTGTTGCGGTTTATCACTTGTGGGTCGGTCGATGATGGCAAATCGACGTTAATCGGGCGCCTGCTATACGACAGTAAAATGATATTCGAAGATCAGCTGACACAGCTGGAATCTGACAGCAAACGCATGGGCACACAGGGCCAGGATATCGACTTTGCCCTGCTGGTGGATGGTCTGGCCGCTGAACGCGAACAGGGGATCACGATTGACGTGGCCTATCGGTTCTTTGCCACGGAAAAACGTAAATTCATCGTGGCGGACACACCCGGTCACGAACAATATACCCGTAATATGGTCACGGGCGCATCCACCGCGGAATTGGCCGTTATCCTGATCGACGCACGCAAAGGGATCCTGACACAAACCCGCCGTCACAGTTATTTGGTGCATTTATTGGGCATCAAAAACATCGTCTTGGCCGTCAATAAAATGGATTTGGTGGGCTATGATCAGGCCACTTATGATCAGATTGTGGCCGATTATACCGAATTTGCGGCATCCATCGGGATCACCGATTTCACTGCCATTCCGATTTCAGGGTTCAAGGGGGATAATATCACCGCCGCCTCTGACAACACGCCGTGGTATGATGGTGTCAGCCTGATGACGCATTTGGAAACCGTCGAATTGGATCAAAGCACGGATCAAACGGCCGATTTCCGCATGCCCGTGCAATGGGTCAACCGCCCCAATCTGGATTTTCGCGGGTTTTCCGGCAAAATCGTATCGGGTCAGGTGGCCGCTGGTGATGATGTGCGCATTTTGCCATCTGGCAAAACCACCCAAGTGGACCGCATTGTCACCATGGATGGTGATTTGCAACGGGCCGTGGCGGGCCAATCCGTCACCCTGACCCTGCGCGACCAAGTGGATTGTTCGCGTGGCCAGATTATCACCGCCGCCAACAGCCCGCTTGAGGTTGCCGACCAGTTCGAGGCAACAGTGATCTGGATGGATGATGTGGATATGATCCCTGGTCGCGCCTATTACCTGAAAATTGGGGCGCAGACGGTGTCGGCCACCGTGGCGCAACCCAAATATCAGGTAAACGTCAATACATTGGAACATACGGCGGTCAAGACGCTGGATTTGAATGCCATCGGCGTGGCCACTGTAACCACGGATCGCGCGATCCCCTTTGCGGCTTATGCCGATAATCGGGAATTGGGCGGGTTCATTTTGATTGATAAAATGACCAATGCCACTGTTGGCGCTGGGCTGATCCATTTCGCATTGCGCCGTGCGCAGAATATCCATTGGCAGGCCACGGATATCACCCGCGACCACCACGCCAATTTGAAAAACCAAACGCCTGCTGTGGTCTGGATGACGGGGTTGTCTGGTTCGGGGAAATCAACCATTGCCAATGCCGTTGAACGGAAATTGGCGCGGATGAACCGACATACGTTTTTGTTGGACGGCGACAACGTACGCCATGGGCTGAACAAAGATCTGGGCTTTACCGATGCGGACCGGATCGAAAATATCCGCCGCGTGGGCGAGGTCGCGAAATTAATGACCGATGCCGGATTGATCGTGATCACCGCCTTTATTTCGCCGTTCCGGTCCGAACGCGATATGGTGCGCAACATGGTTGCGGATGGCGAATTCATCGAGGTGTTTATCGACACGCCCCTATCTGTCGCTGAACAGCGCGATGTCAAAGGGTTGTACGCCAAGGCGCGATCGGGGCAGCTGAAAAACTTTACCGGTATCGACAGCCCCTATGAACCGCCGCAATCGCCCGACATTCATATCGACACAACCAAATTCACCGTTGAGGCCGCGGCAGATTTGATCGTGTCAAAAATCATTGATCGGGTTTAATCGTATCTGGTGTTCAACCGGATTTCACGCATCATAAGGGCAACGATCAACCCGCCAAGGCTGACCGCGATCAAGATATAATAAATCGGGCTAAGCGCTGTGACGACTGCCTGTGCCACCTGTGTTTGCACGACGGGGGGCAGGGCGGCCATGGTCATGGGCCCCAATTCACTGACATTAATCGTGATCTCTGGCGGCAATGCAGGGCCCATCCCCAGTGCGAAAATCGTCCCGAATATGGCCACGGCGATTGATCCGCCCACTTGACGGAACATAACACCCGATGCAGTGGCGGTGCCCATATGTTCGCGTGGAATTGCATTTTGCAATGCGGTCGTGATCACCGGAAAGACGCATCCCATTCCCAAACCCACCGTTGCCAAGGATAGGCCAAACCACAGTGTTGTGGTGTCCAGTGACAACCGCGTCATTGCGCCCGCGCCCAGTGCGACCAGCGCCAGACCCAGAATGGGCAGTATTTTATAGCGTCCCGTCCGCGACATGAATTGCCCGGCAAAGGTTGAACTGGTGATAATGCCCAAGGTCAGCGGGACCAACATTAATCCCGATGTGGTTGGCGATTGGCCCAAAGCAATTTGCAGATAGATCGGCAAAAATGTAACCGATCCCAACGTTACCGCCCCCGCAACAAAGCTGATGATGGATGTGGTGGTAAACACGTTTTCGCGAAACAAATGCAGGGGCAAAATCGGTTCTGCGGCGCGCTGTTCGGCCCAAATAAAAACACCGGTCGATACAATGGCCGTGGCCAGCAATCCCAACGCCATAGGCGATGACCATGATACGCCATGCGCACCAAGGCTGCTAAACAATGTCAGGCTGGCCAAGGCCAGCGTCAATGTCACAGCCCCCAGCCAATCAATCGCATGTTTGACGCGATCGCCGCGTGGCGCAAAGCCCATGGTAAACCCAATCACGGCCAAAATGCCAAAGGGGACGTTGATTAAGAATATCCAATGCCAACTTAGGTTTTGGACAAACCACCCACCCAGCAGGGGGCCGATGATGCTAGATGTTGAAAAAATGGCGGCAAACACGCCTTGGATTTTGCCCCGTTCGCGCGGTGGGATGACATCGCCGATTACGGCCAAGGCCAGCACGAACAATCCACCGCCGCCCAACCCCTGCAACGCACGAGCATAGATCAGCGCATCCATGCTGAATGCCAGCGAACACCATAATGATCCGGCCAGAAACAGGCCTACGGAAAAATAAACCATCAGTCGGCGCCCGTATAAATCGCCCAATTTTCCATAAAGTGGGGCTGATACCGTGGACGCCAGAATATAGGCGGTCACGACCCAAGACATTTTCTCTAACGCGCCAAATTCGGCAACGATGGTGGGCAGCGCGGTGGCCACAATGGTTTGATCCAGCGCTGCCAGTAACAATAACAAGGCAACGGATCCGATGACCAGCTTGGGTGTGCCGGTGCTTGCGTGTTCTTGGGGCATAAAATTAAACCGACTAGTTTAGTTGTAAAAACAGCTATCCAGTCGCAAGATGAAAGTCAATTCAAACCAAAATTAAAAAACCCGCAGCATCGTGTACTGCGGGTCAAGGGCCGAACCATGTCAAAGGATGGCTAGCCCAGCCATTGTGCGACAATCAGGTACAGGTTCAGGCCAATCGCAATGTTGAACGGAAATGTAATGCCCAAGGCCAATGTCAGGTAAATCCCTGGCTGCGCCTTTGGCAGCGCGATACGCACCGCGGCTGGCACCGCGATATAGGATGCGGATGCACATAGGGTCATGAACAGGAATATCCCGCCTGCGCTTAGCCCCAAAATCACCCCTGCAACCGCCCCAATCGCAGCCGCAATCAATGGCATGATCAGACCAAAGGTTACAATCGACATATCAATCATTTTGCGGCTTTTTTGCAGGTTGGTGCCCGCGGATAGCCCCATATCCAACAGGAATATACACAAAACACCGGTAAAGGGGGCAACAATGAACGGGCTGATCTGTTCCATGCCTTGGGGGCCTGTGATGACACCGATCAGGAATGACCCCAACAGCAGCACAATCGATCCATTGCCCGCAATTTCACGCAGCACCTTAGTGTTGATGCTGCGACCGCCTGTGGCCAACCACAGGGCCGACAGGATCGCGGGCGCCTCCATCATGGCGGCGACGGCGATCAGGTATCCTTCGTAATCTAGGCCAGCGCTGTCCAACACGCTGGTGGCGGTGACGAATGTCACGATCGAAATCGATCCATAATGTCCCGCCACGGCCGCAGCGTTCAGTTGATCCAATTTGGTCATGGCCCGCAGAATGAAATAGGCCACGAATGGGATCAAAAACGACACAACCAACCCCACCAAGATGCTGGTGCCCAGCTGCAAATTAATGCCGTTTTCAGAAACGCTGACGCCCCCTTTGTATCCGATGGCAAACAGCAGATAGATTGACATCACCTTGGCCGCGCCGGATGGAATGCACAAGTCGCTGCGGGCCAAAGCTGCCACCAATCCCAGTAAGAAAAACAAGATCGTCGGCGCGAGAAGATTGGCCCCCGCCATTGCAAGCGTGGTTTCTAGCATAATTCAACCCTCAATTAGGTGTGGTTTACTTGGTCGACAGTTTCAGGACAGTATATCCCAAAATCCCCGATGCGATCGATCCCATCAAAACGCCAAGTCGCACTTTGTCCGCCATATCGTTGCCATCAAATGCCAGTGCACCGATAAACAGTGACATAGTAAATCCGATACCTGTCAGACCTGCAACACCGTATAAGTGTACCCAATTGACGCGCGCTGGCATGTTGGCGATACCTGTTTTGATTGCAATCCAAGCGGTGCCAAATACACCGATCTGCTTGCCAAAGAACAGACCCAACGCAATACCCAAAGGCAGCGGATCAAACAACATCGACACGGACAGCCCCGCCAGGGACACACCCGCATTCGCGAATGCAAACAGCGGCAGGATCAAAAAGGTGACCCAACCATGCAGGTCATGTTCCATCCGGTGCAGCATCGATTTGTCGCCGTCTTCTTCCTTCATTGGGATGGTCAGGGCGATCAAAACGCCGGCCAGTGTCGCGTGTACACCCGATTTCAAAACGGCCACCCACATAATGATGCCCAGCACGATATAGGGCCACGATTTTTTAACCCCCATCCGGTTCATCGCAACCGCAATAACAAAGGCCAGCAGCGAAAACGTCAGCGCACCGGTTGACAGGTCCGAGCTATAGAACAGCGCGATGATCACGATGGCGCCCAAATCGTCAATGACCGCAATGGCCAGCAACAACACCTTTAATGATGCAGGCACACGTGACCCGACCAGTGCCAAAATCCCCAATGCAAACGCGATATCGGTTGCCGCTGGAATGGCCCAACCGTTCATGGTTTGCGCATTTCCTGCATTAATCCACAGATAGATCAATGCCGGTCCGGCCATACCACCAACTGCCGCTACAAGCGGTAAAATCGCTTTGTCGATGCTTGAAAGTTCACCGCGCAAAACTTCGCGTTTTATTTCCAATCCAACCAGAAAGAAAAAGATCGCCATCAAACCATCATTGATCCAAAGCAGGAATGGCTTGGAAATCTCAAAATCACCCGCACCAACGCGAACGTTTGTGTTCAAAAATCCACCATATAAATCCGACAAGCCGGAATTTGATGCAATCAAGGCTGCTGCCGTTGCGATCATTAAGAAAATACCAGCGGTGGTATCTTTGTGTAGAAATTCTTGGAACTTGGAATGTGCGGCCATTTCTGTCTCCTGCAATGTGACTAAAGGGCGATATGGGGTTGTCAGTCGTATAAGGCAAATATATATTTCGAATTGATAATATAGGATTAAACTATATGAAACTGACATTGCGACAGATGGAATATATCGTGGCCATTGCGGAAACGGGTCAGTTTGCCTTGGCTGCGCGGCGGTTGAATGTGTCGCAGCCATCCTTGTCGGCACAGGTTGCGGATTTGGAACAGGCCTGCGGTGGCAAATTGTTTTTGCGCGGGCGCTCTGGGGCCACGTTGACCCCTTTGGGCCAAGATGCGGTTTTGCGGATTCGTAAAATCCTGCGCGAGGTCGATGATCTGAAACACACCCTGCGCGGTGGGGGGATGAACGGGCAAATCAAACTGGGCGTGTTGCCGTCGATTGGGCCGTATTTGTTGCCGCCCGTGGTGCACAATTTGCACCGCCATTTTCCCGATGTGCGGCTGGTGGTGCGTGAATTGAATACGGTTGATTTGGAAAAACACCTGCGCAGCGTTCAGTTGGATATGATCATTTCCACCCCCGAGGATCATCCAGGGACATTTCAAATCCCCCTGTTTCGCGAAAAACTATGGGCTGCTGTGGCCAAGGATGATCCCTTGGCGCAATCGGCCTATCCCGTCCCCCTGAGCGCATTGGCCGGACGGATGTTTTTGACCCTTGAAAAGGGCCACAGATTATCGGCAATTGTGCATGGATTGGCCGACAAAGCCCAAGCCTTTGTGTCCGAAGAATATCAGGGAACCAGTCTGGATGCGGTACGCCTGATGGCTGCCACGGGCGCAGGGGTTGCCATATTGCCAGACGTCTATGCCCGAACCGAGGCACGGCGCGGATCGGATGTGCATTTATTGCCGATCCAAGATCCCGCAGCGCAGCGCGACATTTGTTTGGCCCTGTCGCGTGCGCCGGACCGCGCCGATCAAATCAATGATTTGGCATCGCTCATTATTCAGGCGCATGCCAATATCAC
>CAZWFE010000057.1:0-2615 GCA_964633145.1 uncultured Phaeobacter sp. | reverse complement strand
ACATTGGAGGACCCTATGACAAACGTAGTAATCGCATCCGCTGCCCGGACTGCCGTTGGCAGTTTTGGCGGATCATTCGCAAATACACCGGCCCATGATTTGGGCGCGAGCATGCTTGAGGCACTGGTGGCCCGCGCTGGCGTCGATAAATCGGAAATTTCCGAAACCATTCTGGGCCAAGTGCTGACAGGTGGTCAAGGACAAAACCCAGCGCGTCAGGCGCATATTAATGCAGGCTTGCCGATTGAATCGTCCGCATGGGGTATTAACCAAGTGTGTGGTTCTGGACTGCGTGCCGTTGCATTGGCTGCGCAACATATTCAATTGGGTGATGCGTCCATCGTTTGCGCAGGTGGTCAGGAAAATATGACTTTGTCACCCCATGTCGCGCATCTGCGGGCTGGGCATAAAATGGGCGATGTCAAATATATCGACAGCATGATCCGTGACGGTTTGTGGGATGCGTTTAACGGCTATCACATGGGTCAAACAGCTGAAAATGTTGCCGAGCAGTGGCAGATCAGTCGTGATATGCAGGATGAATTCGCGCTTGCATCGCAAAACAAAGCCGAGGCTGCGCAAAAGGCTGGCAAATTCGATGACGAAGTGATCCCATTCACCATCAAAACACGCAAAGGCGATATCATCGTGGACAAAGACGAATATATCCGTCACGGCGCAACAATCGAAAGCATGCAAAAATTGCGCCCCGCCTTTACCAAGGACGGCAGCGTGACTGCGGCCAATGCATCGGGTCTGAACGATGGTGCCGCTGGTGCGTTGTTGATGTCGGCAGATGATGCAGAACGCCGCGGTATTGAACCCCTGGCGCGGATCGTGTCCTATGCCACCGCAGGCTTGGACCCCAAAATCATGGGTGTCGGCCCCATCTATGCCAGCCGTAAAGCCCTGGAAAAAGCGGGTTGGACCGCAGACAGCCTGGACCTGGTTGAGGCAAACGAAGCCTTTGCCGCACAGGCTTGTGCCGTGAACAAAGATATGGGATGGGATCCGGCCATCGTAAACGTAAACGGCGGCGCAATCGCCATCGGCCACCCCATCGGTGCGTCTGGCGCGCGGATTTTGAACACGCTGTTGTTCGAAATGCAGCGTCGCGGTGCAAAACGTGGTTTGGCGACATTGTGTATCGGTGGCGGTATGGGCGTCGCGATGTGCCTTGAGCGTCCATAAGTTTAAATGCGGGGTCTTTGGCCCCGTTTTTTTCTGCAATGCGGAAAATATCCAAGAAATAATATTGCGTAATCATTAGTATTTATGTAACCAAGTTACGCACACGATTCAGAAAGAGAGACATTTACATGGCACGAGTTGCATTAGTCACAGGCGGTTCACGCGGTATCGGCGCAGCAATTTCCAAAGCACTGCAAGCCGCAGGCTATCAGGTTGCTGCAAACTATGCTGGCAATGACGAAGCCGCTGCAAAGTTCACCGAGGAAACGGGAATCAAAACATATAAATGGAACGTTGCCGACTATGAAGCCAGCGCAGCCGGCATCGCACAGGTCGAAGCCGACATGGGCCCGATTGAGGTTGTGGTCGCAAATGCTGGTATCACGCGTGATGCGCCATTCCATAAAATGACACCCGAACAATGGCACCAAGTGGTCGATACGAATTTGACCGGTGTGTTTAACACCGTTCACCCTGTATGGCCTGGGATGCGTGAACGTAAGTTCGGTCGTGTTGTGGTAATTTCGTCGATCAATGGTCAGAAAGGCCAGTTCGCACAGGTCAACTATGCCGCGACCAAGGCAGGTGATTTGGGCATCGTCAAATCATTGGCCCAAGAAGGCGCACGCGCTGGAATTACAGCAAATGCGATTTGTCCGGGCTATATCGCGACTGAAATGGTTATGGCTGTCCCTGAGAAAGTCCGTGATTCAATCGTTGCGCAAATCCCAACAGGTCGTCTGGGTGAACCTGACGAAATCGCACGATGTGTTGTGTTCTTGGCCTCAGATGATTCTGGCTTTGTGAACGGTTCGACAATTTCGGCAAATGGTGGACAATTCTTCGTCTAATTTGCAAAAACTGTGATGACATTTCCAAGACACGCTTATTGGCGTGTCTTGTTTTTTTTGAACTGGCGGACCTTATAGCCGTCAGCATAACTGTTATACTGCTTGCGCCGGATCTTGGCCCAAAAACGTTTTTTGGGCGTCGCAGCGATATCATCTGATTTATGAAACAAAATCCACGTGATCATAAACAAAACAGTCAAAGTAACGGAAGCCACCAGCGCATATAGGTTCTGTTGCAGTTTCATTTTCAGTTGAACGGTCGACGGCAATTCAAGGCTGGTCACCAATTCTGTTGCAGATTGATCGCGGATGATGGCCACAATCAACATGACCGTCAAGATCAATAAGGCGATAAAAACTGTGATTAAGATGTGACTGCGCTTGGACATTTCGTTAGAACCTTGGGCCTATGCGTATAATACACATAGAAAAATGGCTCTTTTATGTCAAATTAGCATTCTCAAAAAGAAAGGCCGCAAAATGCGGCCTTTGCTGTAATGTTTTCAATGATGCTAAGCTTACGCTAGGATTTTAGAAACGACGCCGGAACCGACAGTGCGGCCACCTTCGCGG
>CAZWFE010000056.1:0-12286 GCA_964633145.1 uncultured Phaeobacter sp. | reverse complement strand
GCAGGATCAAATCGGCATAGGCCACCATTTCCGAACTATAGGCATCGGAATAGATAATGCGCGGAATGACATAGTCGCCATTTTCGTCGCGATCGGTCAACATATCCATGACGGAACTGGTGTTCATAGAGCTGTTCCAGCTCATATTGGCCATATACATGAATAATGTATCAATTTTATAAGGATCACCCGCATGCGCGTTTGATATGACCATATGCATCAAACCATGCGCCGACATCGGGTTTTCCCAAGTGAACGCTTTGTCGATGCGCTTGGGTTGACCGTTTTCGTCGATTAACAAATCCTCTGGCCCGTGGACAAAACCCAAATGTGGGCCGTTCAGTGGGGCATTGGGTGTCGCGTCGCCATGCGGTTTGGGGTGAATTTCCGACGGTTTGGGGTAGGGGGGTTTGAACCTGAACCCGCCGGGTGTTTCCACAGACCCCAAAATGATCTGCAAGACATGCAGCGCGCGGCAGGTTTGAAACCCGTTGCCATGGGCGGAAATCCCGCGCATGGCATGGATTGCGACGGGGCGTCCAATCATTTCGTCGTATTCATGCCCGCGGAAATCGGTCCATTTGCGCGGCAGGCGAATTTCCTGATCAAAGGCAACATGCGCCAATTCGGCGGCCAAGGTGCGGATGCGTTTTGCGGAAATACCACAGATATCGGCCACCGCCTCGGGGGCGTTTTCGGGAACCAAGAAATGTTCGATCATCTTGGTAAATACCGTGCCCGCACCGTTATGCGTGCCACGGATATCAGGGTCGGCGCCTTGGTGATCAAAGGGCACGACGGTTTTGGTGTTGCGATCAATGATCAATGGTTTGCCTGTATCATCACGCAGGAACAGGCCCGTGTCGGGATCCACCAAAACTGGCGCATTGGTAAACCGCGCCAGATAGGGCAGATCGATTTTACCAGCCTCAATCAAACAATAAATCAGCGACAGTATGAACCGCCCGTCTGTGCCAGGTGTGATGCCCACCCAATCATCGGCCACCGCGTTATAGCCCGAGCGAATGGGGTTTACCCCAATCACGCGCGCGCCGCGTTGTTTGATTTTGCCAATCCCCATTTTGATGGGGTTGCTGTCATGATCTTCGGCGACGCCAAACAGCATGAATAATTTTGTGTGATCCCAGTCAGGCTGGCCAAATTCCCAAAACGCCCCACCCATGGTGTAAATACCAGCGGTGGCCATATTCACGCTGCAAAATCCGCCATGTGCTGCGAAATTGGGGGTGCCAAACATTTGCGCCCATAATCCGGTAAAGGATTGAGATTGATCGCGGCCCGTAAAAAACGCCAATTTTTCTGGGGCTGTTTCGCGCAACGGGCGCAGCCAATCGGTTGCAATTTGCAGCGCCTCGTCCCACGAAATTTCTTGGAATTCGCCCGATCCGCGTTCGCCCACCCGTTTTAATGGCGCGCGCAGACGTGACGGGGCGGTGACCTGCATGATGCCTGCCGATCCTTTGGCACACAAAACACCTTGGTTTACGGGGTGGTCACGGTTCCCTTCGATATAGGCGACTTTGCCATCTTTTAGGTGGACGTTGATCCCGCATCGGCAAGCGCACATATAACATGTGGTTTTGCGGATTTCATCGGACACCTTGGGCGATGTATCGACGTTTGGTTGCATATGTTTATGCCCTCCCTAAGCGATTATGACACGAAGTGCCCCGTTCTTATGACGGTTGTGCGCTATCGTATCTGGAAAGAAAGCCAAATCAATCGTCTTTTTGGATATTTGGTATCATCCCTAGCTAGCATTCGTTTGTTGTTCATGTTTGCGGTGGCGAACCGATGCGTAAAACGACAATCCAATCAAAGCCATGCCAACGCCGCCGGTAATCAATTCATGCACATGCGTCAAAGACTGCAAAAACATCACAATCGACAGCGCAAAGATAGAATAGAACGCACCATGTTCCAGATAACGGAATTCGGCCAAGGTGCCTTTTTCGACCAGCATGATGGTCATCGATCGCACATACATTGCACCAATTCCCAAACCGATGGCGATCAGCAAAATATTGGTGGTCAGCGCAAACGCCCCGATCACCCCATCAAAGGAAAAACTGGCATCCAAAACCTCTAGGTATAGAAATGCACCCAAGCCCGCTTTGGCACCGACCTGAGCGGTTGAACCTGCGATGTCATCCAGATAATTCCCCAAACCGTCCACCAAGGTAAAGGTCAATAATCCCATAACCGCAGAGGCCAAAAATGCTGATACATCTGCTGCAGGGATCAATTTTGACATCACCATGACAATCGCTAGGACAAAGGCGATTTCAAATCCACGGATCGATCCCCATTTGCGCAGCTGGCGTTCCAACCCTGCGATCCAATCGACAGATTTATCCTCGTCGATAAAAAATTTCAGGGCGACCATCATCAAAAATGTACCGCCAAAGGCTGAAATAGGACCATGGGCCTGACCGATGATACGCGAATATTCGTCGGGATTGGACAACGCCAAATGCATTGCCGCAAATGGATTGATCCAGGCAAATACGGCCACGATAATCAATGGAAAAACGATCCGCATTCCAAAGACAGCGATCAAGATCCCCCAAGTCAAAAAACGACGCTGCCAAACAGGTGTCATTTCCACCAGCTTGTTGGCGTTCACGATTGCATTGTCGAAAGACAGTGCAATTTCCAAAGCGGCCAAAACAGCACCAACAATTAGAAATGATATCACAGCCGACATATTGCCCTGGGTGGCCCATCCTAGCCACCCTGATAAGCTTAGTCCAATCACAGTGGTTAATATGGGCCACTTAAGATAGGACAGCGTGCTACGTTGTGTATTCATGGCTTAGTTCCCTGACATTACAGCTGGCAACCACAAAACAAGTTGCGGGAACATGAACAGCAACGCCAAACCAAACAGTTGGACCACCATGAATTGCATCATCCCTAGATAGATGTCTTTCAGATCCCAGTTCGGTACAACGCCTTTCAGGAAATAGGCTGACAATGCAACGGGCGGCGACAGCCACGCGGTTTGCAAATTCACCGCAACCAAAATACCGAACCACACCATCATGTCATAGCGGCTTAGGCCATAGACCTCTAACGCTTCGACGGTGGGCAGCAGGATGGGAACAACGATCAACACAATCGGGACCCATTCCAACGGCCAGCCCAGCAGGAATATTAATGCCATGACCAACAACAGGATCATATAGGGCGACATATCCAAACCCAACAGCAGTTCGGTCATCATCTTGGGTGTTCCCAATGCACTGAACTGCGCACCAAAGAAGTTTGAAGCCGCAACCAAGAACATGATCAGAACGGTGATTTCCAAGGCTTTGATCAAACTGTCGGCAAAGCTTGGCATTGTGAATTTGCCATAGCCAATCGATAGCAGGATTGAACCGAATGCGCCCATAGCCGCTGCTTCGGCAGGGGTGGCAAAACCTAGCAGGATCGATCCCAATGCAAAGGAAATCAAAATTGTTGGCGGCATCAATCCAGCAAAGAATTCAGTCCAAAGGTCCGAGAAATAAAATGAATCTGCTGCATCTGCTGCGTAAATGGATCGGCTAAGATAGCCCAGCAAAACCATAAACACGGCTAGAACGATTGACATAATGGACATGCCAGCTGCTGGGTCATAGTTGGCAAATACCATGTAAATATGGAATACCACCGCGATTGGCATTACAATTTGCAACACCTTCAGGCTGCGGAACGCTGCGTATGCGATTGCAGTTGCAATCACCATGACGACAAATCCACCAAATGGCATCAGGTTGGCAAATGCGCCCCCGACGCCTAGGCCGAATATACGACATAGCGTCAATACGCCCAAGCAAATCAATGCAACCTCGGCGCCATAGTATTTTGACGTATCTGGCTGATCTTCTTCTGACAGGATGGGGCCCAGTTCAGGGTTAATCCAACACCGCCCAAGCGTATAGATCAGGTATAATGACGCCAATAGCGCACCAGGAATAAAGGCCCCGCGGAACAAGTCCAGCGTAGATACCTCAAGCACGGGTCCCATAACAATCAACATGATCGACGGTGGGATCAGAATGCCCAATGTTCCACCTGCGGTGATCGTGCCTGCGGCCAGTTGGACGTTGTAGCCGGACCGGCTCATCGTGGCGCCGGCCATAATACCCAGCAATGTGACCGATGCGCCCACGATGCCCGTGGCGGCGGCGAAAATGGTTGATACGATCAAGACGGCGATAAACAACGCGCCACGCACACGGGCCATAATCATTTGAATGGATGCAAACAAACGCTCCATCAGGCCGGCGGCCTCCATCACGATGCCCATTAAGACGAACAAAGGAACAGCCATCAACTGATCGTTTAGCATTGTTGAGTTCGTGTTCAGCGTCATCAACAGCGTTGTCAGTTTGAAATTCGCGCCCCAAATCCCGAACACAAAGCCCAAGAAAATCAAGGTAAACGAAATCGGAAAGCCGATGAAAATCACGAACAACATGGCACCGAGCATGATCAAACCAATGGTTGGTTTGGACAGGTTTGGACGCGCTTTCATCAAGTCCGTAAACCATTCGCCGCCGGGCACCAAATCAGGTGTAAACACGGCCAAAACCAGCCAGAGCAGGGCGATCAGATAGACGGGCAACAACCGCACGAAAAACCGTTCGCGCACCTTACCCATTTTATGGAACGCGCGGAAAATTTCGGGCAGGCCTTGCAACATTAACAAGAAACCACCAATCGGCATCGCAGTACGCGCAGGCCACAACAATGGACCCCATGCGCTGTCGATTTGCATCGTTTCACCGGTGGAATAGGCCAGCCACCAAAATTGTGCCGACACCACAGTGAAAAAGATCATGGATGGCATAAAGAACAACAGATAAAGCGCCGCATCGACGGTCGCTTGCGTTTTGTCAGACCAGTTGCGATACAAAAAATCGGCACGAATATGAACACCGCGCATCAGGCCATAGCCCGCAGCCGCCATGAACAAAACACCCGCAAGCATGCGGCTGGTATCATAAACCCATAGCGTTGGCCCCAATCCAAGCGAGCGTGCAAACTCTTCAAAGCCTGCATTCGCCAAGATCGTGAACGAGTTACGCGATAACACCTCGAACACGACGACCACGATCAGTGGGATCATCAGTAATGATATGATCTGCCCCGCCCGATAGTTGATCACATCAATCACAGCTGTGATGGGACGTTGCCAAGGGGTCATGTCCTCTGGCGTCTCGCCGGGGGCCTCGGCCCGCCGTTCGGCGATCAATTCATCCGCAATTTCAAGTTTCTCTGGGTTCACCTCATCTGCGGCCATGCCCAATCTCCCTGTTTTATAAAATGCCATTTTGGCTTTTCCGTTTTGAAAAACGCAGCAGCGTTTATCGAAACGGACGCGTCCGTACTAAAAAGTGAGGGGCGTTTCCGCCCCTCGCTCTGTGTTTATTTCAGTGTATCTGCATGCGCTTTGCCCAGACCTGCGTTTGATGCCTGTGCACCCGCCCAGAATGGAACAACTGTGTCTGCGAAATCTTTTTGTGACTGCCAAACTTCGGCAAAGAATTCGTTTTCATCAGCGGCCACTTGCAACGCGTTTTTCGCAGCTGCCATGTACTCTGAGAAGTAATCAGAGGGTGTGTCCTCTAGGATAACACCGTGGTTGTCTGTCAAATCTTTCAACGCTTTACCGTTTTCATAGATACGGTAAGACAGGGATTTTGACAAAGACGCGTTTGCTGCAACTTCCAACGCTTTCTTTTCCAGATCGCTTAGATCGTTATAGAAATCGCGGTTTACATACATGTCCGCGTTCACAACAACTTGGTGCAAACCTTGTAGGTAGTAGTGTTTCAACACTTTCTGGAAACCAAAGACTGAGTCAGGCTTTGGACAGCACCATTCAGCCGCGTCGATTGTGCCTTTTTCCAATGCTGGCAGGATATCGCCGCCGCCCATGGCAACCGCTGGAACACCGATGTCAGCATAAGCAGCACCCACCATACCGGGAGGAGCGCGGAAGCGCATTTGACGGAAGTCATCCATAGATTTGATTGGCTCTGGGAACCAGCCCAATGCCTCTGGACCAACAGGCTGCAGCATGAAACCTTTGACGTTTACGCCCATTTCGTCCCATAGACGGTCATACAATTCCTTGCCGCCGCCATATTGGAACCAGCTTAGGAATGCGATGTTGTCTAGACCAACACCGGCACCCGCAACAGGCGCACCAAACAGGTTTGCCGCCACGTGCTTGCCACCCCAATAGTGGGTCCAAGCAAAGCCGCCTTCGACCAGGCCTGCGTCAACGGCGTCCATTACGTCGCGTGGGCCAACAACGGCGCCCGCGGGCAATACTTCGATCGTCAACGAACCGTTGGTCAGGGCCGCGACATCCTTGCCGAATTCCTGCAACATGTACACTTCGTCTGCAGTATTCGGCAAAACAGATTGAATACGCAGAACTTTTTCAGCCATTGCGGCTGTTGTTGTCATCGCCAATGCAGTTGCACCGACAACTAAATGTTTGAGTTTGAACATTGATCGTCCTCCCTAGGTAAAGCCTTCAAAATTATTTTTATCCTTAAGCAAGAAGGCGGAGCTTAAGAAATTTTTGGAACATTTTAATGTCCCAAGCGAACCACTTGTAACAAGCGCGCTTATTACACCATAGATCATGATCGCACATCCTCAAGTATTAAATCAGATGCCTTTTCGCCTATCATGATACATGGCGCATTCGTATTGCCACTGACAATTTGTGGCATGATCGACGCGTCTGCGACCCGCAGACCATCAATTCCGTAAACTTTTAGTTTGGGATCGACCACGGCTTGGTCGTCAATTCCCATTTTACAGGTACCCGTTGGATGGTAAATCGTCACCGATGTCCGACGCGCCCAATCTAACGTAGCCTGTTCATCATCCATGGCAACATCCGCACCTGGTGCATGTTCTTGGGTGATATAGGATTTCAACGGGTCAGTTTGTGCAATTTTGCGCGCGATTTGGATACCCTTGACGATGGTTTTACAGTCTAAATCCGTCGCCAAATAATTCGGGTGAATTTCGGGGTGGTCGTCCATTCTGGCTGAGCGCAGTTTTAGGTGTCCCGCGCTTTCAGGGCGCAATTGCAGGACGGATGCGGTAAAGGCGGAAAATTTATGTGGCCCATCGGCGGGTTTATCCGCGCTCCAGGGTTGGATATGAAATTGGATATCGGGCGTTTCCAGATGTGGTTCGGTTTTCAAAAAACCTGTGCCAAGGCTGGCCGCCATTGTCATGGGGCCGGTTTGTGTCAATGCATATTGTATTGCCATCATCCCCTGTTTGAAAATATTGTTTGCCTCGATGTTGATCGTGCTTAGCGTGGTTTTGAACACTGGGCGGGCCTGCAAGTGATCTTGCAGGTTTTTGCCAACAGCGCTGTTGCCTTTGACCACGTCAATTCCATGTTCTTTCAGCTCGGTTGGATCGCCAATGCCCGACAGCATCAAAATCTGCGGTGACCCAATGGCACCTGCAGACAGAACAACTTCGCACCGCGCGCGAATGTCGATCATGCGGCCATGTTGCTTTGCGCGAATACCAACAGCGCGATTTTGTTCAATCAGCACCTTTTCGGTTTGGGTATCTGTAATAATGGTCAGGTTTTTACGGTTGCGAATGGGGCGCAGATAGGCGGCAGCCGATGAACAGCGACGCCCGCCTTTCATGGTAAGTTGGAAATATCCCACGCCCTCTTGATCGGCACCATTGTAATCGGGGTTGCGTTTATACCCCGCTTGCACGGCGGCATCGACCCATTTGTCGACGACATCGCGTTTTAGGCGCGAATTCTGCACAGATAGGGGGCCATCGACCCCACGGCTGTCATCATGATGTTCGCCGTTCCATGTCTCAGACCGTTTGAACAGAGGTAAAACATCATCCCATCCCCAGCCTGTGCATCCCAATTGCGCCCAGTAATTATAATCTTGGGCTTGGCCGCGCACATAAAGCAAACCGTTGATAGAACTAGATCCGCCCAATACGCGTCCACGTGGCCAAGAAATCGCGCGTCCAGCAATGCCGGGATCGGGTTCGGCTGTGTAACACCAATCTGAATTTGGGTTCCCCATGGTGCGGAAATACCCGACTGGAATGTGGATCCATGGGTTTCGATCGACTGGCCCAGCCTCGACCAATGCGACGCTGTAGCGGCTGTCTGCGGACAAACGGTTTGCCAATGCGCAACCGGCGGATCCAGCGCCTACGACGATGAAATCGAATTCCATTTCACACCCTGTTATCAAAAAATGAGACTTTTTGTCTCGTTTTTATTTGAAAATGACAATATAATGATTCGTAGAAATTGCACGCATTTTTTTATGGGAGCCGGAAAATGGATGAAAACGAACGTATTCCGACAAACCTAAGGACACTGCTCATCCTTGAGGTTTTGGGCCAAAGCGATCAACCGATGACGGCGACCGAAATAAATGCGCAGATTGGGCTGCCTAAACAAACCGTCCATCGATTGTGCGCCACGCTTGAAGAAAACGGATATTTGACCCGTCCGGGAAATGGCAAACAATATCAGGTTGCCCGGCGTTTGCGCAACCTAGGGGTGGGGCTGTTGCACAATTCGCGCGATCACATCGCACGCCACCAAATCCTAAGCGAGGTGTCGCAAACCGTGGGCGAAACGGTGAACTATGCTGTCCCTGGCGCTGCGGGGATGAATTATCTGGACCGTGTGGAAACCGACTGGCCGTTTCGGGTGCAATTGCCGGTGGGCACCAGTGTTCCGTTTCATTGCACCGCCAGTGGCAAGGTGTTTTTGTCCAGCCTGTCGCCAGCTAAAATGCGTGCGATGGTATCGGCGTTGCAATTGGATTATAAAACGCAGCACACCCTGACGGATCCAGACGCGTTGATCGCGGAACTGCAGCAAATCCAAAAACAGGGATATGCGCTGGACCAAGAAGAATTTATCATCGGAATGGTGGCCATTTCGGTTCCAGTCTTGGACGGGCAGGGCCGCTATATCGCCAGTTTGGCCTATCACGGGCCATTGCCGCGCATGTCGCTTGCGGATGCAATTGCGCGCAAATCTTACCTAAGTGATGCGGCAGATCGACTAAGCGCCACGTTGACAGGTGGCGCCTAGCTTGGCGTACTAGGCCGTAAATAGGTCTTTGAACTGATCACGCAGGATATTTTTTTGCACCTTGCCCATCGTGTTTCGCGGCAGTTCGCCCACAATTTCGATGTGGCGGGGATGTTTGAAACGTGCCAGTGATTGTGCAACAGCCCCCTGAATTGTATCTATGTCAACGGTTTTTCCGGCTTGTGCGACGATCACCGCGACAACGGTTTCCCCGAAATCGGGGTGGGGCACACCGATCACCGCGCTTTCTAAAACCGAATCTTGATCGTCTAGGACCAATTCGATTTCCTTGGGATAAATGTTGTAACCGCCAGAAATAATCAAATCTTTGTTTCGGCCAACAATGTGGACATACCCATCATCATCGATTTTGCCCAAATCACCGGTTATGAAAAACCCATCTGGGCGCAATTCTTCGGCTGTTTTTTCGGGCATTTTCCAATACCCCTGAAATACATTCGCTCCGCGCACTTCGATTTGGCCGACGATATTTTTGGGCAGACTGTCGCCACTTGCTGGATCGGTGATTTTTAATTCAACCCCCGGCAACGGATGCCCAACGGTACCAGCGCGACGTTCGCCATTATATGGGTTTGACGTGTTCATATTCGTTTCGGTCATCCCGTAGCGTTCCAAAATCCGGTGGCCTGTTCGGGTTTCGAATTGAATATGGGTGTCGGCCAACAATGGCGCAGATCCAGACACAAACAACCGCATATGTTTGGTCAGATCGCTGTCAAATCGGGCATTGTCCAACAGGCGGGTATAGAATGTGGGAACCCCCATCAGTGACGATGCATCCGGCATTAAATCGATGATTTGGTCTGCATCGAATTTCGGCAAAAATATCATGCTGCTGCCGGCGCATAATGTGACGTTTGTCGCGACAAACAGACCATGTGTATGAAAAATAGGCAGCGCATGCAGCAACACATCATCTGACGTGAAACGCCATTCTTGCACCAATGTTTTTGCATTCGAAATCAAGTTTGCCTGGCTTAGCATTGCCCCTTTGGAACGCCCCGTCGTGCCCGATGTATAGAGCAACGCTGCCAGATCGGTATCCGCGCGCGACACTGTGGCAAATGACGTCGAACAGTTGGCCCATTTGTCGCAAATACTACCCGAGCCATCGGCGTTTAGCGTTTCCAATTGTGCGCCCAGTTTCGACGCAATCGGTGCCAAACTGTCGGTCGCTTTGGCGTCGCATATGACCAAAGATGCACCACTGTTTTCAATGAAATAATCCAGTTCCCCTGCGGTGTAGGCCGTGTTCAGCGGCAAAAATACCAATCCAGCCTGCGCACATCCGGCATATAACGCCAAGGCCTGCGGTGATTTTTCAACCTGTACCGCCACGCGATCCCCAGGGGTTAACCCCATCATTTGGGTCAGGTTGGCAAATTGCGAACCCATTTCCAAAAACGCTTGGTACGAAATTTGCGTTCCATCCGCCAACCGTAAAAAGGTTGCAGCATTTTTTTGGTGTGCGCCAAATAATGTATCATACAGTGGGTTCGTCATATTAGGTTCTTTCGTCAGTGATGGTATTGCGCTGGGGGCGAAACTAGTCAGGGGGTGTATTTTATGTCAATGTCTTTGCATACCAGAAATAATGTTTTGTACACTTTCATGTGCTGTATCACTGATTTTGTTCAGATGCTTTATGGAAAAACGTCGCTGGGGTTTGATCGCTGACACAGTGGTAACACGATTTTTGACATGACTTGGTGTAATGGGTATCGATTACACATATGAAATCTATCGCAAGATTTTGGCATCGCAGGCTGCAACCTTTTCGACGCCAGCAATTGCGGCTGCGTGGGCGCATGGAACAATCCATGGCGGAACATGCGGCAATTTTGGTCGCGTTAGAACGCGGTGATTGCGACAGCGCTGCGGCAGAATTGCGAAATCACGTGGCAGTACAGGGGGAAAAGTTTCATAGCCTTATTGCAAGTTTGCGCAAAAACGGGCATTCCGCGTGACAGCGCATGATGCGTTGCCTAATTTTTTCCAAGCTTGAAGCCAGCATGTCAAAATCGTATCGCGACCCGTCTGATCTTTGGAATTCGGCCCGTCTGTCTGTTGCACCGATGATGGATTGGACCGATCGCCACTGTCGGGTGTTACACCGCCAGCTAAGCCGTCATACGTTGTTGTACACCGAAATGGTGACTGCACCTGCATTGGTGCGCGGTGGTGCAACGCATTTGTTGGATTATTCGCCCCAAGAACACCCAATCGCATTGCAGCTGGGCGGATCAGACCCTGCCGAATTGGCACAGGCGGCCGTTATGGGCAACGAATGGGGATATGACGAAATCAATCTGAATGTTGGTTGCCCATCGGATCGTGTGCAATCGGGCACCTTTGGCGCGATATTGATGAAATCGCCGGATGTTGTGGCTGAATGTTGTGCCGCGATGATTGCCGCACAATCGGCCGAGGTGACCGTGAAATGCCGTATTGGTGTCGATGATCAGGATCCATATGTGGTGCTGCCTGATTTTTTACAACGCGTCAGTGATGCCGGCGTGCGACGGTTCACAATCCACGCCCGCAAAGCCTGGTTGCAGGGCCTAAGCCCCAAAGAAAACCGTGATATCCCGCCATTGGATTATGATTTGATCCATACAATGAAACAGCAATTTCCAGATCTGCATATTTCGATAAATGGTGGAATTGCCGATTTGGATCTGGCCCAACACCTGTTAGATCAAGGATTGGATGGGGTCATGATTGGGCGCGCGGCCTATCATACCCCCAGTGTTATTTTGTGCCGTGCAGATACGGCCATTTACGGGCAGGGTGCTGACAGCGACCCCACCACCGTTGTGCATAATATGATGCCCTATATCCAAGACCATGTGTCATCTGGGGGGCGATTAAACCAAGTCACACGTCATATGTTGGGGTTGTTCACGGGTCGCCCCGGCGCACGGATGTGGCGGCGTGTGTTGTCGGAACGGGCGCATAGGTCGGGTCCTGAACTGGTGCTTGAGGCATTGTCGCACATCACCGCAAACGCATAATTGCGTCGATCAAATAAGTCACGCACCACGCAAACCCTTGGCTGCACAATCGGGAGTAGCAGGGTTCGTCGTGGTGCGTGTGTCACGATCTGGCATGAGTTGGGAAAAA
>CAZWFE010000055.1:0-12401 GCA_964633145.1 uncultured Phaeobacter sp. | reverse complement strand
ATCAGGGCCGCGTGTTTTATTGTTCGATCGGTCACGAATTGAATGATCTAAAACAGCCCCAAGTCACCGAAATCATTCGCCGCGGTGCATTGTGGGCCTCACGCGGGATCAACGATTAACCGTTGGATAAATCAGCAGGGCAGGCAGTTGATGCCACCCTGCTGTCATTACATCAGCTGCGCATTTTGGCGCCGGTTGGATCATAAAGCGGCCCATCAAGCACCACCGCATCATAAAGCGCGCCTAGAATTTCGACCTGCACCTGCGTTCGTGCTTGGGCATATTCCGCTGCAACATATCCCATCGCCATGGATTTACCCACGCGGTGGGCATACCCGCCAGACGACACATAACCGATGGCGCGGCCGTTGTGCAAAATGGCTTCGTCGTTTGAAACGTCAATGCCGTCCACGTCAATTGTCAGGGTTACCAATTTTTGCGAAACGCCGGCGGCTTTGGCATCAAGCGTTGCTTGTTTGCCGACGAATTCCTTGTTCCAGTTAATGAAAACATCCATACCGGATTCAACGGCATTGAAATCGGGTCGGTATTCCAACGTCCATGCGCCCCATGCCTTTTCCAAGCGCATCGACATCAGCGCGCGCGCGCCATACCAGCGGTACCCCAAACCAGCGCCAGCCTCTTCTATGCTGGTGGCAAGGCGCAGCAGGTATTGCGGTTTGCAATAGATTTCATAGCCTAATTCACCCGAAAAACTGATCCGGTTCAAAATCACCGGAACACCCGCGACAAAGGTTTGGCGCAGATCGCGGAATTTGAACGCATCGGCCGACACATCATCGCGGGTCAATCGCGCCAGCAGATCGCGCGATTTTGGGCCCGACAGGGCAATCCCGTGCCAATCATCACTGACATTGCGATAGCTGACGTCAGCGGGCAGGTTTTGTTCAAACCAACGGCGATGTGCCTCTTGCATGGCGCCTGAGCCGAACAGCATGAAATGATCATCCGACAAACAGGCCACCGTTAAATCGCCATATAGTTTGCCCTTGGGCGTCAGCATCGGGGTCAGGGTCAGGCGGCCAGGTTTTGGCACATAGCCTGCCAAGATGTGATCCAAATGCGCCCTTGCGCCGGCGCCGCGGAATTCATGTTTGGCAAAGTTCGCGATTTCAATACCGCCCACCGCCGTTTGCACGGCTGCCACCTCGCGGGCGACATAATCGTGGCTGCGATTGCGTTCAAAGGTTGGGATTTCATGCGCGTCTGTGGCGTCATCGGCGAACCACAGCGCATGTTCCAGCCCGAACCCTTGGCCCATCAACGCGCCCTGTGACACCAACCGATCATAAAGCGCGGTTGTTTTTTGCATCCGTCCCTTGGGCAGTGTTTCATTGGGAAAGGTCATGACAAAGCGGCGTTCATAGTTTTCCGATGATTTGATCGTGCCCCAATCGGGCGTGGCAAATTCGCCAAAACGCGCGACATCCATGGCCCACACATCGATCGAGGGTTCGCCATCCATCATCCATTCGGCCATGGTTAGGCCCACGCCACCGCCTTGGCAGAACCCTGCCATGACACCCACCGCGACCCAATAATTTTTCATTCCCGGCACTGGTCCGATCATGGGGTTGCCGTCAGGACCAAAGGTAAAGGGACCATTGATCATATCCTTGATCCCTGCCTGTCCAATGGCAGGAATGCGGTCAAACGACATTTCCAGACGGTCGGCAATACGATCCAAATCGGGTTGCAGCAATTCATGGCCAAAATCCCACGGCGTGCCGTCCACTTTCCACGGGGTGGATTTGGGTTCATAGGTGCCCAACAACATCCCCTGACGTTCTTGGCGGAAATATATATTTGCCTCGTAGTCGATGCCTGCGGGCAGGCGGCCCGCTTCGCCCATGGTTTCCATACGCTCGGCGATCATGGGGATTTTTTCGGTGATCAGGTAATGATGTTCCATGGGTTGGACGGGCAGGTGGATGCCGGACATATGGCCCACCTCGCGGGCCCATAATCCGCCACAGTTGACCACCATTTCGGCGTTAATCGCGCCCTTGGGCGTGGTCAAATCCCATGATCCGTCTGGGCGTTGCGACATGGCGGTGACTCCACAGTGGGTAAAATACTGCGCCCCATGCACCCGCGCCGATTTGGCAAAGGCATATGTCGCACCGGAGGGATCCAAATCACCGTCCTGATCATCCCAAAGCGCGGCATAGTAATGTTTGGGGTCGATCAGGGGGTGGCGTTCCGCCAATTCCTGTGGGGAAATGAATTCTTGGTGCAGCCCCATATAGCGCGCCTTGGATCGTTCGCGTTTTAGGTAATCATACCATTCCTTGGTCGATGCAGCATAAAACCCGCCCGTGATGTGCAGGCCCACGGAATGGCCTGATGTTTCTTCGATTTCTTTGTACAAATCGATGGTATAGCTTTGTAGGCGCGAAATATTCGGATCAGAACTGATCGTATGAATTTGCCCTGCGGCGTGCCACGAACTGCCCGATGTTAATTCATCGCGTTCCAGCAAAACAACGTCTTTCCACCCGAATTTGGCCAAGTGAAATAAAATCGAACACCCCACGACACCCCCGCCGATGACCACCACGCGGGCATGACTGGGCAAGGATTTTTCTGGACTTGATGTATCTTGTTGAATTTCGGGCATGAACACTCCTTGTCTCTTTGTTGGGATTGTGTCGCGTTTTGGGATGTTTGGTCAATAGCAGAGATTGGCCAGTTGATCGTTGGTGTGTGATCAATGGGGGCGCGTGCAGCGATGGTAATTGTGCCTGCCAAAATTTTGCAACACTAAGCACCACAGGGCGCACATTGTTTGCCGTGGGGCGCGTTGTGATCGTGAAAACGCGCGTGTTTTGCAAACTGTTAAATTCACAATGGTGCGACTATCCCGAAAGATGTGGTGGCTTTGCATTAAAGTGCTATTTTCCGCCCTTCTGTGTAGTTGCGTAAACAATCAGATTTTGGTAACCCGTAATCTATGGCCGCTACGGCACCTTGATGAGACATAAAGGCAGCGAATTTTTGCAAGAAAACAAGAAAGCTCAGGACTGGGCAAGATTATTAGCGGCGTATCGCAATCCGAGCGTATACCGCAGTAGCTGGGAAATCGCAGTAACACTGGTGCTGTACGTTGGATTATGGATCGCTGCTTGGGCCGTTTTGGATTATTCAAAACTGCTGGCTGTTCTGATATCATGCGTGAACGCGTTGATTTTATTGCGATTATTTTGCATTCAACATGATTGCGGTCACGGGACGTTGTTCAAAAACAAACCTGTAAATGACTGGATTGGTCGTGTGTTGGGGGTCCTGACATTGACACCCTATGACGTTTGGAAACGGTCCCATGCTGTTCACCATGGCGCGTCAGGGAATTTGTGTAAACGCGGCATTGGGGACATCGATACCCTAACGCTGGCAGAATATCAGGCGCTGTCACTGGGATGTAAGATTCAGTATCGTCTTTATCGACACCCAATCACGCTGTTTGTGATCGGGCCTGCATATTTATTTTTCGTCAAGAATCGCCTGCCCTTTGGTTTAATGTCGAACATGCGTTTTTGGGTCAGTGCGATGGTTACAAACATCGCTTTGGCGGCCTGTATCGCAGTGATCGTCTATTTTGGGGGACTGGCCCCAATTTTGTTCATTTTCATTCCGACCACGTTGTTGGCCGCGATGATCGGGGTTTGGTTGTTTTATGTACAGCACCAATTTGAACACACCTATTGGGAAACGGACCCAAATTGGAACCTGCATGAGGCTGCGCTGGACGGCAGTTCGCATTATGTCTTGCCGCGCATTTTGCAGTGGGCTACGGCAAATATAGGCATTCATCACGTCCATCATTTGTCCAGCCGCATTCCGTTTTATCGCCTGTCAGAGGTGCTGCGGGATCATCCAAGTTTGGCGGATATGAATATCTTGACGGTTTCGACAAGCCTGAAGAAAGCAAATTTGCATTTATGGGATGAAACCAACAAACGTTTGGTGTCGTTTTCCAAAGTGTCGAGCAAGCCGTAATTCGTCGGCGGTCACATCGACACAGATCCCAAAATGGAATGGGCGGGCATAATCAGATCGGACCCTCATGTTCGATCTGATCCCCGATTTCACGCATTTTGTGTTCTAATGCGCGCGTCATATCCCGCACAATGTGATCATAGTGGGGGTCGTTGTATAGATTGAACAGTTCCATCGGATCTGCTTGGCAATCAAACAATTCCCATTCGCGATCCTCGCCACCTTCGTTGGTGCCGGGCAGGTCAAAGCCTTGGTTATACCAATAAATCAGTTTGTAGCGTTGGTTGCGGATCCCATAATGGGCATAGGCGTTGTGATCGGCATCTTTGTGCATCCAATACCGATGATAGGCAATCTGGGGCCAATCTTTGGGCGTGCGCCCTTCGAAAAGGGATCGCAGGCTATCGCCTTGCATATAGGATGGCACGACCGCGCCTGCATAGTCCAGAAATGTTGGCGCAAAATCAACGTTGCAGCAAATATCATCGCAGACTTGGCCTGCTGGAATTTTGGCCGGATAGCGCACCAAGAACGGCATCTGAAATGACTCTTCGTAGATAAAGCGTTTGTCGAACCAACCGTGTTCGCCCAGGAAAAACCCCTGATCAGATGTATAGATCACCATCGTGTTTTCCGACAGGTTGTGATCGTCTAGAAAATTCAAAATCTCGCCCACACTGTCATCAATTGATGCAATGGTGGCTAAATACCGTTTTATATATCTTTGGTACTTAAAGTTATGAAATTCCTCTGGCGTTTTGAATGTAAATATTTCGCCTGTGTGTTTGTCGATTAACCGAATTTTGGACACATCACTGGGGTTTGGAATTTTGCGCCGCTTGCTCGTGGGTGTGGCGCGTTCACCGATTTCGCTGCCCCCCTCTGGCTGGACCAAGCCCAAGTCATCATATGTCATATCGTCCTTGATCCGCATTTTGGCGGCGGCGGCAGCTTTGGCGCGATTTTTATAATCGTCATTAAATGTATCAGGTATAGAAACATCATCGGTAAACATATCGCGATATTTCGGATTTGGTTCCCATTCGCGATGCGGGGCTTTGTGATGGCACATCAAAAAAAACGGCTGGTCGGGATTGCGTGATTTCAACCAATTCAGGGACTTTTCGGTGATGATGTCTGTCGCATAGCCTTTAACTTCGACTTTGTGTCCCATTTCGATAAAATGGGGATCGAAATAATCGCCTTGACCGGGCAAAACAGACCAATAATCAAACCCTGTTGGTGCGTGATCGGGGCCTTCGCCCAGGTGCCATTTGCCGACGATGGCGGTTTGATAGCCCGCGTTTTGCAAATGCTTTGCCACATTGGGCAGGCGATTGTTGATTGGGGTTGCCAGCGTGGTGACGCAATTTACATGATTGTAGGTGCCGGTCAAAATCGCCGCGCGGCTGGGTGTACAGATCGAATTTGTCACATAGCAATGGTTCAAACGCAGCCCTTGGGTTGCGATGCGGTCGATATTGGGCGTTTGATTGATCCCTGCACCATAGGCCCCAATCGCCTTAGCGGCATGATCATCAGCCATAATGAAAATAATATTTGGGGATTGCGTCATGTTTTGTCCAATATCATTCTAGGGTTTATATGGATCATTTTGTTGCACCGTCTTGGCAAATTCAACGTATTGCAGTCTGTGCCATGATACATTTGATCTAAACACTTAGACCGCACACACGTCCATCATAAATCGCGGCTGCCGCCAAGCGTGGTCCAGCGGCATCACCAATTGGCCGAACATCAACCCCATTGGATCGCAGCGTGTCCAGCAGCAGCGTGTCGCAGCGGTTTGCTGTCGATATAATCAGGCTGTCTGCGGTGATGTTCATATCTTGGCCCGTCAGTAATGAAACACAACGCGCCCCTTGATCCGACCAATGGGTGATGGCCGTTTCTGTAACAAAGCGGACGCCAAGCTGGGCCAAGCTTTGACGTACAGAAAAATCAGTTGCACTGCGTTGTAAATCACGCGCGATCATTGCATCGGGTGTTACGATTGTAACCTCATGTCCCTCAAGGGCCAGAGACCACGCAGTGCCAATGCCTTTCCAATGGCCCCCTTCGTCCAGCAACACGGTCCGCTTGCCCAATCGGGCCGACCGGTTCATGACATCTTCGGGCGACCAAACGCTGGGTAAATCAATGCCTGGCAGACGCGCCATATCTGGCAGGGCCTTTTGAAATCCGGTGTCATTTGGCAACGACCCTGTCGCCAAAATGACAACATCGGCCCCAATTGCCACGATATCATCGGCATCCAAATATGTATTATATCGAACCACAACGCCGAGCTTGTCCAATTGCCGTGCGTACCAAGCAATTAAATCGGTAATCTGCGCACGGCGGGGTTGCAGGCCTGCCAATCTGAACTGGCCACCTAACTGGGGGGCAGCTTCGTATAATGTGACGTGATGCCCGCGATGGGCTGCAACGCGCGCGGCCTCTAGTCCTGCAGGGCCGCCGCCGACGATCAGAACTGTTTTTGGGGATTGGGTTGGGCTGAAACGATCACCGCCCCATTCGTATTCATGCCCGACCGAAGGGTTGATCAGGCACGAAATATAATAATCTCGGCCACGTCGGCCCCAACATTGTTGGTTACATGATAGACATCCGCGGATATCCTCAGCTTGACCGGCGGCAGCCTTGGCCACTAAGTAGGGGTCAGCGATCTGACCGCGCACGATGGAGACCATATCCGCCTGTCCAGCGCCCAGCACGGTGTTTGCATTCTCGGGCGTTCGGATATTTGCCTCGGCCGTGACACGTGCACGCAGACCCGCCTGCATTAATCGTTCGGCCAAATCCGCACCCAGATTTTCGGCATATTGGAAACTGGGAATGATTTTCTGGAAATCGATATAACTGCCCGCGCCCACAGTGACATAATCCATCAACCTTTGGTCATCGTGCAGGCGAATAATATCGACCATTTCATCACGGCTTGGCAAAACATTCGCGTTCGGGTCATCCGACACAGACAGTCCGATAATGAAATCATCCCCACAGGCAGACCGGATACGGCGCATAATTTCGCGTGAAAACCGTGTGCGATTTTCCAGGCTTCCGCCCCATTCATCTGTGCGTTGGTTTGAAAATGGCGCCCAAAATTGGTCCAACAGGCAATGATACGCGGCCCAGACCTCGACCCCGTCAAAGCCCGCCTTTTGGCACCGCACCGCAGCAGCGACAAATGACTGAATGGTTTCTTCGATTTCGTCTGCGGACATGGCCCGACTGCCGTCATTGTCGTGATAGCTGGGGCCACCCGATGGCGACCAATTGGCGTGCCAGCTGTTATCCCAATCCCCATGGGCGCCGACATGGTACAGCTGTTGGATCATAACGGCACCTTGGTCCTGACAGGCGCGCGTGATTTCGGCAAAATAGGGGATGACGTCATCGCTGGAATGTCGGAAATTACCACGCGTTAACACGGCCGCGGCATGAACGGGCATGGGTTCGACCACGATCATCGCTGCCCCACCACGGGCGCGTTCCAAATAATACCCTAGGTGGCGTTGCCCCGGCAGACCGTCTTGGGCCATGTTGGTGGTATGTGCGCCAAAAACAACCCGATTTCGCAGCGTTTTATGGCGCAGCTGTAGCGGGGAAAACAGATGATCAAAACTCACTTGCGGCCCTCTAACTGTGTTAGCCCGTCCAATATGGCACTGCGCATTCCGCTGTTTTCCATCATGATCCGTAATTGCTGATTGTACCCCCCGGGGGTATTCAATGCTGTGATCAGCGCATCCGCGCGATTGTTGGTCAAGCTTGACGAAACAAGCTGTCGAATAAACGCTTGGGCCGTATCGGGATCGGACACGCGTGTGCCAAGCCATTTGGCGGCATCATCAACCAAACACGCCACTGGCGATAACACCGCCTGAGCGCACAGATAGGCCGATAATTCATCATCTGTTTGAACCGCATGAACCGTATTCGCGGATGTCACGACATTTCCCACCAAGCCAATATCGCCTTGGGCGATAACAGGGGATTCACCGGCGGCGATGCCGGGAAAGGGCACCATAATTGCCGCCGCGCGCGCCGGTGCAACATGTGGCGCAAGTTCGCTCAAAGTTGCCCCTGCCATCATGGAAATTACCAATTGGTCCGATCTAAACCGCAGCACAGATAGGATTTCTGGGGCGTCTTGGGCCATTAGGCCCAGCAAAATCACATCACTTTGATCCAGAACGGTTTGGTTGTTGGCCACGCAAACACTGTTGAATTCTTGCGCCAATGTTTGCGCATTCTGCGCGTTACGATCTGACACTGTAATCTGGTCATGTGCCGTTGCGATACCACGGACCACAGCCGTGGCAATTGTGCCTGTGCCTAGGACGCCAATCCGCATTATCTGGCCCCCCATGTGTCCGATAAACGGTATCCTTGCGGCCAAGGATCGGATGGATCCAACATATGCTGGTGGGTGCCAGTGATCCAGCCCCTGCCGGAAATTTCCGGGACAATCGCCGCACGGTCCCCAACCGTTGTTTGCCCAAGGATGGTCCCCGAAAAGGTTGATCCAATCACCGACTGTGCGGTCAAACGATCCCCGATTTTCATAATGCCACGGGCATGCAACAGTGCCATGCGCGCGGATAATGCTGTTCCTGTGGGTGAACGATCAACTTTGCCGGGTTGGATCGCCACGGCCGCGCCAGTGGTCAAACCCTGTGGGCCTGTGCCCAATGGCCCGGCAAACAGACAAAACGAAATATGACGCCAGTCTGGATTTTCGGGATGTGAAAACCCCAACTGATCATTGGCGGCATTGGTGATACGGACCCCTAATTTCGCAATATCATGTGCCTCATCCGCGGTCAGAGCAAAGCCAAGTGCCGCGGCATCAACAACCACGAAACTATCACCACCATAGGCGGTATCGACGGTCAATGTACCGATGCCTTCGACTTCTAAGCTTTGGTCCAGATCAGCGGCAAAGGATGGGACATTTTGCACATGAATACGCTCTGCTTTGCCGTTTTTACACTCAGCACGCACATGGACCAATCCCCCCGGGGCCTCTAGGACCATATGGGTTTCAGGTTCTTGCATCGGGACCAAACCGGCATCCAGCAAAACGGTTGCCACACAAATGGAATTTGATCCTGACATGGGCGGGGTGTCTTCGGGCTCCATTATGATCCACGCGGCATCAGCACTGGGATGTATTGGGGGGACCAACAGGTTTACATGTCGAAATACCCCGCCGCGGGGTTCGTTCAACATGAAATTCCGCAATGTCTGATCGCGTGCGATCCAGCGGCTTTGGTCCCAGATTGTGTCCCCTGGGGGTGGCAGGACCCCACCGACAATGACATCGCCAACCTCGCCTTCGGCATGGGCGGAAATGACATGGATGGTTTTGGTTGAACGCATGTTACATATCCTTGACCAACCGCAGCGCATCATAGATTGCCGCGTGGGTATTGCGCGCGCTGACGGCGTCGCCAATGCGGTACAGGGCAAAGGCCCCGTCGGGATTGCGGATCACATTTTGTGGATCGCCGTTAATCAAGGCGTCATAATCCACGGCACCCCCATTTGAGGACAGCGGTTTTAGATCGAAATACAGATCATCCAGCGGCAGGGTGCCATAATTCACCACCACCTGATCATATGTTTTTTCAGTCTTTAGGTCGCTGTAATCTGTGCCGATCATGGCTTTCAGCCTGTTGCCATCGCGTTGCACATCCAACAATCTGCGCGCAACTGTAAAGGTCACATCTTGGTCTTGCAGTGCGCGCATATAGGGCACAAGGTTCATCGCCATTATATCGGGGGCAAAGGTCCGATCGGGTGTCATAACCTCAACCGTTGCGCCCGCGTTGGCGGCAACTTCGGCGGCCATAACGGCAGGGTGATCGCCGCTTTCATCATAGATCAACACGTTTTGCCCGGGCTTTACATCACCGGCAATTATGTCCCATGCGGTCACGACCAAATCCTGATCTTGCCTGGTTTCGAACAGTTCAGTATTGGGCAGCCCCCCTGTGGCAACAATGACAACATCTGGGTTCACGGTGGTGATATCTGCGGCCTCGGCCCAAGTGTTAAACCGGAATTCAACATCGCGCGCGGCGCATTGTGACATGCGCCAATCGATGATTGACATCATTTCGCGGCGACGGGGATTTTGCGCGGTCAGGCGTATCTGTCCACCAGGATCGGGCTGCGCCTCAAACACGATGACATTATGACCGCGTTCGGCCGCGACGCGCGCCGCCTCAAGCCCTGCGGGGCCGGCGCCGATGATAACAACCTTTTTGCGGGTGGGGGCCGGTTCGATGGTGTGCGGCATCGTCAATTCGCGACCTGTCGCGGCGTTGTGAATGCACAGGGCTTCGCCAGCTTGGTAAATTCGGTCCAGACAATAGGTGGCCCCAACACAGGGGCGGATGTCATCTTCGCGCCCTTCGATAATTTTTTTGACCACATGTGGATCGGCCATGTGGGCGCGGGTCATACCCACCATGTCCAACAGTCCAGATGCGACGGCATGCCGGGCCGTTGCCACGTCAGGGATCTTGGCGGCATGGAACGTGGGCATTCCGGTGGCCTGTTTGACCCGCCCCGCAAAATCCAGATGGGGCGCATTTTTCATGCCCTGTACGGGGATCATATCGGTCATCGCGGGATCGGTGTGAATACGGCCGCGCACCACATTCAAAAAATCAACCATGCCACACGCTGCAAGGCGTTTGGAAATTTCAAGCCCGTCCTCTTCGGTGATACCACCGGCCGCGGCCTCATCTGCAGTATAGCGCAGGCCAACTATAAAATCATCCCCCACACGTTTGCGAATGCCTGTCAGGACATCCATCAGCAACTGCATTCGCGTGTCCAGCGTTCGGCCCCCATAGGGGCCATCCAGATCATTGGTCAAAGGCGACCAAAATTGATCCAGCAAGTGACCATAGACCTGCAGTTCGATCCCATCCATGCCGCCTGCCTGCATCCGTTCGGTGGCATCGGCAAAATCGGTGATAATGCGTTCGATATCCCAATCCTCGGCCAATTTCGGGAATGCCCTATGCGCGGGTTCACGATGTTTCGAGGATGAAACAGACGGCAGCCACGCCCCTTTGTTCCAAGTTGTGCGGCGGCCCAAATGGGTCAGTTGGATCATCACCGCGCATCCATGATCGTGGCAGGCGTCGGTTAGGTTTTTGATCCATGGCACGACCTCGTCTTTATAGGCAAGGATGTTGTTGAACACGGGCGGACTGTCCTTGGACACCGCCGCCGATCCCGCGGTCATTGCCAGTGCCACGCCGGCTTTGGCCCGTTCCGCGTGATAGGCGGCATAGCGTTCTTTGGGCATCCCATCCTCGGGGTAGGCGGGTTCATGGCTGGTGGTCATGATCCGATTGCGCAATGTCAAATGTTTCAATTGATAGGGCTGCAAAAGGGGATCTTGGGACATGTTGTGCTCCGTCATTTAGCGGAAGATTTCCACAAATGTGCATATCTGTCAATTAAACAATCAATGCTGTATATTTTCTTGTCACTTGGGTCAGCTTGCGCTAAATTGTTGTTATGATGGCAAATCGTACCAATGATGACAAAAGCACGGGCTGGCGCGGATCCCGCGCGCTTTGGCTTGAGGCTGCGCGCGACGCATTTGTTGAATCGGGCATTGATGCAATCAAAATCAAGCCGCTTGCGGATCGGCTGAACCTTTCACGCACCAGTTTTTATTGGTTTTTTCCCGATCGCGCCGCACTGCTTGATACGCTGTTGACGCATTGGCAGTCAACGAATACAGGCAGTTTAATCGCCGCCACCGATGATTATGCCGAAACCATCACCGAGGCGGTATTAAATCTAATCAGTGTATTTTTGGACGGTGGCCCATTTGAAACACGGCTTGATTTGGCGGTTCGCGGCTGGGCACATCAGTCAGAACATGTTGCAGACCAGGTCCACACCGCAGATGCCACCCGTTTGTCGGCAATCCGCGCCATGTTCATTCGATTTGGATACCAAGAGGCCGATGCCGATGTTCGTGCGCGAACTGTTTACCTGACGCAAATCGGGTACATTTCGATGCAAGTCCAAGAAAGCCTGTCTGGGCGTGTGGCCCGCATCCCAAACTATGTCATGACATTTACGGGCCAGCGCCCATCAAACAGTGAATTGGCGCGGTTTTATTCCCGAATTAACTATACGGGGCCTGTCCCTGTTTAGCCCCAAAGGCGGATCATCCGTTACTAAGCGATTTGAACTTTGTGCGTTAATTGCGCAGCACGTTGTTGATGTTGCAAGCGGTCAACATGGTATCATGGCCGCAGTAGCTGGTCCCATAATACACCGCCTATATTTGGTCACTATAGGGCACAGCGCGCCCA
>CAZWFE010000054.1:0-12753 GCA_964633145.1 uncultured Phaeobacter sp. | reverse complement strand
CGCACCCCATATCCCCACCCAAGGAATATCCAACGCTTTGGACAGGGCAGTGATGACGTGTTTCATCCAAATTGTGCCACCTTTGTGATAGGTGGCCAAACACAACAGGCGTTTGGGCGCCGAATGACGCCCAAAATTGATATCCTGTTGTACCCCAGACATGAATTAGAATGTCCGTACTTTGGGCGCGATTTTTTCCAGACTGATGCCACCTTGTGTTTCAGTCGTCAGCGGATCGGTGATAACTGGGCGATATGATAATTCCACCGCGTTGCCATCGACCCGTGTCACCGTATGCACGCGCCAGTTTTCATCATCACGCGTTGTGAAATCTTCGTGCGCGTGCGCGCCACGGGATTCTTTGCGTGCTTCGGCACCGACGATGGTGGCCAATGCGTTTGGCATCAGGTTGGTCAGTTCTAGCGTTTCCATCAAATCACTGTTCCAAACCAAGCTGCGATCGGTGACCTGAATGTCATCCATCTTTCCTGCAATTGCAGTCATTTTTTCGACGCCCTGTGACAGGGTTTCAGATGTCCTGAAAACGGCCGCGTCGGCTTGCATTGTTTTTTGCATTTCCAAGCGCAGTTCGGCAGTTGGTGTCGCGCCTTTTGCGTGGCGCAAGCCGTCAAAACGATCAAAGGCTTTGTCGATGGACGCGGTGTTCAACACGGGGTTTGACGCATCTGCATCTACAACCTTGCCCGCGCGGATCGCGGCCGCACGTCCAAACACCACCAAGTCAATCAATGAATTTGATCCAAGGCGGTTCGCACCGTGAACCGATGCACAGCCCGCTTCGCCAACAGCCATCAGGCCGGGAACGATAGCAGTTGGATTGTCGGCAGTTGGGTTCAACACTTCGCCCCAATAGTTTGTGGGGATACCGCCCATGTTATAATGCACGGTTGGCAGAACAGGGATCGGTTCTTTGGTCACGTCAACACCTGCAAAAATCTTTGCAGATTCTGAAATGCCCGGCAACCGTTCTGCCAAGGCTTCGGCCGGCAAATGTGACAGGTTCAGGTGGATGTGATCCCCACCTGCACCAACGCCGCGACCTTCGCGGATTTCCATGGTCATACAACGTGACACGTAATCGCGAGGTGCCAAATCTTTGTAATGCGGCGCGTACCGTTCCATAAAACGTTCGCCTTCTGAGTTGGTCAGATAGCCGCCTTCGCCGCGTGCACCTTCGGTGATCAAACAGCCAGAGCCATAGATGCCGGTTGGGTGGAATTGCACAAATTCCATGTCCTGCAGCGCCAGTCCGGCACGCGCGACCATGCCGCCGCCATCACCTGTACAGGTATGCGCCGATGTCGCGCTGAAATAGGCGCGGCCATAGCCGCCGGTCGCCAAAACAACCATCTTGGCGTTGAACACATGCATTGTGCCGTCATCCAGTTTCCAACACACAACGCCCTGACATTGACCATCATCAGACATGATCAGGTCAATGGCGAAATATTCGATATAGAATTCCGCATTGTTTTTCAGGGACTGACCATAAAGCGTGTGCAAAATCGCGTGACCTGTACGGTCTGCGGCTGCGCAGGTCCGTTGCACGGGGGGGCCTTCGCCAAATTCGGTGGTGTGGCCACCAAAGGGGCGTTGGTAAATCTTGCCTTCTTCTGTGCGGCTGAAGGGCACACCGTAATGTTCCAATTCGTAAACCGCCTTGGGCGCTTCGCGGGCGAGGTATTCCATCGCATCGGTATCACCCAGCCAATCGGACCCTTTCACAGTGTCATACATATGCCACTGCCAATGGTCAGGCCCCATGTTCGACAACGATGCCGCAATGCCGCCTTGGGCCGCGACAGTGTGCGAACGGGTTGGGAACACCTTGGTTACACAGGCTGTGCGCAGCCCCTGTTCAGCCATGCCCAATGTTGCGCGCAAGCCAGCACCACCGGCACCGACAACAACAACATCATATTCATGCGTTTCGTATTGATATTCTGCCATAGTTCCTGCCCCTTATAGTGCCAATTTCGCAATGGCGAACAAACCCGTCGCCATCATGCCATAGGCCAAACATTTCACCAAAATGATGGTGATTTTTTCCGCGGTGCCATGCACGTAATCTTCGATCAAGACTTGGGCACCAGATTGAAAATGCTCTAGGCCGACAATCAACGTCAATGCCGCTATGATCGCGGGGAAAGGACGTTGGTAATAGGCCAAAACCTCTTCGTATGGGGCACCAACAATGCTGCCAAACGTGAACACAAACAGTGGAACTAAAATCAACAATGCGACCGAGCTGACTTTCATCGCCCAAAAATGTGCTGTTCCTGATTTCGCGCTGCCCATGCCAACGGCGCGTTTACGATCTGTCAAATAACGCATAGTTTCCCCCTATAGCACGATGACTGTGATCACAGTCAGCACAAATGATCCAATGACCAAAGCCCATCCTAATTTATAGGCGGTGGGCAAATCCAACCCGATTGCGTTGTCCCAGATCAGATGGCGAATGCCGCCCAAGGTGTGGTACCACAATGCCCAGATCGACCCCAGCATGATCAATTTTCCGAACCAGCTGCGGATCAATCCGTCAGCAATTTCAAAATATTCAGCCGAGGTAGATGCCGCCAGTAACCACCAAATCACAAGAAACGCGCCGACGATCAGTGCGTTACCAGTAATCCGAACCAAAATGGATGTCATCGACGTCAATTGCGGACGGTAAATTGTCAGATGCGGAGAGAGAGGTCTGTTGCCTCGGTTTACATCAGCCATGTATCTTAGCCTTTCGGTTTCAATCTGGGCGCACCACAACCGGTTTGGCCCGTAGCATAGTTATGGTCAGGTTCTTAATATAATCTAACGACAAAACCAGCGTGGGAAATAGTGTTATCGATAAAATTATATCATTCTGTGAATTTGTGATCACTTAATTATTATTAGTGATCACAAAATATGCGGGTGTATCTAAATTCAAACAGGCATCAACGCCCAGTAATCTAAATCAAGCAACACATCGGGATCGTATTTCCCGCTGTCATTTTTCAGTGTCTTGGGATGGCTGCCTTTGGTCGCCACAAGCCGCAACCGAATGGCACCAACGCCTGCCGCATCCGTTTCGGCATGATCAAGAACTTCGCTCCAGGCTTTGATCGTATCACCCGCAAAACATGGGTTCGCATGTGCCCCAGAATTTAGCCCAACGATTATCTGTGCGTTGGCCAAGCCGTTAAACGACAAAGCCCGCGCCATCGAAATCACATGACCGCCATAGATCAAGCGCTGCCCATCGGGGCGGAATGTGGCGTCGAAATGCACCTTGGCCGTGTTTTGCCACAATCGCGTGGCCAACATGTGTTCGGCCTCTTCTATCGTGACACCATCAACATGGTCGATAATTTCGCCAATGGCATAGTCGCCCCAGCGGTGCGGTTCGCCTGCAAGGGTGAAATCATAATCGGTAAAATCCAGTCCTGATGGAATGACAAGATCGCTGACATCCAATGCCGCCTTTAGATCAGGCACCACCGTTTCGGGGGCCGGCGCATCCAAATTGTTTTTTCGCACCATGACCCAACGGACGTATTCCATCACAACGTCATCATGCTGGTTCAATCCACGGGTACGGACATAAACAACGCCCGTTTTGCCGTTGGAATTTTGTTTCAAGCCAATGACTTCGGACACTGATCGTAGTGTATCGCCTGCATAAACAGGTTTCAGCCAGCGGCCTTGGGCATAGCCCAGATTGGCAACCGCATTCAGGGAAACATCTGGAACCGTTTTGCCAAACACCAAATGAAACGCCGCCAGATCATCCAGCGGCGCCGAGGGCAAACCGCACCCGCGCGCAAATTCATCCGACGAATACAGCGCATGCCGTGCAGGGTACAGCGCGTGGTACAACGCGCGTTCCCCACCTGAAACGGTGCGTGGTACGGCATGTTCGATCACTTGACCGATGCTGTAATCTTCGAAAAAACGCCCAGGGTTGGTTTTTGCCATTATTGCTCTCCTAATTTCTTGTTGGGATCATAATCATCCGCTGTCGTTTTAATCACAGCCTGCGCACAACGCATTTTGCCAGTATCGTGATCAAATGCGTAACACGGGTCACCATACAGCACCCAGCCCTTGGACAATGCCAATGTCACTTTGTGACAAAACGCGGATGTGTCCTCTTCGGTCAAAAGACGATAAAGTTGTGCCATGACTTACCCCGGAAACGGATTCACGCCCAGCGCGATATGAATACCAACGATGACTGCAAATGTGACAACGCTGATCACAGCAAACAGCCAATCGCGCCCCTTGTCGCCAGGTGTCGGACGTTCCCATGTTTCTGATCGGTTGATCAAAATCACAGACACGACAGCCCAGAACAGCATACCACCGAACAAAATGATCGACGCCAAATCTCCATTGACCAGCAAATGCGCAATGGCCCAGATTTTCACAGACACCAACATCGGATGGCGCATTTTGCCCCGCAGACGTCCTTTGGTATGCGCCATTGCAAACACAGCAACAGCAACAACCATCATCAAGCTGTTTATATGCACCAAAAATGCTGGAGGATACCAAATATCAATAAAGTCAGCCTGACGATATCCGTAGATGATCAACCCAAGTCCGACAAACAACAGGATCGAAATAACCCCACGCCCCCGCGCGCCCATGGACGCCCGCAGGTCAGGGGCCAAGCGTTTCAGCCAGTGTGGCACAATCCACAGGATCAAGCCTAGAATTAGTAATGTCATATTTTACTCCGCATCTTGTTGAACAATAGCCTTGGCCTGTGCCAAAGTTTTCCTTGCCGTTTCAACATGCAGATTTTCTACGATTTTACCATCCACAACTGCAACACCCTGGCCCGAAGCCTCAACTTCTTCGAAGGCGGCGATATAGCGTTGGGCCAATTCGATCTCGGCAGGCGATGGCGCAAAACATTCATTGGCAATGGCAATTTGCGCTGGATGGATCAGGGTTTTGCCATCAAATCCCAAATCGCGTCCCTGTTCGCATTCACTGCGCAATCCATCGTCGTCCTTGAACTGGTTATAAACGCCATCCACGGCGACCACATCATAGGCGCGTGCGGCCAGTAACATCGTTTGCAGCGCGGTTTGCAGCTGCATGCGATCCGCGCGGAACCGACAATTCAGTTCCTTGGCCAAATCATTCGTGCCCGCCACAAACCCCTGCAACTGGGGATGCGCAGCGATAGCGGCTGCGTTCAAAACACCCAGCGGCGTTTCAATCATGGCCCAAATGGGTTTGCCATTGCCCAACATATCTGCAACCGCCTGCACATCAGCCGGGCTGGCAACCTTGGGGATCAAAAACGCATCCGCATCCGCATCGCGCAATGCTGCGATATCGCCCTGCCCCCATTCGCTGTCTAACCCATTGATACGGATAATTTTATATCGTGCACCATAGCCCCCGGCTGCCAATGCAGATTTCAAAGTTTCACGCGCATCAATTTTGGCATCAGGTGACACCGCATCTTCTAGGTCGAAAATAATGGCGTCGACGGGCAAACCGCGTGCTTTCTCTAGGGCGCGATCCTTGGATCCGGGAATATACAGTACTGATCGAAACGGGCGGGCCGTGATATCCATGATTTCCTCCGTAATATTATTGCGCAGGACTAGGACATTTATTTTCAAAAACTTCAAGGGGAAATTTGCCGCAGTGCAGAAATTAGGTCGCAGCCACCCAAATCAACCGCCCCCCTGTGACCAATAACAACACATAGGTTAAACGGAAAAACCATGTCTCAGATATCCAATTATGACCCTTGACCCCCAGATAAACACCCAAAACGGCAAAGGGCGACAACATCAGATCAATTTTTAACGTGTCCCAACTGAACAATCCCAATGCGGTGTATGGGATGACCTTGGCCCAGTTTATGGCCCAAAAAATAATGACGGTCGATGCCTGATATTCTGTTTTGGTCGGGCGCTTTGACAATAAATAAACGGCGGCAGGGGGGCCACCTGCGTGGCTGATAAAACTGGTAAATCCCGCAATCGCCCCCGCCAATAGCCCCGCCCAATCGGGCAAGGCGCGCTTCGGCGGCGACAGCCACCCCAAACGCTGCGCCCCCTGCCACAGCACGAATAAAATTGCGATAACCCCAATTAATATGCGGAAAAAATCGGCATCCACCTTGGTATAGAGCCACGCACCGATCGCCACACCAGGCAGCCCCCCCAAGATCATCAAGACACTGTCCAGGGCGCGCCATTTCCCCCAATATGGTTTTAGCGATGTCACATCCATCAACATCAACAATGGCAACATGATCCCAATCGCCATGCCCGGATCAATGACAGTGGCCAGAATCGCCCCAGCCGCAAAGGCCGCACCTGACCCGAATCCGCCTTTGGACACCCCCGCGAAGGTCACAGCCACAGCGGCAATCAGGAAAAAACTGGCCGACATCATCGTGCGAAATACCCACAAAAACTATTGTTTGATTGATGTTTAGCCGCGTTTGGCACAAATGAACAGAGCGGCAAACAGATGTGCTGCATCGCAGCACTCTTGCGTCACAAGCGTAAAACGACTAGGCCATAGCGCGTGTAACAACCGGACCGGAGAGGAATTTCCATGGCCAAAGCAAAAATCGCCCTAATCGGCGCAGGTCAAATCGGTGGGACATTGGCCCACCTCGCAGCGATCAAAGAATTGGGAGATGTTGTTTTGTTCGACATCGCCGAAGGAACCCCACAAGGTAAGGCGCTGGATATCGCCGAATCTGGACCCGCAGAAGGGTTCGACGGATCGTTCAAAGGCACCAATGATTATGCCGACATCGCAGGTGCCGACGTTTGTATCGTAACAGCAGGTGTCGCCCGTAAACCCGGCATGAGCCGTGATGACCTGTTGGGTATCAACCTGAAAGTCATGAAATCTGTTGGCGAAGGCATTGCAGCCCACGCACCAAACGCATTTGTTATCTGCATCACAAACCCGCTAGACGCGATGGTTTGGGCTTTGCGCGAATTTTCTGGCTTGCCCCACAACAAAGTGGTCGGCATGGCGGGCGTTTTGGACAGCGCACGGTTCCGTCATTTCCTAGCAACGGAATTTAACGTATCTATGCGCGATGTAACTGCATTCGTTTTGGGCGGTCATGGCGACACAATGGTGCCATTGGCGCGCTATTCCACCGTTGCAGGTATCCCTTTGCCTGATTTGGTGGATATGGGCTGGACCACACAGGAAAAATTGGACGCGATTATCCAACGCACCCGTGATGGCGGCGCCGAAATCGTTGGCCTGTTGAAAACAGGGTCCGCATTTTATGCCCCTGCCACATCTGCCATCGAAATGGCCGAAGCATACCTGAAAGACCAGCGCCGCCTGCTGCCCTGCGCGGCATACTGTGATGGTGAGTTCGGATTGAAAGGCATGTATGTTGGCGTCCCAACAATTATTGGTGCAAACGGCATCGAAAAGATTGTCGACATCAAATTGGCCAAAGACGAACAAGCCATGTTCGACAAATCCGTCGACGCGGTCAAAGGTTTGGTCGAAGCCTGCAAAGGTATCGACAGCAGTCTAGCCTAAGCGCAGCAATCCTAAATTCGAAAATGCGGCATGGATCCCCACGCCGCATTTTTTGTTGCCCATTTATTATTCATCCAATTAATCCATTTTGTGATCACACATGAAAATCATGTGATCACAAAACACCAAAAACCTGCATATATTGATAACTGTGCTAAAAAAGCTGTTCTCGTCACCGTTGCCTAAGGAATATAGCGAAAGAATAGAAGCAACACGGGACTAGTTTCATGAACATCCATGAATATCAGGCGAAGGCACTTCTTCGCAGTTACGGCGCCCCTGTTTCAGACGGACGAATCGTTCTGAAAGCAGAGGATGCAAAAACCGCCGCCGGTGAACTGGACGGACCATTGTGGGTCGTCAAAGCACAAATTCACGCAGGCGGACGCGGCAAAGGTAAATTCAAAGAGGCCGATGCAGGCGACAAAGGCGGTGTCCGTCTAACCAAGTCCGTAGAAGAGGCCGCAACAGAGGCCAAGAAAATGTTGGGCCGCACATTGGTCACGCACCAAACTGGCCCTGCTGGCAAGCAAGTCAACCGTATTTATATCGAAGCGGGTTCAGGCATTGAACGCGAATTGTATCTGGCGCTGCTGGTGGATCGCGTAACCAGCCGTATTTCATTCGTCTGCTCAACCGAAGGTGGGATGGACATCGAAGAGGTGGCCGCAAGCACACCGGAAAAGATCCTGTCGTTCTCAGTCGATCCCGCAACCGGATACCAAGCGTATCATGGTCGCCGCATCGCGTTTTCATTGGGCTTGACCGGCAAGCAAGTCAAAGAATGCGTTGCCTTGATGGGCATGCTTTACAAAGCATTCGTCGAAAAAGACATGGAAATGCTGGAAATCAACCCTTTGATCGTTGCCGAAGGTGGCAGCCTGAAAGTGTTGGACGCCAAGGTTGGGTTTGACGGCAACGCCGTGTATCGCCATTCCGATATCGCCGAATTGCGCGACACAACCGAAGAAGACCCCAAAGAATTGGAAGCATCCAAATACGACCTGAACTATATCGCCCTAGACGGCGAAATTGGTTGTATGGTGAACGGTGCGGGTTTGGCGATGGCCACAATGGACATCATCAAGCTTTATGGGGCAGAGCCTGCCAACTTCCTTGACGTCGGCGGCGGTGCCACCAAGGAAAAAGTGACCGAAGCGTTCAAGATCATCACATCTGATCCAAACGTGAAAGGCATCTTGGTCAACATTTTCGGCGGCATCATGCGCTGTGACGTCATCGCCGAAGGCGTTGTTGCAGCCGTGAAAGAAGTGGGCCTACAGGTTCCGCTGGTCGTGCGTCTTGAAGGCACAAATGTCGAACAAGGCAAAGACATCATTAACAATTCTGGCCTAGACGTTATCGCAGCAGACAACCTGCGCGACGGTGCAGAAAAAATCGTGAAAGCGGTAAAGGGATAAAATCATGGCAGTCCTAGTAAACGAAAACACCAAAGTCATCTGCCAAGGTTTCACCGGATCCCAAGGCACATTCCATTCTGAACAGGCAATCGCTTATGGCACCAAAATGGTGGGCGGCGTGACACCTGGCAAGGGTGGCATGGAACATCTGGGCTTGCCCGTGTTCGATTCAGTCCACGAAGCAAAACACGTGACCGAGGCGAACGCCTCAGTTATCTATGTGCCTCCCCCCTTTGCGGCGGATTCAATCCTTGAGGCGATCGACGCCGAAATGGAATTGATCGTTTGTATCACCGAAGGCATTCCTGTTCTGGACATGATGAAGGTAAAACGCGCCTTGGAAAATTCCAAATCACGTTTGATCGGTCCAAACTGTCCTGGCATCATTACGCCAGACGCCTGTAAAATCGGTATTATGCCAGGTCATATTCACCGTCGCGGGTCGGTTGGTGTTGTGTCGCGTTCAGGCACATTGACATATGAGGCGGTCAAACAAACCTCGGACGTGGGTCTGGGCCAGTCCACATGTGTGGGCATTGGCGGCGACCCCATCAAAGGGACCGAACATATCGACGTGTTGGAATGGTTCCTAGCGGATGATGAGACTGAATCCATCATCATGATCGGCGAAATCGGCGGATCCGCCGAAGAAGAAGCCGCGCAGTTCCTGAAGGATGAAGCAAAACGTGGCCGCAGCAAGCCGACAGCGGGCTTTATCGCAGGCCGCACAGCCCCTCCTGGTCGTCGTATGGGCCACGCAGGTGCAATCGTTGCCGGCGGCAAAGGCGGTGCCGAGGACAAGATCGAAGCGATGAAATCAGCTGGCATCGTCGTCGCCGAAAGCCCCGCGGGCTTGGGCGAAGCGGTTCTGAAAGCGATCGGGTAATTTCATGAACGCGGGTGGTCGTCATTGTTGTAAGACAAGGACTGCATCTGGTTTATTTCAGGTGCTGCGCCCGCGTTTGTGGTCATACACGCTTGCAGTTATTGCAAGCGTGTCGCTTGGGGCTGTTGCGCCACAAACTTTGCATGCAGCCTCTTCAAGCATTGCAAGCGATGCAGTTAATGCGTGCAATAGCGCGAAATCGAATACGTCATCACCGATCGAACAACTGCAAGCGCAAGGATGGCAAGAAGTCCGCGCTTTTGCACCAGATGCCCGCAAAGCATTAATTGACGGCGCAATTGCGGTTTTGAGTGACGACGAGTCTAAGAAAATTGATTGGCAGGCAACGCAATCACAAATTACCGATCTTGTTGGGAAGTTTGAAAAATCCAGCAAGAATGGAAAAGCACATCGTTTATTCCAATATCAACACGGTTCGACAGCTGCGTTGTTTGTTGCAAATATCAAAAGCGAAAACGCGGTTGGTGTACGCTGTATTTACGGTGGGCCCTCTGACCCATCACTAGAAAAACTGGTGCAGTCGTTGTCATCTATGGACAGCAAAGTTGGCAGAAAACAGTCCAATGTCGGCGTCGACATTCATTTTTTAAATGCCACCGAAGATCAGACAAGCATCAGCACAAAAATTGCGCATTACACCAAGACTTTGATCCCGACCCTAAACCGTACCCCGAATGCCAAAGTCGGCATTTCCATCATCAAGCTTTCCCAAAAGTGAGCAAAACATGAACGACCATTCCCCGAACGATCAATTCCATGCCTCTAGCTTTATGCAAGGTCATAATGCTGAGTATCTGGAACAGCTTTATGCGCAATATGCAAAGGACCCCAATGCGGTTGACGATGCATGGCGTGCCTTTTTCCAATCTTTGGGCGATCCCAATGGTGATGTGACCCAAGAGGCCGCAGGTGCCAGCTGGTCGCGCGCGGATTGGCCACAGCAGCCAAATGACGATTGGACGGCCGCGCTGACCGGGGAATGGCCCATCGTACCAGATGAAGCCAAAAGCGCCGGCAAAAAGATAAAAGAGAAAGCCGCCGCCGCAGGTGTCGAGGTGTCGGACGAAGCTGTCAAGCGCGCCGTTTTGGACAGTATCCGCGCCTTGATGATTATCCGCGCCTATCGTATTCGTGGGCATCTGGTGGCCGACCTTGACCCATTGGGCATGCGCGATCAAACGCCACATCCTGAATTGGATCCGAAATCTTATGGTTTTACCGATGCGGATATGGATCGGCCCATTTTTATTGATAACGTATTGGGTCTGCAAATCGCATCTATGCGCCAGATCGTTGATATCGTGAAACGCACCTACTGCGGCACATTTGCCCTGCAATACATGCATATTTCCGATCCTGAACAATCCAGCTGGCTGAAAGAGCGGATCGAAGGCTATGGCAAAGAGATCACCTTTACCCGAGAAGGCCGCAAGGCAATTTTGAACAAATTGGTCGAAGCAGAGGGATTTGAAAAATTCCTGCATGTTAAATACATGGGCACCAAGCGGTTCGGATTGGATGGCGGCGAAAGCTTGATCCCCGCGCTAGAACAAATCATCAAACGCGGCGGCGCCTTGGGCGTGCGCGATATTGTGATTGGCATGCCCCACCGTGGCCGTTTGTCGGTTTTGGCAAATGTTATGGGCAAACCCTATCGTGCCATTTTCAACGAATTTCAGGGCGGGTCGTTCAAACCCGAGGATGTCGATGGTTCGGGCGATGTGAAATATCACCTAGGGGCGTCGTCGGACCGTGAATTTGACGGCAATACTGTGCACCTATCGCTGACGGCGAACCCATCCCACCTTGAGGCGGTCAACCCAGTTGTATTGGGCAAAGTGCGCGCAAAACAGGAACAAATGGGCGACACGGATCGCACCGCCGTTCTGCCATTGTTGCTGCATGGGGATGCTGCCTTTGCCGGACAGGGTGTTGTGGCCGAATGTTTTGGTCTGTCTGGTCTGGTAGGCCACAAAACGGGTGGAACCATGCACGTTGTGGTCAATAACCAAATTGGCTTTACCACTGCGCCGCATTTTTCACGTTCATCCCCCTATCCCACCGACATCGCACTGATGGTTGAGGCGCCGATTTTCCACGTCAATGGTGACGACCCCGAGGCAGTGGTACACGCTGCCAAGGTCGCCACAGAATTCCGCCAGAAATTCCACAAAGACGTCGTGATCGACATTTTCTGTTACCGCCGGTTTGGCCATAACGAAGGCGACGAGCCGATGTTTACCAACCCGATCATGTACAACAAAATCAAGCGTCAAAAAACCACGCTTGCGCTATACACAGAACGCTTGGTCAAAGATGGCCTGATCCCAGAAGGCGAAATTGAGGATATGAAAGCGGGCTTCCAAGCCTTCCTCAATGACGAATTCGAAGCAGGCAAAGATTATAAACCAAACAAAGCCGACTGGCTGGATGGTCGCTGGTCACATTTGAACCGTAACAAAGACGACTATCAGCGCGGTCAAACTGCAATTGCGCCAGAAACGTTGGAACAGGTGGGCAGTGCGCTGACAACTGCGCCCGATAATTTTCCAATGCACAAAACTGTAACGCGTTTGCTGGACACCAAAAAGCAAATGTTTGAAACAGGCCAAGGCTTTGACTGGGCCACCGCAGAGGCGCTTGCATTCGGATCGTTAATGACCGAAGGCTATCCCGTTCGTTTGTCAGGCCAGGATGCAACACGCGGCACATTCAGCCAACGCCATTCTGGTTTGATCAACCAAGAAACCGAAGAACGCTATTACCCTCTAAACCACATTCGCGACGGTCAGGCGAAATACGAAGTCATTGATTCAATGCTGTCTGAATATGCGGTGCTTGGGTTTGAATATGGCTATTCCCTGTCCG
>CAZWFE010000053.1:9950-13557 GCA_964633145.1 uncultured Phaeobacter sp. | reverse complement strand
TGGTAGGCCCGGAGGGATTTGAACCCCCAACCAAAGCGTTATGAGCGCTCTGCTCTAACCGTTGAGCTACAGGCCCGCCTGATCCCCGTGCTATCATAACGAACGCCAAGGTCAAGTCTTTGCGATTGATTGTTGTAAAACATTCCGATATTTGACCCGCAAAGCCACGAAAGGACGTCTGATGAGCGATAATTCAAACGGCATGACATATGCCGCCGCAGGTGTAGATATTGATGCAGGCAACGCATTGATCGAACGGATCAAGCCAGCTGCAAAACGAACCACGCGCGCGGGCGTTATGGCCGGCCTTGGTGGCTTTGGCGGTTTGTTTGATTTGAAAGCTGCCGGATATAATGATCCAATTTTGGTGGCTGCAACCGATGGTGTTGGCACCAAATTGCGCATCGCGATTGATACGGGCATCTTGGACACAATTGGTATTGATCTGGTGGCGATGTGCGTCAATGATCTGGTCTGCCAAGGGGCCGAGCCATTGTTATTTCTGGATTATTTCGCGACAGGCAAACTAAACGTAGACGAAGCCACCACCATCATCAACGGTATTGCGGCAGGCTGCGAACAATCTGGCTGTGCCTTGATCGGTGGCGAAACGGCCGAAATGCCGGGCATGTACCATGACGGCGATTTCGATTTGGCGGGCTTTGCCGTTGGTGCAATGGAACGCGGCGTGTCATTGCCTGCGAATGTATCGGTGGGCGATCATGTTTTGGGCCTGACCAGTTCGGGTGTCCATTCAAACGGATATTCCTTGGTGCGCAAACTGGTGGAAACATCGGGTCTGACATGGGATTCGCCAAACCCCTTTGGTGATGACACATTGGGTCATGCGCTGCTGGCGCCCACGCGTTTGTATGTCAAACAATGTCTGGCTGCGATTGCTGCAGGTGGTGTACATGGATTTGCCCATATCACAGGTGGCGGCTTGACCGAAAACATCCCGCGCGCGTTGGAACAGGGGCAGGGGATTGCGATCGATCTGGACGCATGGGATCTGCCACCCGTATTTGCGTGGTTAATGGCCCAAGGCAACATGTCCGCATCAGAAATGTTGAAAACATTTAACTGCGGTATTGGCATGACCGTTTTGGTTGACGCCAATGCGGTGGATGATGTTCGCGCGGCGTTGATCGCAGCGGGCGAAACAGTGGTTGATTTGGGCCGTGTTACAGATACGGGTCAGGTCGAATATACCGGCACATTGGCGTAACACGCCGTGAAACAGCGCGTCGCTATTTTCATATCTGGGGGCGGATCAAACATGGTCCGCTTGGTCGAGGACATGCGCGATCCTGATCATCCCGCAACACCGGTTCTGGTGCTGGCCAATTCTGTCGATGCAGGTGGTTTGGCCCATGCGCGTGCGCATGGCATCGCGACCGAGGTGGTCGACCACCGCCCGTTTAAGGGGGACAGACAAGCCTTTGAAGCAGAACTGAAATCCGTTATTGCACCGTATCGCGCCGACATATTGTGTTTGGCGGGGTTTATGCGGGTTTTGACGGCAGATTTTGTGTCGGATTGGACGGGACGGATGCTGAATATTCACCCATCCTTGTTACCCAAATACAAAGGCTTGCACACCCATCAACGCGCCATTGATGCAGGCGACAGCCATGCAGGATGTAGCGTGCATCAGGTCACGCCCGCCTTGGATGATGGTCCCATTTTGGGTCAACGCCGCGTCCCAATTTTACCAAATGATACCGCAGATGATCTGGCTGCGCGCGTTTTGGTGCAAGAACACCTGTTATATCCAGCCGTTTTGCGGCGCTTTGCAGCGGGTGACACATCCCGCATGCCTGACTAGGGTCGGTTTTATGACTTTTATTTGTGACAGCGCTCGGCTATTTATTGACACCGTAGGGTGATGGAAAAAGAATGAAACCATGAAAACAATTACAACCACCCAAGAGCTGTCCGAATTTTGTAATCAAGCCGCACAGGGCGATTATGTCACCGTTGATACCGAATTTTTGCGCGAACGGACGTATTATTCCAAATTGTGCCTGATCCAGCTGGCGTTGCCCGGCAAAGATGTCAAAGACGCGGTTTTGGTTGATCCTTTGGCGGATGGGCTGTCATTGCAGCCGCTTTATGAACTGTTTGAAAACGAAAATGTTGTCAAGGTATTCCATGCCGCGCGTCAGGATTTGGAAATTTTCTATGTTGATGCCAAGGTGATCCCGAAACCATTGTTTGATACGCAGGTGGCGGCAATGGTGTGCGGGTTTGGCGATCAGGTGGGTTATGAAACCTTGGTGCGGAAAATTGCGAAACAAACACTGGATAAATCGTCCCGCTTTACCGATTGGTCGCGCCGTCCGCTGAGCGATGCGCAGAAAAAATATGCGCTGGCCGATGTGACGCATTTGCGCCAAATCTATGAATATCTGGCCGCGAAATTGGTCAAAACCAAACGATCGCATTGGGTCGAAGAAGAATTGCAGATCCTAACCACGCCCGAGACATATATCACCGATCCTAAATCTGCATGGGAACGGGTCAAAACGCGGTCCCAATCGCCACGTTTATTGGCCATTGTACGCAATTTGGCCGAGTTCCGCGAGGATTACGCGCAAAAACGCGATATCCCGCGCAGCCGTGTGTTCAAAGATGACGCATTGATTGAACTGGCATCTACCAAACCGCAAAGCATTGAGGATTTGCAAAAATCCAGATTGCTGCTGCGCGAGGCGCGCAAAGGCGATATTGCCAATGGTATTTTACGCTGTGTCAAAGCTGGATTGGACATGCCCGTTGAAAAATTGCCCGAGGCTGAAAATTTTGATCACAAACAAATCGTAAACCCTGCCTTGGCGGACCTGTTGCGCGTTTTGTTAAAGGCAAAAACAGAGAATTTGGGCGTGGCTGCGAAATTGATTGCAGGCTCTGCTGATTTGGATGCTTTGGCTGCTGGGGACCGTGATGTGGCCACATTGCACGGCTGGCGCTATGAGGTATTTGGCCAAGACGCGTTGCGCCTGTGTAACGGCGAAATTGGTCTGATTGCACGGGGCAAGCAGGTTAAAACATTTAGCCTGTCCTAAATTCAGGGGCGCCTGTTTACAGGATCCAATTTAGGGGCGCAATGTGATCGAATTGGTCGCAGATGTCACGATGATTTTCGTCAGGCCAGCCAGATCCTGATCCGTCAAAAACTGTGCCGCTGCCACTGATCGCGCAGCAACGGTGCCCACGGGCGCGCGATAGGGCATGACCGCATGCAACCGAAATTCGCGCAGGCGCGGATCATCGTTGGGAACATCGATAAAGCGTAAATCAGCCGCGCCCAATGTTGCAGATAGGGCCTGTACCTCAAGGATTTTGCCACCAATCGCATCGCGCAGCGCAGCCGATTGCAGCTGGGCGATGGGCACACCGGCATAGGGCGGTGCCTTGCGGCTGCGGGCAATGGCGCTTTCGGTTGGGATCAGGCTGTCATCGGCTGCTGTGGTCGTCGCACCACCAAACCAATTCATTGGATTGGCCCGAGAGTCCCGGATCGTGCTACACCCTGTTACCAATGATGCTGCCAGACAGATGATCGCAATCCTGTTCATAACGTTCCCTTTGTATCTTGATACAT
>CAZWFE010000053.1:0-9850 GCA_964633145.1 uncultured Phaeobacter sp. | reverse complement strand
GTGGATGCCAACAAAGTGCATGGTTGCGCATCCCAAGTCTGGCTGCAAAGCTATATCGAAGACGGAGTTTATCGGTTCGATGGCGACAGTGATGCACTGATTGTGCGCGGCTTGATTGCTGTTTTGCGCGCGCTGTATAACGGTGTTCCAACGCAACAGATTGCCGCGATTGATGCGCCCGCAGAATTGGCGCGTTTGGGGCTGAACGATCATCTATCAGCGCAGCGATCAAATGGCGTGCGTTCAATGGTTGAACGCATCAGGTCCGTTGCCGCGCAGGGCTAGATCCAGTCGCGCAGCTGATTTTGCAAATCACCATATCCGGTGGGACGGTGTTCAAAGGCCAATCCCAATTTATCGGCATGTTCCTGCGCAAGCGACACCAGCGCGGGATCATCGGTTTGGGATTGATAGACCAGTTTTGTATAATTTCCAAAATACATGTCGCGTAAATCTGGAAAACGATCCAATCCCAAGGGTTTCCAGACAAAGGCATCGAATTGGCGCGCCAAAAAATCCGTTAAATAAAACGCTGTTACATCATCGGTTTCGGCAAAATTGTCATTTCCTTGGAAAAATGAATAACAATGTGGCCCGCGTAGCATTTCAACACCCATGTCATCGCAGGCCTGCTGCAATAAACCGCCCGTGCCGCAATCGGCGTAAAGGACATAGATGTTGTCATAATCGCCCTGCGCCGCTGATATTGCTTTGCGCACCGCTGGCGTGATTTTTTCAGGGGTGTTGTGCAAAATTGCGGGCAGACATTTCAGGTCGATATGCGACCAGCCATGGGTTTTGATGATATCTAAAACTTCGCGTGCGATTGCACCGCAGGCCAACAACAAAATACGCTTGGTGGGATCCTGCGCCGTGACCAGATCGGTTTCGGTATTTGTCAGTGTGGTGTCATCAATTGTCATGTTTGGCCTTTAAAAAAACCCGCGCCAAAGGGTGCGGGTTTTGAAGTGCATTCTGTCAGATTGGATCAGGCCGACATTTGGTTGTGCTTGCGCGAAACCAAGGTCTTGGCTGTTTCCACGGCCACGGCCGCATCACGACAATAGGCGTCTGCGCCAATGGCTTTGCCGAACTCTTCGTTCAGGGGCGCGCCGCCAACCAAAACGATGTAATCGTCACGCAGACCTTTTTCGACCATAGTATCAATCACGACCTTCATATAGGGCATGGTTGTGGTCAGCAGGGCAGACATGCCCAAAATGTCAGGCTGTTCTGTTTCCAACGCTTCTAGATAGTTTTCGACTGGGTTGTTGATGCCCATGTCGACCACCTCGAAACCGGCGCCTTCCATCATCATGGCAACCAAGTTTTTGCCGATGTCGTGGATGTCGCCTTTTACGGTGCCGATGACCATTTTACCGACGCGTGGCGCGCCAGTTTCGGCCAGCAATGGTTTCAAGATGGCCATGCCACCTTTCATTGCGTTTGCCGCTTGCAACACTTCTGGAACGAACAGAATGCCATCACGGAAATCCTGGCCCACAATTGTCATACCGCCGACCAAAGCGTCGGTCAGGATGTTATAGGGTTGCCAGCCGCGTTCCAGCAGGATGTTCACTGACTCTTCGATTTCCTCTTTCAGGCCATCGTAAAGATCGTCGAACATCTGTTGTACCAGTTCTTCGTCGTCCAGTTCAGACAGGATGATGTCTTCTTCGTCAGACATGGGTCCATTCCTTTATCAATGCGCTTGTGCGCAGGTTGCTCTTGGTGTCACCTTTGGCCAGTTTGTCGCAGGTATAATTGTTAAATTACGACATGCGTTGCCCCGAAGCCGACTTTCGGTATTTTTTTTGTTCGTTTTGATCAATTTAACACAGTATTATCAGCGATATTTGATCAGATTTACGTTACAGATCTGGGGTTTCGCACGACCCCGATTTAACTGCGGCGCCGTCCGCGGCGTGCGCGTGCGGGCGGTTCCGAACCAGGTCCAGTTCCGTCGTTTTCCGACGTGAATGGGCCAATTTTTTCAACGATGTCTTCTAGACTTGGGGCAGGGCCCTTGGCCCGTGTTTCCAAGGCTTCACGCATTTTGGTCAAATGCGTAGGGCGGGTTCCGCAGCAACCACCGATAATTTTGGCGCCACTGTCGCGCGCCATTACCGCGTAATCGGCCATCAGATCAGGGGTGCCGTCATAGCAAATCGCACCATTGACATATTTGGGGATGCCTGCATTGCCTTTGGATACAATGGCTTGGGCAGGGTTTTCTGCGGCAAATCCCTGAACGGTGCGCAAAATATCTGCAGCGCCAGTTCCGCAGTTTGCACCGAATGCAACAGGGGGGTGTTCCAGCGATTGGACCATTTCAACCATCGCTTTGGATGTCACGCCCATCATGGTCCGTCCTGCTGTGTCAAAGCTCATGGTGCCGACCCATGGCAGATCAACCTTGGCGAACGCCTCGGCGGCGGCGCGATATTCTTCGGGGGCTGATATGGTTTCCAACCACAACACATCTGCGCCGCCTTCTTTCAGGCCCTGCGCTTGTTCATGGAAAATTTCGACTGCATCGGCATGGCTTAGCGATCCGACGGGTTCCATAATTTCACCTGTGGGTCCCACGGAACCTGCAACGATCACGGTGCGGCCTGCTTTGTCTGCCACCTCGCGGCCCAACTCGGCGCTGATGCGCGACAATTCACGCGCGCGATGGCCTGCATTGTGCAGTTTCAATCGCGCCGAATTGCCGCCAAAACTGTTGGTTAAAAATAAATCACTGCCTGCATCCACGGCCAGTTGGTATAGCTTGGTGATGTTGCCGGGGTGGGTTTCATTCCACAATTCGGGGGCATCACCCGATTCCAAACCCATTTCGAACAAATTGGTCCCAGTCGCCCCATCTGCCAAAATCCAGTCGCGTTGCGCCATAAGCGTCAAAAAAGCATTCGACATTGTTATTTTTACCTTTTGTCTGTGTTGTCGCAGCGGTGCCACATTCAGGGTCCAAAGACAATGTCGAATTTTTCACAATTGTTATGAATTAAACGATTTTTCGCTATGTTGCCGCTGCGATTTGACGTTTTGCCTCTAGCATTGCAATCTCTAATTGTTGTCTGATTTCATCCTCGGTGGCGTGACCGGTCAGATCGGCTGCCAATTTACGAACGACATCCTCTGATCCGCTTTCTTCCATATCGGATCGAATAACTTCGCCGACATAGGCGCTGATTTCATCGTCCGTTTTGCCCAGCAACCCAGCCGCCCAATGCGCAACAATTTTATTGCGGCGTGCCTCGGCTTTGAATTGCAGTTCGCTGTCGTGTGCAAATTTCGCTTCAAATGCGTTTTCACGTTCGTCAAAGCTGGTCATTGTCTGATCCTTTCGGTGAAATGGTTTACAAATTACATATGGGTATCGCCCACAGACAAAGGAATAGCCGGCCTGCGAAATTTGTTCGTATTGCCTTTGTTCTCTTGCCCTTTTTGGGGACTTGCCCTAAAGAGGCGGCAATACGATTGCAAAGGTGATAAAATGGCACGTCGCACTAAAATTTACGAAGGCAAAGCAAAGATCCTTTACGAAGGTCCTGAGCCAGGAACAATCGTTCAATTTTTCAAAGATGATGCCACCGCATTCAACGCCCAGAAAAAGGACGTGATCGAAGGCAAAGGTGTGCTAAACAACCGTTTGTCAGAATATTTCATGGTTGGCCTGCAAAGCATCGGAATCCCTACGCATTTCATTAAACGATTGAACATGCGCGAACAGCTGGTGCGGTCTTGTGAAATTATCCCGCTTGAGGTGATTGTGCGCAACTATGCTGCGGGTACATTATGCACCCGACTGGGATTAGAAGAGGGCACACAGCTGCCGCGTCCCATTGTTGAATATTGCTACAAAGATGATGCGCTTGGCGATCCTTTGGTCGCAGAAGAGCATATCGCCGCCTTTGGTTGGGCCAGCCAGCAAGAAATGGAAGACATCCTATCGCTTGCGCTGCGTGTAAACGATTATTTGTCTGGCGTGATGTATGGCGTTGGCATTCGTTTGGTTGATTTCAAAATCGAAATCGGTCGCGTTTTTGATGGCGATTTCCAGCGTTTGGTTGTGGCCGATGAAATCAGCCCCGACAGTTGTCGTTTGTGGGACTTGGACACAGGTCGCAAACTGGACAAAGACGTGTTCCGTCGTGATTTGGGTGATCTGGCAGACGCCTATAGCGAAGTGGCCAAACGTCTGGGCGTTTTGCAAAGCAATGCGACATCGATCAAACCAACGGTCGTCAACTAATTCTACGATAAGGAAACACATATGAAAGCCCGCGTTTATGTCATGTTGAAAAACGGTGTTTTGGATCCACAAGGGGACGCCGTGCGCCATGCGCTTGGCGCGTTGGGATTTGATGGCGTCAATGGTGTCCGTCAGGGTAAGGTTATTGAACTGGACTTGGATGACATGGGCGCTGACCAAGCACAGGCCACCGTCACAGAAATGTGCGAAAAGCTGTTGGCCAATACCGTGATCGAAAGCTACAAGATCGAGATCGAATAATGCGCGCGGCTGTTATCGTTTTCCCAGGATCAAATTGCGATCGCGATATGGCGGTTGCATTGAAAAATGCGGGTGCCGACGTGCATATGGTCTGGCACAAAGATACCGATTTACCTGATAATCTGGATGTTGTCGCGATCCCTGGTGGGTTTTCGTTTGGCGATTACCTGCGCGTGGGTGCCATTGCAGCACGTTCGCCGATCACACAATCGGTCATCGCGCATGCAAATCGCGGGGGCTATGTGTTTGGCGTGTGTAACGGGTTTCAGGTTCTGACTGAAACTGGTTTGCTGCCGGGCGCATTGTTGCGTAACGCGGGGCTAAAATATATCTGTCGCCATGTGGAATTGACGGTTGAAACGACCGACAGTGCCTTTACCAACAGCTATGCGCAGGGACAGGCAATCACCATCCCGATTGCGCACCATGATGGCAATTACAACCTTGATGCGGACGGTGTTGCCGCGCTTGAGGATCAAGACCGCATTGCATTCCGCTATGTCGACAATCCCAATGGTTCCGTGGCAGATATTGCCGGTGTGCTATCCGAAAACCGCCGTGTTTTGGGAATGATGCCACACCCCGAACGTCTGGCCGAAGAGGCCCATGGCGGCACGGATGGTCGGCCATTTTTTGCCGGCCTTATGGAACAGGTGGTTGGGGCCTGACCTTAGCTAAGAAAGCGGATATAACCATTTCCAAATGGTAAACAACGCCCGCGATTCTATGGATACATCAACCGATATAATCCCGTCACAACGATCGTGGCGGGTTCGATTGGTGTTTGGGGTGCTGATCGTATTCGCGATTGCGACGTTGTATCTGTCCAATTCGATTTTGACCCAGCGGTTCACCCAATCCACCACCAATCGCGCGGAATTGCGTTTGGCGTTATATGGGTCAAATTTACTTAGCGAATTACAGCGCAATTCCATTGTGCCGCAGCTGTTGGCCCGTGATTCTGCGTTAATCGGCGCGCTGAATTCAAGTGATTATTCCCTATCTTCACAGCGGCTGATCAGTTTTATTGACGAAATTGGCGCCGCTTCCCTTAGCCTGCTGGATCGTGACGGGCGCACAGTGGCATCCAGTGAACGGGTGAATTTGGGGCAACGTCACCGCGAAAAGCCATATTTTATAAATGCTGTGCGGTCCTCAAACACGTTGTTTAGCGTCGTCGAAAAAGAGGCGGGCGGATATGGGTTTTATTATTCGCGACGCATTGATTTTCAAAATCAAACCTTGGGCGTCATTTTGGTCGAAGTCGATTTGAACAAATTTGAACGCACCTGGGCCGGCATATCCGAGGCGATCATCGTCACCGACAGTCAGGGCATCATCACCCTGTCCACCGAACCGCAATGGCGCGGCCAGACCGAACAGCAAGCATTCCAAGGCCAATCCCCCGAGACCGTGTTAGATATGGCGCGCCAAATGACCCAAGATTGGACCAACAGCCCCTTTGATGACTATGTCGCGGGCCAAGCGGTGATGCGCATTTCGGGACGTATCCCATTCCAAGGCTGGCAGATCACGACCTTTACCGCATATTCCAGTGTGCGCGAACGGGTCAATGCGATCTTGGCCTTTGAAATTATGATTTTCGCGCTGTTGTTTTCGGGCGGGTTTTATCTGCTAAGCCGGCGCAATGCGGTTCGGGTGACATTTTTCCAACGTGAAAGCATTGAACTACGCCGTCTAAATACCCGATTACAGGCGGAAATTTCGGAACGTCAACGGGTCGAACAAACCCTACAAGTTGCAGAACAGTCCCTTGAACAAAGTTCAAAATTGGCCGCCTTGGGCGAAATGTCAGCCGCGGTCAGTCATGAATTAAACCAACCACTTGCTGCGATGAAAACCTATCTGGCGGGCGCGCGTGTGCTGTTGAAACGCAACCGCCCCGACGAAGCTTTGGCCGCATTTGCACGATTGGATGATTTGGTCGAACGTATGGGTGCGATTACGCAGCAATTAAAATCCTATGCACGCAAAGGCGCTGAAAGCTTTTCTCCTATGAACTTAGCGGATGCTTTGGACACGTCCTTGTCGATGATGGACCCACAGTTCAAGCACCTAAACATCCGTATTGTTAAGGTGCTGGCCCCAGAAGATGTGTTTGTAATGGGCGATCGCATGCGGTTGGAACAGGTTTTAATTAACCTGCTGCGCAATGCGGTGGATGCGGTTAAAAATATGCGCAATCCCGAAATCGAAATAATGATTTCCAAGGGGGCATTTGCCAAATTATCCGTCAAGGATAATGGACCGGGCATCAGTGACTTAGACAGCTTATTTGAACCATTTCATACCACCAAAGACCCCGGCCAAGGGGTTGGTTTAGGCTTGGCCATTTCATCCGGAATTATCAAAGAAATGGGCGGGCGGTTGACTGCACGCAATGGTGAAAAAGGCGGGGCTGTTTTTGATGTCGAACTGCCCCTATTTAATGAACGTGGGTCCATTGCGACCCAAGACACGGAAATAACCTAGGATCACGCTATGAGCCAAGCTATGAAAATTGCAATTGTCGATGATGAAAAGGACATGCGCCTGTCCATCAAGCAGTGGTTGGCATTATCAGGCTATGATACAGAAAGCTTTGCCAATGCGGCTGATGCTTTGTCGGCAATCGGTCCAGATTACCGTGGAATTGTGATCAGCGATATCCGTATGCCCGGAATGGATGGCATGCAGTTTTTGCGCGCCTTGATGAGCCGCGACAGCGCCTTGCCTGTGATTATGATTACAGGCCATGGTGATGTCCCCATGGCGGTGGAGGCAATGCGCTTGGGCGCCTATGATTTTCTAGAAAAACCGTTCAACCCCGACAAAATGAGCGATCTGGCCAAAAAGGCAACGACTGCGCGGCGCATGACATTGGACAACCGCGCCCTGCGCCGTGAATTGTCCGATGGTGGGCAATTGATGAAAAAGCTGATCGGAAAATCATCCCCGATGCAACGCCTAAGAGAAGACATTTTGGATATTTCGCAATCTGATGGGCATGTGCTGATTGATGGCGAAACTGGTACCGGCAAAACCTTGGTTGCACATGCGTTGCATGCCGTTGGCTCACGTGCGGGCAAAAAATTCGTATTGCTCAGCTGTTCTGCCTATGAAGAAGAGGCGCTGTCGCGGCGCCTGTTCGGACCGGTATTTGCCGAAGATAATTTCCTGCCCGCACTGGAAGAGGCGCGTGGTGGAACATTGGTGTTAGAGGATATCGAAACACTGCCCGAACCGGTGCAGCGCAAATTGCTGAGCGCGATCAACGACCAAGGCACGCCCGCCGAAACGCGGATATTTGCGATTTGCAACAGTGCCGAGGCGGGCAAAGTAGCCGCAGATAAATTGCGATCCGATTTATACTATCGGTTAAACAGTTTGCGGATCACCGTACCGCCATTGCGCAAACGGGGCGACGACATTTTGGAAATGTTTAACCGTCTTTGTGATGGGTATGCAGATGACTATGGGTGTGATTCCCCCACAATTTCCGCCCAAGATGCCGCCCAATTGCTGCAAGCGCCATGGCCAGGAAATGTGCGTCAGTTGATGAATGTTGCCGAACAGACCGTTTTACAGGCGCGACGCGGGCAGGGCACAATATCATCTTTGTTGATGACTGGTGACGAAGATGTATCCTCAGTCGTGACCACCGAAGGTAAGCCATTGAAAGAATATGTTGAAGCCTTTGAGAAAATGTTGATCGACAATACGATGCGCCGGCACAAAGGGTCCATCGCAAGCGTGATGGACGAATTGTGCCTGCCGCGTCGGACATTGAACGAAAAAATGGCCAAATACGGCCTGCAGCGGTCTGATTATTTGTGATCAGCCGCGCCGCAGGGCAGCCAACCATAGCGCCACAAAGCCCAATGAAATGATCATATTCCAGCCTGCCATTGATATTCCAAACAGATCCCATGGAATGTCATCGCAGCGCACCACGGGTGCGTTCATGATTTGCGCCAATAAATCTTCGGTACTTAGACCGTCAATGGGTTGTGATGTGCAGGTGGTTGGGCCTTGCCACCATTTTTGTTCAACACCTGCGTGATAGCCGCCCAGTCCCGCCGAGATCAGCGCAGCCAAGGCGCCGAAACCGGCAATGATCCGTGTCGGATACCGCCAGAATACCACCCCAACACAAACGGCCCCCACATGGGCATAGCGTTGCCAATAACACATTTTACAGGGCGGCAGGTCACCAATATATTGAAACCCAAGTGCGCCAAGCAGCATGGCCGCTGATCCAAGTGCTGCTAAAATCCCAAAATGTTTATAGCTCATAGGTACCTCACCGACCAAAATCCAGCGACCAAAATCAAGATTGCCGCCAGTGCCACCCAGCCCAAGTATTTTTCAATGAAATCGCGAATGGGTGGCCCAAACACATACAAAAGCCCCGCGACCAAGAAAAACCGAATGGCACGTGCGACGATGGCGGTTGTGATGAACAAGGGCAAGGACATAGATGTGGCCCCTGACATGATTGTGATCACCTTAAAGGGAAATGGTGTGACACCGGCCGTCAAGATGGTCCACATTCCAACATCGTTGAACCGCTGGGCGTATTCTGCGATGGCGTCTGATTTGCCCATTGATACCAAAATCGGCTGTGCAATCTGGTCGAATGCAACCGCACCGATTAAATATCCAAACAATCCGCCCAAGACAGATGCGATCGTCGCGACCAATGCATAGCGCCAAGCGCGGGTGCGCGCTGCTAGAATCATTGGAATCAATAAAACGTCAGGGGGAATCGGAAAAAATGATGCTTCGATAAAGGCAATTATTGCTAAGGCATAGATCGCACGAGGGTGATCTGCCAGCGACATCGTCCAATTATAAAGCCTGCGTATCATTGATTTTTCCTTTGTTTTGTTAATTTGCAAAAAACATGCAAAAGAATTGCGGTCAAGTGCGCTTTCCCTCTTGTCGTCAGGAAAAAGTGAATGTAAACAGCCCTCAGTGCCCGAGTGGCGGAATGGTAGACGCAGCGGATTCAAAATCCGCCGCCCTTGCGGGCGTGCCGGTTCAAGTCCGGCCTTGGGCACCAACAAAATCAATGATTTAGTTACATTCCGCGTATTTCCCTGAAAAATAGAATATCTGAAACGTGCCGGTGTTTGTATCGGTTATGCGGTGTCATTTTGTTCCGATCAAAAGACTTTTTTCGTGGCTCAGCCGTCTGTCGCGTGCGCACATTCGGCCACGCATCCCCAGCATTTTTTCGATCTGCTGTTACGTTGCAAACCAAAATGAACAGCTGGTTTTGATGATCCATCAGGTGTCGGCCAAATAAAGTCGCAAAATGATTGGATT
>CAZWFE010000052.1:6703-13928 GCA_964633145.1 uncultured Phaeobacter sp. | reverse complement strand
CCCTTGATTTAAAAATCACAAACACCTAAATCAGCGTCATGGAAGCGATGTTTATCCCGCTTTCATACCTCCCTGTTGGACTAAGGCCGAGCTTGTCTCGGCCCTTTTTTTTGGCAAATCGAAAATTGTCGATTGGTGCTACGCAGATTTTTGCAACAGCTTGCTTGAGATGTCTTGCAACGGTGTAATTCCGGCCAAATATGCCAAATGCCACGCCAAACACAGATTCGATGATAAAACAGGCACACCGCAGCTGCGTTCAATTTCTGGGATCGCATCTAGGGTCTGCAAGTTGGTGCAGGACATGAAAATCGCTTGCTGTGGATTGCGTTCATGCAGTGTGACCGCGGCATCGATAACAGATGGGGTGTCAATGCGTGCTACGGCGGCCTCGCTCTCTTCGTTGAAATTGGCAAAACTATCGGTGATGATGCCCTGTTCGTTCAAACATGATCGCAAATGTGCCGAGACCTGTTCAACATAGGGCGACAAAAATGACAGCTGTGTCACGCCCAAATGCGCGCAGGCCGCGATCAGGGCAGTCATGGGATTGGTCGTTGCTTGGGTATCAGTGCCAGAGCGGATCAATTCGTCGATGCGCCCTGCCCCAATGACCGATGCCCCTGATGTACAGCCATATCCAACCGCCGCAAATTTCGCGGGTGGCAATAGGGATGCAGCCTGCGGCAAATCACGTTCCATCTGCGCCAAGGTTTCCGTGCTGACGGTTGGGGCGCTGCGTACCCGTGTAATGAACAATGCAATATCTTGGGCTGGAATAATCCGGCGCAGATCATATTCCAGTGTTTCATCAGATTGCAAAACGATCATGCCCAAGCGGGCGCGCGTTCCAACACTGGGGCCAAGGGTATAGGGGATATCCATCGCTTAAATTTCCGCCATTTGCTGTGGCGCACGTGGGGTCAGTTGGCGCGCGCCCTGTTCGGTGATTACAAAATCGTCCTCATGGACCAGAACCGATCCATCAGACATGGTGATTCCAGGTTCCAGTGTAATGACCATACCGGCCACAATTTCGGTGGGGTCGGTTGCAATAAAACTGGGCCATTCGGTCAATTGCATGCCCAATCCGTGTCCCAATCGCCCCGCATCACCGCCACCAAGTCCACCGGTCAGGACACGATCCATCGCGTGGTAAATATCGGTGGCTGTGGCGCCAATCACGGCGGCCTCTTGACCGGCTTGGGTGGCCTCTAATAATTTTGCATAGGCGCTGTGGACCTCGTCCGATACGGGGCCGATGGCATAATTTCGATCAAAGTCGCAAAAATAACCATCCCAGACCAAACCCGTATCCAGCATTAACACATGGCCCTGCTGCAATGGTTCGGGGGCGGCTGGTGATATAACATCGTCATAGCCCAATGGCCCTGTGCCCCCCGCCAGATAGGGCACCCAATCGGCCCCTTCGGCCAGACAAAGGGATTGAAAATCGCGAAACACCCGATCCAGTGGCACACCTGCCCCCGCAATTTCACCCACCCGATCAAAGGCACGGCCCGCAATGGTGCAAGCGCGTTCAATCTTGGCCAATTCAGCCCCAGATTTTATGCGCCGCAGGGTTTCGATAATGCGCTGATCGCTGGTAAATGTTGCCTGAGGCAACAAATCCTGGACGCGCTGATAATCCTGCAATGGCATTCGCAAATGGGTGCCATGCCCATCTGGCACCCCAATGCGCGCACCTGCCCCGACAACGTGACGAATGGTATCGGCCAGCAATGTGACCCCATCATCGGTTAAATCCGGCGCAGACCATGTGCGGATATCGGTGATCCACGTTTTGCGCATCAACGCCGCCCCGATAGATGGGATTACCGCAACCGGCATACCCGTTTGTGGCACCACCAAAAACCAAGGACGCGTTGGGCTTTCCCAAAACCGCGTGAGAAACCCAGTGAAATACCGAACATCGGTTTCCGTGGTCAAAACCAAGGCATCCAGCCCCGCGCCCGCCATCAAAGATTGGGCACGATCCAGACGATTTTGGAATTCTGATGGATCAAATCCGCGTTGCATGTCAGGCACCTTCGCTGATGATACATAAAACGGTGCTATCCGGTCCGATGTCGAAATCGCCTGACAGACAGGCCGCCAAACCTGCCCCGCCCGATGGGGATGTGGTCAAATCCCAGTCTGAAAATTGCGCTATTGCGGCTTCGACAGAATCGTCAGACATCAGATAAAACAGGTCTGCATCGCGCGACAGTCCGTTTAACGCAATCAACGATGGCTCTTTGCAGTCCAAACGCCCCATTGACGACACCGGCCCCGATGTCGACACCGCCTGCCCCTGTTCGATTGATTGATACAACGCCGGTGCCGCGTCGGGTTCAACGACCACGATTTGGGGGTGGTCCCCCCAAGCCGCACGAAAACACGCCGCAGCACTGCACGCCAAACCGCCAACGCCCGCTTGTAGGAATATGTAATCTGGTGCCTTGGGCATTTGTTCAATCGCCTCAGCCGCAAGCGCGGTATAACCCTCCATCAGGATATGGGGCAATTCGGTGTACCCGATCCAAGAGCTATCGGATAGTAACGTCCAGCCATTATCCGTTGCAGCGGATGCGGCGGCTTGCATTGATGCCTCATAATCTTGGCCCGCGCGTACCACGGTGGCCCCAATATCGCGCAGACGTTCGGCAAAACCCTCGGGCACTGTGTCGGACAGATAAATCACTGCGCGGGCGCCAAATATCTTGGCCCCAGCTGCCACAGATAAACCATGGTTGCCCGCACTGGCCGTGACATAGGTTTGATCCGAAATATCGCCATCTTGTGCTGCACGCGCGATAACATAGGCCGCACCCAGTGCTTTGAAACTGCCCAAACCCATCCGGGCGCGTTCATCCTTGACAAAAATATCGGCACCCGTGGTTGGATCCTTTATCTGTGTCATGGGGGTGCGCGCATAATCAGGACAGCGTGCCAGTAATGTTAAAACGCGATCAGACTCGGTAGATGGATACGGGATGGACGCGTCGATTTCCAAGCCACCAGCAGCGCGATATGGGTTTTGTAACATGCGAATTCCTTTTTCGTGCAGCATGTCAAATCATGAAAAAATTCATAGCCTGATTGCGACATTTTTTCAAAATTTTATCCGCACTGACTGATTTTGGCTGAAAATGCCAAAAAGGCGCGCAAAACCACGCTGCAATATTGCCCTTTGCGTGGCACTAGACTATGAGACAGGTAAATTAACAGGCTAATCCTCCGGGGGCTATGGATGACCGAACCAGCAATCACACCAGACCTAATCGCATCTCATGGGTTAAAGCCCGATGAATATGACCGCATTTTGGAAATCATCGGCCGCGAACCAACCTTTACGGAATTGGGAATTTTCTCGGCGATGTGGAATGAACATTGTTCGTATAAATCATCGAAAAAATGGTTGCGCACATTGCCGACCACCGGCCCACAGGTGATTTGCGGGCCTGGTGAAAACGCGGGCGTTGTTGATATTGGCGACGGTCAAGCCGTTGTTTTCAAGATGGAAAGCCACAATCACCCATCCTATATCGAACCCTATCAGGGCGCGGCCACGGGTGTGGGTGGCATTTTGCGCGATGTGTTCACCATGGGTGCGCGTCCCATTGCAGCGATGAATTCATTGTCATTTGGTGAAAAATCGCACCCCAAAACCCGCCAGCTGGTGCATGGCGTGGTCGAAGGTGTTGGCGGCTATGGCAACTGTTTCGGGGTTCCCACAGTCGGGGGCGAAGTGCGCTTTGACCCATCTTATAACGGGAACTGTTTGGTCAATGCCTTTGCCGCAGGTTTAGCGGATGCGGATAAAATTTTCTATTCCGCGGCATCTGGTGTGGGCATGCCGGTTGTATATTTGGGCGCAAAAACGGGCCGCGATGGTGTGGGCGGCGCCACAATGGCATCGGCCGAATTTGACGACACAATCGAAGAAAAACGTCCCACCGTCCAAGTGGGTGATCCGTTCACCGAAAAACGCCTGATGGAAGCCTGCATGGAATTGATGGCCACAGGGGCCGTGATTTCGATCCAAGATATGGGCGCAGCTGGTCTGACATGTTCTGCCGTTGAAATGGGCGACAAAGGCAATCTGGGTGTGCGTCTGGATCTGGAAAAGGTCCCCTGCCGCGAAGATCACATGACAGCCTATGAAATGATGTTGTCGGAATCCCAAGAACGTATGCTGATGGTTTTGCAGCCTGAAAAAGAGGCCGAAGCCAAAGCTGTGTTTGACAAATGGGATCTTGATTTCGCCATCGTTGGTGAAACCATCGCCGAGGATCGTTTTTTGATCATGCACAATGGTGAATGCAAGGCGGACCTGCCATTGAAAGCATTGTCAGGTACGGCACCTGAATATGATCGCCCTTGGGTTCCAACACCGGCGGCGGATCCGCTTGAGGATGTGCCTGAGCTAGACAGCATTGACGCGTTGAAAGCCCTGATTGGTTCGGTAAATTATTGTTCCAAAGCCTGGGTGTACGAACAATACGACAGCCAAGTAATGGCAGATACAGTCCAACGCCCCGGATTGGGTGCAGGGATCGTACGCGTACATGATACCGGAAAAATGTTGGCGTTCAGTTCCGATGTCACACCACGTTATGTCCGCGCGAACCCTATCGAGGGCGGCAAACAGGCCGTCGCCGAGGCATATCGCAATCTATGTGCTGTTGGTGCAAAACCACTGGCCACCACAGATAACCTGAATTTCGGAAACCCTGAAAAACCTGAAATTATGGGGCAATTCGTTGGGGCCATTCAAGGGATTGGCCAAGCGGTCAGTGCGCTGGATGTGCCGATCGTATCGGGGAACGTCAGCCTTTATAACGAAACCGATGGCACGGCCATTTTGCCAACGCCCACAATTTGTGCCGTTGGCCTGATCAACGCAGACGAAGAACCCATTATCGGGACCGCCCGCGACGGGCATGTCGCACTGGTGCTGGGGGAAACAACTGGTCATTTGGGTCAATCGGCCCTGTTGGCAGAAGTGTTCAATCGCACAGACGGTGATGCACCTGCGGTCGATCTTGATGCGGAAAAACGCAACGGCGAATTTATTCGCGATAACCGCGATATGATCAAGGCATGTACCGACCTGTCCGATGGTGGATTGGCGATGGCGGCCTTTGAAATGGCGAATGCAGGCGATGTGGGTGTCCAGCTGGATGCAAACGATACCCCCACCCTGTTTGGCGAAGACCAAGCCCGTTATTTGATCGCGTGTAATTTTGATCAAGCCGAAGCGTTAATGGGTGCAGCCCACGCCGCGGGCGTGACGGTGCAAAGCGTTGGACGCTTTACCGGTTCCGAGGTTGTGTTCGGATCCGCGCGCGCGGAATTGGCAGAGTTGCGCGAAATTTACAGCAAAACATTTGGCGATACTTTCGCCTGATAAAAAAATGGCGCGCCCACAACACGGCGCGCCACATATGCAGGCCACGACCGTTTATCCATTAACTGTGGCGGACCAAAACCCCGTATTTCGTGGTAAAAACCTGTTCCAGCTTGCTTAGAAACGTACGCTCTTCTTCTGTCACTTCCCCGTCGGACGATACGATATAGCGTATGCCAAAAAACAAATCTTCTGCAATATTTTGGGGTAAACCGTCAAAGGTCGACAGCGGTTCAAACCGTTCATGTCGCATATCTTGGGCCAATTTTCGCACCATAATCGTATTCACATTTCGACCCAAATCGCGGGCCACGTAATCACGGATGTGCTGAATTTCAACGTCCTTAATTTGACCATCAACAGCGCAGGCACGCACAAGGCCGGTAATGTATTTTATTACGATATCGTTTGGAATTTCGGATCGCGCATGTTTCTTGGGCATAGCCTCTTGATAGATTTTATACGCAAACAAACCAACACCGCCTAAAATCGCAAGCACGACAATCACCGGAACCCCAAATGTGCGATAGGATGGCACCAAATGCGCATCTTGCACCAAATCCGCAGGCCATTCGTCATTGCGTGCCAGTTTTTCAATGTCACGGTCGGTCAGTTTCACATGGATCTGTCCCCGCGCATAGCTGCAGGATTGATCCGATAACACAAAGTCCACACTTTCCCCGACATACGGCGCAATGAGCGCGCCAAAGGGCCCATCATCCAAACAAATGGCATTCATTTTTGGATATATCGAACTGGAAAATGGGGCCTTGAATTGCGGGGTCGCCAAGAAAAGATAAACTATGCCTAGGGCGGCAAAACAGACAGTTATGATGCTATAGTGAACAACGCTATCCATGAACGACCGTTTAGACGCCCGAATTTTATGCCTGAGCAAAAAACCCAGAACGCCTTGGTTCTCATCTAAATCATCAAACAACGGCATCGCAAACAACCTATAGATTAGCTTTTTCTTATAATACACCACTATGGTAAATCACAACGGACGTATTGGCCAGAAAAATTTGCGCTTGCCCCTTGCCCTTGGCCCTTGGGTGATCCTAAATACACATCAAAGGAGACCACACATGCCAATGCAAACCCAAGAAATAGAAGCGTTAATTCGTGAAACATTTCCAGATGCAAAAATCACTGTGACCGACACCGCAGGTGACGGTAATCATTTCGCGGCAGAAGTTGTGGATGAAAGTTTTCGCGGCAAAAACCGCGTGCAACAACAACGCGCCGTCTATGCTGCCCTAAAGGGTAAAATGGATGGATCGCACGGCGAATTACATGCGTTGGCATTGTCCACACGCGCCCCAGAGTAAGGATACATTATGACTGACGCAAAACAAATTATCGACGAAACCGTAAAATCAAACGACGTTGTGCTGTATATGAAAGGCACAAAGGAAATGCCACAATGCGGGTTTTCAAGCCGTGTTGCTGGGGTTTTGAACTATCTTGGTGTCGACTATGCCGATGTGAATGTGCTGGCTGATGAAAATATCCGCCAAGGCATCAAAGAATATTCAGACTGGCCCACCATTCCGCAATTGTATGTCAAAGGCGAATTCGTGGGGGGATGCGACATCATCGTTGAAATGACCCTTTCTGGCGAATTGGACACGATGTTCGATGATAATGCGGTTTCTTATGACAAAGAGGCTGCGAATAAAATTCGCGAAGCCAACGCATAAATTTTATCGAAACCCGATTTGAAAACCCGCCATTTTTTGGCGGGTTTTTTTATTCGCGCCCTGTTTCATTCGCACCCATGTCTTCTAGTTGTTGTGCCAAGGATTCCAG
>CAZWFE010000052.1:0-6603 GCA_964633145.1 uncultured Phaeobacter sp. | reverse complement strand
GCGCCCTGTTTCATTCGCACCCATGTCTTCTAGTTGTTGTGCCAAGGATTCCAGATAATCTGTGACCTCTTGGGGGATAACTTCGACACGTTCAATCACAGGTTCGGACGGTTCTGATGGCACGTTGCGTTTTTGATCCAGCTCGGATCTTAGGCTTTTGATTTCTTGTTCTGCTTTCGATAATCGTTCGCCCAAATTCGCTGTTTTATCTGCCAACAGTAATCCAGCCATCAACAGCATGCGCGTTTCTGGCAGGCGTCCAATTTGGGCTGCCAATGCTTGTGCTTCGTCATCCAGCATTTTGGCGGCTGAATGTAAAAAATGTTCTTCACCGTCTTGGCAGGCAACTTCGAACGAACGACCACCGATATGAATGGTAACCTCTGGCATTATTCGTCCTCCGTCTGTGGGGTATCGTTTAGCGCATCCGCCAATTTCGCATAGAGCGTTTCCAGCTCTTGTGCCTCTTGCTGGCGTTCGGATTTTAGCGTCTCCAACGTGGCAACTAGATTGGAATTTTCTTGCTTAAGGTCAGCGACCATCTGTTCTAGGGCTGTGACCTGATCTGGTGATGTGACCGCCGTTTGTGCGCCTTGATCCAATTTGCTTTGGATTTGGGACACGGCTTGTGAAATTCGGGCCTGATACTGGGATATCATACGCAAGGTGTTCCTTATGATCTGCTCGGTCTGGGGCCAACTGCCCCGAATTCGAATCGGTTTATTCCAATTTCTAGTGTAAGTTTACCCAAACACATTAAAAAATGCGCCCCCAAAGACGGAATTTCCTCTCTTTGCTTGATATTCGTGGGTATCTTGGTATTGGTCCAACAGAGACTGAAACACTAAGGGAAAAGTCCTGTTATGGATATTCAAGCACTACGATCTGCCAATCCTGATCATTGGAACAAAGCTGCCGCAATCCGCGTATTAACGCTAGATGCCGTTGCAGCTGCAAATTCGGGCCATTCAGGAATGGCAATGGGCATGGCCGATGTGGCCACTGTTTTGTTCGAACGCCACATGAAATTTGATGCCAGCTGCCCAACGTGGCCTGATCGCGATCGGTTTATCCTGTCCGCGGGTCATGGATCTATGCTGCTATATTCACTGTTGCATTTGACAGGTTATGCCGATTTCCCCATGTCAGAAATAAAAAATTTCCGTCAGATGGGCGCAAAAACCGCCGGTCACCCTGAAAATTTCCTATCTGACGCCATTGAAACGACCACAGGTCCCCTGGGCCAAGGCATTTCAAACGCCGTTGGTTTTGCCATGGCCGAAGAAATCCAGCGCGCCCGTTATGGCAAAAAGGCGGTCGATCACTACACCTATGTCATCGCAGGCGATGGCTGCTTGATGGAGGGTGTCAGCCAAGAGGCCATCGGCCTAGCAGGTCGTCACGAATTGTCGAAATTGATCGTTTTGTGGGATAACAACAACATTACCATCGACGGCACCGTTGATCTGGCGTGCCGTACGGACCAAGTGGCACGGTTCCGCGCCTCTGGTTGGGATGTCCACGAAATCGACGGCCATGATCCAGCGGCCATTGACGCGGCCATCACAGCGGCAAAGAAAACCAAACAGCCATCCATGATTGCCTGCAAAACGCATATCGCGTTGGGATCATCGGCCCAAGATACATCCAAAGGTCACGGCGCATTGACCGATGCGACATTGATCGCAGATGCCAAGGCTGCATATGGTTGGACAGCCGCGCCCTTTGAAATTCCATCCGATATTGCACAGGCATGGCGTGCCATTGGATCACGCGGTGCCGCGGATCGCGCCGCATGGGAAGCCCGCTTTGCAACCTTGTCCGATACGAAACAGGCCGAATTCAACCGCGCCTATGCCTTTGACGTGCCAAAGCGTTTGGCCGCGGTCATTCGCAAATTCAAAAAGGAAATGTCAGAGACCCAACCCAAACACGCCACTCGTAAATCATCGGAATTGGCGTTGAATGTCATCAACCCTGTGATGACTGAAACGGTTGGTGGTTCGGCGGATTTGTCAGGATCAAACAACACCAAATCCAAGGATATGTCCGTGTTTGACACCGACAACCGTGGTGGACGTTATGTCCATTGGGGCATCCGTGAACACGGTATGGCTGCGGCGATGAACGGCATGGCGCTGCACGGCGGTATCCGCCCCTATGGCGGCACATTCATGTGCTTTACCGATTATGCGCGCCCCGCGATGCGTTTGGCGGCATTGATGAAAATGCCAACCGTGTTTGTTATGACCCACGACAGCATTGGTCTGGGCGAAGATGGCCCAACGCACCAGCCAGTGGAACATCTGGCCATCAGCCGGGCAACACCCAACACCTATGTGTTCCGCCCTGCCGACACCGTCGAGACGGCCGAAGCCTGGGAATTGGCCCTGACCACCAAAGAAACACCATCTGTTCTGGCCCTGTCACGTCAGAACCTGCCAACTGTGCGCACCGAACATAAATCGGCCAACCTGTCGGCCAAGGGCGCCTATGTCTTGGCCGAGGCCGAAGGCAAGCGTCAGGTGATCCTGATCGCCACAGGGTCCGAGGTGCATGTCGCACTGCAAGCCCGCGATGCGTTGCAGGCCCAAGGCATTGGCACACGTGTTGTATCGATGCCCTGTATGGAACTGTTCGCACAGCAGGACGAATTGTACCGCAAGCGCGTGTTGCCAGGTGGATCCATTGTACGCGTCGGGATCGAAGCAGGCGTGCGCCAGGGTTGGGATCAGTGGCTGCTGGGCGAACGTGCGCGTGCAGGTAAAACGGGTTTCGTTGGAATGGACCGTTTCGGCGCCTCTGCCCCTGCGGATCAATTGTTTGACAAATTCGGCATCAACGCTGATGGCGTCGTCGCCAAGGTCAAATCGCTGCTGTAAATTTTAACACGGCGACGAATCAAACCCCGCGGTTAAGCCCGCGGGGTTTTTTATTTTGACGATGTTTGCGGAAACTGTTCGCGCTAACGGTCATGGTTTAACGCTAACATATTGGCGAACCGTAGGATTTATGGTTTCCGCATTGCAGAAAAACCTCTATACCGAAACCAAGATTTCTGTAGGAGTTACGCCATGACAGTCACCATTGGGATCAACGGATTTGGACGCATCGGCCGCTGCACTTTGGCCCATATTGCCGAAACATCACGCAATGATGTTCAAGTGGTTAAAATCAATGCGACGGGTCCAATTGAAACAAATGCGCATTTGTTGAAATACGACAGTGTTCATGGGCGGTTTGCTGGCAATGTTGTTGTAAACGGCGATACGATGGATTTGGGCCGTGGTCCGATGCAAGTGTTTTCAACATATAACCCAGAGGAACTGGACTGGTCAGGCTGTGACGTTGTTTTGGAATGCACCGGTAAATTCAACGACGGTCACAAAGCAGATATTCACATGCGCCAAGGTGCAAAATCGGTATTGATTTCGGCCCCTGCCAAAAACGTGCAAAAAACCATTGTCTACGGTGTGAACCACCGCGACCTGGTCGCTGGTGACAAGATGATTTCAAATGGCTCATGCACCACAAACTGCTTGGCGCCATTGGCTAAAGTTTTGCATGATGCTGTTGGCATCGAAAGTGGGATCATGACAACGATCCACAGCTACACGGGCGATCAGCCCACGTTGGATCGCCGTCACAAAGACCTGTATCGCGCGCGTGCAGCGGCAATGGCAATGATCCCAACATCGACCGGTGCGGCCAAGGCACTGGGTGAAGTTTTGCCAGAACTGTCGGGTAAATTGGACGGCACAGCAATGCGTGTACCAACACCGAATGTGTCAGCGGTTGATTTGACATTTGAAGCTGGCAAAGATGTCACCGCCAATGACATTAACGAAATCGTGCGCGAAGCCGCCGCCGGTCATATGGGGCATGTGCTGTCTTATGATCCAGAACCCAAGGTTTCTATCGATTTCAACCATACCCCCCATTCGTCGATTTTCGCACCAGACCAAACCAAAGTGGTTGGTAAACGTTTGGTTCGTGTGCTGGCATGGTACGATAATGAATGGGGATTTTCCTGCCGTATGGCGGATGTCGCCGCAGCAATGGGACGTCTGTTGTAATCAACGCTGTCCAGTCATGCATTAACAACAAACCCCGTTCTGATCGAATGGGGTTTTTTATTAATTCTTTTCGCGCTATCACTGTCTGGCTGTAACCAGAGATATTGAATGTCACATCGTGCTTGGGCCATATCGTTTTTATTGATCATCGCTTTATGCGTCTTGGATTTTTGGTTTTATGACTTTCATTATTTCAAATTCTTGATGATCAAGGGCGACGAATTTATCGAATATCTTGCTTTTTGGCGCTAACCCACGTCATTTTTCGCGTTTGGTGTTGACTTTTTTTCGTTTTTGTTGATGTTAGCGCTAACGAAATTAGAAATCAACAAAAGGCAATATTATGACCGTAAAAGTCGCCATCAACGGATTTGGACGCATCGGACGCAATGTATTACGCGCCATTATTGAATCTGGCCGTACTGATATCGAGGTTGTTGCAATTAACGATCTGGGTCCCGTCACGACAAATGCCCATTTGTTAAAATATGACAGCGTACATGGTCGTTTCCCTGCAACCGTAACGACCACAGATACCACAATCGACGTTGGACGCGGCCCAATCGAGGTCACAGCAATCCGAAACCCTGCAGAATTACCATGGGGTCACGTAGATATCGTTTTGGAATGCACTGGCATTTTTACCGACCGTGACAAAGCTGCGATCCATCTGGAAAACGGCGCAAGCCGCGTTTTGGTGTCAGCCCCATCAAAGGGTGCAGACAAAACAATCGTTTTTGGTGTGAATGATGATGTTCTGACCAAGGATGATATTATCGTGTCCAACGCGTCATGCACCACAAACTGTTTGTCACCAGTGGCAAAGGTTTTGAATGAAACCGTGGGGATTAAGCGCGGGTTCATGACCACAATCCACAGCTATACAGGTGACCAACCAACCCTGGATACAATGCACAAAGATCTGTATCGTGCGCGCGCTGCGGCAATGTCTATGATCCCCACATCGACTGGTGCGGCAAAGGCAGTTGGTTTGGTATTGCCAGAATTAAATGGCAAACTGGACGGCGTTGCAGTCCGCGTGCCCACCCCCAACGTATCCGTTGTGGATCTGACCTTTGAGGCGATGCACGAAACAACAGCCGATGAAATCAATGCTGCGGTTCGTCAAGCAGCCGCAGGACCAATGGCGGGCATTCTTGGTGTCACAGATGAGCCGTTGGTATCAATGGATTTCAACCATGATAGTCATTCATCCATCTTTGCCACGGACCAAACCAAGGTTATGGACGCTACAATGGTTCGTATTCTGAGCTGGTATGACAACGAGTGGGGATTTTCCAATCGCATGGCAGATACTGCTGTGGCTATGGGCAAATATCTGTAAGGAATTATTTGGCCCGCCTTTGGCGGGCCAATGAGTATTTGAGCAAAACTGAAAGACAGATGGTTACAAACTTGTATTGGGTTGGTTTTGCAGCTATCCACAATGGCGTGGCGGGTATGGTGAAATGGTATCATGCGAGCTTCCCAAGCTTAAGGCGCGGGTTCGATTCCCGCTACCCGCTCCAGATCACTGACCGATTTAAAAATCTGCTGAAATTTTCTGGAATTTGTGGTAGCATTCGCGCAAGGAACCAAGCGTGAGGTGGTGACATGCCCAAAGATTTTGGTGGTATCGGGAAAACAATTTTTACGTATTTGTTTATATTTTTATGCGGAGCATTGATGCTGGCTTATCAAATAAGCGGTGTATTGTGAGCGGGCTTGTGACGCGCAGTCGAATTGTCCGATAAGTTGGGTCTGCTGCGACAGGCCGCATGACCTGTCGCGCGAGTGGTAAATAGGCAGGATTACATGTCACCCCGACACCCTGCCCTGAATGTTCGCGACAAATGTTATTGCAAACACACGCCGATCAAGCGCCCATTATCAACCCAGCAGCCTTGGTTCACATCGTCGTCATTTGGTTTTTCAGACCATGTCGGCATTTCAGCGAGTATGTCGTCAAAATCTAACGGGGGAAGATCAGACAATTGTAAGTTTTGGAACGCTGGGTCGCCAATATTGTCGTAGGCAAGCCCATTTTCGGCGCTTTAGCAAACAGTGGTCGGCACCAATCCAAGGCGCTGGCTGACCGCGACATTTTTCACGCGATACGTTTTGGTGCTGTCAAACAAGTCCGTAACAGTCGTCCCAGATTTCAAGGAAAGCGCCGAAAACCATGTCAGTTCACTGGTCGTGCCCGGTATGGTCACATGATCCCCGGGCAAGGGATAAAATTCACGTCCGTCATGGGTCAAAATCATTTCCATGCCATCAATTGCCTCTGGTCCGGCCTCTTGGACGCAATCTTGGACACAGTTGCGGCGTGTGAATTGGTTTCTGACAAAGGCTTCGCCATTCAGCCGATATGTTTTACTGGCGGGATCACCACCCAAAGCCTTGATACGGTCGTTGACGCCTGCGTTCAAATCATGTTCCAAGGTTGCGGTATAGATCACGGGCGTCGGGCTTTCTTGGTTGATGAATTCATCCCCGCTTTTGATATAAAAACGGCTGCCCCAGT
>CAZWFE010000051.1:0-14032 GCA_964633145.1 uncultured Phaeobacter sp. | reverse complement strand
GCAGATCTGAGGATTGCTTGGGCCTGATCAAGGTTCGAGACGCTAAAGCCGAAAGTCACCTAGCCCATTTCAGGGTCCGCAACGTGCAATTCGGGATCAGTTTGCATCAGGATTGTACAATAAAATCCATTGCCGCGTTTCTGAAGTCTAGCGCTGATAGACTGAAGTCTTGAAGCTAGAGATGTGTTTAAGCCTATCGTTCAGCGTCGCGTGTGGCGCGTGCGGTGAGCACGTTTACTGCGAGCTCTGAGGTGTAGGTTGCCAACTGGTCCAACAGCTGGCCGCATATTTCAGGCGACTGAGTTTCGACCGCATCGGCGATCCGCGCGTGCAGATCGATGATTTTTTCCCGTGATCGGGCGGTAAATGTGATCATATTCATCAGGGGTTGCATCGCTTCAACCGCGCCGGCCAACTGATAGGACATCACAGGGTTGCCCGCGGCATCCACAAAGGCGCGGTGAAAGGTGACATCGGATGCGCACCAGCTTTCGTCAGACAGGCCCGGTTGTGATTGGCGGTGAATTTCGGCGCGCATCGTGGCCAGATGATCGGCGGTCCGGCGGGCACAGGCCATGGGGGCGCAGGCGCGTTCCATGGCAAAGCGCGCTTCGCATGCGACATCAAAGCTGACATCATTCATCGACAGCAACAGTGTCGATGTTGTGACATGTTGGCTATAGGCGTCTTGGTATTGGATGCGGTTCACGAATGCCCCGCCAAAGGCGCCACGCTGGGTGCGGATCAGCGATTGGGCGGCCAGTCGTTTCAAGGCCTCGCGCACGGTAGGGCGGGAGACCTGAAATTGTTCGGCCAGTTCCTGTTCCGAAGGCAGGCGTTCATCAATGATCAATTGACCCGCGATGATGGCATCACGGATGGCTTTGGCGATTTGTGCCGAAAGGTCGGCTGGGTCATTTGTGTTAATTTTCATTTGTCAGACATTTAAAAGTCTGACATTTAAAAAGCAACAAAGATTCGTAACGGACTGCGCAAAATGTTTTCACAGCACTATCGTCGGATGACGGGTATTCACTGGCTGGTTTTGTTTGGCGTCATTTTGGTGGCGTGGATGGGGCTGTATGCGATGGCGATCCCATCGGACATGCGGTCTTTGTCGCAAATCTATGGGTTAGGATTTTGGCAAAGCCTTTGCGTGGTGACCCCTGATGCGGCGGGATATTTCGGCATTTTTGCGATGTGGGTGTTGATGTCGGCTGCGATGATGGCGCCCACGGCTTTGCCTGCCTTTGCCACATACGAAGAATTGAGATCATCCACTCAGGTGGATTTTGCGCCCTTATGTGTGGGCTATGGGTTGGTGTGGTTTGGGTATTCTGCCATCGCGGCCGGATTGCAATTGTTCCTGTTTCAATTGAATTTGATTGATCAATTTGGGCAAAGCCTGTCTGCTGGGTTGACGGCCGCGTTATTGTTAATCGCAGGCGCCTATCAGTTTTCAAATTTGAAAGAGGCTTGTTTGTCCAAATGCCGCGCGCCGCTGACATTTTTCATGCAGCATTTTGCCGAAGGGCCGTTTCGCAATGGCGTGCGGCTTGGATTGGTGTGCTTGGGGTGCTGCTGGGCGCTGATGGCCTTGGCCTTTGTCGGTGGAACAATGAATTTGGCGTTCATGGCGCTGGCCACAATTTTAATGATTTTCGAAAAACTGCCCGACATTGGGCGGTATGTCACAAAACCGGTGGGGTATATTTTGATCGCATCCGGCCTGTGGCAGCTGACACATTTCATCTGAGAGGAGTAAACAGATGGCGAATGATACAATGGATGTTGTGACATCGAACAACGATCTGCCCGTGGGCGAGGTGCCTTGGGCAATCAAGGGTGAATTGATCCTGAACTGTAACTGTACCGTATTTTGTCCCTGTGTGATTTCACTGGGCAAACATGCCCCAACCGAAGGATATTGTCAGGCTTGGGCCGGTGTACGCATCGACAGCGGCCATTATGGTGATCAGGACCTAAGCGGTCTGAACATCGGTTTGGTTTTGGAAATTCCCGGTCTGATGGCGCGCGGCAACTGGAAAGCGGCGGCCTATATCGACGAACGTGCAAATGACGCAGCCTATGACGGTTTGGTCAATATCTTTAGCGGCAAGGCGCGTGGTACAACTGGCCTGTTCAAAGTGTTGGTATCTGAATTCTTGGGCGCCGAACGCTCACCCGTTGAATTTACCACCGAAGGCAAAGCACGCCGTTTGATGGTTGGCAAAAAAATCCAAGGCGAAGTTGTCCCCGTTCCAGGCAAGGGCGGCCAAGATCAGGTTGTCACAAACACTGAATATTGGATGGGCCCAGATATCACCGTTGCCACAGCCACCCAAGGCCGCGTGCGTGCCTTTGGCCGTGTATGGGATTTCGATGGCCGTTCGGCGGAAATCTGTCAAATCGACTGGAAAGGTCCACGCTAAGTCAGCGTTAATTTTGGGGAAAGACCATGGCAGTATTGTCACCTTCGCGTCGGTTGCGACGCACTGTATTTTCCGATGGGGTCGAGGCGGCGGGCGTTAAAGCCTATACCGTTTATAACCACATGCTGTTGCCAACTGTGTTTCGCAGCGTCCAAGAGGATTATCATCACCTTAAAGAGGCGGTGCAGATCTGGGATGTGGCCTGCGAACGTCAGATCGAATTGCGCGGACCAGATGCAGGTCGATTGATGCAAATGCTAACGCCGCGCGATCTGCGCGGTATGCTGACCGAACAGTGTTTTTATGTGCCCATCGTTGATGAAACGGGTGGCATGTTGAACGATCCGGTGGCGGTTAAATTGGGCGAAGACCACTGGTGGGTGTCCATTGCGGACAGTGATCTGCTGTATTGGATCAAAGGCATTGCAAACGGCTGGCGTTTGGATGTTTTGGTCGATGAACCCGATATCAGCCCATTAGCCATTCAGGGACCAAAGTCGGATGATTTGATGGCGGATGTGTTCGGCGATGCCGTGCGCGATATTCGGTTTTTCCGTTATAAAAAGCTGGATTTCAATGGCACACCCTTGGTGATTGCGCGTTCGGGATATTCCAAACAGGGTGGATTTGAAATCTATGTGCCTGGGCATGATGGTATTCCAATGGCCCTATGGAACGCGCTGTTTGAGGCCGGTAAGAAATATGACGTTCATGCCGGTTGCCCCAACCTGATCGAACGCATCGAAGGTGGGTTGTTGTCCTATGGCAATGACATGACAGACGACAATACCCCCCATGAATGCGGATTGGGCAAATTCTGTGATACCCATGATGCCTTGGGCTGTATCGGTCGTGATGCGTTGTTGCGCGTCGCCAAAGAGGGCCCCGTGCAACAAATCCGCGCCATTGACATTGACGGGCCTGCGGTCGGTCTTTGTGATCGGTGGTGGGATGTGACGGCCAATGGCAAACGCGTGGGTCGCGTCAGCTCTGCGGCCTATTCGCCCGATTATAACACCAATGTGGCTGTCGGTATGGTCCGTATGACGCATTGGGATGACGGAACTGCGGTCCAAGTGCACACACCCGACGGTGTGCGTGACGCCGTGGTTCGTGAAAAATTCTGGAAATAGGAGGGACCCCATGTTCAACGCATTGGTTGTCGAAAAAAACGAAGACGGAAAAACAATTGCAGCCGTTCAACAAATTGATTTGGACGCATTGCCAGAGGGCAACGTAACTGTTGCGGTTGATTATTCCACCGTGAACTACAAAGACGGTTTGTGCATCGGCCCAGGTGGCGGTTTGGTGCGCAATTATCCACATGTGCCTGGCATCGATTTCGCCGGCACGGTCGAGGCATCCGATGATCCCCGCTATGCGGCGGGCGATCGCGTTGTCTTGACCGGTTGGCGCGTGGGCGAGGTGCATTGGGGCGGCTATTCGCAGAAAGCCCGCGTCAATGCCGATTGGCTGGTGCCGTTGCCCGCAGGTCTGACTACCCGTCAGGCGATGGCTGTGGGGACCGCAGGCTTTACCGCGATGCTGGCTGTTATGGCGCTTGAGGATCATGGATTACAACCTGATCAGGGTCCTGTATTGGTCACAGGTGCTGCAGGTGGTGTTGGATCGGTTGCGACTGCGATTTTGTCAAACCTTGGCTATGACGTTGCCGCCGTCACGGGTCGCCCTGAAACGGCCGATTATCTGACATCACTGGGTGCCACCCAGATCGTGGCGCGCGATGAAATCAATGAAACGGTCAAACGTCCATTGGAATCGGAAAACTGGGCCGGCTGTGTTGACGCCGTGGGTGGACCGATGCTGGCTCGCGTTTTGGGCCAGATGAAATACGGTGCCTCGGTTTCGGCCGTAGGTCTGGCGGGTGGGGCAGGGTTGCCTGCCACGGTTATCCCGTTCTTGCTGCGCGGTGTAAACCTGCTGGGGATCGACAGCGTGATGCAGCCCTATGACAATCGTGTGCGCGCATGGGAACGCATCGCATCGGACCTGCCTATGGAAAAACTTGAGGCGATGATCCACGCTGCCACTTTGTCCGATTTGCCCCAATTGGGCCGCGACATTTTGAAAGGTCAGGTCAAAGGCCGCGTTGTCGTTGACGTCAATGCCTGATCTATTGACCAGATCAACCTAACTACCAAGAAAAGCCAAGGGATTTTCCCTTGGCTTTTCACTTGCGCTCAGGGCGCAGTCATGGTCAAGTCATGAAAATTTTATGCGTTTAACGGGGGAATTGCATGACATTAGACATCGATTTCGTGCGTGATCAATTTCCGGCATTTGCCGAACCATCACTGCAAAATCAGGCGTTTTTCGAAAATGCAGGCGGCAGCTATACCTGCCGCGCGGTAATTGATCGTCTGTTTCGGTTTTATCACGAAAGCAAAGTCCAACCCTATGCCCCCTATGAGGCCAGCCGACTGGCCGGCGAAGAAATGGATCTGGCGCGCAGTGGATTGGCTGAAATTATGGGCGTTGATACGGATGAGGTCAGCTTTGGCCCATCAACCACACAAAACACCTATGTTTTATCGCATGCCTTTGGCGAATGGATGTCGGCTGGTGACAGCATTATTGTCACCAACCAAGATCACGAAGCCAACAGCGGCGCATGGCGGCGTTTGGCCGATCGTGGTGTCACAGTGCGCGAATGGGCGATTGATCCAGACACCGGAGTGTTAAACCCGAATGATTTGGCCGATCTGCTGGATGATACGGTCCGTTTGGTTGTGTTTCCCCATTGTTCAAACGTGGTGGGCCATATCAACCCTGTGGCCGAAATCACTGCAATGGCGCATACGGCTGGGGCCTTTGTCTGTGTCGATGGGGTCAGCTATGCGCCCCATGGGATTCCCAATGTTGGGGATTTGGGCGCTGATATCTATATGTTTTCGTCCTACAAAACCTATGGACCGCATCAGGGGATTATGGTGAGCCGCCGGACCTTGGGGGAAATGTTGCCCAATCAAGCGCATTCTTTCAACGCGGGCAGCCTGTATAAACGTTTTACCCCTGCGGGCCCCGATCATGCCCAAGTGGCCGCCTGTGCGGGAATGGTGGATTATTTGGTCGATTTTGACACCCACCATTTTGGCACATCAAACGATGACTTGTCGCTGCGCGGGCAGCGGATGCATGATACAATCCGCCAGTATGAGGCAGAGCTGCTGCAACCCCTGTTGGATTACCTGCGCGACAAAAACAGCGTGCGCCTGTTGGGTCCAGCCGATGCCGCGTGCCGTGCGCCCACGGTTGCCGTATCCCCGCAAGCAAACCCACTAGAGTTGGCTGAAAATTTGGCGGCACAGGGCATCATGGCTGGGGCCAGTGATTTTTACGCCGTGCGGCCCCTGACCGCGATGGGCATCGATCCTGATCGCGGTGTTTTGCGGCTAAGTTTTGTGCATTATACGCGCAAGGCAGAAATTGATAAGTTAATGAATGCTTTGGATGATTTTCTTTGATCCAAAGTGATGTTTACTGCGTAAGCCAATTAAAGAACAACAGGACAGGCACTCGGTGAGCACATCTCCTCCGATACTTTATTGGTTTCGTCGCGATTTTCGTTTGGCGGATAACCCAGCGTTAGCTGCGGCCTGTGCGTCGGGGCGTCCGGTTGTGGCGGTGTTCGTGCGCGATGGCTTGGTTGATGATTTGGGGGCCGCACCGAAATGGCGCTTGGGCGTGGGGCTGGATCATTTTATATCCCAGCTGTCGTCCATTGGGGTGCGCGTGATATTACGATCAGGCCCTGCACTGGATGTCATCCAAAATCTGGTACACGAAACGGGCGCTGATACGGTTTACTGGACGCGGGCCTATGATCCGCAATCGGTGGCGCGCGATACGCAGGTGAAATCACAGCTAAAGGCGCAAGGCATTCATGCCCAAAGTTTTGGTGGGCATTTGTTGTTTGAACCTTGGACGGTTGAAACCAAAACTGGTGGTCCATACCGCGTCTATACCCCGTTTTGGAATGCAGTTAAATCGCGTGACCTGCCACAGGTGGTTGCGGCCCCAAAACCAATTGCGTCGTTTGATGGACCGATTGCCAGCGAAACACTAGCGGATTGGAATTTGGGGGCCGCCATGGTGCGCGGGTTGCCCCATGTTGCAAAATACGCCCGCATAGGCGAAGCGGCCGCAATGGAGCGTTTGGTCGAATTCTGTGCAGGTCCCATTGATCGCTACAATGATCGTCGTGATGCGCCTTATGAATTGGGGACATCGGGATTGTCGCAAAATCTGGCCTTGGGTGAAATCAGCCCACTGCAGTGTTGGTACATGGGCTATGACGCAATGTTGCGCGGATCCGCTGGGGCCGAGACATTCCTAAAAGAGCTGGTTTGGCGCGAATTTGCATATCATTTGATGCATCACACCCCCCATATCGTGACGGATAACTGGAAACCCGATTGGGATAAGTTTCCGTGGAATTTGGATGAAACGCATCCCCATGTCATCGCATGGAAACAGGGGCGCACCGGTATCCCATTTGTCGATGCAGCCATGCGCGAAATGTATGTGACAGGGACAATGCACAACCGCGGTCGCATGATTGTTGCATCCTATCTGACCAAACACCTGATGTCGCATTGGAAAATCGGCCTGAACTGGTTTGCTGATTGTTTGATCGATTGGGATCCGGCATCCAATGCCATGGGCTGGCAGTGGGCGTCTGGGTCTGGCCCCGATGCGGCACCCTATTTTCGGGTATTTAACCCGGTGACCCAATTACAAAAATTCGATCCGGCGGGACGGTATGCGCGCCAATGGATTGCTGAATTGCATCATCAGCCAACGGCCACGGCCTTGGCATATTTCGATGCGATACCGAAACACTGGAATTTACGGCCCAATATGTCGTATCCTGAACCAATCATAACACCGTCGGACGGACGGGCACGCGCGCTGGATGCCTATCAAGCGCGTGACTTTTAGGGAGAGACCATGATCTACACCTCTGTGACAGGGCAGAAAAACTTGCCGCGCTATTTTCATCCGGTCTTTAACCTGTGTTCGAAACTGAACACGGGGCGTTTGGATTTTGAATTGCCCGATGGCCGCGTGTTCCGCGTCGAAGGCAGCAAATCAGGCCCAGTGGCCTATGTCAAAATCAACGATAACGACATATTCGCCCGCCTGATCCGTGATGGTGATCTGGGCTTTAGCGAAGCTTATATGGATGGCGCATGGGACAGCCCTGATTTGCAGGCCTTTATGGATTTTGTACATGCCGACAACGGTGATTTGTACGATGGATTCCCTGGAATGGGGTTGGTGCGCAAATGGGAACAATTCCGGTTTTGGCTGCAATCCAATTCAAAAAAACAGGCGCGCAAAAATATCAGCCACCATTATGATTTGGGCAATGATTTTTATGGGCTGTGGTTGGATGATACCATGACCTATTCATCTGCTATTTTCGAACAAGGCGACAACAGTTTGGAAATGGCGCAGCGTGCGAAATATGCGTCCATGGTCGATCAAATGGGCGCACAGCCCGGCGATCACATTTTGGAAATTGGCTGCGGTTGGGGCGGGTTTGCCGAATACGCCGCCAAGGAACGCGGGCTAAAGGTGACGGGCCTGACCATTTCCCAAGAGCAGTTAAAGTATGCCCAAAAACGTATGGAAAAAAATGGGTTACAAGATCTTGTTGAGCTAAAGTTACAAGATTACCGCGATGAAACAGGCACCTATGACGGGATCGCCAGCATCGAAATGTTCGAAGCCGTGGGGCAGAAATATTGGCCCATTTATTTCGACAAGGTCAAAGAATGCCTAAAACCCGGTAAAAACGCCACGCTGCAGATCATCACGATCCAAGACGCACGCTGGGACGTGTACCGAAACACGGTGGATTTCATCCAGAAATACATTTTCCCCGGTGGCATGTTGCCCAGCCCAACTGTATTACGACAAGAGGTGGTCAAAGCTGGCCTTGAGGTGGAAAAATCCATTGAATTCGGCAAAAGCTATGCGCAAACCCTGCGGATGTGGCATGATACGTTTAATGATCGCTGGGATCAGATTGAAAAAATGGGCTTTGACGATCGTTTCCGCAGAATGTGGAATTTTTATCTGACATCTTGCGCGTCGACGTTTGAATATGGGAACTGCGATGTGACGCAGATCACCATCAAAAAACCCAGCTAGGGACTGTTCAATCGCCTGCATTACCGCTATGGCAGATCCCAGTATAAATGAAAGGGATCGGCCATGGCATCGATGTTTTTTTACGGCACATTGTGCGACATGGATATGTTGGAAATCGTGCTTGGACGGTCGCGCGATACGATTGATGTTGTTGATGCGCAATTGGCCGATCACGCGGTATATTGGGCGATTGGCCAGAATTACCCTGTGATTGTCCCGCAAACCGGCTCTGTGGCGCGTGGGATATATGTCACCGATCTGTCCGTGCGTGATGTCAGCCGTCTGGATTATTACGAAAGCGGCTTTGTGTATGAGCCACAAGACGTTGTAATTACAACAAAATTGGGTGAGCGCACAGTATCGGTTTATGCCTGCACGGATATGGATTACGTGTCGGACCGCGTTTGGGATTTGACCGATTGGCAGGACCGCTATGGCATTATGATGCGCGCGGCGGGCGCCGAATTGATGGAACATTTTGGCTATAAAACGGCTGATGAAATCGACCCCAAATACCCAATGATTGAGGCACGGGCCTATTCTTTGCAATTGGCACAGCAGGCGACGGATACCTCGGTTGAACAGGGTGCTGGGGATCGTGTGATCGAGGTCATTTCGAAAACCCCAGCCTATACCAATTTCTTTGCCGTCAAAGATTATCAGATCAGCCACCGTAAATTTAACGGCGAAATGTCACCGGTTTTGGAACGCGCAGTGTTCGTCGGTACAGACGCCAGTTTGGTATTGCCCTATGATCCTGTGTTGGACACAGTTTTGTTGATCGAACAATTCCGTATGGGCCCCTTTGGGCGCGGCGATCAAAATCCTTGGCTTTATGAACCGATTGCGGGCATGGTCGATCAGGGTGAAACACCAGAGCAGACCGCCCACCGCGAAGCAATGGAAGAGGCGGGCCTGTCCCTGACCAAATTGATCCCGATGTATAACGGCTATCCCAGTCCCGGCGGGTCCAGCACCTATTTTTATCAATTTTTGGGCCTGTGCGATTTATCTGCATTCCGCCAAAACACACAATCACATGGCCATGCAGATGAGGGCGAAGATATCCGCCCCGTGTCCGTATCATTTGATTGGGCGTTTGATTTTGTGATGTCAGGCAAATGTCGGGTTGTCCCATTGACGGCCGCAATTTTATGGTTGGATCACTATCGGCGGATCGGCACCACCGATTGATATCGGTATTTCAGGTGGGGCAGGGATTGTCAGTCTGAGTTATTGTGCTTAGATGTTATTTAACAATACAAGGAATTCACATATGCAGTATGCCTCTGATCTTGCGTCAGCCGTTGGAAACACACCCTTGATTAAATTGCGCCGCGCCAGTGCAGAAACGGGCTGCACCATCTTGGGCAAGGCTGAATTTATGAACCCCGGTCAATCGGTCAAAGACCGCGCCGCGCTGTTCATTATCAAGGATGCCATTGCCAAGGGTCTGTTGAAACCAGGCGGCACCATTGTTGAGGGGACAGCAGGCAATACCGGCATCGGCTTGGCTCTGGTTGGGGCATCTATGGGGTTCAAAACTGTCATCGTGATCCCCGAAACCCAAAGCCAAGAGAAAAAAGACATGCTGCGGCTGGCCGGCGCACAGCTGGTCGAGGTGCCCGCCGCCCCCTATAAAAACCCCAATAACTATGTGCGCTATTCTGGGCGTTTGGCCGCAGAATTGGCCAAAACCGAACCAAATGGTGCGATCTGGGCGAACCAGTTTGACAATGTCGCCAACCGTCATGCGCATATCGAAACCACTGGACCCGAGGTTTGGGAACAAACCGGTGGCAAGGTGGATGGGTTCATTTGCGCCGTCGGATCGGGTGGTACCTTGGCGGGTATGGCCGAATATCTGCAGCCCAAAGGTGTCAAAATCGGTTTGGCCGACCCAATGGGCGCGGCGTTGCATTCATTTTATACCACTGGTGAATTAAAATCCGAAGGCGGTTCCATAAGCGAAGGAATCGGGCAGGGCCGCATCACCGCCAATCTAGAAGGCCTAACGCCCGATTACAGTTATCAAATCAGCGATGAAACCGCGCTGCCCATTGTGTTCGACCTGCTGCAAAACGAAGGGTTATGTCTGGGTGGATCATCTGGCGTCAATGTGGCCGGTGCCATTGAAATGGCCCGCGACATGGGGCCGGGGCATACCATTGTGACGATCTTGTGTGATTACGGCACGCGGTATCAATCCAAATTATTCAATCCTGAATTTCTGCGGTCGAAAAATTTGCCAGTTCCGGCATGGATCGAACAAGATACATCGCATATCCCCACAGTGTTTGAAGAGGTCTAAATATGTCGCTTTGGCGTGGCTTTCTAATCTGGCTGGTTTTGGCGACCGCCGTTTCTGCGCAGGCGTTATCGGATGATGACTATGCAACGTGGGTGACAACAGCAACCCGCGCAGAAAGCGTGTTGGAAACGGACAGGGCATCGGAAACGGCACTGGATGCTTTGCGCACACAGGTCGCAGGCTGGCGGGATCAATTCCTAGTGGCCCAGTCCACGAACAAAGATCGTATCACCGCGCTGCGATCACAACTGGCCACATTGCCACCCGTGCCCGATGGTGAGGGTACGTCAGACCCCTTGGCCGACCGGCGCGCCGAATTAAACAATCAAATCAACACTCTAATGGCCCCTGTTGTGCGCGCCGAGGAAGCGTACAGCCGCGCAGATTCCATCGTGCGCGAAATTGACCGCAAGGTGTTGGAACGCCGGACGGATACAGTGTTGGAAATGGGTCCATCTGCTTTGGTCCCAGATCATTGGGGCAAAGCGCTGAGCGCGTATCTGGGGGCAATATCCGTTGTTACCGCAGAAACGGCTACGAAATGGGCATTGCCCACGGTACAGGCCGAAATTCGGACTGCCTTGCCCAGTTTGGTGGTTGTTGCGCTGTTCGTGTTGGGGGTGTTCGTGTGGGGAACAGTGGCGGCACGTAAAATTGCAACCGCAGCGCGGCCGCTGTTAAAATCGGCATATGTCTGTGGCTTTGCTGCGAATGCAACTGTGGGCGTGGCGCGTTATGCGGTGGTTTGGATGTTTGTCCAACGCTTGGCTGATGTGCCGATTTGGGGGTTGCGGGGCGCGCAATTGTTGGAGGCCGTCCCATCGGTTGTCATGGTCATCTTGGCTGCCCAGTTTATTTTGGCGATGCGGGCGATTTCGACCAGCCCGACACTGCAAAATTTTCCCAGCGATGATCGGCTGGCTGTGTCGTCACTGGTCACATTTGGCGCAGTAATATTCGCAGTTGCATTGTTTGATCGCGCCCTGATGCGGGTGTTTGCCTTTGACACGCAGGTGGGGGCTGTTGCGGCCTTTGTTTTGGTGTGTTTGGCGTCTTTGGTCCTTTATCGCTTTGCTGGTCATTTACGCGCAGCGCCCACAGAGGATGGCGCGCGCGCAACGAATGTCACCAGTGTGCTTGCGCGCATTACTGGGCGTTTATTACGATTTGCCAGCTTTGTTGCACCGGTTCTTGCACTGATCGGATTCACGAACCTGTCGATTGTTTTCGTCTTTCCGATGATTGCAACGATTGGATTGATCTATGCTATCTTCATTGTCCAAGAACTCTTGATCGAGATTTACAAAACGATTGCAGGTGGCGCCCAAACCGCCGCCGACGGATTATTGCCTGTCTTGATCAATTTCTCGGTTGTTATGGCATCCATGCCGGTCTTTGCGCTGATCTGGGGCGCGCGTGTGGCGAATTTGACCGAAATTTGGACCCAGTTCAAAGATGGTATTTCCATCGGCGGCACGCAAATTTCGCCCCTTGATTTCATGACCTTTGTCATGGTCTTTACCATCGGTTATGGCGCCACGCGATTGATCCAATCTGCGTTAAAGGGAACGGTGTTACCAAAAACGAAACTCGATTTAGGCGCGCAAAATGCGATTGTTTCCGGTTTTGGCTATGTGGGTGTGTTTTTGGCAGCCATGGCTGCCATTTCGTCCACGGGGTTGGATTTATCATCGCTGGCGATTGTCGCTGGTGCATTGTCCGTTGGCATTGGTTTTGGTTTGCAAAACATTGTGTCTAACTTTGTGTCGGGGATCATTTTGCTGATTGAACGCCCTGTCAGTCAGGGCGATTGGATCGAGGTTGGCGGCAAAATGGGCTATGTGCGTGATATTTCCGTCCGCTCGACCCGAATTGAAACCTTTGACCGCACGGATGTAATCATCCCCAATGCCGATTTGGTATCTGGGGTGGTGACCAACTGGACCCGTGGCAATACGGTCGGCCGTTTGATTGTTCCCGTCGGCGTGGCCTATGGCACGGATACGCGCAAGGTTGAACAGATCTTGGCCGAAATAGCATCGAACCAGTCAATGATTGTTCTGAACCCGCCGCCATCTGTGGTGTTTCAGGGCTTTGGTGCGGATAGTCTGGATTTCGAAATTCGCGCCATTTTGCATGACGTCAATTATATGAATGTGGTTAAATCCGAAATCAATCACCAGATCGCAGAACGCTTTGTCCAAGAGGGGATCGAAATCCCATTTGCGCAGCGCGACATCTATATCAAAAACATAGACGAATTGAAAAAATGACCAAACCCCTATTTTTGCAAGATGCCTATCAAAAAATGGCCCAAGGCCACGTTGTTGCCCACACGGCAGATGGTGGAATTATTCTGGATCAATCCCTGTTTTATGCCACATCAGGCGGACAGGCCTGTGATCTGGGAACGCTTGAGGTCGCCGGCCAAACCATTTCGGTTTTAGATGTGCGCAAAGCACCCGAGCAAGACATCGTGATTTATCCTGATCCCGCGGATCTGGATCTGTTGCCAGTCGGGGCCGAGGTGATGCAAACCATTGATTGGGATCGTCGCTATGCGCATATGCGCTATCACACGGCGTTACATTTGTTATCCGTTGTTATTCCGCGTCCTGTGACCGGCGGATCCATTACCCATGCCAAGGCGCGGCTAGATTTCGACATGCCCGAAGCGCCCACAGACAAAGACGCGATCGAGCGCGCCCTAAATGACCTGATTGCGCAGAATTTATCGGTATCCGAGAGCTGGATTTCCGACGCAGAGCTGGATGCAAACCCCGATCTGGTCAAAACCATGTCTGTCCAACCACCGCGTGGGTCGGGCAAAATACGCTTGGTTAAAATTGGCAATGATACGGATCAAATTGACCTGCAACCCTGTGGCGGAACGCATGTGGCAAAAACTGGCGAAATTGGCCCAATCCGTTTGGGCAAGATCGAGAAAAAAGGCAAACAGAACCGCCGCGTTAACCTGTTTTTTGCGGATTAAAAAATCCCAAGTTAGCCTAAAAAACCCCTTGCGCTTGGTCCCATAAACCGTCTAAACACCCCCCAACGGAGCGGTGGCCGAGTGGTCGAAGGCGCACGCCTGGAAAGTGTGTAGGCG
>CAZWFE010000050.1:0-14241 GCA_964633145.1 uncultured Phaeobacter sp. | reverse complement strand
CGTCCTTGTTTACAGGGGGTGCGGGCCTGTGTCCGCAATGATGTTCTTGACCAGAAAGGACCAATGAAATGGTGCAACTGACCCTGCCAAAAAATTCACGGATGAAAACCGGTAAAACATGGCCCAAACCATCGGGGGCAACGAACCTGCGTAAATTCCAGATTTATCGCTGGTCGCCTGATGATGGGGAAAACCCAAGTATTGATACATATTTTGTCGATATGGATACTTGTGGTCCCATGGTTCTGGATGCCTTGATCAAAATCAAAAACGAAATTGATCCAACGCTGACATTCCGCCGGTCCTGCCGAGAAGGTATTTGCGGGTCATGCGCCATGAATATTGATGGCATCAACACGCTGGCCTGTATCTATGGCATGGACGAAATCAAGGGAGACGTCAAAATCTATCCTTTGCCCCATATGCCGGTGATCCGCGATTTGATCCCAGACCTGACGCATTTTTACGCGCAACACGCGTCGATTATGCCATGGTTGGAAACCAAAACAAACCGTCCCGCTAAGGAATGGAAACAATCCATTGAGGATCGCAAAAAACTGGATGGTCTGTATGAATGCGTGATGTGCGCATCTTGTTCCACATCTTGCCCATCGTATTGGTGGAACGGCGATCGTTATCTTGGGCCAGCGGCGTTGTTGCATGCCTATCGCTGGATCATCGACAGTCGGGATGAGGCCACAGGCGAACGTTTGGACCAGCTAGAGGATCCATTCAAACTGTATCGCTGTCACACGATTATGAACTGTGCGAAAACTTGCCCCAAGGGGTTGAACCCGGCCAAGGCGATTGCCGAGGTCAAAAAAATGATGGTCGAACGCGCGGTTTAACCGTTTGGTCCGATGATATCCCAAAACGCGGCCCAGTTTGCCGCGTTTTGTCGTTTAGGGATTTGCAAACATGATTGTTGTGATCGGCTTGGTCATTGCCTTTGTTTTGGTGGCAATTTTTTCCAACCGCGCCACGCGGCAGTGTCGGTGGCGGCGCAATGCTGCGCTGGACAGGGATGGGTTTTATTGGCATTGTTTGCAATGTGACGCCAGCGTCATGACGGACACCAAAGAGGCACCAAAATTGTGCCATGATCCGAAATCACAATAACGTATTACCGCAACAAAAACACGCAGGACAATCCAATGTCAGAACCCGCAGACGCCCAATCCCGCCGCGATGTGGCCCCCGTCATTTGTTATCCCAACGACACGCTGCCAACCGTGGATCTGGATCAATTACGTGCCGCACGCGCGACGGCGGATCACGTGGAGACGGTCATTGTTCCTGCCCGTGATGCAGCCTGTTTCACGGTCAAGGCAGGTCAGTTTTTCCGCATCACTTGTGTGGATGGTCCGCAGGTGGGGGATTTGAACCTGTGGAATGCACAGGATCTGTCAGAACGGTTTTATTCCGGTAAAACGCGGGCGTTACACGGTACACATTTGACCACAGGTGAACGCATGTGGTCGTCATTTCCCCATTTGCGGCCCATGGCGACGATCGTGAACGATACCTTGGATTGGTATGTGCAGGATCAGTTTGGCGGGTCTGTGCATGATGTAATTGGCACACGCTGCGATCCCTACACTGGTAATCTGCTGTCTGGGACCCAGTATCATTATTGTTGTCATTCCAACCTAACCCGTGCCTTGGCCGATCATTTGGGTGTCGATCTGGCACAGGCCGAACCGCATGTCCATGATGTGCTAAACGTGTTTATGTGTACCGGTTTTACCCGCGACACCGGCCAATATTTCATGAAGGCAAGCCCGGTTCGCCCCGACGATTATCTGGAATTTTTCGCTGAAATCGACCTGATCGGTGGATTGTCTGCCTGTCCCGGTGGCGATTGTTCGTCCCAGCACAGCAGCGATGTGGCAGCCTGTTACCCATTGCGGGTTGACGTTTATGCGCCCGCGCCGCAGGCTTTGGCTGGCTGGCAATCGCCCGCGCGAAATGGATATGACCAATCCCACGGGCGTTAAGATACCGTTTTAACGCCCGCGATATCAGGTCTGCCGATTTTGATTAATCAAAGGCCGCGGCAAGAGCGATTTCGACCATATCTTCGAAACTGTTTTCTCGGTCTTCTGCGGGCAGGGCTTCGTGGGTTAACAGGTGATCAGACACGGTGCAAATCGATAGGGCGCGGGCGCCGTGGCGGGACGCGACCAAATACAACTCGGCTGTTTCCATTTCTACGCCCAATACGCCATGGCGTGTCATGTTTTCTGTCAAATCAGGGCGTTCATCATAGAACACATCAGATGAATAAATGCCACCGACATGGGTGTCCACCGTGCGTTTGCGCGATGCTGCAACGGCACGTTCCAACAGGCCATAATCGGCGCAAGGCGCAAAATTCATTTCCCGCATAATTCCACGTGAAGGGGTGGACATACTGGATGCTGTCATCGCAATGACCACATCGCGGACCTTGATGTAATTCTGCATTGCCCCACACGACCCAATGCGGATGAGTGTTTTGGCGCCATAATGGGTGATCAGTTCGTTTGCATAAATCGACAGACTGGGCATGCCCATGCCCGATCCGTGGATGGTCACACGGTTTCCGCGATATTCGCCGGTATAACCCAACATGCCGCGAACTTCGTTCACCAAGACGGGGTTTGTCAGGAACTTTTCAGCTGCCCATTTCGCACGGCGTGGGTCGCCTGGCATCAGAACGGTTTCGGCAATGTCGCCGACATTTGCATTGATATGTGGTGTCATTTCAGACCTTTAACGTTGATATTTTATAAACGGTGTTTGCGTTGCGATGCGGTCGTATAGCAGGCGCGCAGTTTTATTGAAATCCTGTGTTAGCCAATAAACCGACGGAGTTCCATTTTTATCCGCAAGGTCATACACCGATTGGATCAGGGCCCGTCCGACCCCTTGGCCGCGTGTATTGGGTGCAGTAAACAGATCCTGTAGATAGCAGACATTTTCAACGCGCCAATTGTGCGGGTGATATATAAAGTGGACCAATCCCACCAAAGTGCCAGCCTGATCCGCAACAAGCGCGTTTTGCGCCGTATTCTTGGCATCAATCAATCGGTCAAAGGTGGTTTCATATACCGTTTGTGGGACGCTGGATTGGTAAAATTCCAAATATTGCCGCCATAGGTCACTCCATTGGGCGAAATCATTTGCAGCCAGTGGGCGAATATTGGGGGTGTGATGTCGCAAATCAAAGTCCTTTTCTTCTTGTCAGGCTAGGCTAAGGTACGGGTGGTGACAAGAGGGAAGATAGCTATGGTGCAGTTTGGATATTGCATAATTTATGTGCCAGATGTGGCGCAGAGTTTGGAATTTTTTGAAAAGAGTTTTGGGTTAAAACGACGGTTTTTGCACGAAGGCGGCGATTACGGCGAGTTGGACACCGGTACCACCGTGTTGGCCATGGCCAGCCACGATTTGGGGGCGCGAAATTTGCCCGATGGATATCAGCGCGCGGATCAGGCCGATCGACCTTTGGGGTTTGAGGTGGCGTTAACGGATCCTGACGTTGCGGGGATGCATCAATCGGCAATTGACCACGGTGCAATGGAAATCAGTGCGCCCAAGCAAAAACCGTGGGGGCAGGTGGTATCCTATGTGCGTACGCCCTGTGGGATCGTGTTGGAGCTGTGTTCACCGATGTAGAAAACGCGCCCCTAGGGGCGCGTTTTTTTGAGTATTTATGCAAAAATGAAAGCAGCTGTTATTGTGCTGCAATTGATGTTGGTGTTGCCAGCGTCACGATGTCGTGCATGATTGTGTTTAGTTCGAAATCCTTAGGCGTGTAGACGCGGGCCACGCCCATATCACGCAGGCGTTGTGCGTCGTCATCGGGAATAATGCCGCCTACGATCAAGGGGATATGGCCGAGGTCGTTTGATAGGAGTTTTTCCAAGACCTCTTGGACCAAGGGCAGGTGGCTGCCTGAGAGGATGGATAGGCCAATGACATGGGGGGCGTTTTCCTTGGCCGATGCGATGATTTGATCGGGGGTCAGGCGGATGCCGTCATAGGTCATATCCATACCGCAGTCGCGCGCGCGGAACGCGATTTGTTCGGCGCCGTTCGAATGGCCATCAAGACCGGGTTTGCCCATTAAGAAGGAAAGGCGCCGGCCCAATTGTTTGCTGACCATGTCGACTGCGTCGCGAATATCGTCTAGCCCTTGGGTTTTGTTCGAAGGGTTACGTGACACACCCGTTGGGCCACGGTATTCACCGTGGATTGCGCGCATCACGGCAGCCCATTCGCCTGTTGTCACGCCCGCCTTGGCCGCAACGATTGAGGCGGGCATGATATTGTCGCCATTTTGGGCCGCTTGGCGCAGATCGGCCAAGGCCTGTTTGACTGCATCGGAATCACGTGTGGCGCGCCAGTCGTTGAGGCGGTTGATCTGGTCCTGTTCGACCGCTGGGTCCACCACCATGATGCCGCCATCGCCTGACGTTAGAGGAGATGGTTCGCCATTCGTGAATTTATTGACGCCCACCACAATGGTTTCGTTGCGTTCAATTTTGTTCAAACGTTCGGCGTTGCTGTCGACCAAACGTGATTTCATATAGTCGATGGATTGAATGGCGCCCCCCATGCCTGACAGCGTATCCAATTCGTGGCGCGCGGCAGTTTTCAGGGCCTCGACCTTGGCATCAACGGCGGGGTTTTGATCGAACAGATCGTCAAATTCCAGCAGGTCGGTTTCATAGGCCATGATTTGTTGCATCCGCATGGACCATTGCTGATCCCATGGGCGGGGCAGTCCCAATGCTTCGTTCCAGGCAGGCAGTTGAACGGCGCGCGCGCGGGCTTTCTTGGACAGGGTGACGGCAAGCATTTCAATTAGGATGCGATAGACGTTGTTTTCGGGTTGTTGTTCGGTCAGGCCAAGGCTGTTGACCTGAACCCCATATCGGAACCGACGATATTTGGGATTTGTGACGCCGTAACGATTTTCTAGAATTTCGTCCCACAAATCGACAAATGCGCGCATTTTACACATTTCGGTCACAAAGCGGATGCCTGCATTCACGAAAAACGAAATCCGCCCGCAAAGGGCTGGAAAATCTTCCTCAGCCACGCGCGGTTTTAATTCGTCTAGCACCGCAATCGCCGTGGCCAGCGCATAGGCCAATTCCTGTTCTGGTGTCGCGCCGGCCTCTTGCAGGTGATAGGAACAGACATTCATTGGGTTCCATTTTGGCACATGTTTATAACAATATTCAGCCACATCCCCGATCAATTTTAAGGATGGTTGCGGCGGACAGATATAGGTGCCGCGGCTTAGGTATTCCTTGATCAGGTCATTTTGAACCGTGCCTTGCAGTTGGGCGACATCTGCGCCCTGTTCTTGGGCCACGGCGATATAAAGTGCCAACAGCCATGGGGCGGTGGCGTTGATCGTCATAGATGTGTTCATCTGTTCCAATGGGATCTGATCGAACAGCGTGCGCATATCGTCCAGATGGCAGACGGGTACGCCCACTTTGCCCACTTCGCCACGTGACAGGACATGATCGCTGTCATAGCCGGTCTGCGTGGGCAGATCGAACGCCACGGACAGACCCGTTTGCCCCTTGGACAGGTTGGATCGGTACAGCGCGTTTGATGCCGCTGCGGTCGAATGGCCAGCATAGGTGCGAATAAGCCAAGGTCTATCTTTGATCATGTCAGACATAGCGTCCCCGATTGGTAATAAAATTTCACTAGCTCATTGATACTTGAAATAAAGTAAGGATGTCAATTCGCTGCGTTGCGGCAGATTTTATGCGTTCATTTTGATTATTTCGTGATTTAGACATCTGATAATAAATGATAATTTTTCAAAATTTGGGTGAATGGGGTAATTTTCTGCAATCGCTCGGTTATAAAATTACAAAAAATGTTTCAAATGGGTTGCAATATTTCGTGGTCAATATATCAATGGGGTAAGCGCGATTCTGCATCGCGGCAATTTTGGAATGGAGAAGGACAATGGCATTGGACGCAAATTCGAACATCGCAGCATATGATGCACCAGAAAAGGATCTGTATGAAATCGGTGAAATGCCCCCACTGGGTCATGTGCCGTCACAGATGTATGCCTGGGCCATTCGCCGTGAACGTCATGGTGAGCCAGACAAGTCATTTCAGGTAGAAGTTGTTGAAACACCCGCTTTGGACAGCCACGATGTGTTGGTTTTGGTGATGGCCGCTGGCGTGAATTACAACGGCATTTGGGCGGGCTTAGGCGTTCCAATCAGCCCATTTGACGGCCATGGTGCAGATTATCATATTGCGGGATCGGATGCGTCAGGGATCGTCTGGGCCGTCGGTGACAAGGTTCGCAATTGGAAGGTGGGCGACGAGGTCGTGATCCATTGTAACCAAGATGATGGCGACGACGAAGAATGCAACGGCGGCGATCCGATGTTTTCGACCAGTCAGCGTATCTGGGGTTATGAAACACCTGATGGGTCCTTTGCCCAGTTTACGCGTGTGCAGGCGCAGCAATTGATGCCCCGTCCCAAGCATCTGACATGGGAAGAAAGCGCGTGTTACACCCTGACGCTGGCCACGGCCTATCGCATGTTGTTTGGGCACCATCCGCATGAATTGAAACCTGGCCAGAATGTGTTGGTTTGGGGCGCGTCTGGCGGTTTGGGCACCTATGCCATCCAGCTGATCAATGCGGCTGGTGCAAACGCCATTGCCGTTATTTCAGACGAAGACAAACGTGATTTCGTCATGGGTCTGGGCGCCAAAGGCGTGATCAATCGCAAAGATTTCAACTGTTGGGGCCAGCTGCCCGCGGTCGGGTCGCCCGAATATGGCGAATGGTTCAAAGAGGTTCGCAAATTCGGCAAGGCAATCTGGGAATTCACCGGCAAGGGCAACAACGTTGATATCGTGTTCGAACATCCCGGCGAGGCAACGTTCCCCGTATCAACATTTGTTTGTAAAAAGGGCGGCATGGTCGTGATTTGTGCGGGCACATCTGGATTTAACTGTACCTTTGATGTGCGTTATATGTGGATGCACCAAAAACGTTTGCAGGGGTCGCATTTTGCCCACCTAAAACAGGCAGCCGCGGCGAATAAATTGATGATCGAACGTCGTTTGGACCCCTGTATGTCTGAGGTATTCCCATGGGATGAAATCCCTGCAGCACACATCAAGATGCTGCGCAATGAACACAAACCCGGCAATATGGCCGTTCTGGTACAGGCCCCAACATCTGGTCTGCGTACATTTGAGGATGCGCTTGCCGCACGCTAAGCCGGGTTCAGATTTTCTGATGGCACCAAAGGCCGCGAATCATGTTTATGATTCGTGGCCTTTGTTTTTGTAGGTGGCCGGAAAGCATTTCAATGCCTTCTATCCAAACGCCCCCGCTATTTATGGGGGGTTGAAAAAAGTGAATATCTTTCAGTAGTTCATTCGCGCTATGATTGTGTTAACCAAATATTAACCATTATTAATGAGACTGAAATGAAACATGAATGGATTTTGGACGTTTTGACAGATCTGCGCAGTTTTGCCAAAAACAACGATCTGTTGACTTTGGCAGCCCAGCTTGAGGATACACAGCTGGTCGCAGCAATTGAAATCGCGTCCTATAGCGAAAGCTTTGGTTGTGACACGACAGTACAAGACACTGCACATAAACGCGATTTTATCGCAGATCGATCAAGCAAGCGGGTTATCTGATCTGCAGCCATTGATTGAGGATCTGCGCGATAAAATTGGCGTGGATCATATGGTCTATCATTGGGTCAATTCCAAAGGGGCCAGTTTAGGGGTCGGAACCTATAGCGATATTTGGCGCAATCGCTATCTGGAATTGGGCTATGTGCGCGTCGATCCGGTTATTTTGGGTTGTTCCCAGCAAATGCATCCCGCCGATTGGAAAACTTTGGATTGGTCCAGCAAAGCAGCCCGCGCGTTTTTACGTGACGCTTTGGATCACGGGGTCGGTAACCAAGGGCTATCTGTTCCAATTCGCGGACCTTTGGGCCAATATGGGTTGTTTACCGTAAACCATCGGTGTTCCGACCAAGAATGGGCCGAATTCATCGAAACGCATCGTGCCGATTTAATCGTTCTAAGCCATGTTTTGAATACCAAAGTCATCGCACTAGAAGGCGAAGAAAAATCGCAATTGCGTACGGCACTTTCACCGCGTGAAACGGAATCCTTAACGTTACTGGCCATTGGGTATAGCCGGGCGCAGGTGGCGCAAACGATGCAAATTTCGGAACATACGCTGCGTGCCTATATTGAAAGTGCGCGTTTGAAATTGGGCGCTGCAAATACCATCCATGCGATTGCAGCCGCCCTGACACAAGGTGTCATTTTAATTTAAATGCAATGTAAATAGCGCGTTGCTGTTTAGAATTGTTCATTCTTATTGGCCTAGCCTTGGTGCTGCGATTGTCAGTACCAGAAGGGCTAAGACCAATGATCAGATTTCTATTTGCCGACCAATTACACAATTTTCCAAAACTACGTGACACGATGTTCCAAGACCGCGCTTTTCAGTTCAAAACGCGTCTGAATTGGGCCGTTAATGTGGATGAAAACGGGTTTGAAACCGACGAATATGATACCATGAACCCGCTCTATGTGATTTGGGAAATGCCCGACGGGCAGCATGGCGGATCTATGCGTTTAATGCCGACCACGGGCCGTTGCATGATCAATGAACACTTTGGTCATTTGATGGATGATGGCCCTGTTCAAAGTCCGATGATTTGGGAATCAACGCGGTTTTGTTTGTCACGTCACGCCAAACCCCGCACAGCCAATGCGCTGATGCTGGCAGGGGGCGAATTTATGAAAGGCTGCGGTGTCAAACAATATGTGGGCGTCTTTGACCAGCGTATGATCCGAATTTACCGCATGATTGGGGCTAGCCCCAAATTATTGGGTCAATCGGGCCAAGGCAAAGATTTCATAGGTATTGGTTTGTGGGCCTATGATCAAGATTTGCACATTCGTGTGTCGAATATAGCGGGTATTTCGCTAGAACAGTCTCAGGAATGGTTTGAACATTCTTTCGGCTCTAATCCGCAATTTGCCCGCGCAGGATAAGTTCGTGTCTGGAAACTTTGGTTTAGCCACAGTAGGGTTAGGCCATGACACTTGCCCCTATAAAATTTTCTGATGATCAGGCGGATGCCTTTGACCACGTGGCTGATATTTTGCGGGGCGCGGGAATTGATGTAGACAATCAATTACTGCGCCCGCCCCATGATATGGGATCCTCGGTTCTAGCGATAATGGGCAAGGCGGGGTCCGGCAAAACCATGCTTTTGGCCAAGCTTGTGGCAGCCTTGTCCGAGGCTGGCGTTGAAATTGTGTCCGGTGATTATGAAAGCCGGCGCAAACGCGACAAGCGATCTTTGGCTATCTTGGCCCCCACAAACAAAGCTGCGTCAGTTTTGCGCAACCGCGGCGTTCCTGCGACAACGATCCACCGCATCTTATATACGCCCGTTTATGACCCAGAATATGAACGTATTGCCGAATGGTTGGCAGGTGAAACAGATCGTCCAGATGTCGAAGGCTTAACGCCTGAGGCGCTAGATCGGGCACATGATTTTTATCAAACCGCCAAATCTATCCCCGGGGCATTGGCTGCCGCTGGGCTGCGTGGTTCTGATTTTATTACGGGATGGAAACGCCGTGAGAATCCGTTAGACATTGGATTTATCGACGAAGCATCGATGCTTGATGATCGTCAGTTCGAAGATTTACAAGAAATTTTCCCAACATTGGTATTGTTTGGTGACCCAGCTCAGCTTGCGCCTGTGAACCAAGCGGGTGGGATGGTTTTTGATAAATTACAAGACGGCCAAAAGAAAACCCTAAGTCGGATCCACCGACAGACCCAAGATAATCCTATTCTGGATTTGGCACATGCCCTTGCCGATCCTGCGATCACATTCAGCGATTTCGAAAATTTGATCCAAGAAAAAGCAGCCCAAGATGATCGCGTCGTTTGGGGCCAACGCGTCGAAGTGGACCTAATGGCGCGCAGTCCTGTTTTGGTATGGCGCAACGCCACCCGTATTCGGCTGATCCAAGCATTTCGTAAAGTGTATGATGGACCCGAGGATGCGTTGTTACCTGGCGAACCGCTTATTTGCGATGGGATCGAATTGCCCCTGAAACATCGTAAAAAACGTATCGATCTTGAGGCCCGCGGACTGATCAAAGGGGCGCAGGTGGTGTATTTGGGACCTGGACGCAAGCCAGGGTTTTCACGTCTGCATGTTATTGGCGCTGAGGATCCTCAACTTTCTGCGGCATCGATCGTAAAAATCGAAAAACCTGACGAAGAAGAACCCTTTATCCCCTTTGCAGCACGCATGGGGGCCACATTTTTGCATGGCGCAGCAGTGACAATTCACAAAGCGCAGGGATCCCAATGGGATACGGTTCAGGTTTTTGCACCTGACCTATATGCTGCATCACAAATGGGCCGCGTCGAGGCGGGGCAGCCATTGTGGAAACGGCTTGCCTATGTGGCGATAACACGGGCACAGGAACGACTGATTTGGGTGGTGCGCAACCGCCTGTCCAAACCAACGGTTGCTTTGAATACGGATGATTTACGGGTATTGTCGGGCCCTGAGTTGAAGTTAGAACTGCAAGGCGATCCCGAGTAAATTTTGGATCCTTTTGCATTGTCCACTTGCCTATTTGAACTATTCCTCTTTTAGTAGGAAAAAATAAAAGTAGGGAGGTCGCATCATGCTGGGCCAAATGATGCATCGGCCATTGTCGATTATCGAAATACTGCGCTATGCGGCGGAAATCCACCGCGATGCCGAAATCGTCTCTGTCCGCACAGAAGGGGACATTCACCGTTACGGTTACGGTGATGCTATGAACCGTGTGGGTCAGCTGGCGCATGCCTTGGATCGTTTGGGCGTTCAGGCGGGCGATCGTGTGGCCACATTGGCGTGGAATGGATACCGCCATTTCGAATTATACTATGCCGTCAGTGGGATGGGTGGCGTGTGTCACACGATAAACCCACGCCTTAGCGCGGAACAAATGACATTTATCATTGATCATGCCCAAGACCGCGTGTTGTTTACCGATCTAACTTTTGTTCCGATCTTGCAAAACATTCGCGATCAATTGCCCGCTGATTTGCAAATCGTGATTATGTGCGACCCCGGTCATATGCCCGATGGGCTGGACGGGGCGCTGTGTTACGAAACCCTGTTGGCGGATCATCCCTTTGATTACGATTGGCCCAGTTTGGATGAAAACACCGCCGCCGGTCTTTGCTATACATCGGGGACAACGGGGAACCCAAAGGGTGCGCTGTATTCGCACCGCTCAACCGTGTTGCACGCCATGTCGGTTGCGATCAGCATGGGCCGCCTGATGGGCGAAGGGACGCGCGTTTTGCCAGTTGTGCCGTTGTTTCATGTGAATGCGTGGGGCCTGCCCTATACCGCGCCAATGGTTGGCGCATCGCTGATATTCCCGGGCGCGCAGTTGGATGGTGCGTCGCTTTATCAATTGATGGACCGCGAAGGGGTGACATCAGCATGGGGCGTGCCAACTGTTTGGCTGGGACTGTTGGGTGAAATTGCGCAACAGGGTCGCAATCCTGCCGGATTTGACAATGTGGTTGTGGGCGGCTCTGCCGCGCCGCGATCTATGATCCGTGCTTTTGAAACATCGGGTGTGTCGGTCTGCCATGCATGGGGCATGACCGAAATGAGCCCGATTGGAACCCACGGCATTTTGCCCACCGTTCAGCGCGATTCATTGGATTTGGACCAGCGGTTGGACATACAACAGGCCCAAGGCCGCCGTGCATGGGGGGTCGATTTGAAAATCGTGGATGACGCGGGTCAGCCGTTGACGCACGATGGACAAACCGCTGGCGAATTGTATGTCCGTGGAAACGGGATCATCAGCGGGTATTATAACAACCCCGATGCCACTGCCGCGGCCATGGATGCCGATGGCTGGTTTGGTACGGGCGATATCGCCACGATTTCCCCCAACGGTTTGCTGCGTATCCAAGATCGGTCCAAGGATTTGATTAAATCGGGTGGTGAATGGATCAGTTCAATCGACTTGGAAAACGTCGTAATGGGCCATCCAGATGTTGCCAATTGCGCTGTCATTGCTGTGCCCCATCCCAAATGGGATGAACGCCCATTGTTGATTGTGGTTCCATCAGGTGACCAACGCGTCACCAAAGACGAGATCGACGCATTATTGCTAAAACATGTGGCGAAATGGCAGCTGCCAGATGCAATCGAATTTGTCGACGCCTTGCCGCTGACCGCAACGGGCAAGGTGTCAAAACTTACACTGCGGCAGCAATTCGCTGACTACGAACTTCCAAATTAGAGGGTAAAATGGATCTAGGTATTACTGAAAAAGTGGCCCCATTAATCGCGGCTGTCCGCGACATGGTTGAAAACGAAATTGCACCCTTAGACCGCGAATATCACGCCCAGGTTGGCAAACACCCCTCTGGCGACCGGTTTCAACATACGGACCGTCAATTGGAAATCCTGGATGGGCTGAAATCGATGGCACGCGAACGCGGCCTGTGGAATTTTTGGCTAACAGACAGCGAAAAAGGATACGGTTTGACCACGGTCGAATACGCCTATCTGGCCGAAGAAATGGGCAAGGTCGGCATCGCGGCCGAAGTGTTCAACTGTAACGCCCCCGACACGGGCAACATGGAGGTTCTGGAAAGATACGGCACGCAAGACCACAAAGATCGCTGGCTCTATGATCTGCTCGACGGAAAAATCCGCTCGGCCTATGTGATGACGGAACCTAACATTGCGTCATCTGATGCGGCACAATTGGCATTTTCCGCGCGCCGCGATGGCGATGATTGGGTGTTGAACGGCGAAAAATGGTGGATTTCTGGCGCAGGCGACCCACGCTGCGCACTTTATATCGTGATGGCCTGTACGGACCCAGACGCCCCAAAACATGCCCGCCACACGATGTTTGTCATGGACCCCAAAACACCCGGCGTCGAGGTGCTGCGCCCTATGCAGGTCTTTGGCCATGATGATGCACCACATGGACACATGCACATCCGCTTTACAAACGTGCGCATTCCCACCAGCGCGGTGGTCCTGGGCGAAGGTCGCGGTTTCGAAGTCGCCCAAGGCCGCCTTGGCCCAGGCCGCATCCATCACTGCATGCGCGCCATTGGCCAAGCCGAAAAAGCGTTGGACATGATGTGCCACCGCGGATTGCAACGCGAAGCCTTTGGTAAACAAATCATCGATTTGGGCGCAAACTATGACATCATTGCAAATGCGCGCATGGATATCGAAATGGCCCGCCTGCTATGTCTCAAGGCTGCCTATATGATGGACTCCGCCGGCGTGCGTGCCGCCCAACCTTGGATTTCAAAAATCAAAGTGGTCGCCCCATTAATGGCAGGACGCGTGATAGATGATGCCATGCAACTGCACGGCGCGGCCGGTATCAGCCAAGATTTTGACCTGGCTCATATGTGGACACATGTTCGTACCTTACGATTTGCAGATGGCCCAGATGCCGTCCACCGTCGCCAAGTCGCGCGCGCAGAACTGCGCAAATATCGAAATAGTTGATGGTGTTGTTTCGCCTTCGGCGAGGATATTTTTAGACAAAAAATGAATATTGGCGCATCATTTTTTGTCGGGGAAATATCCTCGGGGTGAATTGGCCCTAGGCCAAGAGGGGCAGACAGCCCCTTTAGCGGTTGTCGGTATCCATCCAAATGGTAACCGGTCCGTCGTTGACCAGTGTGACCTGCATGTCGGCACCGAATTCACCGGTTTCAACGGCGATACCCTTGGTTGCCAGTGTTTGTGCGAAATATTGGTATAGATGCCGTCCTTGCTCGGGTTTGGCGGCATAGGAAAACCCAGGTCGATTGCCGCGTGATGTATCTGCGGCAAGCGTGAATTGACTGACCACCAATGCGGATCCGTTTACGTCAAGAATAGATTTATTCATTTTACCTACATCATCTTTAAAAATACGCAGTTTGGTTATTTTTGAAATCAATTGATCTGCCTGTGCTTGGGTATCGCCCTGCATGGCGCATACGAATATCAAAAAACCGTGGTCGCAGGCGCCAATTTTTATGCCATCGACGCTGACATGTGCTTTGGCGACACGTTGTAATAGGACGCGCATCGTTTTTATCCTTGTTTTGTGGCCAGCATATACCCGACGCCGGCTGCAATAATAAGT
>CAZWFE010000049.1:0-14662 GCA_964633145.1 uncultured Phaeobacter sp. | reverse complement strand
ACCGAAACCAGAATGACCAAAACGAAAACGGGCGCATCAGCGCCCGTTTTTAATTCGTTTGGTCCAATTCGATAAATTTCCCAACCATGCTTAGGGCGTCCGGGCTGGACCAATTCGCGTCGCCCACCAGGCGTCCAATTTCATTGCCATCTTCGTCGATCAGCAATGTTGCAGGCAAACCAGCAACGAATAGGCTGCGCGCCAAGGCGCCTTTGGGGTCTTGGTGTTTGGGCAGGTTTTCGACGTTTATTTCATCGAAAAACGCATCAATCACCTTGGATGAATTGCGCATAGTGGCGATTGTGACAACTTGGAAATCATCGCTGCCCAAGGCTGCTTGTAATTCTGACAGGGATGGCATTTCATAACGACAGGGCGCACACCACGTGGCCCACAGGTTCAATACGGTCGTTTTGCCCTGAAAATCAGACAGGGTCAGCTTGGTACCGGATTCGTCAAAAAATACCGTCTGTGCAACGGGTTTCGCATCGGAATGTAAAACCAGTTTTTTCATGTCGCCGGTTTTCAAATCCGCCAGAGATGAAAAATCCTGTGCCGAAACAAATGATGCGTTTGCACCGATGGCCAAGGCCGTATAAAGAACAGTTAAACCAGTTAGACGCATAAACCCTCCGAAAGGTAACGAAATGTCAAATAAATCCTCAAACCAAATGTGGGGTGGCCGGTTCGCATCAGGCCCAGACGCAATCATGGAAGCAATCAATGCATCCATCGGGTTTGATCAGCGTTTGGCAGAACAGGATATCCGCGGTTCAAGAGCCCACGCCGCCATGCTGGCAGCCCAAGGCATAATTACAGATAGCGAAGCGGCCGCCATTCGGGAAGGCCTTCTCACGGTATTGTCAGAGATTCAGTCAGGAAATTTCGAATTTTCTGCCGCGCTCGAAGATATTCACATGAATGTCGAAGCGCGACTAAAGGAAATTATCGGCGAACCTGCGGGCCGTTTGCACACGGCACGGTCGCGCAATGATCAGGTGGCGACCGATTTTCGCCTGTGGGTGCGCGATCAATTTGACGCCTTTGAAAGTGGGTTGTTGGCATTGATCAATGCGTTGATGGTTCAGGCCGAACAGGGCGCAGACTGGGTTATGCCTGGGTTTACGCATTTGCAAACGGCGCAACCCGTGACATGGGGGCATCACATGATGGCCTATGTTGAAATGCTGGGTCGTGATTTGTCGCGGGTACGTGATGCACGCGCGCGGATGAATGAATGTCCGTTGGGGTCGGCGGCCTTGGCGGGCACGTCGTTCCCGATTGATCGGCATATGACGGCGGCGGATCTGGGGTTTGCCCATCCCACTGCCAATTCATTGGACGCGGTATCGGACCGTGACTTTGCACTGGAATTCCTGTCGGTCGCATCGATTTGTGCGATGCATCTGTCCCGTTTCGCCGAGGAACTGGTCATCTGGTCATCGGCGCAATTCCGGTTTGTCACCCTGTCTGATCGGTTTTCGACCGGATCCTCGATCATGCCGCAAAAGAAAAACCCAGACGCCGCGGAATTGATCCGCGCCAAGGTGGGCCGGATTTTTGGCGCCAACGTCGCCCTGATGATGGTGATGAAGGGGTTACCGCTGGCCTACTCCAAGGACATGCAAGAGGACAAAGAACAGGTCTTTGATGCAGCAGATAACCTGATGCTGGCCTTGGCCGCGATGGAGGGGATGGTCAAAGACATGTCCGCCAATGTCGATAATCTGGCCGCCGCGGCAGGATCAGGGTTTTCCACCGCGACCGATCTGGCCGATTGGTTGGTGCGCGCGATCAATATGCCATTCCGCGATGCCCACCATGTGACGGGCAGCTTGGTTGCAATGGCCGAAACCAAGGGGTGTGAATTGTCTGATCTATCATTGGCCGATATGCAGTCCGTTCATGCCGACATTACAGATGATGTCTATTCGGTGCTAACGGTTGATAATTCGGTCAAGTCGCGTGTGTCCTATGGCGGAACGGCCCCTGCCCAAGTGTTGGTGCAAATCCAACGCTGGAAGGACTTTTTGAAATGATGCGTGTGATCTGTGCCAGTTTCGCACTGATGTTTATTTCTGCCTGTGGTATTGACGGAGCCCCCAAACCGCCACAGGTACAGTCAGAATAACAGTTCAAGAGGTTGACGATGACCCAACTTAGATTTGCATCTGGGATTTCCCGTTTGGGAACAGAATCTGCGTTCATGGTTTTGGCGCGGGCCAATGCCTTGGCCGCGCAGGGTCACGACATTATTAATCTGGGCATTGGACAGCCCGATTTCAAAACCCCCGATCACATTGTCCAAGCTGGGATCAAGGCGTTGCAGGACGGCCATCACGGCTATACCCCTGCCAATGGTCTGCCCGAACTGCGTCAGGCTGTGGCCGCTGATTTGGAAAAACGCCATGGCGCGGCGGTGAACCCAGATAATGTTATTGTTGTGCCTGGTGGTAAACCCACCATGTTTTTCGCCGTCCTGATGTTCGGCGAAGCGGGCGCGGAAATTATGTATCCCAACCCCGGTTTTCCGATTTATGAATCGGTGATCAAATATTCCGGTGCAACCCCCGTCCCGATTGAACTGCGCGAAGAAAATGGGTTTGCCTTTGATGCCGATACGGTGCTGGCCCAGATCACGGATCGCACACGGTTGATCATTATCAACAGCCCCGCAAACCCAACCGGGGGGGTCACGCCCAAGGCCGAAATTGATAAATTGGTGGCGGGTTTGGCCAAACACCCCCATGTCGCACTGTTATCCGACGAAATTTACAGCCAAATGCTGTATGATGGCCGCGAACATGTCAGTTTATTAAATTACCCCGAAATTCGCGATCGTTTGATCGTTTTGGATGGTTGGTCGAAAACCTATGCCATGACGGGGTGGCGCATGGGGTTTGCGGTCTGGCCCGATGCAATGGTCGATCCTGTGACGCGGTTGTGTATCAATGACCATTCTTGCGTGAATGCCTCGGCACAATATGCGGGGTTGGCCGCGCTGACGGGTCCCCAGGATGCTGTTCATGACATGGTGGCCCAATTTGATGATCGTCGCAAAACCATTGTGGCGGCGTTGAATGATGTGCCGGGTGTCACCTGCACCGATGCGGCGGGGGCATTTTATGCCTTTCCCAATATCTCGGGTACCGGTTTGACATCGCAACAGGCCCAAGACCTGTTTTTGGACAAAGCAGGTGTTGCCACCATTTCAGGCACCAGTTTCGGAAAATACGGCGAAGGTTACGTCAGATTTTCCTATGCCAATAGCAAAGACAACATCCTGCGTGCGATTGACCGTATTCGTAACGTGTTAAGATAGACCCGAGGGCCCCATGGATCATTTCCTATACAAAGATGGCGTTTTGCACGCCGAAGAGGTTGCACTGACCGAAATCGCCGCTGCCGTTGGCACGCCGTTTTATGTCTATTCCACTGCGACGCTGACACGGCATTTTCAGCTGTTTGACGAGGCGCTGGCAGGAATGGACCATTTGGTCTGCTACGCGATGAAAGCCGCGTCTAATCAGGCCATTTTGAAAACCTTGGGTGATTTGGGTGCCGGTATGGATGTGGTGTCGGGGGGCGAATACGCACGTGCCAAGGCGGCTGGCATTCCAGGCGATCGCATCGTGTTTTCAGGTGTGGGCAAAACAGCGGATGAAATTCGCGCGGCCCTGACCGGTGGCATTCGTCAATTCAATGTCGAAAGCGAACCAGAAATGCAGGTCATTTCCCGCGTTGCCGTTGACGTGGGCGTGACAGCGCCCATCACCATTCGCGTCAATCCTGATGTTGACGCCAAAACGCACGCGAAAATTGCCACGGGAAAATCGGAAAACAAATTCGGCATCCCCATTTCACGGGCGCGCGACGTCTACGCCATGGCCGCCGCCCTGCCAAATATCGAAATCGTCGGAATTGATGTCCATATCGGCAGCCAGCTGACCCAATTGGCCCCGTTTGAGGCCGCCTATATCAAAGTGGCCGAGGTCGTCGAACAGCTGCGCGCAGACGGCCATAATATCCGCCGCTTGGATCTGGGGGGTGGTTTGGGCATCCCCTATACCCGATCCAACGAAACCCCACCTTTGCCCAGCGAATACGGTGCGATGGTCAAACGTGTTTTGGGGCATTTGGATTGCGAAATCGAAATCGAACCGGGTCGGTTGATTGTTGGCAATGCGGGTCTGCTGTTGTCATCGGTCATCTATGTAAAACAGGGCGAAGACCGCGAATTCCTGATCTTGGACGCGGCAATGAATGATTTGATCCGCCCCGCGATGTATGATGCGCATCACGATATTGTGCCTGTTGTGGAACCTGTGCCAGGTCAGGAACAGACCAAATATGATATCGTGGGGCCAGTATGCGAATCCGGTGATACCTTTGCCAAGGGGCGGGATATGGCGCGGATGGTATCGGATGATTTGGTGGCCTTTCGTTCGGCCGGTGCCTATGGCGCGGTGATGTCCAGTGAATACAATTCACGGCCCTTAATCCCCGAGGTGTTGGTGAATGGCAATGACTTTGCTGTGATCCGTGCACGACCAACCTTTGACGAAATGATAAATCGCGATACTATACCTATGTGGCTTGCATAAACCGCAAAGGAGGACGTGGCTGAAACCTTTTCACCACCTTGATGATCTGCCTAAGGCCAGATGGGCCATTTGGCGCACCTACCTGAATCTGTGGATCAGGGCTGGGATGGTGGCGTTTTGGCCAATGTTTAGCGTGTTGTTCGCGTCTGTGGGTCTGTTTGCACTGTTGCGGGACATGCCGCAGTTGGTGTCATTGACTGCGCTGGGCATCGGTACCGCCGTGGCAATTTTGGTCGCGGGCCTGTATGGGATCTTTACCTTTCAACGGCCGCGGTTTGCAGCGGCCGCGCAAATGGTTGATCAAACGCTGCCCAACCGACCAATTTCATTTTTGTCCAACCCGTCCTATGCCACATCCGGTACATCTGCTGATGCGGATGCCCTGTGGCACAGGCATTTATCATCGCTTAGGTCCGAGGCAGAAACCGCAGGTGTTGTTCAGGTTCCCATCGGCTTGGCCCGTTATGATCGTGCAGGGCTGTCCTTGGTCGCGGTATTGGTCGCGGCTGTGGGTGTGTTGTTTGGGAACTTTGGTGCGCCCGCATCCCCAAGCCAGACGGCACAATCCCAAACCAGTGCTGCCGCAACATGGGAAGGCTGGATTACACCGCCACGATTTTCGGGGTTGCCAACCCTTTATCTGAACGAATTACGCGGGATTGAACGTATTGATGCGCTGCAGGGCAGTGTGGTGGACATCCGTCTATATGGCACTCTGACCCCCGATGCGGTGTCCCAGACCCTATCGGACATAACTGCCATGCCTGAACAGGACAGCGGTACAGATGTGCAGTTTACGATTACCCAGACGGGTACTTTGACGATATCTGACACAACTTGGGCCATCGCATTGCGCCCTGATCAGGTGCCTGAGATTTCGACATCAGGCCAGTTTGAAACAGAATTTTTTGGTGAATCGACATTGGATTTTGCCGTGCGGGATGATTTTGGGATAACGGCGGCAACAGCCGAATTGGAATTGGATTTATCCCGCGTGGACCGGCGATTTGGATTGGCGGCGGATCCTGACTTTGAACAGGTTCAGACATTTGATCTGCCGCTGCCATTTAATGGCCAAACCCGCGACTTTGTCCAAGACTGGGTCGAAGACCATTCCCAATCGCCTTTGGCGCATTTGCCGGTAACGCTGACCCTGTCTGCGCGCGATCAATCGGACCAAGTGGGGCAAACGGTGATATCGATTGACGCATTGCCCGCGCGTAAATTCTTTGATCCGATGGCGGCTGCGGTTATTGAACAACGCCGCGATTTATTGTGGTCGCAAGAAAATGCAAAACGCGTCGCACGAATGATCCGCGCGCTGACCTATGATGCCCAAGATGCGTTTCGCAAAGAAAGTGATTATTTATCCCTGCGCACCATTTTGCGCGAACTGGAACGTGCGATTGACACCGAAACCTTGGACAGCGCGCGCGCAGATTTGGCCCAAGCCCTATGGGACTTCGCCATTTCGATAGAAGAGGGCGACGTCGATGACGCGCTGGACCGCATGCGTGCTGCCCAAGATCGTTTATCACAAGCGATGAAAAACGGCGCCAGCGACACAGAAATTGAACGGCTGATGCAAGAACTGCGTGACGCCAACGAAAATTACCTGCGCCAGTTGCGCCAACAGGCCGAACGCGACCGCCGTGATAATCCTGACCGCGACTTTGCCCAAGGATCGCCCGAGGATATGATGCAAATGGATCAGGCCGATTTGCAGGCCATGATGGACCGCATCCAAGAGCTGATGGAACAAGGCCGCATGGCCGAGGCACAGCAAGCGTTGCAAGAATTGCAACAGATGATGGAAAACATGCAAATCGCCCAAGGCGGGCAGGGTGGCGAAGGACAAGGATCACCCATGGATGATCTGTCGCAAACCCTGCGCGATCAGCAAGAATTGTCGGATGATGCCTTTCAACAGTTGCAAGATCAGTTCGCCCCCCAAGGGAACCAGCAAGGCCAGAGTGAAGGTCAAGGCCAGAGCGAGGATCAGGGTCAAGGACAGGGTGAAGCACAGGGCCAAAATCCAGAAAATGGACAACAGAGCGGCGAAGGTTCGAACCCATCATTGGCTGATCGCCAAGCACAGTTGTCTGATGACCTAGCGCGTGGCCGCAATCGGCTGCCCAGCATCGCAAACCAAGCCGGACGCGACAGCGCCCAAGCCTTAGAGGATGCCCAAGACGCCATGCGCCGCGCAGAACAGGCCCTGCGTGATGGTGATTTGGATCGTGCCCTTGATGAACAGGCTGATGCAATGGAAACCCTGCGCGAAGGTCTGCGTAGCATGGATCGCGCCTTGGCCGAGGCAAATCCAGATCAACAGGGCCAAGGACAGGCCGCCACGGATCAGGGCGGCGATCAGCGTGATCCATTGGGTCGTCCACAGGGGCGCGATGGCCGTTCTGGCACTGCACAGGCCACCGGAACACCGCAAGATTTTGCGCGCCAAGCGCAGGAATTGCTAGGTGAAATCAGAAAACGTGCCAACGACAATCAGCGCCCTGATGTCGAGCGTGATTATCTGAAACGTTTATTGGATCAGTTCTAGGCCAACCAGCCAGAAACTGTCGTGATAATTGACGTGGCAAAATTATTCAGCCCATTGCGCACTGCGTCGACAGATAATACGAAAATTTGCAGAGCTGTCTTTGTTTGTGGGATGGCCTGTGCCACAGCGGCTGCGTTTGAATACAGCCAAAATCCTGCTGCTAACACAATAAATGCCAGAATAAATCCAGATCGCCGGTTCGATTTTTCCTTGGCCCCCTCTGCTGGATCAGCGACGCCTAAAATGGTGACATCATCGCCACTATCGTGCAAGGATGATTTCAAATCGTCTGGATCGGGCAGTGTGTCACTTATGGCTTGGTCTGCGGAATCTGCAGTCTGATTATATAGATCGTCCAGATCATCCAGATTGGGCGGATATATTTTTTTGCGCTTAGGCTCAGTTGATACGGCGATGTCATCCAATTCTGTGTCATCGTGTTCAATGGTGGTCTGTGGATCGATGTCAGTTATATAGTCTGCAGTATCATCTTGGGCAGAGGTCAGTGACATTTCATCCTGTGTCTGTGACTGTGTCTGAGACTGTGCCGCAAGGCGCGCGCGCTTTTCGCGCTCTGCTTCTTCTCTTAGGACGTTGGCAACCTGCGGGTCCAATTCACGCTTAGGTAGTTTGGGTTTTATGGCCCCATCATCATCGTCGCCATCCTGCGCATCAGCGGGCTGTTGTGACTGCGATGATTGTGGTGCCATTGGCGTAGGGTCGTCTGCGCCTTGTGCTGCGGATTCCGAGTGGTCCAGAGATTCAGTTAAATGCTGTTCAAAATCTGAATTACCCGCCATCGTTTCTGATGTGGCTGAGGTGTCGGACTTTTCAGGCGATACCGCTTGATCGGGTGTGGGCGTGACATCCGGCACAGAGGGCGCGCTGACAGGAATTGCTGTGGCAAGGGTCATGTCGTCGGGGGCACCCGACTGAAACCAAGTATGTTCGCAGGCAGAACATTGAACATCACGGCCGTTTTCTGGAATGGCATCTGCGGGCACTTGATATTGCGCGGTGCAATTTGGGCAGGTCAATCGCATTCAGTTAAATCCCCGTTCATCGATTTCTGACAGTTAGTTTAAGGAAACAAATAAATCTGTTAAAGCTCTAATATAAGATAATCATAGGATTTTCTATTATAGGATGTTAAGTCACAACACATAATGATGCAACCAACCTTGGGGTTTAAACGGTGATTGACCTAGATGGTGCTGCCTACAGCTATGGTGGCGGGGAACTTTTGTCTGATATGTCGCTGGCGATTGTTCAGGGCGGGTTTTATTTTTTGACCGGCCCATCGGGGGCAGGCAAGACAACGTTGCTAAAGCTATGCTATGCGGCGCTGTTCCCGACCAAAGGGGCAATTCGCCTGTTTGGGCAGGATGTCACCACAATGACGCGCGATGACATTGCCCAAATTCGACGCCGCATTGGTGTTGTTCACCAAGATTGCCAATTTATTGATCATCTGTCCGTTCAGGAAAATATCGCAATGCCTCTGTCCGTATCTGGCAACGCCACCCTAGCTGAGGATGCAAATCTGAAAGAACTGATCGCTTGGGTCGGCCTGACCCATCGCGCCAAGGCAATGCCGCCCGAATTATCTGGGGGCGAACGCCAACGCGCGGCATTGGCACGCGCGATTATCATGTCACCCGATGTGATCATCGCCGATGAACCAACGGGCAACGTCGATTGGGAAATGTCAGAACGTTTGCTGACCCTGTTGGTCGAGCTGAACAAATTGGGTAAAACCGTTGTGATCGCCACACATGACCTTAGCCTGATCCGTTCCGCGAAATCACAGGTCCAAGCGCGGATTTTGCGGATTTCAAACAAACAATTACAACTGGCGGGGGCTAATTTATGAGGTCGCTGCTGCGTGAACTATCCGAACTGGTCCGCCCCGATTTTCAGCGTGATCGCGTTGTACCGGGCACGGGCTTTACCGCGCGCCTGACCAGTTTTACGGCCGGGGCTATGGCGTTTTTGGTGGTCTTTGCGCTGGCGTTGTCGTTGGCAGCCGACCGGTTGGGGCAACGATGGTCCGCCGCATTGGCACAGACGGCAACCGTGCGTATATCTGCCCCCGCCGATCAAGTCGAAGCGCAGGTGGCATCAGTCCTAGACATTTTAAATACGACCCCTGGTATCCAAGCTGCCCGCAGCCTGACGGCTGATGAACAACAAAACCTATTGCAGCCTTGGTTTGGGGCGGATTTGCCCTTGGGGGATTTGCCAATTCCCCGTTTGATTGACATTACCGAAACTGAAACAGGATTTGACGCGGACGGCCTGCGATTGCGCCTACGCGCCGAAGCGCCAGGCGCGGTGTTGGATGATCATGCGCGTTGGCGCAAACCATTGGTGCAGGCGGCGGGGCGTTTGTCGTGGTTGGCAATCCTATGCATTGGGGTCATCGGTCTGACAACGGCCGCCATGGTGATATTGGCGGCCCGCGCCGCCTTGGCCGCAAATGCGCAGGTCATCACTGTACTGCGTTTAATTGGGGCCAAGGATCATTATATCGCTGCCGCTTTTGTGCGCCGATTTACAATGCGTGCCTTTGTTGGGGCCAGTATTGGCGTGGCACTGGCGGCGCTGGCATTGTTTGCCCTGCCCGGGGCGGGCGACCATGTTGCGGTGCTGTCAGGTCTGCGGTTTCAGGGTATTGAATGGGCTGTATTGATCGTTGTGCCGCCGATATTAGCGCTTGTCGCATTGCTGGCAACACGCTACGCAGCGATGAGAGTATTAGAGGGGCTGTCATAATGGGCTATGCGATTCAGTGGGTGCGGTCGTTCATTTTTACAATTCAGATGTATTTTATGATGGCAGTCATCGGGATCGGGTGCGCGCCCATTGTTATGGTTCATCGTAAATTTGGCTATCGCGTGGTGCGTGGGTATTCAAAATGGGTGATGTGGACCGCGGGCTGGATGATTGGTTTGAAAACCGAGGTGCGCGGCACAGTGCCAGACCGCGAAATCTTGGTCGGTGCAAAACACCAAAGTTTTTTGGATATTTTGATGATCGCATCCGTGACCCCAAAACCCAAATTCATTATGAAGGCATCCCTGCGCTGGGCCCCTGTTCTGGGGTGGTATGGGAAATGGCTGGCCTGTATCCCAGTTAACCGTGGTCGTCGCGCCGAGGCGATCAAATCTATGATGGCGCAGGTTAAATCTGGTGAAATGCCGGGCGGACAGTTGATCATTTACCCCCAAGGGACCCGTGTCGCCCCCGGTGCAAAGGTTCCCTACAAAGTTGGCATTGGTGTCATTTACGACGAAATGGGACAGGACTGTTTGCCGGTTGCGTGCAATGTTGGTGTCTTTTGGCCACGCCTTGGGATTTATAAAAAACCGGGAACGGCTATTGTTGAATTTTTACCCACCATTCCTGCCGGAATGAAACGCGATGAATTTTTGAAAATATTGGAACAGTGTGTCGAAACACGTTCAAATGAATTGATGCTAGATGCAGGATTTGACCCAAATTAAATATATTCAATCCGTCGACGAATTAACGGATCTGTACCGCGCACCCTCTGCTGCGGCAACGGATAAGGTGGCATCAGAAATCACGCCGCTTTATCGTGATTGGATCATGGCATCACGGTTTTGCGTTTTGGCCACGCATGCACAGGGCCGCGTTGACATCAGCCCACGTGGGGACGATGGGCCCGTGGTGGATGTGCTAGACGCCCAACATTTGGCCCTGCCTGATTGGCGGGGCAATAACCGCTTGGATTGTTTGCGCAATATCGTGCGCGATGGGGCATTGTCGATTTTGTTTTTCAACACGGGTGTGCAAGATGTGGTCCGCGTTGTGGGCAATGGTCGCGTCACGGCAGACCCAGTTTTGTGCCAAAGCTATGTGCAAAACGGGCACCATCCAAAATCGGTGGTCATTGTGCGGGTGCATCAGGTCTATGTACATTGTGCGAAATCGATTGTCCGTTCTGGGATATGGGGGCGTGATAACAGCCGCGCGCTGCCCACAATCGGCGATTTTCTTTCCGAAGCAAAAGGCGGCGCGTTTGATGGGGCCCAGTTTGACCAAGCCTTGCAAAACCGAATTCCATCAACATTATGGGGGGACGAATAAATGCCAGCATTGAAACCGACGGATTATTATGCCGATGTGATTTGGTTGGGTATTGTATCAGGTCCCGCTGGGGCGATCACATCTGATCCATTGGATGAATTTGAATTGTCCTTTGCTGGTCCGCAGGGGGATCGGCATTTTGGTTTGACACGCCCATCGTGTTCGCGTGTCACATCGCAATACCCGCGCGGGACAGAAATTCGCAACACCCGTCAGATCAGCATTCTATGCGCAGATGATCTGGATCGCATTGCCGCGTCGATTGGATTGGACAAAATCGACCCGTCGTGGTTGGGGGGCAATGTGGTGGTGCGCGGGATCCCCGATTTTTCGCATGTGCCACCATCGGCACGGTTGCAATCACAATCTGGCACCACGCTTACAATTGATATGCAAAACCGACCTTGTCATTTACCGGCCCGTGTGATCAGCGCCATTGACCCGCAGGCGGGCAAGCGGTTCAAATCCATGGCTGCGGGATTGCGCGGTGTGACGGCCTGGGTGGAACGGCCGGGGCGACTCAGGTTGGGGGACCGATTGCAGTTACATGTACCAGACCAGCGGGAATGGGCCCCAAAACCATAACACAGATAGAAAACCTGTATCCTATTGGAAACAAAACTGCGACCGCTCGCCGCAACAAGATCGGGAAATGTCGGAATTGCGGCCTAGAGCGCGAATTTCTGTCGCTATACCACCCCATGTAGGAAACGACCGTCCAAGGCGGACACAAGGGACAAGCGACATGAGCTTTAAAACAGATATTCAAATCGCACGCGAAGCGAACAAAAAGCCGATTTTGGAAATTGGTGCAAAGTTGGGCATCGAGGCGAAAGATCTTTTGCCATATGGGCACGACAAAGCGAAAGTGAGCCAAGAGTTCATCAATTCGTTGCAAGATCGTGAAAACGGCAAATTAATTTTGGTGACGGCCATCAACCCGACACCAGCGGGCGAAGGCAAGACCACAACAACCGTTGGTCTGGGCGATGGTTTGAACCGCATCGGTAAAAACGCGATGATTTGTATTCGCGAAGCGTCCTTGGGTCCGAACTTTGGTATGAAGGGTGGCGCAGCCGGTGGCGGATACGCACAAATTGTTCCAATGGAAGAAATGAACCTGCATTTCACAGGTGATTTCCACGCGATCACATCAGCGCATTCATTGTTGTCCGCAATGATCGACAACCACATTTATTGGGGTAATGAATTGGAAATCGACACACGCCGCGTTGTTTGGCGCCGCGTTGTTGATATGAACGACCGCGCCTTGCGCACCATCACAGCGTCCTTGGGTGGTGTCTCCAATGGTTTCCCACGCGAGGCAGGGTTTGACATCACGGTTGCATCCGAGGTTATGGCGATTTTGTGTCTGTCCAAAAACTTGGAAGACCTGCAAGAGCGTTTGGGCAATATGATCGTGGCCTATCGCCGCGACCGCAGCCCCGTATTCTGCCGCGATATCAAAGCGGACGGCGCAATGACCGTATTGCTGAAAGACGCAATGCAGCCGAACCTGGTGCAAACATTGGAAAACAACCCAGCGTTCGTGCATGGTGGTCCATTCGCAAACATCGCGCATGGCTGTAATTCATTGATTGCGACGCAAACTGCGCTGAAACTGTCCGACTATGTCGTGACCGAGGCGGGCTTTGGTGCCGATCTGGGTGCCGAAAAATTCATGAACATCAAATGCCGCAAAGCGGGGCTTGCCCCATCGGTTGTTGTCTTGGTGGCAACGGTGCGTGCGATGAAAATGAACGGTGGCGTGGCCAAGGATGATCTGGGCACAGAAAACGTGGATGCGGTGCGCGCAGGCTGTGCAAACCTGGGCCGTCATATCGAAAACCTGAAATCATTTGGGGTTCCTGTCGTGGTTGCGATCAACCACTTTGTCAAAGATACAGATGCTGAAATCGCTGCTGTCCAAGAATTCGTGGCCAGCCAAGGCGCCGAAGCGATTGTATCCAAGCATTGGGAATCTGGTTCAGCTGGATCTGAGGCCTTGGCCAAACGCGTCGCAGAAATTGCAGACTCGAATATGGCAAACTTTGCGCCGATCTATGCAGATGACATGCCTTTGGCGGATAAAATCCAAACGATCTGTAAACGCATTTATCGCGCGGATGAGGCATTGATGGATAAATCCATCCGTGATCAGCTGAAAAAATGGGAAGAGCAAGGATACGGCAATTTGCCTGTCTGTATGGCGAAAACGCAATACAGTTTCTCAACTGATCCAAACCTGCGCGGCGCCCCAACCGGCCACAGCGTTCCGGTTCGCGAAGTGCGCATCAGCGCTGGTGCTGGGTTTATCGTTGTGGTCTGTGGTGAAATCATGACCATGCCTGGTCTGCCCCGCAAACCTGCAGCGGAAACAATCTGCCTGAATGCTGACGGCCAGATCGAAGGCTTGTTCTAAAAATAAATCGCGGCCCTTACGAGGGCCGCAATTCTGTTCTGGGGTCAGTCGTGACCCGCGTATCGACTCAAGGGGAAAAATTATGGCAGCCCATATCATTGATGGCAAAGCGTTCGCCGCGACAGTGCGTGGCAAGGTCGCGGATCATGTTGCAAAACTGAAAGATGAACACGGGATTACGCCAGGTTTGGCGGTTGTACTGGTCGGAGAAGACCCCGCATCCCAAGTATACGTGCGTTCCAAAGGAAAGCAGACAGTCGAAGTCGGCATGAATTCATTCGAACATAAACTGCCTGCTGACACAGACGAAGCAACGCTGTTGTCATTGATTGATACGCTGAACACTGATCCAACGGTGCATGGTATTTTGGTGCAATTGCCATTGCCCAAGCATTTGGACGAAGATTTGGTCATCAATTCCATCGATCCCGCCAAGGATGTGGACGGGTTCCACATATCCAATGTCGGTCTGTTAGGAACGGGTCAAAAATCAATGGTCCCTTGTACACCTTTGGGATGCTTGATGATGCTGCGCGACTATCACGGTTCGATTTCTGGGATGGATGCTGTTGTGATTGGTCGTTCGAATATCGTGGGCAAGCCAATGGCACAACTGTTGTTAAACGATAGCTGTACGGTCACAATCGCGCATTCCCGGACCAAAGATTTGGCCGAGGTTGTGCGCCGGGCGGATATCGTCGTGGCAGCCGTTGGACGCCCTGAAATGGTGCCCGGTGACTGGATCAAACCTGGGGCAACCGTGATCGATGTCGGCATCAATCGCATCGAAAAACCCGATGGCGGAACCCGTCTGGTTGGCGATTGCGACTATGCATCCTGCGCCGAGGTGGCCGGCGCCATCACACCCGTGCCAGGTGGTGTGGGCCCAATGACAATTGCCTGCCTGCTGGCAAACACCGTCACAGCATGTTGCCGCGCAAATGGCCTGTTGGAACCTCAGGG
>CAZWFE010000048.1:9189-14719 GCA_964633145.1 uncultured Phaeobacter sp. | reverse complement strand
ATAAACATCGCTTCCATGACGCTGATTTAGGTGTTTGTGATTTTTAAATCAAGGGTAAACATGTCGCAGGTGCAGCATATCCGTTATGCAATGAGCGCATATCTGATATATTCCTTAATTATCAATGCCTTCACGCAATTTTCGACGATGTTCAATGATTTCATTTTGTACAAAATCGCGGAATGCTTCGATGCGGCGTGATTGGCGCAATTCCTCGGGATAGGCCAAATATACCGGGACCTCGACAGATTCTAGTTCGGGCATCACCCGCTGAACGCCGTCAAATTCCTGTGTGACGTAATCGGGCAATATGCCGATACCGATATTATGGATAACGGCCTGTAGAACGCCAAAATAGTTGTTTACCGTCAACATCGAACTGATGTCATAGGTCATCAAATGCTGCACCAAGGATAATCCGGCCTGCACCTGCGCAGAGCGCGGATTTTGGCAAATGATACGGTGTTTTGCCACCTCTTCCATGGTTTTGGGTTCGCCATGCTGGCGCAGATAGTCCGGCGATGCATATAGTCGCATGCGCACGCCCATCAACCGCTTGCGGACCAAATCCGCCTGCGATGGTTCCTTCATCCGGATGGCAACATCTGCCTCGCGCATTGGTAAATCCAAAACTCGTTCTTCTAGCATCAGGTCGATTTTCAGATCGGGATATTTTTCATATAATTTTGACAAACGTGGCGCCAACCACAACGATCCAAATCCTGTGGTCGTTGTGACGCGTAATTCGCCGAACACTTCTTCTTCGCTGTCTTTGATACGCGCTTCTGCGGTTTCTAGGCGTTTTGACATGGATGATGTCGCATCAAACAGCAATTCGCCCTGTTCGGTCAAAATCAAACCCCGCGCATGACGGTGAAACAGGGTCGTGTTTAACGATTCCTCAAGCGCACGGATTTGTCGGGAAACCGCGCTTTGGGATAAACGCAATGTATCGCCTGCATGTGTTAAGCTGCCCGCATCGGCGACCGCGTGAAATATTCTAAGCTTATCCCAGTCCATTAATGTATCCAAACCCAAAAGTGATTGAAATTAATATAGTAACTTTTCACGAAAATACATAACTTAATGTCAGAAAAGATAAATTTTTCTGGCGAAGTCAGGGTCAGTGACCTAAACTTTCATCAAACAAGAGGTGTGTGATGACAATTCAACAGGTATCTTTGTCGGATAAATATGATCTATCAAAACAAACTGTCCTGTTAAACGGAACGCAGGCCTTGGTGCGTTTGTTGTTGGCACAACAGGCCCGCGACGCCCATGCAGGGCTGAACACAGCCGGGTTTTGTACCGGATATCGTGGATCCCCCTTGGGCGCGGTTGATTTTCAAATGCGGCGTGCTGCGCGTGAACTGGCCAAAGCCAATATCGTGTTCCAAGAGGGCCTGAACGAAGATTTGGCCGCCACCGCCATTTGGGGCACGCAACAGGCCGAATTGCGCGGCGATGGCAAATATGATGGCGTATTTGGCCTGTGGTACGGCAAGGGTCCTGGTGTTGATCGGTCTGGCGATGTGATGCGGCATTCGAATATGGCCGGTACATCGGTGCATGGCGGTGTCATTATGGCCATGGGTGACGACCACACAGGCGAAAGTTCAACCGTGCTGCACCAATCCGACTGGGCCATGGTCGATGCGTCGATGCCCGTGATTTCACCCGCCGGTGTCCAAGAAATTCTGGATTACGGACATTATGGTTACGCGCTGTCGCGATACAGTGGTCTGTGGGTCGGCCTGAAAACGATGAAGGACACGATCGAAGTGACATCCGTGGTCGACGCCGATCCCCATCGTATGTCGTTTAAAACCCCCAAGGATGATTTGCCGCAGGGTGGTTTGAATATTCGTTTGGTCGATACACCCACGGATCAGGAATATCGCCTGTTAAATTACAAAATCGCGGCTGCAGAACGGTTTGCCCGTGAAAACCGTATTGATCGGCGCGTGTTGGGGCAGCGTGGTGCAAAAATTGGCATCGCGGCTGCGGGCAAAAACTGGTTGGACGTGGCCCATGCTATGGCAAGCCTTGGAATTGATCAGCAGGCGGCCTGTGCGTTGGGGATTACGACCTATAAAATTGTACAGACATGGCCACTGGATAAACAATCCTTTGCGGAATGGGCCGATGGGTTGGACGTTGTCATCATCGTCGAAGAAAAACGCAAACTGATTGAACCGCAGGCCAAGGATACGTTGTTTCACGACCGCAACGGTCGCCGCGTGTACGGCGAAAAATGGGGTGATCAGACGTTATTTGCGTCCCACGGCGCATTGGATCCGGTTGATATTGCTGAAAAACTGGGGCTGATTTTTCTGGCCGAAGGCTGTGCAAACAAATCTGTGTCTGATGCGATTGTGCGCCTGCAACAGGTCAAATCATCCGAAAATGCGCCTGACATTGCGGCCCGTTTGCCCTATTTTTGCGCAGGTTGTCCGCATAATTCATCAACCAAGGTACCAGAGGGGTCGCGCGCCTATGCGGGGATTGGCTGCCACTTTATGGCGCAATGGATGGATCGGTCTACACTGGGCTTTACCCATATGGGGGCCGAGGGCGCAAATTGGATCGGCGAATCCCATTTTACCCACCAAGGACATGTGTTCCAAAATATTGGCGATGGGACCTATAACCATTCGGGTATCCAAGCCATCCGGGCCGCCGTCGCCGCGGGTACGACCATGACCTATAAAATTCTGTTCAATGATGCGGTCGCGATGACCGGCGGGCAGGGCAACGATGGTGGGCTGTCAGCCCCGCGCATTGCGCGCGAATTGCAGGCAATGGGGATCGAACATATTGCATTGGTCTATGATGACAAAGAGGACATAGATTTCAATGCCTTTCCATCCGGTCTTGACGTAAAAGATCGTACGCATTTGATGGATGTGCAGACAAAAATGGCCCAAACCACGGGTGTGTCGGCCATTTTATATGTCCAAACCTGTGCGGCCGAAAAACGTCGTCGCCGCAAACGGGGCCAATTCCCGGATCCCGATCAACGTATATTTATAAATACCGACATTTGCGAAGGCTGCGGAGATTGCGGTGTGCAATCAAACTGTGTGGCCATTACACCCGTTGATACGGAATTGGGCCGCAAACGACAGATCGATCAATCTGCGTGTAACAAAGATTTCAGTTGCGTAAATGGATTTTGCCCATCCTTTGTCACCCTGCATGGCGCTGTGGTGAAAAAACCCGAAAAAACAACCCTGTCAATTCCGAACCTACCGCAACCTGACGTGCCGCAGATCGCGGATAACGCAACCTTTAACGTGGTGATTACGGGCGTTGGCGGCACCGGCGTTGTGACATTGGGCGCGATCCTGGCCCAAGCCGCCCAGATCCAAGGCAAAGGTGCGGGAATGATGGAAATGGCCGGTTTGGCGCAGAAAGGTGGCGCCGTTCACATTCATTGCCGTTTGGCCAATTCGCCCAATGACATCAGCGCCATTCGCGTGGCCGCGGGCGAATGTGATGCCTTGATCGGCGGGGATTTGGTGGTCAGTGCGGGGTCGAAAACCCTGTATTTGACCAATTCACCACGCACCAAAGCCGTGGTCAATAATCATGATGTGATTACAGGTGATTTCACCCGCGACCGAAATTTCCAAATTCCAAACGATCAGTTGGAATTGAAACTACAGGCGCGTTTGGGTGAAAATGTTGCGTTTTTTGACACATCGCAGCTTGCATCACAAATATTGGGTGATGCCATTTATGGCAACATGGTCCTGATGGGGGCGGCTTGGCAATCGGGATTGATCCCCTTGTCCCAAGACGCGATTTTTGCGGCAATCGAATTGAATGGCGCAGGGGTTGATGGAAACAAACTTGCCTTTGATCTGGGTCGGTGGTGTGTTGTTGATCGTGCTGCCGTAATGGGGTTGATCCCACAATCGGGCACAGTCGCGGAATTACCCAAAACATTGGATCAAAAAATCGAATTCCGCGCCGAACATTTGGCCGACTATCAAAATGAAAAACTATCGCAGCGCTATCGTGCCTTTGTAAATCGGTTCGAAAACAATGATTTAAAGCAGGCCGTTGCAGTAAATTACCATAAACTGTTGTCCTATAAGGACGAATACGAAGTGGCGCGGTTGCATTTGCACACTATGACCAAGGCGCAAGACCAATTTAGCGATATAAAATCAATTGAATTCCATTTGGCCCCGCCGATCCTGTCGACAATAGGCACAGACGGGCGGCCGAAAAAACGCAAATTCGGGCCAGCGATGTTGCGTATGTTCAGTCTGTTGGCGCGGTTGAAACCATTGCGCGGCACGCCACTGGACGTATTCGGCTATACCAAAGAACGCCGGATGGAACGTGAATTGATCCGCGATTACGAACGCGACATGATCTGGGCGTTGGATCATCTGTCTGACACCACTTTGCCCGATATCATTGCGCTTGCATCCTTGCCCAACGACATTCGCGGGTTTGGCCCTGTCAAAGAGGCCGCCGTTCGTAAATCGCGCGAATTGCGTCAGACATTGTTGCAACGCATCAGCCAGCCGGATGACCCCCATCGACATGCCGCGGAATAAACCTTGGTGACGCGTGACAATTGTGGTTATGGACAGTTGAAAACCATAGGATTATAATAACTTGCAACAGGTGGCCCATCGGGGTGCGCCAGTGTGACTATCCCTGTGCGTGAAAGGCAAAACAAATGGCGGTCGGTGTATTTGATAGTGGCCTTGGTGGGCTGACGGTCTTGGATGCCGTAACGCACCGTTTGCCAGATGTTCCATTTGTATATTTCGGGGACAATGCCCATGCGCCCTATGGGGTGCGTGACGCCGATGATGTCTATCAGTTAACCACGCAAGCGGTATCGCGTTTATGGGACGAAGGATGTGACCTTGTCATTTTGGCCTGTAACACCGCATCCGCCGCCGCGCTGCGCCGCATGCAAGAAAGCTGGATCCCACGCGACAAACGTGTTTTGGGGGTCTTTGTTCCCTTGATTGAGGCATTGACAGAACGCAACTGGGGCGACAATTCCCCACCGCGCGAAGTGGCGGTCAAAAACGTGGCGCTGTTTGCAACCCCATCAACCGTTGCCAGCCGTGCATTCCAACGCGAATTGGCATTCCGCGCCATCGGCGTCGATGTCGAAGCCCAAGCCTGCGGCGGTGTTGTTGACGCGATTGAGGATGGCGATCTGATATTGGCCGAGGCATTGGTTCGCTCGCATGTGGATGCGTTGACGCGTAAAATGCCCGCGCCAGATGCAGCCATACTAGGCTGCACCCATTACCCATTGATGCAGGACGCATTTCAATTGGCACTTGGACCAGAGGTCAAGGTATTTTCCCAAGCGACCATCGTGGCAGAATCGCTGGCCGATTATTTGACGCGGCATCCCGAAATGATTGGACCGGGAACGGTATCAAAATTCTTAACAACAGGAAATGCGGCACGGGTCTCATCACGCGCAACGCAGTTCTTAAAACATCAGATCACGTTTGAGACGGCCTAGGGTATACAGGCCAAAGAA
>CAZWFE010000048.1:7583-9089 GCA_964633145.1 uncultured Phaeobacter sp. | reverse complement strand
ACAGGCCAAAGAATAGGATAATTATGACACATAAAATCGCTATCATCGGTGCATCTGGCTATACAGGCGCGGAATTGATCCGATTGATCGCAGGCCATCCAAATATGGAAATTGCTGCGCTGGTCGCAAACAGCAAGGCAGGCCAAACCATGGACAGCGTCTTTCCGCATTTGCGGCACTTAGACTTGCCGCCGCTTGTGACCCTGTCCGAGGTGGATTTTTCACAAATGGATCTGTGTTTTTGCGCCCTGCCGCACAAAACATCGCAAGAGGTGATCCGCGATTTGCCCCGTGGGGTCAGGGTTGTTGATCTAAGTGCTGATTTCCGCCTTGAGGATCCTGCCGTTTATGAAAAATGGTACGGCAATCCACACGCCGCCATTGAACGTCAGGCCGAAGCGGTCTATGGGCTGAGCGAATTTTACCGCGATGCAATTAAGGACGCGACCTTGGTCGCGGGCACCGGATGTAATGCGGCGACAGGCCAATATATTCTGCGTCCGCTGATTGCCCAAGGGGTAATTGGCCTAGATGACATCATTTTAGACATGAAATGTGCCGTATCTGGCGCCGGTCGCAGTTTGAAAGAGGGGTTGCTGCACGCGGAACTGTCCGAAGGGTACAATGCCTATTCCGTCGGTGGGGTTCATCGCCATTTGGGTGAATTTGACCAAGAATTTTCCAAATTGGCGGGCCGTGATGTGCGCATACAATTCACGCCGCATTTGATCCCCGCAAACCGTGGGATTTTGGCCACCGCCTATGTGTCTGGCAACGCCCAAGATGTATATGACACGCTGGCGCAGGCCTATGCGACAGAAGAATTTATCCAAGTTTTGCCGATGGGTGAAACCCCCAGTACGCACCATGTCCGCGGATCGAACTATGTTCATATCGGGGTGTGTGCCGATCGGATTGAAAATCGCGCGATTGTGATTGCGGTTTTGGATAACCTGACAAAAGGTAGCAGCGGACAGGCTTTGCAAAATGCCAACCTAATGCTAGGAGAAGAGGAACACACTGGGCTGCGCCTTGTGCCATGTTTTCCTTAGGAGAGTATCGTGAAGAGCCTTAAAAAACAGCGTCGCATACAAATTATTGTCTTGGCCTTTGTCACGTTGGCGATTTCAACAGCATTGATCGGATATGCGATGCGCGATGGAATCAATTTTTTCCGCTCGCCCAGCCAAGTCGTCCAAGATCCGCCCGCCGCGACCGAAGTGTTCCGCATCGGTGGTCTGGTCGAAGAGGGCAGCCTGATCCGTGGTCAGGGTGAAACCGTGTCGTTTAATGTCACAGATGGCGGTGCGTCTGTGCCTGTGGTCTTTACCGGTGTGTTGCCCGATTTATTTAGCGAAAATCAGGGCATGGTTGGCATGGGTCAATATGTGGGCGGTGTATTCCAAGCCACTGAAATATTGGCAAAACATGACGAAGAATACATGCCCAAAGAGGTCATCGACGCACTAAAAGAACAAGGCGTCTATGAGGATCCAAATTCATAAA
>CAZWFE010000048.1:0-7483 GCA_964633145.1 uncultured Phaeobacter sp. | reverse complement strand
CGTTGCGGTCAATGAATATTAGTCTGTGATAGCCAGATTTGATCCATCTAAACGATAGGTGGATCATGCAAGCTGTTGAAAAAATCGCACAAGATATTTTGGTCACCGAGGGCGGGTTTTCCGATGATCCGGATGATCCGGGCGGTGTAACACGCTTTGGTGTGACGTTAAAAACGCTAATCGCGCTGCGGCGCGATTTTACCGCTGACGGTCAAATTGATCGGCGGGATTTGATGAAAATGACACGCGCACAGGCCGTGCAAATCTATATCGACGAATATTTTTATCGACCGAAAATCAATTCTTTGCCAGCGGTGTTGCATCCGGTCGTCTTTGATATGTCGGTGAATGCGGGCCAGTGGGCCATTCGTTTATTGCAGGGTGTTTTACGCGACTTTGGGGCGCAAATCGCGGTGGACGGGATCATCGGTCCACAAACATCGCAGGCCGCGCATGATATTGCAGCCTGCGCACCTAATCATATCGTTGATGCCTATGCGATTGCACGGCGCAATTATTACCTGCGCTTGGCAGATAAATCGCCAAAGCTACGCAAATATGCCCGCACGCGGGCAGGGACCAAAGGTGGCTGGATCACCCGTGCAGAAAAGTTTTTGTCGCCCACATATCACCTTAGCCCAGCAGAATTTCAGACAAGGATATCATCATGGCACTAATATCGAATTTATTGGGAATGCTGATTGGAACACAGGCCCGAAAAACCATACAGGTGTTTCGTGAAAATGCAGAATTTCAGGCCGTGCGCGACCATGAACGCCTGTCCGAGGCAATGGCGCAGTACGGTCAAGAATTTCAGTATCACAATCGCGCTGGATTTGACCGCTGGGTCGATGCGTTAAACCGGCTGCCACGACCTGCGATGGCCTTTGGCGTGTTGGGGTTGTTCGTGGCTGCGATGGTCGATCCCGTTTGGTTTAGCGGTCGCATGTCTGGCTTGGCCCATGTTCCCGACCCGTTATGGTGGTTATTGGGCGCGATTGTATCGTTTTATTTCGGGGCGCGTTACCAAACCAAGGGTGCCGAATACCGCCAACAAATCGCGCAATTAAACCGCACGCCGCCCCAGTTATCTGCGCCTGCGGCCCATGATGAAAATGCGGCCATTCGCGATTGGGCCAACAGCCAATAACCCGCGACAATCCATCACTATTTTTTGTATGGTACCGTACACCGTTCCAGCCTATAGTCGGCGTATGATTACAGAGCTTGGACATTTTGCGCTGATCCTTGCGTTTTTGGTGGCCTGCGTTCAGGCGGTCGCCCCCTTGGTCGGCGCACAGACGAACCGTTACAATTTGATGGTGCTTGCAATTCCAGCAGCAACAGCACAATTTCTGTTGCTGCTTGGATCCTTCGCCGCCTTGACCTATGCCTTTGTGGTGTCGGATTTTTCCGTCAGGTTGGTTGTTTTAAATTCTCATTCGCTAAAACCGATGCTGTATAAAGTCAGCGGCGTGTGGGGCAACCACGAAGGGTCGATGCTGATGTGGGTCACAATCTTGGCCCTGTTTGGCGCGACACTGGCGTGGTTTGGATCGAACCTGCCGATGCGATTGAAAGCGTTAACATTATCAGTGCAAGGTGCACTGGGTGTGGCGTTTTTGGCATTTTTGATTTTTACATCAAACCCATTTTTGCGCATGGAATTGCCCCCGTTTGACGGTCAGGACCTAAATCCATTGTTGCAAGACCCCGGTTTGGCATTTCACCCGCCGTTCCTGTATTTGGGCTATGTTGGATTGTCGATGGCATTTTCCTTTGCTGTTGCGGCCCTGATCGAAGGCCGCGTTGATGCGGCATGGGGACGTTGGGTGCGTCCATGGACATTGGCGGCCTGGGTGTTTTTGACGATCGGGATCGCATTGGGATCATGGTGGGCCTATTACGAATTGGGTTGGGGTGGTTTTTGGTTCTGGGATCCGGTTGAAAACGCATCCTTTATGCCTTGGCTATTTGCCGCAGCGCTGTTGCATTCTGCCATTGTCGTCGAAAAACGTGAATCGTTAAAGAGCTGGACAATATTGCTGGCGATCCTTGCCTTTGGGTATTGTTTGTTGGGAACATTCATTGTGCGCTCTGGCTTACTGACGTCCGTGCATGCCTTTGCCAATGATCCGGAACGCGGTGTGTTTATCCTTGGGATTTTTGTGTTCTTTATGGGCGGTGCGTTGACGTTGTTCGCGGCACGCGCACATGTCATGCAGGCCCGAGGCGCGTTTTCATTCGTCAGCCGCGAAAGCGCATTAGTGGCGAATAACATTTTGTTGGCAGTATCGTCCTTGGTCGTTTTTGTTGGCACCATTTGGCCATTGATTGCTGAAATGGCATTTGACAGGAAACTGTCCGTGGGCGCACCGTTTTTCAATATGGCCTTTACACCATTTATGATTTTACTGGGCGCATTGCTGCCCATTGGTGCGATGATACCGTGGAAACGTGGTGGCGTCATGCAGGTGATTGGCAAACTTAAATGGGCCTTTATCCTGGCGCTGGCGTTGGCTGGACTGGTTTGGGCCATGCAAACTGGCCAATCCCTACAAGGCCCGATTGCCTTGTTCTTGGGGGCTTGGGTCGTGTTTGGTGCGATTGTAGATTTGCTAAGCCGGACAGGGCGCAACCGTGATTTATCGCGCTTGCTGCGATTGCCGCGGGCCGATTGGGGCAAAACAGTTGCGCACATCGGCTTGGGTGTGACGTTATTTGCGACCGCAGGTCTGATGGCATGGGACCAAGAGGATATTCGGGTTGTGCCATTGGGCGGATCTTGGACCGTTTCAGGGTATGATTTCACCCTTGATAAAGTGGATCAGGTAAAGGGACCGAATTACCTGTCGTTGATGGGGCAAATTGCTGTGGCAAAAGACGGCAAACCAGTCGCAACCCTATATCCGGAAAAACGCAACTATCCCGTGGCCAAAATGCCAACGACCGAAGCCGCGATTGATTACCAATTTATGCGCGACATCTATGTCGTGATTGGCGATCGTCAAGATAACGGTGGCTACGCTGTTCGGACATATATCAAACCACTGGCCAATTGGATTTGGGGTGGGGCCTTGATTATGGCGCTTGGTGGGCTGCTAAGCCTAAGTGATCGGCGTTTTCGATTGGCGGCTGGGGCTGCACGGAAATCGCCCACAATGGGGGCACCGGCAGAATGATACGTATCCTACTCGGTCTATGTTTTGCCGTCTGGGCAACGATGTCACACGCGGTTCAACCGGATGAAATTCTGGATGATCCCGTGCTGGAACAGCGCGCGCGTGACATTTCCAAGGATCTGCGGTGCTTGGTGTGTAAAAGTGAAAGCATCGATGAAAGCAATTCCAGCCTTGCGCGGGATTTGCGTTTGTTGGTGCGCGAACGACTGGTCGAAGGTGACACAAACCAAGAGGTCAAAGATTACATCGTTGATCGATATGGTGAATTTGCGTTGCTGAAACCAAAAATATGGGGGTCGAATTTGCTGCTTTGGGCAGCTGGCCCCCTGTTGTTACTGATATCGGTCATCATGGGATTTTTCTATCTTAGAAGCCGTTCAAATGCCACGGACAAACCGATAGTGTCATTGTCAGACGAGGAAAAAAATCGTCTTTCTGAAATCCTAGACAAAAACTGACACCACGTCGCTATTGCGGCTGGCCAAATTTTCCGCATCAATGGTGGGAAACCACAAGGATTAATTTTATGATATACGATACCTTGCAAGTGACATTGGAAAATGATGTGGCGGTGATCCGGTTGAACCGTCCCGATGTTATGAATGCGTTGAACACCCAGATGCGTGCGGAATTGACTGCAGCTGTTTCGGAAATGGGTCGAACGGCGCGTGTTGTTGTTTTGACGGGAACGGGCGCGTCGTTTTGTTCTGGTCAGGATCTGGGCGATGGCAGCAACCTTGCCAATCTTGATCTGGAACGTACGTTGCGCGACGAATATGAACCGATGTTGCAGGCCATAATAAATTGCCCAGTCCCGACCATCACGGCATTAAATGGCGTGGCTGCGGGTGCGGGGGCCAATTTGGCCTTGGCTGCGGATGTTGTTATTGCGACCAAGTCGGCGTATTTCACGCAAGCCTTTACAAAAATTGGCCTGATCCCTGACGCAGGCGGGACATATTTTTTGCCACGTCTTGTTGGGCAAGCCAAAGCAATGGGTGCGGCATTGTTTGCCGAAAAAATCACAGCAGAACAAGCAGATGTGTGGGGCATGATTTTCGAGGCAGTCGAGGATGACACATTCGATGCCCATTGGCGCGCGCGTGCTGACAAGCTGGCCGGTGGGCCAAGCGTCGCCTATAAAAACATCAAGCAAGCGTTAGGGAAAACCTGGAACAACAGCCTAGAGGAACAGCTGTCGCTTGAGGCGAAGTTGCAAAAAGAATGCGGCAATACCCGCGATTTCCAAGAGGGTATATTATCGTTTATTGAAAAACGCGCCCCGAAATTCGAAGGCCGCTAAATCAACGGACCGATAAAAAAACGCCCCATTTCGGGGCGTTTTATATTTCTTTAGCGATTTTCGATATCGACGTAATCACGCGATGTTTCGCCCAGATACAACTGGCGCGGACGACCAATTTTCAATTGCGGGTCGTCGATCATCTCTTTCCACTGTGAAATCCAGCCGACTGTGCGCGACAACGCAAAGATTGGCGTGAACATAGATGTTGGAAAGCCGATGGCCTCAAGGATGATACCGGAATAAAAATCAACATTCGGGAACAGTTTCTTCTCGATGAAGTATGGATCATTCAACGCGACCTGTTCCAGTTCCTTGGCAACCTGCAACAATGGGTTGTCGTCAACGCCCAGCAGCTCTAACACTTCGTCCGCGGACTGTTTCAAAACAGTGGCACGTGGATCGGTGTTTTTATAAACGCGGTGACCAAAGCCCATCAAACGGAATGGGTCGTTTTTATCTTTGGCACGGGCAATGAATTCTGGAATGCGATCCACAGTACCGATTTCACGCAGCATTTCCAAACATGCCTGGTTTGCACCGCCGTGGGCAGGGCCCCACAAACACGCAATGCCGGCCGCGATACAGGCAAACGGGTTTGCACCCGAGCTGGATGCCAAACGCACCGTTGATGTGGACGCGTTTTGTTCGTGATCCGCATGCAACGTGAAAATGCGATCCATCGCACGCGCGATAATTGGGTTTACATGATATTCTTCGGCCGGAACGGAAAAACACATGTGCAAGAAATTCGACGCATAGTCCAAATCATTGCGCGGATAAACAAAAGGCTGTCCAATTGAATATTTATACGCCATCGCCGCGATGGTCGGAATTTTTGCGATCAAACGAATGGCCGCGACTTCGCGGTGCCAGGGATCGTTTACATCCGTACTGTCGTGATAAAACGCAGACATCGCGCCCACAACACCAACAAGCGTCGCCATTGGGTGGCTATCACGACGGAACCCACGGAAAAAATAATGCATCTGTTCATGCACCATCGTGTGTTTGGTCACGCGTGATTCAAAATCCTCAAGTTCGGCAGCACTGGGCAGATAGCCGTATAGCAGTAAGAAACATACCTCAAGATAATGCGATTTACCTGCAAGCTGATCGATCGGATAACCGCGGTGCAACAATTCACCTTTGCCGCCGTCAATGAATGTGATCGTGCTGTCGCAGCTGGCAGTTGATGTGAACCCAGGATCGTATGTGAACACACCCGCATCGGCATATAGTTTACGAATATCAATGACATCCGGACCTGCAGTTGGCGAATACATTGGCAAATCGAATGATTTTCCATCAATGCTTAGCGTCGCCTTTTTAGTCGATTCAGGCATGGTTTTCCCTTTCTCAATCATGCTCGCCACTGCGAGCAACAGTTAACCGGTATACTCTTCTACGGATTGAACAACCCGTAATTTAGCCTGCATACCCTTCGGCTTGTGTCAGGCGTAAAATTGTTTCATCGCGCCCTAATACCAACATCATATCGAATACGCTTGGGGTAACGCTGCGACCTGCCAATGCTGCCCTGAGGGGTCCAGCCATTTTGCCAAACTTAATCTCATGTGCTTCGGCCACCGCAGTTGTTACAGCCTCAAGACCTTCACGAGACCAAGTAGCATTGTGCAGCTGCGGCGTCAATGATTTCAGTATACTACGGGATACATCATCCAATGATTTGGCTGCCTTTTCCTCTATCTCTAATGGTGCATCAGACAGAATAAAGGACGCTTTATCAATGACTTCGCCAAATGTCTTGGCGCGATCTTTCACGCAATAAAGTGCGTTTTTCAGGCCGGAAATTTTATCATCATGCAATGCCGGTTCACCGATTTTGCTGCGGTATGCTAATAATTCGCTTAATAATTCATCATCCTCGGCCGCTGCGATATGCTGACCAGACAGGTTTTGCAATTTCTTGAAATCAAACCGCGCCGCTGATTTCCCAATGCCGGACAAATCGAACCATTCCATGGCCTGTGCATCGGTGAAAAATTCGTCGTCACCGTGGCTCCAGCCAAGGCGGGCCAGATAATTGCGCATGGCTGCGGCGGGATAGCCCATGTCTTGGTAATCTTCGACGCCGGTTGCGCCGTGACGTTTGGACAATTTTTTCCCATCCTCGCCATGGATCAATGGAATATGGGCATAAACGGGCAGGGGCCAGCCCATCGCGTTGTAAATCATCATTTGACGCGCTGCATTGTTCAAATGGTCATCGCCCCGGATCACATGGGTCACGCCCATGTCGTGGTCATCGACCACAACGGCCAACATATAAACAGGTGTACCATCAGACCGCAGCAGGACCATATCATCCAACTGGTCATTACGAATGGTGACATCGCCTTGGACTTGATCGGGGATCACAGTCACGCCTTGGTCAGGGGATTTGATCCGCACAACATAGGGGGCATCTGGATGGGTGGCAGGATCTGCATCGCGCCATGGGCTTTGATATAATGTTGAGCGTCCCTCGGCACGCGCCGCATCGCGAAAGGCCTGAATTTCATCCTGCGTGGCAAAGCATTTATAGGCCTTGCCAGAGGCCAGTAATTCATGCGCCACCGCCGCGTGGCGATCTGCACGATCGAATTGGCTGACCACATCGCCATCAAAATCCAACCCCAGCCAATCCATTCCACGCAAAATGGCCTCTGTCGCTTCGGGCGTGGATCGTTCGCGATCCGTATCCTCGATCCGCAACAGAAATTTGCCGCCCCGCCCGCGAGCATAGAGCCAATTAAACAGCGCGGTCCGCGCTGTACCGATATGCATATATCCCGTGGGCGAAGGTGCGATGCGCGTGACAACCTGTGACATGTTTTTAACCTTTTGGTAATCTATTGGGTTCATTTTTTCCCTATCTAACGGCTGCTAGGAATAAGGACAAGCGTTACAAATGATCCCGCGAACGGTTCTGCGCGAAATTGCACAGCAGCGCATGGTCCTGTTCCATTGGCTGCCGGTGGCGATGGCCTGTGGA
>CAZWFE010000047.1:0-15658 GCA_964633145.1 uncultured Phaeobacter sp. | reverse complement strand
GTATTGTTCATCTGATGGAACGCAACATCACCATTTGTAAATCCGTCATTGGCCGTCACGCTAAGTTCGATTTGGTTGGTGACCAGTTTGTTTTTCATCCCTGATTGCAGCAATTGCCAATCATAGGGGCGGAAATTTGAAACACCCACGCTGCGCACTTTGCCCGATGCGATTGCGTCATCCAATGCGGCACCGGTTTCATTGTGATCCATCATCGGATCTGGACGGTGGATCAACAGCAAATCAATGTGGTCAATCCCCATCAATCGTAGCGAATGATCAATGGATGCGTTGATATGGGCGCGGCTGGTGTCATAATATTTCACGCGTGCATCGCTGTAGCGGCCAACGGGGGCAACAATATCGCATTTCGTCACGATTTCGATTTTGTTGCGCAGATCTGAACCTGCGAGCGCTGCGCCTAGGATTTCTTCGGCTTCATAGCCGCCATAGATATCAGCTTGGTCCATGGTGGTGATTCCTTGGTCCAAACAGGCCGCAATTTTATTGCGAACGTGGTCGACGCTGGTGTCAGCATCGTCGCCCAAACGCCACATGCCGTAAACAATGCGTGAAAAATCTAGGTCAGAAGTAATCGAAATACGATCCATTAGCGGCGTTCTCCTACGCTTAGCGGTGTCATTGGGGGTTGGGATGGGACGCGGCCATAGGCATCTGGCAGCGAACATGTTTTCATTTGCGGTAGCACTTTGGTGCCAAAGTGGCGGCATTCATCAATATGTGGATATCCGGACAGGATAAATGCGCGAATTCCCATTTTTTGATAGGCCTCTAATTCGCTTAGAACTTGGTCGGTCGATCCAACAATCGCAGCACCGCATCCAGAACGTGCGCGTCCAACACCGGTCCACAGATGGGGTTCGATGAACCCCTCCATATCCGCCAGATCACGGTTTTTGGCCTGATGGGACACACCCAGTGACCCGCTGTCTAGTGCGCGTTCGCGGATTGCGCTGCCTGCTTCATCGTCCAGCTTTGATACGATATGTTGGGCATATTCGCGGGCCTCTTGTTCGGTGTCGCGCACAATCACATGGACGCGCAGACCGTAATCCAAGGTGCGCCCGTAGCGATCGGCCACGGCGTGAACGGCCTTCATGCGTTCGGCCAGTTGATCCTTGGGTTCGGGCCACATCAAATAGACATCGCAATGCTGCCCGCACAGTTCCAACGCATCAGGGGAATAGCCACCAAAATACAACAGCGGACCGCCTGATTGATAGGGGCGCACGGGATCCGTTGTCAGTCCTTGGAAATTATACACCTGACCTTGATAATTGATTTCATCTTGGGTCCAGGCCTGCTTAAGGATTTCAACAACCTCGCGTGATCGCTGATAGCGAAAACTGCTGTCGGCCTTTTCTCCGGGAAAATCACTGCTGATGATGTTAACGGTCAATCGACCATTCAGCATGTGATCCAGCGTCGCGATTGTGCGTGCCAGCATTATGGGTTGCATTTCGCCACAACGCACAGCAGCCAACATATTGATGTCGGATGTAATCGGTGCGCATCCGGCCACAAAACTTAGCGTATCTTGGCCAACCTGATAGGATGACGGGCATAGGATGTTGCGAAACCCCTGTGCTTCGGCCTCTTGTACAATCGCGCTGCAATGGGCCCAAGATGACCGTAATTTACCGTCAGGGACACCAAGAAATTCGTAATCATCCGAACACAGGGCTGAAAACCACGATACCTCGGCTGCGTCAAGATCGGGGGATGTTATTGGGACAATCGTCATTTTTGGTTCCTATTGGTTAATTTCCCTCTTGCTTAGCACCTGAATTAATGTAAATCAATAGTGTATCAATTTTGCAGTTTGGATCGGAAATGGAACATCAATCTTTGCCAAAATATGTGCAAATCAGCGAGCTGTTGATCCGTGAAATTGCGGCCGGCAGATTGATGGATGGCGAACGTTTGCCGCCAGAACGTGAAATGGCAAAATCGCTGGGGACGTCGGTTGGAACATTACGCAAAGCATTGCGGGAATTGCAGGGCAAGGGTGTGCTGGAAAGCGTTCAGGGATCTGGCAATTATGTGCGCACACAAAATGACATTGCGTCTGTCTATTCGCTGTTTCGGGTTGAGTTGATTGACGGTGGTGGATTGCCGACGGCGCAGGTGCTGTCGGTCGATACACTGCCAAAACCGACAGAGTGGAACAATTCACATTCTGGCGCCTTGGCCCATCGAATCAGACGGTTGCGGTGTCTAAATAATGTCCCCGCCGTCGTCGAAGAGATTTGGCTAGACCAAGCCGTTTGCCCAAAGCTGACCATCACTGATTTATCAGATGCGCTGTATATGCTGTATCGCAAACGGTTGGGCATATGGATCACCCATGCCGAAGATCAACTGACACTGAAACAATCGCCCAAGTGGGCCCCGGACGATTTTGGTTGGCCTGCAGATGTTCCAACACTTTGTGCAATTCGCACCAGTTGGGATCAAGAAAACAGGCCGATCGAATTTTCTTATAATTGGATCAATACAAATGTGGCCCGCTATATATCGCGGATCAAGTAGGAGAGACTATGACACCCACAATCGGATACGGAATTATTGGCTGCGGAATGATGGGCCAAGAACACCTGCGCAACATCGCATTGTTGCCACAGGCCCATGTTGCGGCCATTTTTGAACCTGATGCCCAAATGCGCGCCGCTGCCGCTGCACTGGCCCCAAATGCCGACTGTGTTGATACGATGCAGCAGGTTTTGGATCACCCGGATGTGGACGTGTTGTTGATCGTTTCGCCCAATCACCTGCATTTGCCGCAACTTGAGCAGATCGCAAAGTCACGGCATCGCCCTATTTTGGTGGAAAAGCCGCTGTTCACAGAGGTCAACGACCTTGAGCGTGTACGTGCATTTGAACGTGATTATACTGCTCCGGTTTGGGTTGCGATGGAATACCGCTACATGCCACCTATTGCGCATTTCTTGTCACAGATTGAGGACGTGACCGGGGGCGTGAAAATGCTATCGATCCGTGAACACCGTTTCCCATTCTTGCAAAAGGTGGGCGATTGGAATCGCCACAATGCCAAGTCGGGTGGAACATTTGTGGAAAAATGCTGCCATTTCTTTGATTTGATGCGCTTTACGCTTGGGTCGAACCCAGTGCGCATCATGTGTTCCGGCGGTCAGAGCGTCAATCATTTGGACGAGGTATATGATGGCATTCCATCTGACATCTGGGACAACGGGTATGTCATCGTTGATTTTGAAAATGGCGCGCGCGCTTTGCTAGAGTTGTGCATGTTCGCAGAAGGCTCGGCCTATCAAGAAGAGCTGTCTGCAACTGGGCCAGTTGGCAAAATTGAATCGTTTGTTCCTGGTCCAACACGGTTTTGGCCAGCCGAAATGGGGGATGCCCCTGTGCCCCATATCGTTGTCAGCCCGCGCACGGGCAAAGGGCTTAGTAAAACAGAAATTCCGGTTGACCCAACATTGTTGGCCGCGGGGGATCACAATGGATCCACATTCTATCAGCACCAAAGATTTTTGCAGATGGTCACGGATGGAACATCGGCCCCCGAAGTCAGCTTGGATGATGGGATTTGGGCCGTGCGCATGGGGCAGGCTGCACAAATGTCTGCGATGACTGGGCGTGCAGTGACCATTGATCCTGATGGAAATTTAAGCGCCTAACACCGAAAATATAACGCAATTTTTATGGGGCTGGGGTCGGGGCAACCAAGCATTTGGGGCCCTGGCCCCAGCGCCTTATTTTTTATGGTATCCTATTTGAAACCATGGTCATTCGTGCAGGGTTTTCGCGGCCATAGCCTAGGGTCAAGCAAAACCATTTGCGTGCAGTTTCACATCACGTTTGGGTGTGCTTGCACTGTTATTTGGATAAAATCATATGGTTTTCGCATTATATTTTAATTTTAATATGCTGAATTAAAACAACAAAACAAATAAATCCGCAGTTTTGATCAAAAATTTTCACATTTCCGATTTACTTGCAACGCAAAGGGGTAGGCAGACATTTTTTTTTGTGTAAGACTTGTCGGATAAGAAAGCGTTTCGAGGTGAGGGGTCGAAAATGACCTCCGGCCATCGATTATAAAAGCGCACACAAACTAGGGAGTAAGTAATGAGAAAATCAGATTTCATCAAAGCGCAAGAGCGCCGGTACCAAGCGGGATCCATTGATCGCCGTCAATTTATCACATCTGTGATCGGTGCTGGTTTGGCTGTTCCTGCTGCTTTGGGTCTGGCGTCAAGCGTAGAAGCTGCAACGCCAAATCGCGGCGGTTTGTTTCGCTGGGGTATGGGACATGGTTCAACCACTGATACGTTGGACTCGGCGAATTCAGAAAACGGTTTCACATTGGCCAGTGGGTATTGTTTTTCGAACCACTTGACCGAGGTTGATAACACCGGTCAGCTTGTTCCAGAATTGGCTGAAAGCTATGAATCCGATGATGCCAAAACATGGGTTTTCAATCTGCGTAAAGGCGTTGAGTTCCATAACGGTAAGACAATGACATCGCAGGATGTGATTGCATCGTTCCAACACCATATGGGCGAAGAGTCAAAATCAGCGGCCAAAGGTTTGCTAAGCGCCGTGGAAAGCATGACAGCGGATGGTGACAACCGTGTTGTTTTCAAACTGGCGACAGCAAATGCTGACTTCCCGTTTATTGTCAGTGACTATCACCTATCGATTCGTCCTTCTGTTGACGGTGTTGCTGATTACAACTCGGGCATTGGTACAGGTGGTTACATTTTGGAAGGTTTCGAACCTGGTGTTCGGGCAAAGTTCAAGCGTAACCCAAATTATTGGAAAGAGGGCCGCGCGCATTTCGACGAAGTTGAGCTGTTGTCCATTATTGATGTGACTGCACGTCAAAACGCGATCATGAATGGCGACGTTGATGTCATCGACCGTGTTGATCCAAAAACAGTTGCTCTGCTATCGCGCGCGCCTGTTTTGAACATCATGGAATTGACAGGCACATTGCACTACACATTCCCGATGCGTTTGGACGTCGCGCCATTTGATAACTATGATCTGCGTATGGCGTTGAAATATGCAATCAAGCGCCAAGAATTGGTTGATAAAATCCTGTTGGGCCATGGTGCGCTGGGCAACGATCACCCAATTTCGACGGCAAACCGTTTCCACAACAGCGCGTTGGAACAGCGTGAATTTGATGCGGAAAAAGCGGCGTTCCATTACAAAAAATCAGGCCACTCTGGCACAATCCAACTGTCCACATCTGACGCGGCCTTTGCTGGTGCGGTTGATGCGGCCCAGTTGATCGCGGCATCCGCAGCCGAGGCTGGCATAGATATCGAAGTGGTCCGTGAACCCAAAGACGGATACTGGTCAAACGTGTGGAACAAAAAAGGCTGGAGTGCGTGTTACTGGGGCGGACGTCCGACCGAAGATTGGATGTTCTCGGCGGCCTACACGGACGACACCGAATGGAACGACACGGCGTGGAAAGGCACAGATGCTGCCAATAAATTCAATGCGATTGTTCGCGATGCACGTGCTGAGCTGGATAACACCAAGCGCGCAGAAATGTATGCGGAATGTCAGTCATTGTTGAACGACGACGGCGGCACCATTTGCCCAATGTTTGCAAATTATATCAATGCCGTGTCCAAGAAAATTGGTCACGACGACAAAGTGGGTGCAAACTGGGATACGGATGGCGGCAAAGCTGCCGAGCGTTGGTGGTTTGCCTAATACGCACTAAGTCATGACGCCGGCTAATGCCGGCGTCACTTATCCGACAGAATATACAATTAAGGGATTTGCTGTGCATCCTGTTTTGACCACCGTATTACAGCGGCTTGGGTTAGGTTTTCTGACTCTTTTCGTTGTTTCCTTTATTATCTTTGCATCGATTGAACTGTTGCCAGGTGATTTTGGACAAGCTGTCTTGGGCCAAGCCGCGACAGAAGAAACCGTTGCGGCATTCCGCAAAGAATTGGGATTAGATCAGCCCGCATACATCCGCTACTTTGAATGGGTCGGTAATGTTCTTCAGGGGGATTTGGGATCGTCATTTTCTGGACGTGCCGCCTCTGGTGTGGACCGATCGCGCCCGGTTTGGGATTTGGTTGCACCACGCTTGGAAAACACCCTGTTTTTGGCGGGTTTGACTGCGGCCATTGCTGTTCCGCTGGCATTGTTTTTGGGGATCACCACTGCACTTTATCGGAATACGATTTACGATCGCACGGTAAACGCTGCGACATTGACCACGATTTCATTTCCTGAATTTTTCGTAGCCTATATCCTTATTCTATTTTTGGCTTCGTTAAATCCGATCTTTCCGTCACTGGCCAATATTGATGCCAACACAGAATTCTGGGATCGTATTTACAGATCCGCATTGCCTGCGATGTCACTGACCTTGGTCATTGTGGCGCATATGATGCGCATGACGCGTGCTGCCATTATCAATTTGCTGGCCTCGCCCTATATTCAGATGGCCCGCCTGACGGGGGCAAGCCAACGCGAGGTAATCTTAAAACACGCTTTGCCGAATGCTTGGGCACCGATTGCCACGGTGATTGCGTTTAACCTTGCGTATCTGGTTGTCGGGGTTGTCGTGGTTGAGGTGGTATTTGTGTATCCTGGTATTGGCCAGCTGATGGTCGATTCCGTCACAAGCCGCGATATTCCTGTGGTTCAAGCCTGCGCATTAATCTTTGCGATTACATATATTCTGCTAAACCTGATTGCTGATGTGATCGGGATTATCACTAACCCAAGGTTGTTGCATCCAAAATGACACAGACTTCTCAAACCTATTCCGCCAAAGACGAAGCCACATCATTTTTGGCCAAACGGACCGCTTGGGACCGTACCAAAATTTTGTTGAAAAAATCGCCGTTTACGGCACGCTTTGGAATGATTGTAATCGCGATATACGTCATTGTTGCGGTCTTTGCACCATGGATCGCACCCTATGGCGAAGCAGCGGTGTTTCCCACGCCATACGCCCCTTGGGGCGGCGATCATGTGCTTGGCACAGATCAGATTGGACGTGATATCCTATCACGAATGATCTTTGGTGCCAGAAACACAGTTGGTATCGCAGTCGCAACAACATTTTTGGCATTTTTGATTGGGGCAAGTTTGGGGTTAGCCGCCGCCATTAATCGATCATGGCTGGATCAATTGATCAGCCGCAGTGTCGATGTTTTAATGGCAATCCCCAGCTTGATCTTTGCGCTGGTTCTGTTGTCTATTTTCGGCTCATCCGTCATTAACCTGATCATCATTATCGCTATTTTGGATTCAACCCGTGTGTTTCGATTGACACGCGCGGTCGCGGTCAATGTGGTCGTCATGGATTATGTTGAGGCCGCAAAACTGCGCGGTGAAGGATTGGGTTGGATTATGCGGCGTGAAATTTTGCCAAATATCATGCCGCCTTTGGTTGCTGAATTTGGATTGCGGTTTTGTTTTGTGTTTCTAACAATTGCCGCGTTGTCATTCTTGGGTGTTGGGATCCAGCCGCCAACCGCGGATTGGGGGTCAATGGTGCGTGAAAATGCGTCCCTGATCCAGTTTGCGCAGTATGATTTGAAAGCGGGTTTGACACCGTTATTGCCTGCCGCTGCAATTGCCCTGCTGACGGTTGCCGTGAACTTTGTTGTTGACTGGTTCTTGCACCACACCAGCGGAATTAAGGATTAAGTCATGTCATCAGATATATTATTGGAAATTAAAGGTCTTAAAATCCAAGGCTTTTCAGACGAGCGGTGGCATGAAATCGTAAAAGGTGTCGATGTGACCCTAAAGCGCGGCCAAGTGATGGGGTTGATCGGGGAATCGGGTGCCGGCAAATCCACGCTTGGTCTGGCCGCAATGGGGTTTACGCAACCGGGCTGCAAAATAACGGACGGACAAATTTTGTTTGACGGCGTTGATTTGGCGCAGCTTTCTGAAACGCAAAAACGCAGTTATTGGGGAAACAGGGTAACCTATGTGGCACAATCGGCGGCCGCGTCATTCAACCCAGCCCATCGGCTGATTGATCAAACAACCGCCTCGACCCTGAGGTTCGGCAAAAAATCGCAGGCAGAGGCGCTTGAGGACGCAAAGGCGCTGTATGCGGAATTAAACTTGCCCAATCCCGATACGATCGGGGATCGGTTCCCGCATCAGGTATCTGGTGGACAGTTGCAACGGGTTATGACGGCGATGGCGATGTCGCCACGGCCAGATTTGATCATCTTTGATGAACCAACGACCGCGCTAGATGTCACCACTCAGGTCGAAGTTCTGACCGCGATGCGCAAAATCGTCGAACATTTCAACACGGCTGCGATATATATTACCCATGATTTGGCCGTGGTGGCGCAAATGGCGGATTTCATCAAAGTTTTGCGCTATGGCGAAGAGGTCGAAGAGGCCGAAACACGCAAAATGTTAACCTCGCCTGAACAAGAGTACACCAAATCCCTGTGGTCGGTGCGTGCCTTGGCCAAAGAACCAGAGCCTGCGCAAGAGCCGATACTGGAAATTAAAAACATTGATGCCGCCTACGGTAAGGTAAAAGTCCTGCACAATGTTGATATTTCTGTACCGCGTGGATCAACGGTTGCTGTTGTGGGGGAATCTGGATCAGGCAAGTCAACGACCGCGCGCGTGATCACGGGATTGTTGCCCCCCGCATCAGGGCAGATCGAATTTGGCGGACAGACATTACCTGCCAAGTTGCAAGACCGTACCAAGGATCAAAAACGTCAAATCCAGATGATCTATCAAATGGCAGACACGGCGATGAACCCACGTCAGACGGTGCGCGAAATCATCGGCCGCCCGCTTGAATTTTACTTGGGATTGCGTGGGCAAGCTGCGGACCAGCGTATTTTGGAATTGTTGGAAATGATCGAACTGGATGGCCGGTTTATGGATCGTTTGCCCGGTGAATTATCTGGGGGCCAGAAACAGCGTATCTGCATCGCGCGTGCCTTGGCCGCAGAGCCCGAGTTCATCATATGCGATGAGGTCACGTCAGCCTTGGACCAGATTGTCCAAGAGGGCATTTTGCGTCTGCTTATGCGTCTGCAAAAAGACCTAAACCTGACCTATCTGTTTATCACGCATGATATTTCAACTGTGCGGGCAATTGCTGATCAAGTGGTTGTTATGAATCTGGGCCGTGTGGTTGAGCAGGGGGCCAAAAACGATGTCTTTAGCCCACCACATCCTGAATATACGGAATTGCTGCTATCATCTGTACCGGAAATGGATCCAGATTGGTTGACCAACCTGAATTCACAGCGTGCCTAGAAAACGGTTATAACCTGTTCTAGGGGTTTTTTGATTTTGGCGGCTTGGGGTATCGTCGTGTTCACCGCAGGATATCCCACCGGCAGAATCATGACGGGTTTTTCGTTCGCAGGCCGGTTGCACAGTTCGTTCAAAAATTTCATCGGGTTTGGTGTATGTTCCAAACAGACCAAACCTGCATTATGGATCGCCGAAATTAGCATGCCTGTTGCGATCCCTACGCTTTCATTGATGTAGTAATTTTTGTATCGGCTGCCATCAGGGTTCAGGCCATAGCGTTCGGCAAAGACGACAATCAACCATGGGGCATCGGTGAGATGGGGTTTTGACACCCCAGTTCCGATGGGTTCCAAGGCCGACAACCATGCATCCCCTGCGCCGCCATCATAGAATTGTTTTTCTTCGTCCTCGGCAGCGGTGCGGATTTGTTGTTTCATGTCTGGGTTCGAAATGGCGACGAAATGCCATGGCTGACGGTTTGCACCACTGGGGGCAGTGACGGCCGTGGCTAGAATATTTTCGATTACGATGGATGGAACGGGTGTATCCGCATAATCGCGCACAGAATGACGCTTGCGCATGTACTCTAGATAGTCCTGTGACGCTTTGATCATGTCGTTTTCGCTGCGTTGAACGCGATGCGGTAAATCTATTGGTGTATAGGCCATTTATTCTCTCGTTTTTGGGTGATCTTACATAGGTCCTAGATCAAGTCAAATTAACCTTGCAGATAGCCTTTGACTGTATCGCGTAGTTTCAAATGGACATGCGAATACCGATGGCGGACATGGAACCCGCAATACACCGATTGTTCAAGGATCGGCGCATCAGTGACCACATGTGCCTGATTTGTATCAGACAGCCATGTTGCGGTTTCTTCTAGGACATAGGCTGTGCCGCCGATGCTGGTAATCAATCCCATCACCGCCGCGTTCAACCCGCTTGATACGCGCGAATTGGCCAAATCAGGCAACATTTGTTGTTGCTGACGATCAAAGGCTGGGGCGTAATTCGCTGTAATAAAGGTGTGGGTTTTGACCTGATCCAAGCGGGTCGCATCCGTCGATACCATGACAAAGCGTACGGCCCCCAGCGTTTCAAAGTGTAAATCAGGGTAATAGCGCGGTGTGTACAATACAGCGAAATCTAGGGTTCCGGTTAATAAATCACTGCACATTTGGTTCGAATAGTCCAGTTCAAGGTAGAATGCCGTTTTTTTAAATTGCTTTTGAAACCCATCAACCCAATCCCCAATATGCGTGGCGGCCAGATCAATTTGTAACCCAATGCGCAACGCAACCGCGGTATTGCCGCTGCGTGATGTTGCCCTCAGGGCTTCGCTCCAGCTGTGGCGCAGCCCCCGCGCGTGTGGTTCAAATGCCGTGCCTGCGGGTGTGATTTCGGTGCCTGATCTGGAACGATGAAACAGGGTTTTTCCCACTTGGGTTTCCAACGATTTGACGCGGGCCGAAACAGTGGATTGGGTAATCCCTAGGCGTTCGGCAGTTTTATTAAAGCTGCGGCTGTCAATCAAATCCAGAAACGTGTCAATAAGTTCAATCTGCATGGCACACCTAATCGATAATATCGATTAATATACTGCAAAATTTGTGATTGTTTGCAACAGTTTCCTAAGCATAATTTCACCATTGATATTCGATGGGGGTCATTATGACACAGGACACGGAAACCTGCGCGCCACGCCGTGCTGCACGCCAAGGTGGGCGCAATGCGCGCCGCGCTGAACGGACCGCGCCTTTGGCCGAACACCTACGCCCAGTCCGTGCAGGATTGCCGGGTGGGGCCTATAAGCCGCTGACACCAGCAGCACAGGAACAGATCCACCAAGCGGCGCTAGATGCGCTGGAACAAATCGGCCTGTCACAGGCACCGCAATCGGGTGTTGATGCTATGACCAAGGCCGGCGCGATTTTGGGTGACGATGGTCGCCTGCGGTTCCCCCGCGCATTGGTCGAAGATATGTTGGCGCTTGCTGCGCGCGATATCACCCTGCATGGGCGTGATCCGAAATATGATCTGCATCTAAGTGGGACAAATGTCCATTTCGGAACCGCAGGCGCTGCGGTGCATGTGGTGGATTTGGAAACCAATACATACCGCGATTCAACCGCGCAGGATTTGTTTGATGCGGCGCGTATTACGCAAAATCTGGACAACGTTCATTTTTTCCAACGGGCCATGGTGTGTCGCGACATCACTGACAATCTGGAAATGGATTTGAACACCATCTATGCGGCCTGCTCAGGAACAAAAAAACATGTGGGCACATCGTTTTCTGACCCCTCGCATGTGGCACCTTGTATGGATATGATCCACACCATCGCAGGGTCGGAACAGGCTTGGCGGGAACGCCCCTTTATTTCGAATTCAAACTGCTTTGTCGTACCGCCGATGAAATTCGCCGAAGAAAGCTGCACGGCGATGGAACACTGTATCGCCGCAGGCATGCCCGTGCTGCTGTTGTCAGCGGGGCAGGCGGGGGCAACCGCGCCTGCGCCGATTGCCTTGGCGATTGTTCAGGCTGTGGCGGAATGTTTGGCAGGCGTTGTGTATGTCAATTCGATCAAGCCAGGGCATCCCGCGATTTTTGGGACTTGGCCATTTGTGTCCGATTTGCGCACGGGCGCGATGTCGGGTGGTTCAGCCGAACAGGCGCTGCTGACGGCAGGCTGCGCGCAGATGCATCAATTCTATGGCTTGCCCGGTGGGGCGGCTGCGGGGATCAGTGATTCCAAATTGCCAGATATGCAGGCTGGCTGGGAACAGGGCATTACAAATGTGATGGCGGGTCTATCTGGTCTGAACATGGTGTATGAATCAGTGGGCATGCATGCATCGCTGTTGGGATTCTGTTTAGAAAGCTTGGTCTTGGGTGACGACATTTTGGGTCAGGTGTTGCGCACAGTGCGCGGCATTGATGTCACCCCCGACAGCGTATCGATCGAGGCGATGAAACAGGTCTGTCTGGGCGGTCCCGGTCATTATCTGGGATCAGAGCAGACATTGGCGCTGATGCAAACAGAATATATCTATCCCGCCCTTGGAAACCGGATGAGCCCCAAAGAATGGGTCGAAGCAGATCGTCCCATTTTGATTGAAAAAGCGATTGCACGCAAAAATGAAATTCTAGACAGTGCAGGTCGAATGATTGATCCCGACTTGGATGATATCATTCGCAAAAACTATAACATCTATTTCCAATAGGAGAGCGACATGCACTATGGGTATATTGGCCTAGGAAACCTAGGGGCAAATTGTGCGGCCTGTTTATTAAAGGCGGGGTTTTCCGTTACTGTCTATGACGTCAACCCCGACGCGGCAAAAACGCTGATAGAACAGGGCGCCACTTTGGCCGACAGTGCAGCGCAAGTCGCACAAAGTGCGGACCATGTTATCACATGCCTGCCATCGCCGCGTGTAAGTGAGGTGGTGCTATCCGAAATTCTGCCCCATATGGCGGGCAAACATTGGATCGAAATGTCCACATTGGGTCGCGATGATGTTTTGAAATTTGCCCAAGTGGCGGGCGATCATGATGTGCGCATGTTGGAACTGCCTGTCACAGGGGGCGTGCATTTGGCCGCGCGTGGTGAAATCACCATGTTACCCGGCGGCGACCAAGATATGGTCGATCTGCATTGGCCCGCGTTTGAGGCGATGGGAAACAAAGTGTTCCACATGGGGCCACTGGGATCTGCGTCGATCATCAAGGTGATCACAAACATGCTGGCCTTTATCCATCTAAAAGCCAGCGCCGAGGCATTGATGCTGGCCAAACGTGGTGGATTGGACTTGGCGCAGTCTTGGAATGCGATTGCTGCCAGTTCGGGGACGTCATTTGTCCATGAAACCGAGGGTGCGTTGATTTTGAACGGATCGTATGATGTGGCCTTTAACATTGACCTTGCGTTGAAAGACTTGGGCTTTGCATTGGATTTTGGGCGCGAATTTGGCGTGCCGTTGGATTTGGCAGGGGTGACAAATCAAACCTATGTTGCGGCCAAAGCGGCGTTCGGTGGGGATGCGCAATCGCCAATGATTGCCAAGCTGCTAGAAGACCTGTTGGATACTGATCTGCGTGCCGATGGATTCCCCGCCCGTCTAGAATAATGACATTCGTTTGTGTCGGCCCCTTGAGGGATCAGTTCCACTGACCTAAATCTAGGCCTAGGTTTAACATAAGGGGCCATCACACACATGACAGATACGACATACACGCCGCCAAAGGTTTGGACATGGGAACAACCAAATGGGGGCGCATTTCAATCTGTGAACCGGCCCATCTCTGGGCCCACGCATGATGCGGAATTGCCCCGCGGCAAACATCCGTTTCAATTGCATTCACTGGCCACCCCGAATGGCGTTAAGGTCACAATCATGTTCGAAGAGCTGTTGGCCGCCGGCCACAGTGGTGCCGAATATGATGCATGGCCCATCCACATTGGCAATGGCGAACAGTTTTCCAGCGGTTTTGTCGCGGTCAACCCGAATTCAAAAATTCCGGCCCTGATCGATACCACGCAATCGCCCGATCTGCATGTTTTCGAATCTGCATCGATTCTGCTTTATCTGGCGGAACGCTTTGGGGCATTTTTGCCCCAAGATTTGGTCGCGAAAACGCAGTGTATGAATTGGCTGTTTTGGCAAATGGGCAGCGCGCCCTATTTGGGCGGTGGATTCGGCCACTTTTATGCCTATGCGCCCTTTAAAATGGAATATCCCATCGATCGTTTCACGATGGAGGTCAAACGCCAGTTGGACGTATTGGACAAACACCTTGCCCAATCACAATATATGGTTGGCGATGAATACACGATTGCCGACATCGCCATTTGGCCATGGTACGGTCAATTGGTTTTGGGCCGCCAATATGATGCAGCGGAATTTCTGGATGTGACGTCCTATAAAAATGTTCTGCGCTGGGCCGAACAGATTGATGCGCGTGATGCGGTGCGGCGTGGGCGTATGGTCAACCGGCTGCATGGTGATCCTGCGATGCAATTACACGAACGCCACGATGCATCTGATTTCGACACGAAAACACAGGACAAAGTTGGCCAAGCTTAATTGGCCACTTTGCAAAAATTAAAAAACATCTTTGCAAAATTGTAGATATGTTTTGGTCGTAACGCATAACGTATTTTGATAATCTGCTTTAAACAGGGTTGGTTATTTGCGTTATGCGTTTTTATTCTTTTATTGCATCTACTTTGATTTTGACACTGGCCGCCTGTGGGGGCGGATCTGAGGGGCCTGTAAACCCTGTCAGTCCAACACCGACGCCAGATCCTGGGCCAACACAAAATGTGGGCACCATTCCCTACGCTGTGCTTTCGTCTTTGGCTGATGGCTCTAGCGTTGTTCAGTTCGAAACCACCGATGGGCTTGTGTATAAAGGGTTTGTTGAAACATTGACGCTGGCCGACACGTTAAGAACACAAAATTACGTTATCACCACACCAACCAGCAGCAGTGCGCAGGGATATTATACCCAAACGCTGACGGGCCAGTCTGGTGATGGCAATCAAATCACCCTTGTGTCCAATGGCGTGGTATTGGGGAATAACGAAATTGCATCGGTCGTGTTGGTCGAAAATGAAAATATCGGTCGCGCCAATTTGGCGGTGGGGACGAAACCGGTATCGCTGCCGCAATCCAATGTCACTTACGCGGGCAAGGCGCAGGTGTTCCAATCGATCCCTGTCACTGGCGCGGATCCCCTAGAAACGCAGGAAACAGGCAGCTTTGCCCTGACGCTTGATTTTGCAGGCGGGACACCGCAGGGGCGATTGACCACCGCGGATATGTCGAAATTTCAATTCAGCGTCAGTGATATCACCCTAGATCCAGCAACAGGCGGTCTGGCATCGTCGTCTGTGTCCATCGGAACAATTTCGGGCACACAAGTCAGCGGATTGATGCAGGGCCAAATTATGGGCGAAAAATCCACTGGCGTGGCGGGCATTGTGCGGTCGCAAACGACAGGCACCGCCTATACCGGCGTGTTCTATGGAAAACAGTAGGCGGCTGTATTCGGGAAACTGAACGCTGAATGGATCCCCCAATGGGCCCGTAAGGGGCGGTTTTATCATGTATAGGTTCAACAGCATTTTGCAGCCTGCGATTCCGGCACCTGATTCCTAGGATGATTCCACCCAGATTCGTCTGAATTGCCAAAAATGACCCTGAGTTCTGTGGATAACTCACTGAATCTGTGGGTAACTTTATGAAAAAAGAGGCATGCGATGATTTTTTTTGAAAAAAGATGAAAAAAGTGTATTTTAGGGGTTGCGGGTTTTTGGTGGTATGCGTAAAAGCCCCTTCACCGGCAGCG
>CAZWFE010000046.1:0-16685 GCA_964633145.1 uncultured Phaeobacter sp. | reverse complement strand
CGATACCGCCCAGCAAGGTGTCATCGCCGTCATTTCCGTGCAAGGCGTCATTGCCCTGCCCGCCATCAGCAATGTCATTTCCCTGGCCACCCGTAGCGATATCATCGCCACTGCCCGCAAGAATTGTATCATTTCCAAAGCCACCATTTAAGATATCACTGCCGCCATCACCCTGCAGTTCATCATGACCGTCCTGACCCGCCAAGGTGTCATTCCCCGCACCACCAAGCACAGTGTCGTCGCCCTGCCCGCCAATCAATTCGTCATCGCCATCAAAGCCTGCCAAATAATCGTCACCAAGATCACCAAAGATCCGATCCATGCCGGCAGTGCCAAGCATGTCTTGGTCAGTTTCATCGCCATACTCAATGAGAATGTCCAGAAAATCACTAGGATTGACTGGATCCAGCTGATCGGTCCCGTCAGGATCTGGATCATTTGTGATTGGCTCTGAAAATTCAGGCATAATTGCCATGCCCCCAAGCAACGTCAAACACACCACTGCAAACATAGTCATGTTGCACCCCTTTTAATTCACCCATCACGAATGAACCGCGAGGGCGGGGCGAAATCAATTTGTTTTGGCAAAGTGGGTTAACGATTGCTTTCGATTTCGCCGATAATTTGCACGGCCCAATCGCCCAGAATGGGGATAAATTCAATCTGCGCTAAAATCTGGACCGTCACATAGACCAAAATCGTTGCCCCCAAAACCGATCCCAGACCAAAGGCCAAACCACGCAGAAAATTCGCCCACATCATACGCCACGGGCTGGCATAGATCTGCATCAGTTTGTGTTGGTTTAGTGTTTCAATTGCTTGGGCCAGTCGGTCAGAATCAGTCATTTGAAAAATCCCATGGTTCAGGGTTTTGCGCATAGGCGATATAAAGCGGGTGTTTGGGGTGGCCATGGAGCGTTAACCCCAAGTGCAGTACTGGTTTGGGTTGCGCGGCCAACAGGCGGCGCACTGCGGCACCGCGATCCAGATGTGCCCCATGGCTGCCCCAGGCAGCAACAACATCATTGGCCCAGTCACAGGCCTGTAAAATGGCCGTATCGTTGTGGGGACCAATCGGATCCACAGCGGCCCGCATTTTTTTCGGGTCCGTATCACGCCATGCAAAAATATTGGTCACACAAAACGCCCCATACCCCAAGGTACGCGCGCGGCGTTCGCAGCGTTCGACGGTGGGATCATTTTGCACCTCGGTCGCGGTGGACGGGTTTAACATGACAAATGTCACACGTTTTACCGTTGCGTCCCAAACGCGCGTCAGGCTGTATCTGTATTTTTCGCAATCCGAATAAATGGCAACGGATGCAGCATCGTTTTTTTGGTGATGTTTTGTGATCATGCGGCCCGCCCCCTATCGTTTTCCTTTCTATAAAGGCAAATCTGTGATAGGGTAAGGGCATTATAAAATTGGATTTAATAAAATGTATTTCTTGTATGTTTTTCCCGCCTTGGCGCTGGTTTTCATTTGTGCGTGCGTTGCTATAGCGGTCATGTCTGACAGCTATGATGATCCAGACGAAAACAATTTTGACAATTCATAATCGTCTAGTTTGGCGTGCGCACAAAAACCCGCGTTGGGTGTAATTCACCTGATTTGTAAACGCCCACCGCAACAGCGTGACCATCCAGCGATGCCCAGCATTCGTCGCCATAATCCACATCACTGGCAATCACCATTCCAGGGTTGCCATTTTGCAATCTGGTGGCACCTTGGGGGGTGCAGGTGACCTCGGGCAGGTCGGCCAAGCCATCCTCAAGCGGCAATAGATGGGCGTCAATATCGGTGGTTTTAGCTTGGGCATCTAGTGTTTCGATGCTGATCCCATCTTTGGCATCAAATGGGCCAGACCAGATGCGGCGCAGCCGCAGCACATGGCCATAGCAACCCAGTGCTGCGCCCAAATCACGTGCGATAGATCGAACATAGCCACCTTTGCCACAGACCATTTCCAACACGACATGATCCGCATCAGGGCGGTCCAGCATAATCAGACTGTCCACATACAATGGCCGCGCTGCAATTTCGACGTCCTGACCATCGCGGGCCAATTTATAGGCCCGTTCGCCATTAATTTTCACGGCAGAAAACTGGGGCGGGATTTGTTCGATGTCGCCCAAAAATTGGTTCAAGGCATCCTTGATCGCGGCATCGTCGGGGCGTACATCGCTTTGGGCAATCACTTCACCTTCGGCATCATCGGTGTTTGTGGCTTGGCCCAATCGAACGGTGAATTCATAGGCCTTTAGCGCGTCGGTGATATAGGGGATGGTTTTCGTAGCCTCGCCCAAGGCCACGGCCAATACGCCTGTTGCCTCAGGATCCAGCGTACCAGCATGGCCCGCCTTATTCGCATCAAAGGCCCATTTTACCTTGTTCACAACGGCTGTGGATGTGATGCCCGCAGGTTTGTCAATAACCAGCCAACCGGAAATATCGCGACCTTTTTTCTTGCGTGCCATGATGGTGCCCCTTTGGAATTTTGGCCTGCCCTAACGAATGGGGCGGCCTTGGTCAATTCCCCATTCGCGAAAACATGCGCCCATCAATCACGATTAACCCAAGGCCGATCAACAGCATTCCGATCACATGGCTGATATGCAGCGTTTCGCCCAAAAACAAAATACCCAACAAAATGGCAGATACAGGCACCAAAAAGGTGACCATCGAAATATTCGTGGCCCCTGCGCGTTCCAACACCTTGAAATACAAAATATAGGCGCAGGCGGTGCAGATCACCGATAACACGCCCAGCGCGCCCCAGACCGTAACAGAAGGCATTGCCAAATCAAACGGACGGTCCAACACAATCGCCACGGGCCACAGCATCAGCGACGACATGGTGACCTGCCCCATAGCCACCTGAATGGGATCAATCCCAAGCCTGCGAAACCTGCGGCCAAAGACACTGGCAAACCCATAGGACACGGCCGCGCCCAAACTGAACATCTGGGCCCAAACGCTGCTGCCGATCCCATCCAAGGCATCTGTGCCGATCATCACAACCACACCAAACAGCCCAATCGCGACGCCCGCCAATCGCATCACGCTGAACCGTTCATCGGACAAAAATACACCCGCCACCAAAATGGTGAACAGGGGCGTCGTGGCATTCAGAATGGATGCCAAGCCCGATGAAATGGATGTTTGCGCATGCACAATGAACGTAAAGGGAATGGCGTTATTCAAAAACCCCATCACGGCAAAGGCCGCCCAAACAGCCGGTGTCAGCCCCCGCAATCGGCCCGTGATGGCTGCAAAACCCCATAGCGCAATCGCCGCCAAACTGACCCGCGCGGCGACCAGGGTCAGCGTGGGCAATTCCGTCAAAATCACAGCATTGAGGAAAAACGACCCACCCCAGATCAACGATAGGCTTAGCAACATCACCCAATCAAACGACGACATGCGCATTGGAATACTCCTATTGTTTAGGTGGTGTGTGCGGTATTTTTCAGGCTGTAACAACCCGATTTATGTGCAAACGGGCGCTTGCTCAGCGCCCGTTTGGTATTTTGCTAGACTGACATACAGATGTATTTCATTTCCAGATAGTCTTCCATCCCGTGATGGCTGCCTTCGCGGCCCAGACCAGATTGTTTGACCCCGCCGAATGGGGCCACTTCGGTTGAAATGATGCCTGTGTTCACACCAACGATACCGTATTCCAGAGCCTCGGCCACCTTGTACACGCGGCTTAGGTCCTTGGCATAGAAATAGCTGGCCAAACCGAAAATCGTATCATTGGCCAATTCGATGACCTCATCCACATCATCGAATTTGAACAATGGTGCCAATGGGCCAAAGGTTTCTTGGGTCGCGACCGCCATATCACGCGTCGCCCCTGTTACAATGGTTGGCGGCAAGAAATGGCCAGCACCCTGATAGGTCTCGCCTCCATGAATGACATTGGCCCCTTTGGCGGTGGCGTCTGCGATGTGCTCTTGGACTTTGGCAATCGCTTTGTCGCTGATCAACGGGCCCAAATGTGTGCCATCGGCCAGACCATCGCCCATTTTCAATTTTGCCACGGCAGCCGACAGTTTTTCGGCAAAGGCATCATAAACACCGGCCTGCACGTAAATGCGGTTGGCACAGACGCAGGTTTGGCCATTGTTGCGGAATTTGCACATAATCGCGCCTTCGACGGCGGCATCCAGATCAGCGTCATCAAACACGATAAAGGGGGCATTGCCGCCCAATTCCATCGAACATTTCATCACCTGATCGGACGCTTGACGCAGCAATGTGCGCCCCACCTCGGTTGATCCGGTAAAGGTCAGTTTGCGCACAATCGGGTTTTCGCAGAATTCCTTGCCCACCTCGGACGCGTGACTGGATGGCAGGATGGACAACACGCCCGCGGGAATGCCCGCACGTTCCGCCAAGACGCCCAGAACCAATGCAGACAGCGGTGTTTCCGTCGCAGGGCGCGCGACAAAGGCGCAGCCAGCGGCCAAGGCTGGGCCTGCCTTGCGTGTGATCATAGCATTGGGGAAATTCCATGGTGTGATGGATCCCACAACACCGATGGGCTGTTTGATCACCGTAATGCGTTTATCCGCTTGGTGACCAGGAATGGTTTCGCCATAGACGCGCTTGGCCTCTTCTGCGAAAAACTCGATGAACGACGCACCATAGGCGATTTCGCCCTTGGCCTCGGCCAATGGTTTGCCCTGCTCGGCGGTCAGGATCGTTGCCAAATCGTCCGTATTTGCCACCATCAGATCGAACCAACGGCGCAGGATCATGCTGCGTTCTTTGGCGGTGCGGGCGGCCCATTCTTTCTGGGCGATTTGTGCTTTGGCGATGGCTTGGGCGGTTTGGGCGCGGGAAAAATTGGCCACCTGCGCGATGACGTCACCGCGTGCGGGGTTTATGACATCAAACGTATCGCCGTTCTCTCCGTCGGTCCATACGCCCGCCAAATACCCTTGGGTGACCAGCAAACTTGGGTCTTTTAGCAGTGATTTCAGGTTGGTTACATCTGTTGTCATTTTAACCTCCGATAGATATGTTGTGCATAGGCAAAGCAAGTTAGAACAGGTTTGTCCAGTCCTGAAATGGGGAATGCCATGACAATTGATTTTGATGACCGATACGCCAATGCTGCCTATATCCAGAATGCAGATGCGTTTATAACCAGATGGACCAAAACCGCCACTGAATTCCGCGATGCCGCACTGGCGCGGGGGGCTGCAGAATTGGATGTGCCCTATGGCGGGTCAGACAGGCAATGCTATGACCTGTTTGAACCTGAACAACCGGCGCGCGGCACGATGATTTTCGTGCATGGCGGATATTGGCTGCGCTTTGACAAATCATTTTGGTCACATCTGGCCCAAGGCGCGTTGGATCGCGGCTGGCGGGTGGTGATGCCATCCTATGACCTGTGTCCCACTGTATCAATCGCCCAGATCACCCAACAGATTTCGCAGCTGACCCAACAGATTGCCGCACGGTTTTCCGGACCACTGTCGTTGACAGGCCATTCCGCAGGCGGACATTTGGTGGCGCGCATGGGGCAGGTCCTGCCCGCCGATATTACCGCGCGCATTGCCCATATCGTCCCCATTTCGCCCGTCGGTGATTTGCGCGAATTGATCCATACGAAAATGAACGATGATTTCGCCCTAACCCCTGATACTGCCGCATCGGAAAGCCCCCTGTTGCACCCCGCGCCATCCGTTCGTGTGACAGTGCTGGTGGGTGGTGACGAACGGCCCGTATTTTTGGAACAGGCCCGCGCCTTTGGCCCCCAATGGGGCGCACAGGTGATGATTGCCGATCAGCGGCATCATTTTGATGTGATCGACGCTTTATGTGACCCAAACAGCGATGTGACAAAGGCACTGACGCATATCGGCTAGCCGGAATAGATTTCTGTGTTCGGTCAGCTTTCCCAGAGAGTCTGTCGTCGTTGCGTAAACCTTTGTGCAGCTCTGTGGATGCACGTGGTCATGCTTTTCAACTTTTTTATGTATAGCGTTGCCCCAGTGACGGGGTCAGGATATGGCGCAGCAATGCCACTGGATGCGCCCGCAGGCTAAGGCGTAGGGATGTGTAATCATTCACAACATTTTCCCCCAATGTGGCCTGTGGCAAATTGGGCAGGGTTTCGCGGATCACCTCGCCTTCTAGGTCATGGGCAAACAGTGGCAATGCATCGGATTTCGGGATGGCATGGGTATCCCACAATGCCTGTCGTCGGTGGATCCCAAGGCTGGCAAAGGCATCTGCATTGACCAAATCCACCAAGGCAGCGGGAGCCAAACCCGCCCGCCGCCACACATCTTGGACGGATTGATACCCATTGCCGCGTGCGGCGGTGATCCATTGTGCGTCCTCTTGGTGCAGGCCCTTGATCTGGCGAAATCCCAGCCGCAGGGCCAAGCCCCCGCGCCCATCCGGTTCCAGCGTATTGTCCCAATAACTGGCATTGATACAGACAGGGCGCACCACAACCCCATGTTCGCGGGCATCGCGCACGATCTGGGCAGGGGCATAAAACCCCATCGGCTGGGAATTTAACAAAGCACAGGCAAAAATCGCAGGATGATGACATTTGATCCACGCACTGGCATAGACCAGTAGCGCAAAGCTGGCCGCATGGCTTTCGGGAAAGCCATAGGATCCGAACCCCTCGATCTGGGAAAAACAGCGTTCGGCAAAATCACGATCATAACCATTGGCCAGCATACCGCGAATAAACCGTTCCTGAAATTCGCTGACATTGCCATGTTTTTTGAACGTGGCCAGCGACCGGCGCAAACGGTCCGCTTCGTCTGGGGAAAACCCCGCGCCAATGATGGCGATCTGCATGGCTTGTTCCTGAAACAATGGCACGCCCAGCGTTTTGCCCAACACCTGCCCCAAGGCATCTGATGGGAATGTCACGGGCTCCTCTCCGTTTCGGCGACGGATATAGGGATGGACCATATCGCCCTGAATGGGACCAGGGCGGATAATGGCAACCTCGATCACCAGATCGTAAAAACATCGCGGCTTCATGCGCGGCAGAAAATTCATCTGCGCGCGGCTTTCGACTTGGAACACGCCGATGCTGTCGGCACGGCACAACATATCGTAAACGCGCGGATCCTCGGGCGGTAGGGTCGCAAGGTCGAAATCCTGACCCACATGTTGGCGCATCAAATCAAAGGATCGGCGCAGGCACGACAACATCCCCAGCGACAAAACATCCACCTTTAGGATGCCCAGCGCGTCGATGTCATCTTTGTCCCAACAAATGACGGTGCGATCCTCCATCGTGGCGTTTTCGATGGGGACCAATTCATCCAGACGGCCTTGGGTAATGATAAAACCACCCACATGCTGGCTAAGATGTCGGGGAAAACCGATGATATCATAGACCAGCTGGATCGTCAGGCGCAGATGGGGATCATCGGGGTTTAACCCAATTTCGCGCAACCGATGCGGTTCAATCCCCTTGGCACTGAAAAACCCCCACAGCTGCGATGACAATGCACTGACCGTATCGGGCGATAATCCCATGGCGATGCCCACTTCGCGAATGGCGCGTTTGCCACGATAATGGATCACTGTGGCACATAACCCTGCACGGTGACGGCCGTATTTTTCGTAAATATGCTGGATCACCTCTTCGCGGCGTTCATGTTCGAAATCAACGTCAATATCGGGGGGTTCATCGCGGGCCTCAGACACAAAGCGTTCAAACACCATCGTACCGATTTCGGGACTGACCGATGTGACACCCAGACAATAACAGACCACCGAATTTGCCGCCGATCCCCGCCCCTGACACAGGATACCACGATCCCGAGCGAATGCCACAATATCACGCACGGTCAGAAAATACGGCTCATACCCCAGTTTGGAAATCAAGCTCAGTTCATGTTCCAACATACCCCGCACCCGATCCCGTGCCCCCGTGGGATAGCGCCATGCCAACCCATCATAGGCCAGCCGCCGCAGCCGATCAGCAGGACTGTCCCCATCAGATATTTCCGACGGATATTCATAGCGCAGTTGGTCGAGTGAAAATTCCAACTGTTGCAAAATATTCTGGGCCGCGCGAATGGCTTGGGGATAGGCATGAAATATAATTCGCATTTCATCTGGGCTGCGCAACCGCTGTTCCCCATTGGCCAATGCTGCACGGCCCAACTGCGCCACGGGCACGCCCAATCGGATTGCGGTCAAAACGTCTGCTAATCTGCGTCGCTTGCCGTGGTGCATCATTGGGGATGCACTGGCAATCACACCACACTGCAGCCGTTGCGCCACATCTGCCAGCTGTGAAAATCGCGCATCATCCTGCCCATCATAGCGCGGAGATAAAACAACAAAAACGTTGTCTTGATACTGGGACACCAATGTTCGTGCCAATCCATACCAATGATCTGACGGATGGTCTGGCACATGTACAAGCCAAAATATCCCACCCATGGCATATGGCTGCGCGTTTAACAGATCATCCACCATCAAGTCACAGTGCCCCTTGGCGGCCCGCTGTTGACCCATTGATAAAATGCGGCACAACCGGCCCCACCCTGCCCGTGTTGCGGCCAAGGCCGTCACATTCATGCCATCCCGCGTCACCAAACGCGCCGCAGGGATCAAGCGTGGAATATTATAAATATGCGCCGACGGGGGCTGTGGGATATGATTGGGAAGTGGCGGGCCAATATCAGCGGCCTGCTGACGTTCACGCACCAGCCGCGTCACACGGGCGCATTCGCTATATGCGCGCACAATTCCAGCAACCGAATTTACATCCGCAATCGCCACTGCGGGCATCCCCAACAGCGCCGCCCGCGCGATATATTCTTGCGGATGCGATGCCCCCGTAAGAAAGGTAAAGTTTGTGGTCACTGATAACTCTGGAATCATCTTGGTATTTTGTTCATGTTTTGTTCCATTTTCAACCTATACTTTTTGAGTAAAATGGAACCCAAAATAGCCTCAGGATTCCTTGAGTTTGCGACATTTAACCCATAAACTTTGGTTAGCATAACGAGGAGACAGGATATGATTCGACGCAACTTTTTGGTTGCAGTAGCATCTATGGCCGTTCTAGCAGGCTGCGCCACAAATTGGAGCACAAACTACGGCGGCCTAAATGCAAGCGACACAAGTAATTGGAGAATTGGGACCGTTACAGTAAATGTCCCGGACACATTAACCATCAACGAAAACGATTCATACAGCCCAGACGGCGATATTGTTTGGCGCGGAGAGCCCGCGGGCGACCGTCGCGCCCAAGTCCGCGATATTTTCGAAGACTCTATCAAACGCGGCACACGCGATATGCGCGGCCGCCAAACGGTCAATTTGAATGTTGAGGTCAAGAAATTCCACGCGATTTCAGACATTGCACGCAAAAACCTAACTGTCTCAGGCGTGCATAACATTACGTTTGATATAACCGTCACAAGCCGCAGCGGTGCCGTGATCGCAAAAGAAGCTGATGTACAAGCGGATTTGATTGCTTATTCCGGTCAAGATGCCATTGATGCCGAAGCACAAGGTCAGACACAGCGTGTGCGCATCGTCAATCACCTAAGCGGTGTGTTCAAAAACTGGTTTGGACATGGCACAGACATGCGCCAGACGTTTGCACGGATGGGTCGCTAAGACTGGGCAACCAATTTGCGGGGCGCATTATCTGCGCCCTGACACACACAGCGCAGATAGGTTTCAGCCGAAACTTATCTGCGTTTTTATTTGGTGTTGGAATTAGGACCGAAATCGCATTACACGGCGCGAATGCGTTTGCGATCAAACACCCGCAGCACGGTTTTCAGGTCATGGCCCCGTTTTAGAATCTGTCCATCCATCCCGATGACACAATATTCGCCTTGCTTGTTTCGCAATTTGGGGTGTTTTTCGATCCGGTACAGCGGATTTTCCGCCGTGCGCCGAAACACGGAAAACACAGCGTAATCCTTTAACGTGGAAATTCCGTAATCGCGCCATTCGCCCATCGCCACCATCTGTCCATACAGCGATAATATCACCGCCAATTCGCGGCGGTGAAACATCACCACGTCGGACTGTGATGCAGATGTTATGGGTGTGTAATTGTTCATACCCTAACAGTTGCGGTTTCGCGGCATGAAATCAAGATGTTTCCAATAAAAAACGCCCCGAACAAGTCGGGGCGTTTTCTGGAAAGGGTCCGATTAATCCAGATTTTCTGGCAAAATCAGGTTCAGAATGATCGCCAATGCTGCCGCTGGCAACAGTCCCGATGTCATCAGGATTTTTGCAGTGCCTGGCAGGTGTTGCAATGCAGATGGTTCCAACTGCAAACCCAAACCAATGGACAGTGAAATGGCAAAGATTACCATATTACGGCGTGTCCAGTTGACGTCTGACAGCATATTCACGCCCGACGCACAGACCATACCGAACATCACAATCACACCACCGCCCAATACGTTGATTGGAACTGTGTTGATGATTGCGCCCACTTTGGGGATGAACCCACAGATGATCAAGAACAGCGCACCAATGGTCACAACGTGGCGCGACATGACGCCTGTCATCGCGACCAAGCCTACGTTTTGGCTGAACGACGTGTTTGGCAAACCACCAAACAGACCACCAATCGCGGTGCCCAGACCGTCTGCAAATGTAGCGCCTGATACTTCTTTGTCTGTCGCTTCGCGGCCAGCACCACCTTTGGTGATACCAGATACGTCGCCTACGGTTTCAATGGCTGAAATGACGGCCATAAAACACATACCGATCACAATCGCCCAATTCAGTTCAAATCCATACTTGAACGGCATTGGCACGTTGAACATCGCGGCACGACCCACATTGCCAAAGTTGACCTGACCCATCGCCATCGCAACCAAGTACCCCGCAATAATACCGATCAAAACCGCCGCAGTGGACATAAAACCACGGGTAAAGAATTTGATCGCCAAAGTGACAAAAACCACCACCAGCGCGGGGGCCCACATTGCCATGCTGCCAAAGGCAGGTTTGCCCATCAGCGGCACACCACCTGCGGCGTATTGAATGCCCACTTTGACCAATGCCAGACCGATCATCAAAACGATCAAACCTGTGACTAAGGGCGGCAAAGCATAGCGGATGCGCCCCACGAATAGGCCCAGCATAAAGTGGAAAATACCACCCAAGACGACACCGGTCATCAGACCTGCCAAACCAGCGGTACCCAATCCAGCAACCGCTGGGATCATCACTGGAATAAAGGCAAATGATGTGCCTTGCACGATTGGCAACCGCGCGCCCACTGGTCCCAGACCAATGGTTTGAAACAATGTCGCAACGCCAGCAAACAGCATCGACATTTGGATCAGATAGGTCATGTCAGGAAACCCTAACGCACCTTGATCAGAGCCAAAGCCAATACCAGCGGCACCCGCAACGATAATCGCTGGTGTCACGTTGGATACAAACATTGCCAAAACGTGTTGGATGCCTAGCGGCACCGCTTTGCCCAAGGGGGGCGTGTAATTTGGGTCGCGCAGTTGTTCTGCGGTACCGATTGATGTGTCAGTCATTTTCTTTCTCCCTATTGACTGGAACGGCCTCTGACGGGCCGCTATAGATTAGCTTGCCACCACAACATATGGTTGGTCAAAGAAAAACTCTTCTAGATTTACCCCTTCTCCGATGCGATCGATCACTGCGAACAGCCCTGGTTCGTGCAGCGGCGTCAAAACACCGTGCCATGTACCACGATGAAAATTGATCGCTTGGCCCGCTTGGGTCAGGAATGCACGGGGGTTCACAGGCGTGCCATTGTCATCAGATGCCACAATCACCAAGAACGGCACATGCGCCATAGGAACAAAGCATTGTGACCCCTCAGGATGACGTTCGACCATATCCAGATGATAGGGCAATTCACGAACCTGAGCGTGAAACAGACTGACGCCCGCACGCCCATCGGCAAAATCCAAATGCGCGCGGTCGTGGTATCGGCCACACATGCCTTGGTTTATGATTTTATCGGGATCGCCCGACACATCCAACACATCGCCAAAGGGGGCGAATTGATCGGCGTCCATCGGTTCAATCACGATTGTCCGCGTCATGGCAAAATATCCATCAACCGAAATTCTGCGATCCGTTCGACCTGTTTGCAGGCTTGGGCAAATTCGGTGTCCGTATCATTGCCAATCCGCTGTTCAAAGGCGGCCATAATCGACGCTTTGTCATGGTCACGCACCGCGATGATGAACGGGAACCCATGTTTGGCGACATATTCGGTGTTCAACCGCGTGAATGTTTCGCGTTCCTGATCTGTCAGCGCATCCAATCCGGCCGAGGCCTGTTCCGATGTGGATTCGGCCGTTAACCGTTTCGCCGCCGCCAGTTTGCCCGCCAAATCAGGGTGCGCCGTCAAAACGCCCAAACGCTGGTCACGGCTGGCCGATCGGAATACGCGACACAGCGCATTGTGCAATCCAATCGCCGTATCATGCGCAGGCCCCAATTCCAGATCAAAGGCCGCATCCGCAATCCAAGCGGAATGTTCAAAAATCCCACCATACAGCTGCACAAACCGATCGCGATCCATCTGAGATGGACGTTCATAATGCACGGGCGGATGGGTCGCGGCCCAGTGATGCGCAATATCAATGCGGCGTGCAAACCACACATCCGCATGGGATTTTGCATATTCCATAAACCGACGCAGGGCCGCCACGCGACCGGGACGACCGATCAAACGGCAATGCAACCCGATGGACATCATTTTGGCCGATCCCGCCTGCCCCTCGGCATAAAGCGTATCAAAAGAATCCTTGAGGTAATTGAAAAACTGGTCGCCCGCGTTGAACCCCTGCGGCGTGGCAAAGCGCATATCATTGGCATCCAGCGTATAGGGTATGATCAACTGATCGCGCCCATCAACCGTCATCCAATAGGGCAAATCATCATCATAGGTGTCGGAAATATAATCAAACCCGCCCTCTTGCGCGACCAAGGGGACCGTGTTGACCGAACAGCGCCCCGTATACCATCCGCGCGGACGTTCGCCTGTCACCTCTGTATGCAGGCGCACGGCCTCGGCAATTTGGGCGCGTTCTGTATCTGGGTCCATGTCTTTGTGTTCGACCCATTTCAAACCGTGGCTGGCAATTTCCCATCCCGCAGATTGCATCGCGCGCACCTGTTCAGGACTGCGTGCCAAAGCGGTCGCAACACCATAAACAGTTGCAGGAATATCCAATTCGGTAAACAACCGATGCAACCGCCAGAACCCGGCACGCGCACCATATTCATAGATGCTTTCCATGTTCCAATGGCGCTGATCAGGCCATTGCGCGGCCCCGACGATTTCGGACAGGAATGCTTCGGATGCGGCGTCACCATGCAGAACGCAGTTTTCACCGCCCTCTTCGTAATTCACAACAAATTGAATTGCGATTTTAGCGCCGTTCGGCCACGCTGCATCAGGCGCGCATTGTCCATAGCCAGACATATTTCGGATATAGCGCATCGTTTGCCTCCACGTCTCGTTCAGTTACTTGTAATCCAAGAAAGCCTTATTCAGTTTCAAAATATTTTTGAAACAGTTACACAAATGAAGTGACGTTACCATGCCCGTTTTTTCGTGCATCATATAGCCAACTGGACAGAGAGGACGATTATGTCAGGATATCTTACAACCCATGTTTTGGACACGGCCCGCGGTTGCCCCGCGCAGGGATTGCAGATCGACCTATACCGCGTGACTGGCGATGAACGGCACTTTATCCGCACACTTACCACGAATGACGATGGTCGCACGGATAGCCATATTTTGCCAGCTGATGAATTCGAAATTGGCACCTATGAATTGGTATTCCACGCCGGCGCCTATCTGGATGCAACTGGTGTTACCCCAGAAACCCCCCGCTTCCTGGATCAGGTTCCAATTCGTTTTGGCATGAGCGTGGCAGACCATTACCACGTGCCACTGCTGCTATCGCCGTTTGGCTATTCGACGTATCGGGGCAGTTAAACGATATGGGCTTTGGTTCCAAGACGCTGCGCGATTGAGCTTGCCATAAATTCGATAAATAATCGCGACTTGGGATCTTGTTTACGGCGGTGCGGATATAGGCAGCCCAGTTGAACATCCGTCGGCTTAACGGCGGGTAAAACCGGCACCAATTCGCCGGCGCGCAGGTGTTCGGCGACATCGAAATATGGCTTCATAATAATACCATGGCCATCCAGGGCCCATGTCGTCAGCACATCGCCATCATCCGATTCAAACGGGCCTGTCACAGGGTATTTGCGCACACCTTGCTCTGTTTGCAACGGCCACTGAAACTCTAACGCACCAGGGAACCGCAGGTTCAAACAATCATGGGTGCCGTTTATCAGCTCTTCTGGTGATTTTGGCACACCACGTTTCGATAAATATTTGGGCGATGCACACAGCAGCCGTGGACAATCCGCAAACTTGCGCAGTTTCAAAGTGGAATCTTCGGGGTTGCCCAAGAAAAACGCAATATCCAGGCCTTCGGCGGTCAGGTCCACTTTGCGATCAGACAAGCGCAGGCGCACATCAATCAGGGGATATACTTCTTTGAACTGGGGAACCGCGGGGGCCACAAACCGGCGCCCAATGCCCAAAGGTGCGGCCACATAAATCGATCCACGGGGGGATTGCGTGATGTCTTGGACAGCGGCTTCGGCCTCTTCTATCGTTTCCAAAACACGCACGGCGCCGGGGTAAAACAGCTTGCCCTGTTCGGTGGGCGTCAATTGTCGGGTTGTCCGCTGGAACAATCGCACGCCCAGATGATCCTCTAGCTGGGAAATACGAGCAGAGGCGACAGCAGGTGAAATCCGCTGGTCACGCGCCGCAGCAGACATATTCCCCAGTTCATAGACCCGAACAAAGGTTTTGACGTTCTCGATATAGGACATTTTATATCAATTCTTGAAAATGGTGGCTATTTACCCATTTTGCCTAAAAATCGATCCAAGTAAAGTCCCAAGGCCGATCACCCATTCCACACATCATAGGTGGGTATGTCATCAGGATCATCCGTGGCCGTTAGGCAATACCATAGGTATTCCGCGACCGCCGTGGGCCAGCCCAAAACCGTCAGGCAGAGCAATAAAAACCCCTCAATCGTATCAGGTGTTATGACATCGCCCAAATGACGGGCCCATTTTTTGGCTTGGCGCTGTAAATCATGCAAAACACGAATGGGCAGATGCAGGCCCGCCAAAAAAACGCGTTGTTCTTGGGGATCCATGGTGCGCAGTTTGTGGGCCAAATCTGCCAATTTCTGCCCCAGATCGCGCGACCGCAGGGCGGCGGCGGTTTGTGATGACATTAGATTGGGAAACCCAGGTAACATTGCAGCATTCATCGCAACCAAGATGGATAAATCACGCGCTGTTATCGGTATTGCCGGCTGCGTTGGGGGGACAGGGGCAGATTGCACCGCCTCATTTGCGTCGACCAAAGTGGCGGCAATTGCAGCGGCCATTGCATCGCTGCGGGGCAACTGTGCGGTTTGTGCTGCGGGCTGTGCCGATGGCGCGACGACAGCGCCTGCCTGCATAAATTCAGATACGACAGGTGCCAGATTGGGGTGCGACACGACCTGCCAAGTGGCATCGCGCAGCAATGGACCAAGTTGTGGGAATTGTAACATCAATTGCGGCGATAATGAATTTGGCGTTCCCGTCTGCGCAGGCGTACCCGCAGGCAGTGGTGTAACCAATGGCACGGGACCTGGGCGCAAGGGCAGTGGCACTGCGGGCATAGCCGCCGCAGCGGATTGCAGGCTGGGCTGTGTCACGCCACGCGATGGCGTCAGCTTGGGTCCGCGCGGCAAAAACTGCGCTGCCAGCTGATCCAGCACGCGGTCCAATTGCGCCATGGCAGGGTGCAGGCCCGATGCCCCCGTTGTCCCCACCGATGCCGATACCGCACTGCGGGCTGTTTGAACAACGGTGCCCTGCGGCATATCTGGTTGATCTGTCGTGGTCGGGCGTTGCGCGACCACAGCCGCGCCGTCCTGTTGCGGTGGCTGTGGCACATTCGGTCCAACGCCTGCGCCCTGCGCCATTGGAGCGGGTAAAGATTGAAAAAAACTGCGCATTAATGTAACCGAGGGCGCAACACTGCTGCGATCCACATTGGCACCCTGATCTTGGGTGGCCGCCTGTGATCCTGATGGGGCCAGTGCGGTTTGCAACGACCTGTGGGCCGAGGCGGCGATGACAGGTCGCGCCATTTCCATGGATGCAGGACGGGCGTTTGTAGGATTGCCCTGTCCCGTCACAGGTGGACCTGATGCAAATGGCGCCTGCGGCAATGTCTGTTGCGCGCCCTGTCGAACCGCAGGGGCAGGTGTGGCCGTTGGCAGGTTTTGCGCCAAACGCAGGTCGGCCACGTCATTGGCCACGCTTGTCGATCCCGTTGCGCGAATGATATTCATCAAGGTCGTGGGTGTCATCATGCGCGCAGTCCAGCTAAGGACAACTGCGCGTTCAAGTCGTCGATCATGGGTTGTAACCGATGCGCTGCCCTGTGCCCCAACAGGCTGATCGCCCGTTGCAGACAGGCCCGCGCCTGCGCCATGTCCCCCGATTGCAGCAGGGTTTCGGCCCGATATATCAACGCGTCCAGATCGTGGGGGTTGCGCGATAGCAGCAGGGCGAACACCTGTTGCGCTGTTTCGAATGTACA
>CAZWFE010000045.1:0-16897 GCA_964633145.1 uncultured Phaeobacter sp. | reverse complement strand
TTGACCAAGCCATCGCCAAAGGCATAGGCGTAGACGTAGAAGGGCGAGTGGATGAAATGCGGGATATAGGCCCAGAAGGTTTCATATCCGGGCATAAAGTCAAAGGCATCGCCCAAGGATTGTGCCTGCACAGACATCCACAGCGCGTTGATATCATCTGGGGTCAATTCGCCCTGACGGCGTGCAGCGTGCAATTTGCATTCAAAGTCATAAAAGGCGATTTGGCGCACAACGGTGTTGATCATGTCTTCGACTTTGCCGGCCAGCATGACGCGGCGTTCGTTTTGGTCGCGCGCGCCATCTAGCATTTTACGGAAAGTCAGCATTTCGCCAAAGACCGAGGCCGTTTCGGCCAGTGTCAACGGAGTGGAGGAGAGCATTTCGCCCTGATCTGCGGCCAGCACCTGATGCACGCCGTGGCCCAGTTCGTGGGCCAGTGTCATGACATCGCGCGGTTTTCCAAGGTAATTTAGCATCACATAGGGATGCACATCTGTGACCGTGGGATGGGCGAAAGCTCCCGGCGCCTTGCCCGGTTTGACGGGGGCATCAATCCAGCCCCGATCAAAGAAAGGTTGCGCCAGATCGGCCATGCGCGGATCAAAACTGCCATAGGCATCCATGACAACATCGCGCGCTTGATCCCAATCAATGATGCGGGTGTTTTCCATGGGCAGGGGCGCGTTGCGATCCCAGACCTGCATACGATCCAGCCCTAGCCATTTGCGTTTCAATTCATAGTAGCGGTGGCTGAGTTTAGGATAGGCTGCGACGACCGCGTTGCGCAGGGCTTCGACCACCTCGGGTTCGACGTGGTTGGCCAGATGGCGTGCGCTTTGCGCGGTGGGCATGCCGCGCCAGCGGTCGATGATTTCCTTTTCCTTGGCTTGGGTGTTGTGGACACGGGCAAAGGTGCGGATATTTTCGCCAAAGACACGGGCCAATTCTTCGGCCGCGGCTTGGCGGATGTCGCGGTCTTGTTCGGTTAGCAGGTTTAGCGTGCCTTCGATATTTAATTCGTCGCCATTCACAAAAAAGGTCAGGCCAGCGATCGTTTCATCAAAGAGCTTTTCCCATGCATCGCCTACAACGCCCATATCGTGCAGGAATTTTTCCAATTCATCCGACAGCTGATGGGGTTTCATAGCGCGCACACGATCCAACGCAGGTTTATAGCGGGCAAGACCCGCGTTTTGTGCATATAAGTCGTCCAGATGCGTGTCGCCCAAACGGTTCAGTTCAAGCGTGAAAAACACCAAAGGGGTTGTAAAGTTGGTGATTTTTTCTTGCATATCGGACATGAATTTTGTCCGTTCGCCATCGGTTGTCATTTGGTAATACCGCAGGCCCGCAAAGGACATAATCCGACCGGCAATGGCGGAAATGCGTTCATTGCGTTCAATACAGCGCAGCATTTCGGCCGACGATAAATCAGCCAGTTTATTTTCATAATCCGCCGCAAAGCTGGCGCATTCGGTGTCAAGCCAGTCCAAATCTTGGGCCAGTTTTGGATCCTCTTGGCCTTTATAAAGATCGTCAAGGTTCCATTCTGGCAGGTCGCCTAAATTGCGATTTCCTGAGCTGGCATTTGCGTCAAAGACGATAGAATTTTCAAGTTTCATGGGATCCTCATTATCAATTGATGGAAACCTAGACATCCATCGGGGCAGGTTCAAGACGTTAGGGCAGATATTGCCGAATATCTGCTAATGTATTTGCCTCGGTCGCGGGTTTGTCGGTGCGCCAGCGCAGCATGCGGGGAAAGCGCAGGGCAATGCCAGATTTATGGCGGGGACTGGGTTGTATCCCTTCAAACGCCAATTCAAAGACGTGATGTGGGGGAACTTGTCGGACAGGGCCAAAGCGTTGCAGTGTGTTTTTACGCACCCAGGCGGTGATTTTGCGAAATTCAGCGTCGGTAAGCCCCGAATAAGCCTTGGCAATGGGGACCAGTGAATCGCCATCCCATAGGGCAAAGGTGTAATCGGTAAATAAATTGGCGCGCCGGCCATGGCCCGCTTGGGCATATATCATGACGGCATCGATCGTCATGGGGTCGCGTTTCCATTTCCACCATTCGCCGCGTTTGCGCCCCGTATGATAGGCGCCATTGCGGTGTTTTATCATCAACCCTTCGGCGCTGTGATCGGCGGCGGATTGGCGCAATGTGTCGGCCTCGGCCCATGTGGTTGGGTGCAGGGTGGGCGATACGGCAAAGCCAGCAGCATCGGCCAATGGGGCCAAAGCCTGCCTGCGCGCGGCAATGGGGTGTTGGCGCAAATCACTGCCACCCTGTTCCAAAAGATCATAGGTATAAAGCGTGCAAGGAATATCACGCATGGTTTTCACGGACGGTTTTTTGCGCCCAAGCCGTTTTTGCAACTGGGCAAAGGGCAGGGGGGCTGTGCCATCATGGGCCAATATTTCGCCATCCAGCACCGTGCCATCGGGCAGCGCGGCCGCACGGGCCACAATATCGGGGAATTGTGGGGTGATTAAATCTTCGCCCCGCGACCAGATAAAGACATGGCCCTGACGTTTGATGATTTGGGCGCGGATCCCATCCCATTTCCATTCAAAATGCCAATCTGCCAAATCGCCAAGGTCTTGGTCGTCTTTCGGGTGGCACAGATAAAATGGATAGGGGCGCGATATGTTGGATATCGGGTCATTGGCCAATATGACCTGTGACCAACTGTGGGTTTGTGGCGACCATTGCCCCATCAATTTATGGGTCAGTTCGGCCGCATCTTGGTCCAAGGTATCGGCCAAAGCGCGGATCACCAATTTGGATTGCACCCCAATGCGAAACCCGCCCGTGATCAATTTATTCAGGACAAATCGTTCATCCTGCCCCAAACCATCCCACGCCTGCGCCAAAGCGGTAAATTTATCATCCTCGCCCGCCTTGCTAAGGGCGGCCAAGTGGTCCATCCAATCTGATAGGGGGCGGTCATCTGTATGCTGCGGTGGGGGCAGGATTAGGGCGATTGTTTCGGCCAGATCGCCCACAACGGCATAGGTGTCTTCGATTAACCATGCGGGCAATGCGGTGATGCGCTGGGTAAAATCGCGCAGCTGTGTGGTGGTGATCGCCCGTTTGGGGCGGCGGCCCGTGAACAGGGCCAAACACCACAGTTTGTCTGCGTCCGGCGCGGTTTGGAAATACTGTTGCAACAGGGCCAATTTTTGCGTGGTTTTGGTGGTTTGATCCAATCCGCGGATCAGGGTGGCAAACTGTTTCATTCGCTATCCTCATCGCCCCCGAATTCAGTTGGCACCACCGATGCGTTGTGGCCTGTATCGTTCAGCCATTTGGCAAATATGTCCGTGTACCCATGTGTGACATAGATATTTTGCGCGCCAGTTGCGGCAATGGCATCATTTAGCGCAGGCCAATCGGCATGGTCCGACATGACAAACCCGCGATCGACCCCGCGCCTGCGCCGAATCCCGCGCAAGGCCATCCAGCCACTGGCAAACCCAACCTCGCAGGGGCCCAATTTGCGCAGGGCTGCACTGTCAGCAGCTGCAGGCGGGGCAATGACAATGCCCCGACACAGATCATCTGTCGGCGATTGCGTGTCCAAGCGATGTGTTGCGGGAACCGCAACGCCGCAATCGCGCAGGATTTCGTTGGTATTTTCCACTGCCGCATGTGTGAATATTGGCAGGCCCAGCGGGGCCAAACCTTGGATCAATCGCTGCGCCTTGCCCAATCCATATGCGGTTAAGATGCTGATTTTGCCGCTTGCCTGATTGTCCGCCTGCCACTGAGCCATCGCGGCAAAGGTATCTTGGGCATCAGGCCAGCGAAAGGCTGGCAACCCAAAGGTACATTCCGACACAAAGCTGTGACAGCGCAGCGGTTCAAATGGGGTCGATAGCCCATCGTTTTCCAATTTGTAGTCACCCGAAATAACGGCGATTTCGCCGCCCACCTCAATGCGGATTTGCGCTGATCCTGGTACGTGCCCAGCAGGGTGGAATGACACGCGCGCGCCGCCCACGGAACGCGGTTCGCCATATTCAACTGTATCAGCGGTGATCGCACCCAATCTGTGACGCATGACAGCGGCGGTCATTGGCGTGGACAGATAAGCCGCATGACCAAACCGCGCGTGATCGGCATGCGCATGGGTGATCACCGCCCGTGCAACAGGGCGCCATGGATCCACATAAAAATCACCGGCGGGGCAGTAAATTCCACGATCTGTAAATTCAATCACTGACATGGATCATAGCTAGCGCAGGAAACACAACGGGCGAGTGTTAAATCACATCAATTCCGATGGCCGCAAAGGCTTGGGTCAGTAAATCATCGCTGGTTTTTTGGTCATTCATCAGGGTTTCGTGTTTGCCATCCTGGACGGTAATCAACGACCCGCTTTGCCAACAGCCAACACGCGCCTTGATCCGATCGGGATCTACGATTTCTTCGCGCGTGCCCAAAATGACAACGCTGGGCACATCGGGGCTGGCACATTGGGCCAAGGCGTGCATTTCATCTTCGGCTTGTTTTAGCCAATGCCAGCTGGGCCCACCAAGGATCAAGCTGGGCATGTCGGTGACCTGCTTGATCAGCAAATCCCAAGATTGGCGATGGTCGGTCAGTTTGTTATCAGAAAAATCTGTTTCCAAAACATAGGCTTGCGGCCCCGTGCCTGGCGCGTAATTGTAAGATAACCCCAAAGCACATCCAATAGCAGCGACACGCTGCGCAATCGGTGTCAAAAATGAGTTATAATAAATGCCCCACATTGGTGCTGAAAAAATCGCACCTGCAAAATCTGATTTGGACACAAGCCTACGCAAGCCAATACAGCCGCCCATTGAATGGGCCAGCATGTAATTGGGCCCATCGCATCCGATTGAGGATGCAAAATCTAACACCGCATCCAGATCGGTTTGATAATCTTGGAAATCATGCACATGTCCCAAACGTGGGTCGCGTGCCACACGATCAGATAATCCCTGACCGCGCCAGTCAAACACGATTACATTCATATTTTGACGTAAACAGAAATCGCGCACTTGGTCGTATTTTTCGACATATTCGGTGCGGCCCGTCAAAATAAACATGGTGCCCCTAGGCGCCTGCGGCTTGGCTGCGCAGACCCTAAGGGTAATATCGTCTTTGGTTTTAATGTAATGTTCGCTAATGTTTAATGTATTTGAATTTTGTGACATATTTTACAACTGTTTTAAGATAGAATTGATCCCAATCGCATGGCCGCGCCCATGTCGCCCGATACGCGCAACTTGCCCGACATAAAGGCTGATGTTGGGTTCACATCGCCTGACAAAATGCCCTCAAATACATCCGAGGTTGCGCTTAGCGTGACATCTGTTTCATCGTCGCTAACGCGTACACCTGCGCCATCAATAATGATCGCTCCGTGATCTTCGATTTCGAATTTGGCGGAACCATCAAACCCTTTGTCACCCAATTTGGATGCCAGAGCTTCGACCGCTGCGTTCAATAAATCGCTCATATTCTTCTCCTAATTATGCTGGATTGTTTTTGGTAACGTGTTACGTTTCTAATTATGGCGAAACATAGATACTTGATCAAACATGCCTTGGCGGCAACCGGCGCACTGTGGTTCAGTTTGGGCGCAACTGTTGCAATGTGTCAAGCAAGTGACACGAAAATTGACCCGTTGTTGGATCAATTGGCAAAAAGCAGCGCAGAAACTGCGCAATCCATCGCCAAAGAACTGCGATTTTTGTGGCGTAAATCAGGATCGGATGCTGTGGATGTCGTGTACCAGCGGGCGCAAAATAATTTGGAACAACAAAATTTTACGCGCGCTTGCGAACATTTTTCCGCTGCTATCGAATTTGCACCGGACTTTGTGGCGGCCTATCTGGGGCGTGCCCGCTGTTATGCGGCACAGGATTATTTCGGACCAGCGATTGCGGATTTGAAACAGGCGCTGATCATTAATCCAAACCATTTTGATGCCTTGGCGTTCTTGGGTTTTATTTATGAACGCCTTGGATACCTCGAGCGCGCACAACAGGCCTATGATCTGGTATTGACTATACATCCCCATCACGACGATGTAATCAAAGCACGCGATCGTTTGGGGCAGTTGCGAACACGCACGAAACTTTGATCATCGTTTTTGGGTACCACAACAGGCACAGGGCTGGGATACAGCATTATGACATCGCGGACTTTGGCTGTTTTGGGGCCGACAAACACGGGCAAAACGCATTACGCCATCGAACGAATGTTGGGTCACCGATCCGGTGTGATCGGCCTGCCGCTGCGTTTGCTGGCGCGCGAAGTCTATGACAAAATCGTCGCCGCACGGGGACCATCCGTTGTAGCCCTGGTCACCGGAGAAGAGCGTATTGTCCCACCACGGACGCAATATTGGGTCTGCACGGTCGAGGCCATGCCCGAGGGGCTGGGGGCAGATTGCGTCATTATCGACGAAATACAACTGTGTGCGGATCCGGAACGTGGGCATATTTTCACGGATAGATTGCTGAAAAAACGCGGAACATTGGAAACGATGTTTTTGGGGGCCGATACCATGCGCGGTCCCATTGCTGCATTGGTGCCAGACGTTCAATTTATCAAACGCGATCGGATGAGCCAGCTAGTCTATGCAGGGTCTAAAAAAATCAGTCGCATGCCCGCGCGCAGCGCGATTGTTGGGTTTTCGGTTGATAATGTCTATGCCATTGCCGAATTGATCCGCCGACAAAAAGGCGGGGCCGCCGTGGTCATGGGGGCACTTAGCCCGCGCACGCGGAATGCGCAGGTGGAACTGTATCAAAACGGCGATGTCGATTATTTGGTGGCAACCGATGCGATCGGTATGGGATTGAATTTGGACATCAATCATGTGGCCTTTTCGTCACTCACCAAATTTGATGGGCGTCGAATGCGTGAATTGGCCCCGAATGAATTGGCCCAGATTGCGGGACGCGCTGGGCGGGGGATGTCGCACGGGTCGTTTGGCGTCACGGGCGAGGCGCCGCCATTGAATGATGCCGTGGCGCAAGCGATCATGGATCACCGGTTTACGCCCCTGAAAAAATTGATCTGGCGCAACAGCGATCTGCAATTTGGCACGATTGACGCGCTGATAAATTCGCTGGAACTTTCGCCAAAACGCGAAGAATTGGTCAAAGCGCGTGATGCAGATGACTTGATCGCATTGAAAGCATTGGCAAATTCTGCCGAAGTCTGCGCACGCGCCACGAATGGCAAATCTGTTCACTTGCTGTGGGATGTGTGTCGGATCCCCGACTTTCGCGGCATTTCGCATGGCGAACACGCCGGATTGCTTGAGGTGATTTTTAATTACCTGCATGAACGTGGCAGCATTCCATATGATTGGTTTGCACGTCAGGTCAAACGTATTGATCGAACCGATGGCGATATTGATGCGCTGTCGAAACGATTGTCCTTTATTCGGACGTGGACATATGTCGCACAAAGAAATAACTGGGTAGATGATGAAAATCATTGGCGCGAGGCGACTCGCGCTGTAGAAGACAGGGTATCAGACGCATTACATGAGCGTTTGACGCAACGATTTGTGGATCGGCGGACATCAGTTTTGTTACGCCGGCTCAAGCAGAAGGAGGCCCTTTTGGCCGAAGTAAACGAAAATGGTGAGGTGACCGTCGAAGGTGAATTCGTCGGTCGTCTAGAAGGATTCCGGTTCCGTCAAGATCAAGACGCAAGCGGGCAAGAAGCAAAAACAATCAAATCGGTTGCCGTGCAAGCACTGGTTCCGCATTTCCATCTGCGCGCGGATCGGTTCTATAATGCGCCAGATACCGAAATTGATTTCACGGAACAGGGTGGCCTGATGTGGGGCGACCAAGCGGTTGGGAAACTGGTTGCCGGCGATACGCCGTTGCGCCCCTCGATTGCGGTGTTTGTCGATGACGAAGCGGGGACAGATGTCGCACAGAAAGTGCAACGTCGCCTACAGCATTTCGTTGATCGCAAAATTGCGGCCCTGTTTGAACCTTTGTTGAACTTGCAGCGCGATGAAACTTTGACCGGTCTGGCGCGCGGATTTGCGTTTCAATTGGTCGAAGGATTGGGCATTTTGCAACGCAGCGATGTCGCGGATGAGGTCAAAGCCCTTGACCAAGAGGCGCGCGGCGCATTGCGCAAATTCGGTATCCGTTTTGGCCAATTTACCATTTTCATGCCCTTGCTTTTGAAACCGGCGCCGACGCGTTTGCGTTTGGTTCTGTGGGCGTTGCACCAAAAAATGGATATTTTCCCAGAATCACCCCCACCGGGTCTGGTTACGGTGCCTGTCGATACTGATGCGCCCGTGGGCTATGATCGTATGGCCGGGTATCGCAATGCCGGTGAACGCGCAATCCGCATTGATATGCTGGAACGATTGGCTGATTTGTTGCGTGCAGAAAACAGCCGCGCAGGGTTCGAAGCGAAACCAGATATGTTGTCCATCACTGGGATGACATTGGAACAATTCGCGGACCTGATGCAGGGTTTGGGTTATAACGCGGAAAAAGGCGAACGGGCCAAAGCCGCTGCCAAGCCTGCAGATGCACCTGCTGCAAACGCAGATGCAGCAGCACCTGCGACCCAGGGGCAGGACGTTGGACAAGACGCGGATCAGGCACAGGTTGAGGCACCCGCCCAAGCAGAGCCCACAGCCGCGTCAGATACCGCAGATGCGCCAGCAGCTGACGCGACACCCCCCGAGGCCGAGGTATTTTATACCTTTACTTGGGGCCGTCGTCCGGCGGCACGGCCGCAAAATGCGGGCCGCAAACCGCGCGCTGGCGATCGTGACGGTGGCAAACCTGCCCGCGGCAAAGGCAAGCCCAAAGGCAAGCCGGGCCGCAATGATCGCAATGACAAAGCGAAATCGTTCCAAGCCCGTCCCGAGAAAAAGGACAAGATTGACCCAGACAACCCCTTTGCTGCGGCATTGATGGGGTTGAAAGGCAAGGATTGATCCTTGACCGAGGGTCTTGCGAAAATGCGCGTGGACAAGTGGTTGTGGCACGCGCGTTTTTATAAAACTCGGACCTTGGCCGCCAAAATTGTTTCTGGTGGCCATGTCCGCATTAATGGGCAGAAAATTTCAAAACCATCGGCGACAGTTGTGGCACATGATGTTTTGACCTTTGCCCAAGGCGATCATATTCGTGTCGTCGAGGTATTGGCACTGGGTGCGCGGCGCGGGCCCGCATCAGAGGCGCAAACCCTGTACAATGATCAATCACCCGAACGCGTAAGAGATTTGGCCAAGCCACAACGCACCCCCAATGGACGCCCCACGAAAAAGGATCGACGCAGTCTCGATCTTATCCGTGGGTCAGGTCTTGAATGATTTGGCTGGTTGGATTAGCAAGCAACAAAGAGATTAGCACTGGATCAAAGTCATGACATATATCGTGAACGATAATTGCATCGCCTGTAAATACACCGACTGCGTCGAAGTTTGCCCCGTTGATTGTTTTTATGAGGGCGAAAACATGCTGGTCATTCACCCTGATGAATGTATCGATTGTGGTGTGTGCGAACCCGAATGTCCTGCTGATGCAATCCGCCCCGATACTGAACCAGATATGGAGAAATGGGTCGAATTTAACCGCAAGTATTCGGAAATGTGGCCCGTCATCATCACCAAGAAAGACCCCTTGCCAGAGGCAGAGGAACGCGATGGTGAAGCCGGCAAGCTAGAAAAGTATTTCTCAGAAGCACCCGGCGAGGGCGGCTGAAGCCGCTGAAACTGGCCGCAAAAGGGGTGCGCTAGGAATCACCCGTTTTTTGTGTTATACTGTCCCCTTAAGGGTAACAGCAGCACTGAGGCGGATGAACAACCTGTCTTAAATTCAAATAATTATTAAGCGATCTCGACAACTTGTTTGAGTTGACGAAATCGCTTTTGTCGCGTGTTACGGCAATATTAGGGGACTGACTATGACTAAATCCAAGAAACCAGAGTTTCGCCCAAACGAATACGTTGTCTATCCGGCCCATGGGGTTGGCCAGATTGTATCCATTGAGGAACAAGAGGTTGCGGGCATTTCTTTGGAACTTTTTGTGATTTCCTTTGAAAAGGATAAAATGACATTGCGCGTTCCGACCTATAAGGCAACAGAAATTGGCATGCGTTCGCTGTCATCCCCGGATGTGGTTGAACAGGCAATGCGCACGCTGAAAGGCAAGGCGAAAGTGAAACGCGCCATGTGGTCACGCCGTGCGCAAGAATATGAACAAAAAATCAACTCGGGTGATTTGATCGCCATCGCCGAGGTTGTGCGTGATTTGCACCGCAACAACGATCAGCGCGAACAAAGCTATTCCGAACGCCAGTTGTACGAAGCCGCACTTGAGCGTTTGACACGCGAAGTGGCTGCGGTTGCAGATGGTGACGAGGCAGCAGCTGCCAAGCGCGTGGACGAAGTGTTGGTATCACGAGCGGCATAAATGTCCGCTAAATTTTCGAAATTGGCCCGGCAATGTTCCGGGCCTTTTGTCTTGCGGCTATTGTTTTTTGGTCATCGTTTTTGGGTGTCATCTGGGCCCTATTTGGGGGCGTTGCACTATTCTGGCTTGTCAGCGTCAGCGCGCGATTCTGATAGGGTTGTGATTAACAGTGCTTCCAGCTCTTGTTCCAATTCCTGAACGCGTTGGCGATAGGCTTGGTTATCCTCTAGCTTGATGTCATCGCGCCAGACTTTGGCCAATTCGCGCAATGCCATGCGGTCATGTTTGTAAAACGCTTTCTCGGCCTCGGCCGCTTCGAAATCGGTCAGGCCCACCTGTTCCAAAACATAGCGGCCTGCTCGCAGGCTGCTGTCAAACATTTCCCGCACGATGTCATTTGCCCCCGCTTTGTACAGGTCAAACACATGGTGACGGTCACGTGCGCGGGCAATGATATGCAGGTCAGGGCGTTCTTTGCGGGCATAGGTCGCCACTTGGGTCGTGGCATTTGCATCATCCAATGCAATGACCAACACACGTGCCTCGCTTAGCCCTGCGGCGCGCAACACATCGGGGCGGGTTGGATCGCCAAAAAATCCCTTGGCCCCGAATTGGCGCATCAATTGGATGGTTTTGAAATCATTGTCCAAGACCACCGTTTCAAATCCAGAATTGCGAACCAAGCGATTTACAATCTGACCAAATCGTCCAATGCCTGCGATAATCACTGGCCCATGTTCATCGACAATATCGTCATCATTGGGTGCATCGCCTGCGGTGTCGCGCATGCGTTTGTGCAGGTAATCATAGAAAATGAACAGCAACGGCGTGATCAACATCGACAGCGCCACCACGATCAGTAAACGTTCCCCCAGCGCGGTGGGCAAAACATTTAGGTTGGTCGAAAATGATAGCAGCACAAACCCAAATTCGCCCGCCTGCGCCAGCGACAGTGAAAACAGCCAACGGCTGCGCCCCTTGATCCGGAAAATCACGCTTAGCAGCATCAGCACCAGAAATTTGATGGTAATCACACCTAAGGTCAGGGCAAAGATCAATATCGGTTCGCGCAGCAGAATGTCGAAATTAAATCCCGCGCCCACGGTGATAAAAAACAGGCCCAGCAACAACCCTTTGAATGGTTCGATATCGCTTTCTAGTTCGTGCCGAAATTCCGAGTTTGCCAAAACAACGCCCGCTAAAAATGTGCCCAAAGCAGGCGACAGGCCCACAACAGACATGGCGTATCCGATGCCCACCACGATCAGCAGCGCCAGCGCAGTGTACATTTCGCGCAGGTTCGCAGCAGTGATATAACGAAACACGGGGCGTACCAAAAAAATGCCGCCAATGATAATCGCGGCGATCACACCAAAGGTGATCAGTGTAACGCCCCAGCCAGGCAATCCCTCTAACAGGGTTGCTGCTCCATGGGCCGCATCTGCGTGGCCATCATCGCCCCCAACGCTGGCCACAGACAACAATGGCAACAGCGCCAGCATCGGGATCACAGCAATATCTTGGGTCAATAGCACGGCGAAGCTGGATCGCCCGCCTGCGGATTGGATCAATCCCTTTTCCGACAGGGTTTGCAATACAATCGCGGTCGATGAAAGTGCCAAAATCATACCAATTGCGATGCTTGATTGCCATGCAAACCCGAACAGATAACAAAACCCTGCAATGGCGCCCAAGGTCAGCGTAATCTGTAACCCGCCCAAGCCCAGCAATTTGTTACGCATATTCCATAATGTTCGTGGGGTCAGTTCCAGACCAATCACAAACAGCATCATCACCACACCAAATTCGGCAAAATGCTGTAAGCTTTGGGTTTCGGTCCCAACCAGCCCTAGGATAGGGCCGATGACCAATCCCGCCAACAGGTACCCCAAAACGGATCCCAATCCCAATCGCGTAGACAGTGGCACCGCGATCACCGCGGCGGCTAAGTAAATTGCGGCTTGGGATAAAAATTCGTACATTTGGCTGCCCTAGGGTTTCAATTATATGGTTCTATGCTGTCTAGCGACAGGATGTATCTGTAATTTATCAATACTATAATATTTTGCTTTGATCATCGTCAAAGCATCAGGCGTGCGTCTGCCCGCCTGTGCTGTTTAGCCGCGCGGCAGTTTTAGCACCACGTTGCGGCCGCCCTTTACATAACGCAATTCAGTATCGCCGATGGCGGCCACCTTGCCCCCATCCAAACGATCACCAACCGATACCATTTGCCGTTTTCCATTTGCAAATCGGACCAAGGCCCGTTTGCTTGACCCTGACCCAAAGACACCAATCAAATTCAGGTCATTTAGTTTCAGCGCGTTTTGAATCGTCGCCTCTTCGCTGACTTTGGCGTTTGACGGAATACGCGGCGCGGTGGATTTTACAACGGCTTCTTCGCCTTCGGCCTCTTCTGGGGATAGGGCGGCTGTTTGCAGCGTGCTGGGGCGAATTTTTGGTGTTGGCACCGCATTCAATCCACTGTCGGCGGGTGGGGTGGCCATGGCCTCGGACAGGGCGGAAATGGTGTCGGGGCGTGTTTTGGGGCGCAGCAGTGCCAAGGCATCAGTTTGTTGTTGGGCGGGCGCCTCAAGTACAGACAGGGCAGGGCGTGGACGCGGACGCAGGTCAATCAACGGGGTTCCGTTTGTGGTCAACAGCGATCGCGTATCATTCAGCACTGGTTCAATATCCGCCTGCGGGTTTTCCGGTGGGGTAACGCTGGGCCGCCCCAAGAAAACGGTGTATCCTTCTGGTGCAAGCGCGCCTTGGGCGGTGGCTTGGACCAATCCTAAGGCGTTTAGTTCAAAAATCGTGCCAGCTGGCGGAGGAGAAGCCGGCGCGCGAATGCCGATATCGGTTTGATAGGTTTGTGGCGACGGTAAAGCGACGGCATCTTGCAATTCGATACCACGATCAATCGATGCGATATAGACATCGCCCAAAGGTTCGGGCCATTTGGCTGGCTCGCGATCGGGGCCACGCACCCAAATGCCCGTTGCCGCATAGATGCGTTGTACGTCTTGGTCGCTGTAGCTAAGCGTGTTTGTCTGTTCTGTGGCCTCGGCCTGTGTTTGCGGTGGCGTTCCCGCGCCAAGGAGATCACCAGCATTGTCAGGCTGCGCCGCCGGATCAGATATAGCGGCCACATCGGTGTCTGGGGCGATAGGGGGGGCGTCCCGCGATGTTTGATCGATTTGATCGGGCTGGTTTATATCAACCTGTGCCGTATCAGTTTGCGTGGCATCCGTCTGGGTAGCATCACCTTGGGCGGTGTCAGTGTCAGGCGCGTCAGTGGACCCAGTCATCCACCATCCTAGGCCCAACAGAAAAATAACCGCCACGCCCGCTGCCAGTGCCACGAAAGATTGTTTATCCTTTGCAGGCTTTGCCCCTGCTGCGGGCGGCGTTTTTGCCGCGCGTTCAACGCTAAGCGCGGCCAGTTTTTGCGCCACGGCAGTGGCGGCTGCTTCGGATTTAGACGGGGCGTTTGGCGCGGCTGCCGCCTTTGTCACCGGTGTGGCGACCAACTTGGCCGGTGCTGCGGGCGTCTGTGTTTCGATATCTGTTGCGACAACTGTTGGCGCGGCCAGCTTGGGCGGGGCTGCGCTGGGGATTGGATCTGCCAGTGTTGGCTGCGGTGTTGCTGGGATTGCGGCGGGTGGCGCTTTGATGGGGGGCGCAGTATCGTCGGTATCACCTGTATCGTCGCTGTCGTCTGGCTTTGTGCTGGATGGCCCTGGCGCAGTGTCAGGGATATCTGTGATAACTGGTTTGATACTGCAGCCCGCAGGATCATTTGCACACCCGAAATAGGCCCCGTTGTCAAAGCCACCCGTTTGGTCGGCCGCCCGTGATCCGATCACGTCAAAGCCGTGGGTTGTTATGAATTCTTCGGCCTCGTGCAGGGTTTCAATGGCAACTGCAGCTACATAAACTTTATCATCTAAGATTCTGTAATCATATCGTAATTCGGAAATGGCATAGGGTGTTTCGTGGGCCAACGCCTGCTCAATCGCTTTGGTGATCTGATCCTTGGTGTGATCTGGTTCATGATCCAGCGTTAAAAATTTGATCTGATCTGAGGGCAACACCAAATTGACACTGCGTTGGTCACTGTTAACATCTTGCACGCGGGCAAGAATATCCGCCATGTCCTGGTCAATTGTGTCAGGATCCAAGTCGATGCTAAAGACGCGCGACCACACCCCATCGGCATGGTGCATCACCATAATGCCGTCGAAAGACAGATGTAATTCGCAGTTGGGATAAATCTGTTTCAAATGCGTACTCAGATGTTGCTACAGGCGCAGCTTAATCCATTGTTGCGCAATGGAAAAGAAAAACAGCCAATACCACTGATCCGATAGCAATAAATTGCCATTTTGGTCAATGTTCATTTTTTGTATTATAGGATGGGGGTCGGCAAGTAATTTGCCGGACCCCCTGTTTATAACCCGCGGATTAGGCGCGTTGTTACGCCTGTGACTTGATCAAAGCCTGGTCTAGGTCGGCCATCAAATCGGCTGCATCCTCGATCCCAATGGAAATACGCACCACATTTGGCCCTGCGCCCGCAGCGGTTTGCTGTTCTGGGGTCAATTGGCGGTGTGTGGTCGATGCCGAGTGGATCACCAGCGATCGCGCATCACCCAAGTTCGCCACATGGCTAAAGATTTCCAGGCTGTCCACGAACTTTACACAGGCGTCATAACCGCCCTTAAGCGCCACGGTAAATAACCCGCCTGCACCCTTGGGGCAAATGCGTTCGACACGGTGATGATAGGGCGACGATGGCAGGCCTGCATAGGTCACATAATCCACAGCATCGTGATTTTCCAACCAGTTGGATACGGTCAGCGCATTTTCCACATGGCGTTGCATCCGCAGCGACAGGGTTTCGATGCCCATCAATGTGTAATGCGCCGCCTGTGGGTTCATTGTCATACCCAGATCACGCAGCCCAATTGCAATCCCATGGAATGTAAAGGCCAAGGGACCGAATGTTTCGTGGAATTTCAACCCGTGATAGGCTGGTTCAGGCGCCGACAGCGATGGGAATTTGTCCGATGCCGACCAATCAAATTTACCGCTGTCCACAACGCAGCCGCCGGTCACAGTGCCATTGCCAGTCATGTATTTGGTTGTTGAATGCACCACCAAGGTCGCACCATGGTCAATGGGGCGGCACAGGTATGGTGTGGCGGATGTGTTATCGACGATCAAAGGCAGGCCCGCATCATCGGCAATGGCGGAAATGGCATCCAGATCCGTGATATAACCGCCCGGGTTTGCGATGGCTTCGCAGAAAATGGCGCGTGTGTCGTCGTCAATGGCCGCCTTGACCGCATCTAGATCATCGAAATCCACGAATGTGGCTGACCAACCAAAGCGTTTAATCGTTTGGCTAAACTGTGTGATTGTTCCGCCATACAGACGGCTTGATGCAACAATGTTACGACCAGGCGCCATCAGCGGGAACAGCGCCATAATCTGCGCCGCATGACCGGATGAACAGCAAACGGCCCCAACGCCGCCTTCTAGGGTTGCGATCCGTTCTTGCAGCACTGCGACCGTTGGGTTTGTTAGGCGCGAATAGATATATCCAACCTCTTGCAGGTTAAACAATGCAGCCGCGTGATCGGCATCACGAAAAACATAGGCCGTTGTTTGATATATTGGCGTCTGACGTGCCCCTGTCGCTGGGTCAGGACGTGCGCCTGCGTGAATTTGCAGGGTGTCAAACCCATAGGATGGTGCGTCGCTCATTGTAAACTCCTTGTTGTGCTATCGGATGATTGGCCACAGTTTAATCTGAGTTGATGCCCTGAAACAATGCAAAAACGAAAGCCCCGCGATTAACGTTCCCACAAACCGTGTTGTTTCAGGACTTGGCGGATTTTATATTCGGGTGGTTGCCGCAGGTCAGGGTTATATAACTGACGTGTATCATCGCCTGCGGACCCGTATAAAAACCGTTCAAATGGGGGGTATTGGGACAGCAGCGTTTTTAACGTGTCCTCTTGCGCGATGGCATCCAATGCCGCCACAACCCAATCTGGCGCACGCGCATACAACAGCGCAAGGTATCGGTAATGATAGCTTACAGCGCCGTCCAATAATCCGGCAGGCAGGCGGTGACGCCCACCACCCAATCGGTGCAACACAAGCGGCAGGCTAATTTGATCAAGCCATGGTGACAGCGGTTGCCCAGACAGCACCTGTGGTGGATTTTCCCAAATACTGCGCGCGATGCGAACATAATGTGCACCGAATTCATGCGGGCATTGATAGTAAAAATACCCTGCATTAAAATACGCATATCGGCGCCAATCCTGTTCGGGATAGGTGATGTCCCATGAACTGGGGAAATCCAGATTGAATTGGTCGTAGAGCGCGCCCCAGATCTGTGCCAAGCTCGGGCTATCTGTTGTGATTTTG
>CAZWFE010000044.1:0-17437 GCA_964633145.1 uncultured Phaeobacter sp. | reverse complement strand
TCGCTGATGTTTGTGTCCGTATAGCCCGCGGTTACGGTGATTTCGTCCAATTCGATAATATCTTGGGCGTAAACGGGGGCAGTGGTTGCCAGCAATGCTGCTGACAAGGTCAGGTTTAGTTTCATGTCCCTACTCCAATAGTCGGGGTGGCGCGGATTGCACCTGTGGGTATTAGTCATTGGAAAGGAGACTCCTTCCTTTGACGGCTCAATGTCACCGCAACGGAAAGACCGTAATCCACGCCGCGCCCCGCAGCCGGATAGGGTGATCACTTTGGCAGGTCTCCTGACTTGCGGGTCTGGGCTTTGCTGGGCCTTCCCGTGTTTCCACAGTGGCATATGCCAGCATCGCTCGCCGCTTACAGTTGCGGGGGCAGTTGCGGAGTTGACAGAGTATCTCACCGCATTCCCTTTTCATCGGACATGACGTCCGAACCAAAGCACGTAACGCCTAGCGCGGCCTATATCGAAAATCAAGCCTAAGAGTTCCGTAGCGGTAATAATTTTGAAATAACGTGGCTATGGTATTTCGTGGGACTAAGTGCCCATGTTTCGCAAATCAGACTGCGAATCACCCTGAAAATCCAAAATTTTCGATGGATTTGGTGTGGTGCAGGGGTGTTTTGCAGGGGGGCAGGCCAATATCTTGGGGCGTATCCCCAATAAAAATTGGCTGTGATGGCATGAGTTATACAATATATTGTGTCAAAAATTTACATAACCACTAATTGACCATAGTTTCCCATCATTTCCCAAAAAATTACAAAAATTTCTTGATTGAGGGGGTAAATCATGGCATCACTGATGGCAGATGGAAACGGGCTAACGGGCGCCAAGACCCGGAACTTAGGCAGGTTTCATGCAGGCCCCGCTTTCATCCGAACTAAACAATAGATCCGGCGCGCGAGCGAGCAGAATACCCCCAGGTGCGCGTGCAGTCGGACATCCCCGTTATGATGGGACGAAGATGGCGGATTGGGCGGTGGCAGCAGCTCGGTCCGTCGTTTCGTTTCAGGCAGACGAAAGGTAGCCAAGTGGCGCAACGGTTCAGAGGTGAAAGTCTGCATAAAGTGGACGCAAAGGGTCGGGTTTCTATACCGGCCCTGTTTCGCCGTGTTATCGAATCGTGCGATCCAAACTGGACAGATGGACTGGCCCCTGAATTGGTGATCGTCTATGGGGATGCGCGCAAAAAATACCTAGAATGTTACACGATCCAAGCGATTGACGAAGTGGATCGTAAAATCGACGCGTTGCCGCGCGGATCAAAGGCGCGCTCTATGTTGCAGCGATTGTTCCACGCCCAAAGTGTTCCAACCGCCATTGACGATACGGGGCGTTTGGTTTTGTCCGCCAAACTGCGCGACAAGGTCGGCATCAAGAACGAAGCCTATTTCGTTGCGGCCGGCGATACATTTCAGATCTGGCAGCCCGAAGCATACGAAGCGGATCTGGCGAAAATTGACGCGGCCTTGGATGAATTGCCAGAAGATTTCGATACCTTGGCTTTGCTGGATGGTGACGAGGCGTTGCCATAATGATGGGCGCAGCTGATCATAATCCGCATATCCCTGTTCTACTGCGCCCCATTTTGAAAAATGTCGGTGAAATTTCCGGCCGCTGGTTGGATGGCACCTTTGGTGCCGGCGGATATAGCCGCGCATTGTTGGACGCAGGGGCGGCCCATGTCACAGGCGTTGATCGCGATCCATTGGTGTTTGATATGGCCCAGGCTTGGGCCGGTGCCTATGGCGATCGTCTTACATTGGTGCAGGGTGTGTTTTCCCAACTGGACCAATACGATCATGACCTATCAGGCGTGGTTTTGGATCTGGGGGTCTCCTCGATGCAGTTGGATCAGGCCGAACGTGGGTTTTCATTTATCAAGGATGGGCCGCTGGATATGCGGATGTCGCAATCAGGGCCATCCGCCGCAGATGTGGTCAACACCGCAGAAGAAGACGAGCTGGCCGATATCCTGTATTTGTATGGCGAAGAGCGTGCCAGCCGCCGCATTGCCCGCGCCATTGTGCGACGTCGCGCAGACCAACCATTTGAAACCACATTGGATTTGGCAGGCGTGATTGAAAAATCATTGCCGCGCACCAAGCCGGGGCAATCGCATGCGGCCACGCGCAGTTTTCAGGCGCTGCGTATTTTCGTGAATGACGAATACGGTGAATTGTATCAGGGGTTGTTGGCGGCTGAGCGTGCCTTAAACGTGGGCGGCGTGTTGGCGGTTGTCACATTTCATTCTATCGAAGATCGCATGGTGAAACGGTTTTTACAGGCGCGGTCTGGTAAAAACGCGCGCGCCAATCGCTATGCGCCGCAGGTCGATCAACCTGATGCCCAGTTCGAAATTTTATCACGCAAGGCGATTGCGCCCGATGATGATGAATTACAGTTAAACCCCAGATCGCGTTCGGCCAAGTTACGGCTGGCACGCAGAACAGATGTGCCAAGCGGTGCGGCACCATCTGAAAAAGATTTGGGGATGCCAGTTCTAAAAAGGAAGCGGTAATGCGCAGTGTGTTAACAGTTTGTATTATTTGCATCGTTATGGGTTTGGCCTATTGGGCATACCAAGAAAATATCAAAACACAGGCGGCCATCGCGCAATCCGAGCGGTTGCAATCAAACATTGGTCAGGCACATGCGCGATTGACCGCGTTGCGCGCAGAATGGGCCTATCTGAACCGGCCGGATCGTTTGATCAATTTGGCGGTATTGAATTTCTCTGATTTGCAGTTGTCGCCACTGCGGGCTGAAAACTTTGGTGACATTGATCAGATCCAATTTCGCGACGAAGACAACAGCATTTTTGACGACCTAGAGGTGGTTGAGGTTGCTGGACGGGATACCTTGCAATGATCAATTCTGCTGATATCCGCGTTCCGCTAAGACCGCTTAGCCGCATTTTACCTGCGCGCGCACGCGGTGAAAATGCCGATGTCATCGAACGCGAAAATATTCGCAAACGCCACGACGCCGTGAAAGAAGAGGCGCGGCTGCGCGCCCAAAGCCGTCTGGCAGTTTTGGCGATCATTTTTGTGTGCCTTTATGGGGTTGTGGCCGTCCGCATGGGCATGTTGTCAGCATCTGATGCAGCTGAACCGCGTGCGGCGGTATCGGGGGCGGCGATTGTTGCGCAACGCGCCGATATCGTGGATCGCAAGGGACGGATTTTGGCCACGAATTTCGATACACATTCGCTATACGTTGAGGTGCCGCATCTGGTCGATCCGGAAATGACGGCGCGCGAATTGGTAAATATATTCCCCGATCTTGATTATGAACGCCTGATCAAAGATTTCACGGGCTCTCGTAAATTTTTGTGGATTAAAAAACGTCTTAGCGCTGAACAGATGCAGGCTGCCCATGATATTGGTGATCCGGGCTTGCGTTTTGGCCCACGTGAAATGCGGCTATATCCGAATGGACGCTTGGCATCGCATGTTTTGGGTGGCTCGACCTTTGGCAAAGAGGGTGTCCATGCCGCCGAAATTATTGGCGTTGCAGGCGTTGAAAAAACATTTGATACCGCTTTGCGTGATCCCGCGCAAAACAGCTCGCCTTTGCGATTGTCACTGGATTTGACCGTTCAGGCCGCGATTGAACAGGTCTTGGATGGCGGTATGAAATTGCTGGGCGCGCGGGGCGCTGCCGCGATTTTGATGGATGTCCACACGGGCGAGGTGATTTCACTGGCCTCTTTGCCGAATTTTGACCCAAACCACCGCCCACGTCCCCCTGTTCAGGGACAGGCCGCCGACAGCCCGCTGTTTAATCGCGCGGTGCAGGGGGTCTATGAATTGGGCTCTACGTTTAAAATCCTGACGATCGCCCAAGCGTTGGAATTGGATTTGGTCAAGCCAGATACAATCGTCGACACCAAAGGTCCGGTGCGCTGGGGGCGTCACAAAATTGATGACGATCACAAATACGGGAACACCATGCCGGTATGGAAAGTGATCAGTAAATCGTCAAACGTAGGCACTGTGCGTATTGCCCAAATGATTGGGCCTGAACGTCACCGCGACTTTTTAATGAATTTGGGCTTTGGCCAAGCGGTCCCATTCGAAATGGTCGAAGCGTCAGGGGGCAAGCCATTGTTGCCGCCGAAATGGTCGGAACTGTCCACAATGACGATTTCATTTGGGCATGGCCTGTCTGCCACGCCGTTACATTTGGCATCTGCCTATGCCACGATTGCCAATGGCGGATATACGGTGCAGCCCACATTGCTGCATAACCCAAATGCCCAGTTGGGCAAGCGTCTGCTGTCTGATAAAACGGTGCAAAACGCGATGAAAATGCTGCGTGGTGTGGTGACAGATGGTACGGCAACCATGGCCGATGTCGCAGGGTATTCGGTTGCAGGAAAAACGGGAACGGCCGACAAACCTAGTGCAGATGGGCGCTACGAAAAAAACAAAGTGATCGCAACATTTGCATCGGTCTTTCCCAGCTATGATCCCAAATATGTTTTGGTGGTTTCGCTAGATGAGCCTGAGGATAAATCAGGATCAGAACCGCGCCGGTCAGCTGGGTGGACCGCTGCGCCAATTTCCGGTGAAATTATCGGCCGTGTTGCGCCATTGTTGGGCTTGCGTCCGCAGATTGAAAACCCAGACAGTGCTGATATAACAAAGGTCAAATGGAACTAGGTGCATTCGCCCATTGGGGATAGTGCCCGAAACGTTGGATAAAACATGGCAGGCACAGCAACAGGCGCGGGGATGCGGCTTCAGGATTTGGGGTTTACCACCGACAGTGATGTGAAAATCACCGGAATATCACTAGACAATCGTAAAATTACGGCCGGCGATTTATTTGCGGCACTGCCCGGTACGGTGCACCATGGCGCAAACTATGCCGCTGATGCGGTGCAAGCGGGGGCTGTTGCGGTATTGACGGATCCCGCGGGTGCTGAATTGATCCGCGCAGTGGGCACGACATTGCCTGCGCCCATCATTGTTGTGGCCAGTGCGCACGAAGCGCTTGCGCGTGCAGCGGCGTTGTTTTTTGCGCCCCAACCCCAGACAATGGTCGCTGTGACAGGTACGAATGGCAAAACATCAGTGTCAACGTTTTGCCGGCAAATCTGGTCTGAATTGGATTTGGCCGCCGTAAATATAGGCACCACGGGCGTCCAAGGGGCCTATACCCATCCCTTGCACCACACCACACCAGATGCGGTGACATTGCACAGCGTTATGCAACAGGCCGCCGTGTCAGGTGTGACCCACGCCGCGATGGAGGCGTCGAGCCACGGGTTGGACCAACGTCGTTTGGATGGGGTGCAAATCAAGGCGGCGGGATTTACCAACTTTACCCAAGATCATTTGGATTATCACGAAACTTTTGATGCCTATTTTGCGGCCAAGGCGCGTCTGTTTTTGGATATTTTGCCAGCTGACGGCACAGCGGTTTTAAATATAGATGCCCCTGAATTGGCCAAATTTGCAGAACGTCTGCGCGGGATGCAAACCAATGTCATCACGGTGGGGCAACACGATGATGCGGATCTGCGGATATTAAATCAGCGTTTTGATGGAACGGGCCAAGACCTGCGGTTTTCTTATGGGGGCAAGGTGTATCAAACACGTTTGGCCCTAATCGGTGGGTTTCAGGCGGCCAATGTTTTAATGGCGGCTGCTTTGGTCATCGCCGCAGGGGCAGAGCCATCACATGTGTTTGATACGCTATCACATTTGACCACTGTCCGGGGACGCATGGAATTTGCCGCCGAGCGGTCAAACGGCGCCAGTGTTTTTGTTGATTACGCGCATACGCCTGATGCAATTGAAACGGCTGTCACGGCATTTCGCCCCCATGTGATGGGACGTCTGATCGCCGTGATTGGGGCAGGTGGTGATCGCGATACAACCAAACGGCCCCTGATGGGGCAGGCGGCAGCGCAAAGTGCAGATGTTGTTATCATCACCGATGACAATCCCCGCAGCGAAGATCCTGCATCCATCCGCGCGATGGTGCGCGCAGGGGCCACTGGCCCCGCGGATGTTATCGAAATTGGCGACCGCGCCGAGGCGATTTTGCGCGCCGTGTCCATCCTAGAGCCAAGTGATGGGTTATTGATTATGGGCAAGGGACATGAAACCGGTCAAACGATTGGGGATGATGTGTTTCCCTTTGATGATGTGGAACAGGCCTCAATCGCGGCGGCCGTGTTAGAGGGAAAGATTTCGTAAATGGCACTTTGGACCTCATCAGATGCGCAGGCGGCAACGGGCGGGCAATCAACCCGCGAATGGACCGCTGGCGGCGTTTCCATTGATACGCGGACATTACAGGCTGGCGATTTATTCGTTGCCCTGAAATCTGCGCGGGACGGTCATGATTTTGTGGCTCAAGCCTTGGAAAATGGGGCGGCGGCGGCTTTGGTTGATCATCGTCCTGATGGCGTGCCAGACGACGCGCCATTGTTGATTGTCCCAGATGTCCTGCAAGGCTTGGAACAGCTGGCCATTGCTGCGCGCGCGCGTATGCAGGGTCGCGTGATTGCGGTGACAGGATCGGTGGGCAAAACATCAACCAAAGAAATGCTGCGTGACATGCTGGCCCAACAGGGGCGCACCCACGCATCGGTCGCCAGTTATAATAACCATTGGGGTGTTCCGCTGACCTTGGCGCGCATGCCTGCGGATACGGAATTTGCTGTCATTGAAATCGGCATGAACCATCCGGGCGAAATTTCCCCCCTGACCAAACTGGCCCGTCCCCATGTGGCCATGGTCACAACCGTTGGTCCCGCCCACCTAGAAGCCTTTGGCAGCGTCGAAAAAATTGCGCTGGAAAAGGCATCGATCATTGATGGGCTGATGCTCGATGGTGTGGCCGTGTTCAACGGCGATATCGAAACGGCCCCCGTTTTGGCCGAATATGCCGCTCAATCGGGCGTTGCGGTGAAATGGTTTGGCGAACAGGCCCCCGATGCCCAAGCGGTGCGTATCCGCGTTGGATCAGATGTAACCAAATTAGATGCCTTTGTGTTGGGGCAAAGCCTGTCGGCCGTGGTGCAATCCGCTGGCCGGCATTTTGCGTTAAATGCGCTGGGTGCGATTTTGGCGATTGACCAAGCGGGCGGCGATATTCATCGCGCGGCCCAAGATTTAGCACACTGGACCCCCGTAACAGGCCGCGGTGCGCGTGAAACGATTGCCCTGCCCAAGGGCCAGTTTTTTATCATTGATGATGCCTATAATTCAAACCCTGCATCGCTGCGTGCATCACTATCGGTGCTGTCTTCGGCCGTGCAGGGCAAACGCCGTATCGCCATTTTGGGCGATATGAAGGAATTGGGCCCAGACGAACAGGCATTGCACCGCGACATTGCAACATGGGACGAAATTGACAATGTGGATGTGATCCACACGCTTGGTCCATTGATGCAATCTTTGCATGATGTGCTGCCCACGCGTATACGGGGCGCGCATTTTGAAACGCTTGAGGCGGCGGTGACATCCTTGCCGGCCGAAATTCAACCCCAAGACGTGGTGTTATTGAAAGCGTCCCTAAGCATGGGTATGGGGCAGGTGGTTGACGCGTTGCGCCATTTGCGCCATAGCGCGGACAAAGATTGAGGGATAACAAATGCTATATTGGCTAACCGAACTGTCCGACGGCGGTGATTTTTTTAACCTGTTTCGCTATATCACCTTTCGGGCGGGCGGTGCGTTTTTCACGGCACTGGTGTTCGGTTTCATTTTTGGCCGTCCCTTAATCAATGTTTTGCGGAAACGGCAGGGCAAAGGTCAACCTATCCGCGACGATGGCCCCGAGGGCCATTTCGTCAAAGCGGGCACCCCAACAATGGGCGGTTTATTGATCCTGTCTGCCTTGGTGTTTTCGACGATCATGTGGGCGCGATTGGATAATGTGTTTGTCTGGATCGTGCTGTTGGTCACGCTAAGCTTTGGCTTGATCGGGTTCGCCGATGATTACGCCAAGGTCAGCAAACAAAACACCGCTGGCGTGCCAGGCCGTGTGCGACTGGCCTTGGGGTTTGTGATTTCCGGTGTTGCGGCCTATGTGTCGGCCATCAGCCATCCAGAGGGATTACAGTTCCAATTGGCCTTGCCCGTGTTCAAGGACACGCTGATTTACCTTGGTTATTTCTTTATCCCCTTTGCGATGGTCGTCATTGTGGGCGCGGCAAACGCGGTCAATCTGACCGATGGTTTGGATGGATTGGCGATTATGCCCGTGATGATTGCCGCAGGTGCCTTGGGGGTTATTGCCTATGCGGTGGGGCGCAGCGATTTCACCGAATATCTGGATGTGCATTATGTCCCCGGCACGGGTGAAATATTGATATTCTGTTCCGCGCTGATTGGCGGCGGCATGGGGTTTTTGTGGTATAACGCGCCCCCTGCAGCCGTGTTTATGGGGGATACAGGATCCTTGGCCTTGGGCGGTGCGTTGGGTGCGATTGCGGTGACCACAAAACACGAAATCGTATTGGCCATTGTGGGCGGTTTATTCGTGGTCGAAGCATTGTCGGTCATTATCCAAGTTCTGTATTTCAAACGCACCGGCAAGCGCGTGTTTTTGATGGCCCCCATCCACCATCATTTCGAAAAAAAGGGCTGGGCCGAACCCCAGATTGTGATCCGGTTTTGGATCATTGCGTTAATCCTTGCGATGATTGGCTTGGCCACCCTGAAAATTCGTTAAAATTAGCGATGTAAATACTTTGCTAACCTTTGTCCTTCAGTTTGTGATCGAACTGAAGGACTGGGGGTTTTTATGTCTGAATTTGATGTGGATATCTGGGATCAATTTATTTTTGCATCCTCGCGCAAAAATTGGATCATCACGGGCAATGGGGATGATACTATTTGGGCCAATGGCGGTCGTGACACGATTTATTCTGGCGCGGGTGATGATGTGATCCATGGCGGCCGACGCAAGGACATCATTCACGCAGGCGATGGCAATGACATTTTATACGGCGGCAACGGGCGTGATAAATTATATGGCGGCGCGGGCGATGATATTTTGATCGGTGGGCGCGGGCGCGATAAATTATATGGCGGGCAGGGTTTTGATACGGCCCTGTATCAGGGCGAATTTGATGACTATGTGCTGACATTCGACAGCTCGGGCAAGGTGATCGTACGATCCACGGGCAACATTGCAGATCGTGGCACAGATATCCTTTATGGGGTCGAGGCAGTTTATTTCCAAGCGCAAGATTATGTCTATTATCTAGATGGGCGCCAAAATGATGTGGATCCAGACCATGACCGATTTGAAATATATGCTGACGAAAGTGTGCGCATCACGTTTCAAGAGTTGGCGGCAAACGATATAAACCCCGCAGATATCGCGGTAACTTATGGTAATTTTTCGTTAAAATCAGACCGTGGTATCGATATTACGGTTCACGATGGGTACGTCACCTATGATCCGGGTGATGCTTTTGCACCGTTGTTCGAAGGTGGCGTGATTGAGGATCGATTTAGCTATCAAATTACTTCAGAAACTGGTGGGGTGCATGACGTCACGGTGACCATATCAATTACGGGGGTGAATTACCCGCCCGAAATTATCGCACCAGATCAGATCGAAATGTGGGAAAACACCACCTTTGTGGGTCGTATTGATGTGACGGATCCCGAATTTAAATCCGTTGATGTGACCGTGCTGGACACAGGCGATGGGGCGTTGTTTGCTTATGACGCAGATACACAACGACTTAGCTTTGTCACTGCGCCTGATTTTGAAACACCTGAGGATGCAAATGGTGACAATTCGTATCACATCACGCTTGAGGCGCGGGATCCATCGGGGGCCACGGACCAGCATGATATGGTCATTACCATCAAGGACAGCGCAGAAATCGACACCAGCCCACGCATCAACGAAATTCATTATGACGACACTGGGTTGGATGACAATGAAATGGTCGAAGTGCGTGTGACCAACGGTTATGATGTTTCGCAAATGTCGCTGTATATGTACAATGGCAAAGAGGGACTGCAAAATATGTATTCGGTTATTCCACTGACATCAATGGATGTGGATTTGGTCAACAGTGATGCAGCCTTTGACTACTATGTTTGGGACGCTCCGATGAGCGGGCTGCAAAATGGCACAGACGGTATTGCGCTGGTCGATAACGGCGATGTTATCGAATTTCTAAGTTACGAAGGCAGCTTTACCGCCATGGATGGGCCGGCTGCGCGAATGCATTCAATCGATATCGGTGTGTTTGAAACCAACGGCAGCAGTGAAATGCAATCTTTGCAACGGTTAGAGGATGGCACATGGATTGGACCCCTAGACGCCACGCCCGGGTTTGAAAACCAAACAGGGATTGCGTCAGATTTGATCTGGGTTTAGCGCAAATTCCGTAATCTGCCCCTTGCGTTAGGCGTGACAAAGAACGAAAACTAGCCCAAGAGCGTTTCAACTGTTGGGGAAAACATATGCTGAATGTGCAGGGGGTTCAGGGCCGAACCATTGCTGTTTTGGGATTGGGTCGATCTGGATTATCCGCGGCGCGTGCGTTGCGCGACAGTGGCGCAGTGGTTTGGGTCTGGGATGACAACCCCGCTGCACGCGCTGTGGCGCAGGGGCAGGGCTTTGATCCGGTGGATCTGTCGCGTGCAGACTGGAATGATGTGGACAGTCTGATCGTCAGCCCCGGTATCGCGCATCTATATCCGGTGCCGAACCCGATTATTTGGTCTGCGATGCAGGCAGGCGTTGCCATCGATAATGACATTGGTTTGTTTTTTCGATCCCTTGGTGGTCAAGAATGGACCAGTTTCGATACGATCCCACGCGTAATTGCAGTAACTGGAACGAACGGAAAATCAACCACATCGACGCTGATCCATCACATCTTTGATCATGCGGGCCGTCCAACGCAATTGGCGGGCAATATTGGTCGGGGTGTGTTCGATTTGGATCCCTTACAGGATGGCGAAGTGGTGGTGCTAGAGCTGTCCAGTTACCAATCAGAATTGGCCCGCGCGCTGACGCCTGATGTGGCTGTGTTGACAAACCTGTCGCCGGACCACCTGGATCGACACGCAGGCTTGGGCGGATATTTCGCCGCAAAACGTCGTCTGTTCGCCGAAGGCGGCCCCGACCGCGCCGTCATTGGTGTCGATGAAGTCGAAGGCCAGTTTGTTGCAAACCAAATGGCCCAAGGTGCGTCAGATGATCGGGTGATCCAAGTGTCCGTCGCGCGCAAATTGGATCAGGCCGGCTGGTCCGTGTTCGCGCGCAAAGGGTTTTTGTCCGAATACCGCAAAGGGCGGCAGGTCGCATCCATCGATCTGCGTGAAATGACGGGACTGCCCGGGGCGCATAACCATCAAAATGCCTGTGCCGCCTATGCGGCCGCGCGTGCTGTGGGGATTGCGCCGCGTGTGATTGAACAGGCGATGGCCAGCTTTCAGGGCTTGGCACACCGGTCGCAAACAATTGCGCAGCATGCAGGCATCACATTTGTCAATGACAGCAAGGCCACAAACGTGGACAGCGCCGCCAAGGCTTTGTCGGCCTTTGATAATATCCGATGGATTTGTGGCGGGTTGGCCAAAGATGGCGGTTTAGATCCTTTGCCCGAAATCGCGGCACAGCGGGTCACGCGGGCCTATGTGATTGGCCGCGAGGCCGCGAAATTCGCGATGGATTTGGGTATTGACTGCGACGTTTGTACAACCATGCAGGCTGCTGTGGCCAAGGCCGCATCTGATGCCAAGTCAGGCGATACCGTTTTACTGGCCCCCGCCGCGGCCAGCATGGATCAATATGATAACTTTGAACAGCGCGGGGATGATTATATCGCGCAGGTGCAGCAGTGGATCGCGGCACAGGGTGGGGACCGCTAGGCGGCCGTTTCAATCGCGCGGCCCGCTGCGACACCGCTGGACCAGGCCCATTGAAAATTATAGCCGCCCAACCAGCCTGTCACATCGACGGCCTCGCCGATGAAATATAGGTTTGGCAGCGCTTTCGCCGCCATCGTCTTTGACGACAGCCCAGACGTACAAACACCGCCCGCGGTGACTTCGGCGGTGCGGTACCCTTCGGTGCCCGTGGGGCGCAGGGACCAGTGTTGCAATTGATCCAAGATTTGGTCCATGCGGGCATCCGACCAATCCGCCAGATTTCCAGATAGATCAAATTGCTGACCCAAATAATCCACCAAACGGGCGGGTAAATGTTTGGCCAGTTCTGTCGTGAATTGCCGTTTTCCGGATGTTTGTCGTTGGATCCGCAGGGCCGCCTTGACCGTGTTCGCAGGGTCTAGGTTGATGGTGATGTCGTGACCTTCGCTCCAGTAACTTGAGATTTGCAGCATGGCCGGCCCCGATAGGCCACGGTGTGTAAACAACATCGCCTCGTCAAAGCTGGTGTCCGTGGCGGTTGCCCGCACGGGGGTTGCAACGCCTGATATGTCGCGAAACCGACCATCTGAAAATGTAAATGGCACCAATGCGGGGCGCGTGTCTGTCACCGCCAGCCCAAATTTCTGGGCAATGTCATAGGCAAAGCCAGTTGCGCCCATTTTGGGAATTGATTTGCCGCCTGTTGCCACAACCAAATGCGTGCCACGAACCTGTTTTGTTTGGCCTTGGTGTTCAAGGGTCAGGTGAAATTCGCCGTCACGATGATCAACCGATGTGATCGCCGTTTGCAGCCAAATCTGTGATCCTGCCCGATTGCATTCATCGTGTAGCATTGCGATGATGTCCTTGGCTGAGGTATCGCAAAACATCTGGCCTAGGGTTTTTTCGTGATAGGCGATGTTGTGCCGCTGAACCAAGTCCAAAAAATCCCATTGGGTATAACGTGACAATGCCGATTTCGCAAAATGGGGGTTTTGCGATATGAAATTACTGGCATCCGTGTAAATATTGGTGAAATTGCAGCGTCCACCACCCGAAATACGGATTTTTTCACCGGCTGCCTTGGCATGATCAATCACCAACGCGCCTTTGGTCGTGCTGGCACACATCAGCCCCGCCGCGCCTGCGCCCAAGATTATGGTTTTGAAATACATGGTCGATGCTCAGTTTTTTGCCATTTTGTCGGGGTAAACCCGATTTTTACTGGTATGGAAAGCACTTTGTGTATATTCTAACCCAAAGATCCCAAAAGGGACAGGCACGAGGCAGAAAAGGCAAGTAATCCATGACTGAGATGGTCTATGGTTCCGTACCCGTATCACGGGGTGAACCGATTTTACCAAAATGGTGGCGCACGGTCGATCGTTGGAGTTTGATTTCCGTAATCATGCTGTTCAGCATTGGGATCCTGTTGGGGCTGGCAGCATCGCCCCCCTTGGCCGAAAAAAATGGGCTGGCCCCATTTCACTATGTCCAGCGACAGGCATTTTTCGGTGGGGTATCATTGGTCGTTATGATCGTAATGTCGATGCTAAGCCCTGTTTTGGTGCGCCGGTTGGCTGTGATCGGATTTTTGGTGTCTTTTGTTGCCTTGGCTTTGTTGCCTGTGTTTGGCACCGATTTCGGCAAAGGGGCAGTGCGGTGGTACGCGCTTGGCTTTGCATCCGTGCAGCCATCAGAATTTTTGAAACCAGGGTTTATTGTGGTTGCCGCCTGGCTGATGGCGGCGGCCCAAGAAATCAATGGCCCGCCCGGTCGGTTGTGGTCGTTTTTCTTGGCCATCACGGTGGTGATCATGCTGGTGCTGCAACCTGATTTTGGTCAGGCATCCTTGGTGTTGTTTGGCTGGGGTGTTGTGTATTTTGTGGCCGGTGCGCCAATGATTTTATTGATCGTTTTGGCAGGTTTAACGGTCGGGGGCGGGACATTGGCCTATTCCATGTCTGACCACTTTGCGCGGCGGATTGATGGGTTTTTATCACCCGACGTCGATCCCAGAACGCAGTTGGGCTATGCCACCAACGCCATCCAAGAGGGTGGATTTTTCGGTGTCGGCGTGGGCGAGGGACAGGTGAAATGGTCGCTGCCAGATGCGCATACCGATTTCATCATTGCGGTCGCCGCCGAAGAATACGGTTTTGTGTTGGTGGCCTTTATCATTTTTGTCTATGCCAGCATTGTGGTGTCATCACTGATCCGGTTGATGCGCGAACGCGATCCGTTCATTCGCCTAGCGGGGACTGGATTGGTGTGCATGTTCGGGGTGCAGGCCATTATCAATATGGGTGTTGCCGTGCGCCTGCTGCCGGCCAAGGGGATGACACTGCCCTTTGTCAGTTATGGCGGATCTTCGCTGATTGCGGGGGGGATTGCACTGGGAATGCTGCTTGCATTTACGCGCGCGCGCCCGCAAAAGGACATATCCGACATTTTAAAGGGACGGGGTTAATTTACCATGACGAAAGCGCCATTGGCAATTTTGGCGGCGGGCGGAACAGGGGGGCATATGTTCCCCGCGCAGGCCCTTGCAGAAGAGCTGTTAGACATGGGCTGGCGGGTCAAGCTGACCACAGATCCCCGCGGTGCGCGCTATGTCGCGAAATTTCCTGATGCAGTTTCAATCGAGGTTTTGAAATCGGGCACATTTGCCCGCGGTGGTGTGCTGTCCAAGCTGTTGGTGCCGTTTCAAATTGGGGCGGGCACGTTAAATGCCGTGGCACGTATGCTGCTTGATCGCCCAACGGTCGTGATCGGCTTTGGCGGATATCCGTCGATCCCTGCCGTGGCAGCGGCGGTGATTTTGCGGCGCCCACGCATATTGCACGAACAAAATGGCGTATTGGGACGGGTAAACCAGATATTTGCCAAATGGGTCGATTGCATTGCCTGTGGCACATGGCCCACGCAAATGCCCGATGGATTGACGGCCGAACATATCGGAAACCCGGTGCGTGGCGCGGTGCGTGATCGTGCGGGTGCGGGCTATATTCCGCCCGGTGACTATCCGATGTCGATATTGGTGATGGGCGGATCACAGGGCGCGCGCATTTTGTCCGATGTTGTGCCACCCGCCATTGCGCAATTGCCCATGGATATTCTGCGCCACATTCGTGTCAGCCACCAAGCCCGTGACGAAGACCACGATCGCGTCAGCCAGTTTTACGCCGACAACGGCATTGCGGCAGATGTTCAGCCGTTTTTTGATGATGTCCCCACCCGTATGACCGAGGCGCAATTGGTCATCAGCCGTGCGGGCGCGTCATCTGTGGCCGATATTTCTGTCATTGGGCGTCCGTCGATCTTGGTGCCCTTGGCAGCAGCACTGCGTGATGAACAGACCGCCAATGCCCAAGGTTTGGTCCAAGGTGAAGCCGCAATTTTGATCCCTGAAAGTCAATTTCATGTGGACAGTCTGGCCCAGCAGATCCAAACCGTTCTAACCCAGCCTGATGCCGCACATCATATGGCGCGGCAGGCTTTGTCCTTGGGGATACCGGACGCGGCCGAACGATTGGCCGCTTTGGTTGTATCGGTCGCGCAGGCGCGCGGCGCCTTGGCCAAACCTGCGGCATCGGACTAACGTGAAAACCAGATAATTTAAAGAAAGAAGCAGACCATGAACGCAGCCACGACAAAATTACCCTTGGATGTAGGTCCAATCCATTTCGTGGGTATTGGCGGCATTGGCATGTCTGGCATTGCCGAGGTGCTGTTGAACATGGGCTATCAGGTGCAAGGCTCTGATCTAAAGGAAAGCAAAATCACCCAAAGGTTGCAGGATTTGGGGGCTACGATATTTATTGGCCAACGCGCCGAAAACCTTGAAGGCGCAACGGTTATCGTGATTTCATCTGCAATCAAAACGGGTAATCCCGAATTGGATGCCGCCCGCGCCCAAGGCATGCCAGTTGTGCGCCGTGCCGAAATGTTGGCCGAATTGATGCGCCTGAAATCGAATGTTGCGATCGCGGGGACGCATGGGAAAACAACGACAACCACTATGGTTGCCACATTGTTGGATGCAGGCGGGGTGGACCCGACTGTCATCAATGGCGGGATCATTCATGCCTATGGATCCAATGCGCGCATGGGGCAGGGCGAATGGATGGTTGTCGAGGCTGATGAAAGTGACGGCACATTCAACCGTCTGCCTGCCACAATTGCGATTGTCACGAATATTGACCCTGAACACATGGAACATTGGGGATCCATCGAAAACCTGCGCCGCGGGTTTTATGATTTTGTGTCGAACATCCCGTTTTATGGCATTGCCATTTGTTGCACGGACCACCCCGAGGTGCAGGCGCTGGTTGGCAAAATCACCGATCGCCGCGTGGTGACATATGGGTTTAACAGCCAAGCCGACGTGCGCGCGATCAATCTGACCTATGTCGCAGGGGTCGCCCATTTCGATATCGCATTGCAATCTGAGGACATCGTGATTGAGGGCTGTCAATTGCCCATGCCGGGCGATCACAATGTATCAAACGCCCTGTCCGCGGTCGCAGTTGCGCGCCATCTGGGGATGAGTGGCGATGAAATTAAATCTGCCTTGGCCCAATTCAAGGGCGTCAATCGGCGCTTTACCAAAGTGGGGGTTGTTAATGATGTCACGATTATTGACGACTATGGCCACCATCCTGTTGAAATTGCAGCTGTGTTAAAGGCGGCGCGCCAAGCCAGTGATGGCCGTGTGATTGCTGTGCATCAGCCGCACCGTTATTCGCGCCTGTCCACGCTGTTCGACGATTTCTGCGCCTGCTTTAACGAAGCGGATGTTGTGGCCATCGCCGAAGTGTTCGCCGCGGGCGAAGACCCCATTCCCGGGGCCAGCCGTGATGATTTGGTCGCAGGTCTGATCCGTCACGGCCACCGCCAGGCCCGCGCCATTGTGTCAGAGGATGATTTGGAACGCCTTGTGCGGGAACAGGCGGGGCCGGGGGATATGGTTGTCTGTCTAGGGGCCGGCACAATTAGTGCGTGGGCCAATAACCTGCCCCAGCGATTGGGATAAACAGGGCCGCGTTAATCGGCAAACATCAGTGACCAACTGTTTGAACTGCAATCCGCGGTGACGGTTTGGTATTGTTGGACGCGGAATTCTTTGCCGAAATATTCTGCGTCTTTGTATTTCGGGGCAAAGACCAATTTCATTGGCGTATTGCGCAATACGCTAAATTCCGCCACGTCGCGACGGAATTTGTGGATGTCTTTGGTTCGCTGATTTTCCAAAACAAAAACCGACGATGCAAAGTCGCAGTCGTTTTTTAGCACCACGGTTGCGGTGATTGTTGGTGATTTGAAAGCCATCAATGCAATGGCAAGGACACCACTGAGCCCTGCGAGTAATGCGCCAAATAAGATTGGTTTGGTCATGCTGTGATCCGTTGTTTCCGTTATACCTGTAAACGGGTGATTGCGGTTGGGTGTTAGGGGCAGGGACCGTTGTGTTGGTTGATGGCGGGGAATGAGTATTTTTGCAAAAATGAAAGGCGTTTGTTTTTTCTTTACAAAACGCGCCGCCTATCGCAATGGTTGTATATG
>CAZWFE010000043.1:0-18603 GCA_964633145.1 uncultured Phaeobacter sp. | reverse complement strand
TGTAATTGTTCCACAATCGCCTGCGTTGCCTGCGCCTGTGGCGCCATGCGATCTATAGTTGCACGCCAAGCTATGACTCAAAGGATTTGCGGTGTTTGTTTGATAATACCTTTACATTTTAAGACATGTGATGATCTGATGACGTTGACTTATTTCGGGACAATCGGCAGAGGGTGCAGCATGACAGCCATCACAAAAATCGAAACCTTTGCAACAGAGTTTTTAAGCTTTGTGCGGGTGACCGACGCCCAAGGCGACATTGGTTGGGGCCAAACGGCGCCATATAACGCCGATATCACGGCGCAGGTTATTCATCGGCAAATTGCGCCTTGGGCCTTGGGCCAGGACATTAACAATATCGGGCAGATCATTGATACGATTGAACGTCGCGAACATAAATTTCCCGGATCTTATCGCGCCCGTGCAATGGCGGGGCTGGACACGGCGCTGTGGGATTTGATCGGGCGCAAACAGGACAAGCCCGTTGTCGCATTGTTGGGTGGTACGGCGGGGCCGCTGCGATGCTATGCCAGTTCGATGAAGCGTGACATTACCCCCCAAGACGAGGCCGATCGCCTAAACCGGTTGTGTGACACCCATGGTTTTGACGCCGTGAAATTCCGCATTGGGGCCGAATGTGGCAACGATGTCGATCAGTGGCCTGGCCGAACCGAAGATATCATTGCCCAAATGTCCCGCGCCCTGCGGGGACAGGCTGATTTACTGGTGGATGCCAATTCAGCGTTTGGGCCTACGCGTGCGATTGCCATCGGCCATATGCTGCAAGACCACGGAATTTCCCATTACGAAGAGCCGGTCCCCTATTGGGAATTGGAGACCACAAAACAGGTCACAGATGCGCTGGACATTGATGTCACAGGCGGCGAACAAGATTGGGATATACAAACATGGAAACGCATGATTGACATGCGTGCCGTTGATGTCATCCAGCCTGATGTGATGTATGTCGGAGGTATTCACAACACGATCAAGGTTGCTGCCATGGCAGCGGACCGTGATATTCCGTGTACCTTGCACGCAGCGAACCTATCACTGGTCACGGTCTGTTCTATGCATGTGATGAGGGCCATTCCAAACGCGGGCAAATATCTGGAATTTTCAATCGAAGAACGCGATTACTATCCGTGGCAGAACGGCATATTTCAATCAAATCCGTTCACAATCACCGATGGGCACGTCACCATTACCGACGCCCCTGGGTGGGGTGTTGATATCAATCCAGACTGGCTGGAAAACGCCCAATATGCGGTATCAGATGCCGCAAATTGGGAACCCAGTGCCTATGGCCAGCTGTATGGGACGCCACCAGCCTAGGCGGGAAAATTAGTTGTCGTTCAGACCCTCGGCACGGCCCGCGGTCATCAGGGTATAACCCAGATAAAATCCTGTCAGGGCCATCGGCAACTGACACACAATAACGGCAGGCACGCCATATTCCATCACTGCTTTGATGTTCATCGCGGTCAGCAACATGGAAAAGATGGTGGTGATAGCGAACAGACCCAATGCAAAGATTTGCTTGTCTGTCATACGCTTTACGGCTTCTTCTTGGTTCATGGCATGATCCCTTTGCTCTGAAAACATATATTATTTTTTGAATATAATGTAAAGCATTAAATGAGCTGGGGCGATTTTTCAAAAAAACCGCCCCAAATTCTTAATTCAAACGCTGACCGCTGGTTGGTTCGAAATAGCTAACTTTGTTCAGATCAAATGCAAATTTCAGCTTGCCCCCCGCGGCCGCGGTTGTTTCTGCATGCAAACGTGCGGTGACCTGTTTGCCGCCCATTTCGGCGACAACATAGGTATCCGCGCCGGCTGGTTCGACCATATCAACCAGACACTCTGCCTCTTGTACGCCGGTACCGGATCTGAATCCTGCTTCGGAAATATCCTCGGGGCGCAGGCCCAAAATCACGTCCGACGGCAGGTTACGGGCCGCATCATCGCGCAGAACAATCGGTGCATCATTGGGGCGCATAATTTCGATTTCTGCGCCACTGCCGTTTTGGCGAACCTTGGCAGGGATCAAGTTCATAGCGGGCGAGCCCATGAAATCGGCGACAAACAGATTGGCAGGTGTGTTGTAAATTTCGGCAGGTGTGCCGATCTGTTGAATCACGCCGCCCTTCATCACCACAATCTTGGTGGCCAATGTCATGGCCTCAATCTGATCATGGGTCACGTAAACCATAGACGCACCCAGAGATTGATGCAGTTTTTTGATTTCTGATCGCATTTCGACGCGCAGCTTGGCATCCAGATTGGACAGGGGTTCATCAAACAAAAACAGTTTTGGATCACGCACCAAGGCACGGCCCATGGCAACACGCTGGCGTTGGCCACCTGACAATTGACCGGGGCGGCGATTTAACAGCTGTTCGATTTTCAGCTGTGCGGCCACCTCTTTCAATTTGCGTTCTTGGGTCTGGGCATCTTCCCCGCGGACCTTCATGCCAAAGGTGATGTTTTTCGCAACACTCATCGTGGGGTACAGCGCATAGGATTGAAACACCATGGCAATGTCACGATCCTTGGGGCTGACATGGGTCATGTCACGCCCATCAATATGCAGGCTGCCACCTGTGATGGGTTCCAACCCCGCGATACAATTCAGCAGCGTTGATTTTCCGCAACCCGATGGGCCAACCAGAACCAGAAAATCCCCAGCGTCGATGGAAATATTGATCTCTTTCAGAATTTCTGTGGAACCATAGTTCTTATACAGATTTTTGATGTCAAGAATGGGTGCCATTGGGGTTATCCCTTTACTGAGCCGGCCGTAAGACCGCGAATGAAGTATTTACCAGCGAAGACATAGACAAATAGTGTCGGCAAGGCGGCGATAATGGCCGCAGCCATATCGACGTTATATTCCTTAACGCCAGTGGTTGAATTTACGATGTTGTTCAGGGCCACGGTAATGGGCTGTGTGCCCGCTTGGCTAAAGGACACACCAAACAGGAAATCATTCCAAATCTGGGTGAATTGCCAAATGACCGTTACAACAATGATAGGCAGCGATAGCGGCAGAAAGATCGACCAAAAGATGCGAAAGAAATTCGCGCCATCTACTTTGGCCGCTTTGACCAATTCCGCTGGGATCGATACGTAATAATTGCGGAAAAACAGCGTGGTAAAGCCGATCCCATAAATCACGTGAACAAATACCAACCCCGGAATACTGCCTGCCAATCCCATCATACCCAACAGGCGCGCCATGGGCAGCAGCACCACTTGGAACGGGATGAAACAGCCAAACAACATCAGCGAAAAAATCAGGTTCGCACCGCGAAACTGCCATTGCGCAATGACATAGCCGTTCAGCGCCCCAATTAACGTGGACAAGGCCACAGCCGGAACCGCCAATAGGACCGAGTTCCAGAAATAGGGCTGCAACCCTTCGCATTGAATACCTGTACAGGCACCCGACCACGCGGTTTTCCACGCATCAAATGTGATTTCGCGTGGTAAGGCGATCAAGCTGCCCGTGCGAATTTCCTCAAGACTTTTCAACGATGTTGTCACCATGACGAACAACGGCATTAGGTAGTACAGCGCAAACAGGGCCAGCAGGATATATAGAATCCAGCGCAGGATTAATTTGCCAAACGACCCTTTGGGCGGGGTATGGGAATAGGTCAAATCAGCCATGGTTCTTTGCTCGCAATTCTGAATAAAGGTAGGGCACAACGATGGTAAACACGACCGCCATCATGATCATTGCCGAAGATGCCGCCTGACCGATATCACCACGCGAAAACGCCATGGCGTACATATATGTCGCGGGCAAATCGGTGGAATATCCGGGGCCACCCCCTGTTAATGCGATAACCAAGTCGAAACTCTTGATCGCTAAATGCGCCAAAACGATAAAGGCAGACAGGAAAATAGGTGCCATGGATGGAATAATAATGGACGAATAAATGCGCCATGTGGGAATGCCGTCAACTTGGGCTGCTTTGATGATCTCTTCGTCAACGGATCGCAGACCTGCCAAAAACAACGCCATAACAAAGCCCGAGCTTTGCCAAACCGCGGCAATCACAATGGTGTAGATCGCAAAGTCAGGGTTCACCACCCAATCAAAGCTGAAATTTTCAAATCCCCAGCCGCGCACGGTTGCCTCGATCCCTAGACCGGGGTTTAGGATCCATTTCCACGCGGTCCCTGTCACAATCATCGACAGCGCCATAGGGTACAGGTAAATGGTGCGAATTGCGCCCTCAACTCGGATTTTTTGATCCAGCATAATGGCTAGGACTAATCCCAAAACCATTGCAATTACGATAAACAAAATACCGAATGTAAACAGATTGCCAAAGGCCGTATCCCAGCGGGGCGACGCAAACAGTTTGTCGTATTGAACAAACCCCTTCAATTCATACTTTGGCAGTAATTTCGAACGTGTCAACGATACCCAAGCGGTCCAGCCAATAAAGCCATAAACAAATACTAAAACGGCGATAAAGGAAGGCGCGAGTACCATTTTGGGCAGCTGATTTTCAAGCCATTCCGTCATGGGGAACTCCTATAAATACACCGCCCCGATGGGTAAATCTGGGGCGGTGTACAAGGTTTGATTAGTAGCTGTTTGCGACAGCTTGTGCCAACTGTGCGACCGCATCTGCGGACGACATGTCAGAGTTAAAGTGCGCTGTCACAACGTCGGTGATTGCACCAGATTGTGCGCCGCGCAGGGCCATGCCGTGTGCGTATGATGGCAACAAAGAACCGTTCTCAGAACTTGCTTTCATGTCATCTGCTGACAGATGCGCGCAGGTGTCGAATTTGTCCAACGCAACGTCTGTACGCGCAGGGATCGAACCTTTGTTCAGGTTGAACACTTCTTGAAAGCTGGGGCCAACAATCAGTTTTGCCAACAGGTCTTGGCCGGCTTTCTTGTCGTCGCCATCGACGTCAAACATGGCAAAGCTGTCTACGTTGTACAAGAAACCATCGCCTGGTGTGGATGCGCATAGGAAATCCTCGCCTGGGACTTTGCCTGCTGCCATGAATTCACCTTTGGCCCAGTCGCCCATGATTTGGAACGCCGCTTCGCCGTTCATGACCATCGCTGTTGCTAGGTTCCAGTCACGACCAGAGAAGTTTGCATCAACATAGCCACGCATTTTGCGCATTTGGTCGAACACAGCAACCATTGCGTCAGATGTCAGTGTTGCTTCGTCCAGTTCTACGAACGCTTTGTGGAACCCTTCTGCGCCCAAAATGCCCAGTGCAACAGCTTCGAATACTGTGGCGTCTTGCCATGCTTGGCCACCGTGTGCCAATGGGATCACGCCGGCGGCTTGCAATTTGGCTGCGGCTGCGTTGAATTCGTCCCAAGTGGTTGGCATTGCGATGCCGTTTGCCTCAAGGACGTCGGCGTTTGCCCAGATCCAGTCAACGCGGTGCACGTTTACAGGGGCTGCACACCATTCGCCTTCGCATTTCATGTGACCTGCGATAGATGCTGGCAATACGTCAGCCCAACCTTCGGCTTCGGCCACGGCCGAGATGTTGGCCAAAACGCCTTCTTCGTACCATTCTTGGATGGCTGGGCCTTTCAGCTGAACGGCTGTTGGGGCGTTGCCAGACAGAACACGGGCACGCAATGCAGACATAGCTGCGTCACCGCCGCCACCTGCAACGGGCATGTCGGTCCATGTGCCGCCGTTGTCTGCGAATTCTTTTTGCAATACGGCGACGGATTTCGCTTCGCCACCGGATGTCCACCAGTGCAGAACCTCAGCCTGGGGTTCAGCGAATGCAGCGGATGATGCGATCAAGGCAATCGATGAGACTGCCGCAAATGCGGTTCTTTTCATTTGGTAATTCTCCCTTTTTACGCTGCTCCTCATGCAGCGTTGCCTTATAGAGGCGCAAATTTTTGATACCGGAAACAAAATAGTTGCCAATTTCGGGACCAAATCAAAGATTTTGCGGGTTTTTGTTACAGACTGTTACGTTCCCCTTGATTTTGTTGCACAGTGTTACAAACAATCTGGGGAACCACGACAGTTGGCGGACCTATTTCGGAGAATACTAAATGGCGATCCCTCGGATACTTGTTGTTGATGACGATGCAGAAATTCGGTCTATGCTGGCCCAGTTCATGCGCGACAATGGGTTCATTGTGCTGCCCGCGTCATCACTGGCCGATGTTCAACGCCACATGAACACAGAACGCATCGACCTGATTTTATTGGATGTGATGCTGGGCGATGAAAACGGTGTCGATATTTGTCAGCACCTGCGACAGGATCATGACGTTCCGATTATCTTTATTTCTGCCCTATCGGCAGATCACCACCGGATGCGTGGATACAGTGTGGGGGCAGATGATTACATCGCCAAACCCTTTAATCCCCAATTGCTGCTGGCGCGGACCAAGGCCGTGTTACAGCGTGCGCGGCGCACATCATCGCTGGCCTATCGTCGTCGGGTGCGTTCCTTTGGCTTTGAGGGGTGGCAATACGATGGCAAGCACGATCAATTGACGTCACCCAAGGGCTATACCGTATCATTGTCACAAAAAGAGGCAGGCCTGTTAAAGGTGTTTTTGGCCAACCCCAGAATACCCCTGACCCGCGAAGAAATTGCATCAGCCTTGGACGTAACGGGCGATGCATCGGTGCCAGACAGCTTGGGGCGATCAATTGATGTTTTGGTCGGACGGTTACGGACCAAAATCGAACACGACCCAAAATCGCCAGACCTGATAAAAACACAGCGCGGCACGGGATATGTGTTTGCCACAGATGTCACTGTGAGTGATGGGTGATGCTACGCCCGTTCAGCCTGCGTACACTATCGTTTGTCTGGGTGGGACTGGCCCTGATGATTGGTGTGGTTGCCAGTTATTTCTGGGTCAATTCCAACAGAATGTGGGATCGCCACTTGGCCAATGCCTATGTCGCAGGGATTGAGACCTATTATGCATTGCTGACACAGTCCGACATCAAAGGGGTCAATGTAACCCCCCTAAACCCCGAAGATTTAGCCCATGCAAATCAGGGAAATTTCACCGCGATATCGCAGGTGCCAAAACCTGGCTATCTGACGCTGTTAACCCTAAAGGACACGTCGCAGGATGGCGCGCTGAAAATACGGTCCGAAATTCAGATCGCCGTTGTGTCAGATCAGCTCACCTATCCCATTTCCGAACTGTCCCTGTCACAGCAGGAACCATCAGCCTATCAGTTTGGGGCACTGGCGCAGTTAATGGCAACCTATTGCAGCAATCCGATCGTTTTCGGGCGCGTGGATCAATTGGCATGGGTGCGGATTGACGGATCCACGGTTTGGGGCTGCGCGGCGGCGCCGCCCGATGATCGTTTGTGGGTTGCCATCGCATCAATCGTGTTGATCAGTATTTTGGGCACGCACATCGCCAATACCACGGACGCATTCGGATACTTTGCACGCGCGCTGAAATCACGGCAACTGGTGGGCGGGCCCGACAGCTATGACACACAGGGCCCCAAGGAATTGCTGGTAATTGTGGGCGCAGTGAATGATTATTTGCAGTATGAACGCGACCAGCTGTCAAACCGTGCGATTGTTTTATCCGGTGTCAGCCACGATTTGGGCACCCCCGCAACCCGACTAAGGCTGCGTGCGGCACTGATCCAAGACGACGACATACGCAAGAAATTGGAATCCGATATTGATCTGATGACCGCAACGATTGAGGGCGTATTGACCTATACCCGATCAGAATCCAACAGCGAACAGCCGCAAAAAATTGATCTGATGTCCCTGATTGATGCCATCGTTGCCGATTACCAAGACACCGGCGCACCAGTGACATTACGCCAAACCAAGGTCACCGAAACCAACGCAACGCAACAGGTATTCACCACGCGCAAAGGCACCATACCTGTGTCCGAAACCAAGGCCATTTTATCCTATGTGCGTCCCGTTTCCCTGCGCCGCGCAATTACCAATTTGATAGATAATGCAGTCAAATACGGGCGAAATGCCAATGTGACCCTGCAAGCCGATGCAAACCACATTTACATTCTGGTCGAAGATTCCGGCGGTCCAAATCGGGCGGCTGAAATGGATGGCTATCTGGCCCCGTTCAAACGCGGAACAGGCGCACAAAGCATTTCCGGATTTGGCCTTGGCCTGACCATTGTAGCAACAGTTGCACGTCAACACGGCGGATCCATCGAATTCCAAAACGGCCGGACAGGACTGTTGGCACGTTTGGTCATAACGCGCATATTATAAAGCCCCCAATCGCGTAACGTTCACGGACGCATTGCAGCTGCGATAGATTACGCTAGGTCAATATATTATCAAATTGATATTTTTGAATGTCTATCGAGGGGATATAGTGTTTGGACCCTAACCTTTGACGGCCCCGTCGCTTAGGCCAGACACCAGATATTTCTGCGCCACCAAAAACACCACTGTTATGGGCACACCCGACAATATCGCCGCCGCCGCGAAGTCACCCCACAGGTATTTGAATTCGTTCAAATACAGCCGCGATCCAACGGCCAGTGTCAGGTTATCTTGGGATCGCAACAGGATCGAGGCCAAGGGATAATCGTTGATCACACCGATGAACACCAACACAAACACAACCGACATGATCGGCACAGCCAAGGGCAGGAACACATACCGAAATGTCTGCCATGGCGATGCCCCATCAATCGATGCAGCCTTGTCCAGGGATGGATCAATGCTGTCAAAATACCCTTTGATCGTCCAGATATGCATCATCACCCCAGACAGATAGACCACCACCAATGACCAATGGCTATCGATCCCGACAACGGGGGAAATATCGCCCAAGGTGTCAAACACCGCATATAGCGCGATCAGCGCCAGCGTGGTTGGAAACATCTGAACGATAAACAATGAATCCAACAATGCCGCCCTGCCCCAGAATTTTATACGGCTAAAGGCATAGGCCGAAATACACGACACCGCCAACACGCCAAAGGCCGCAATCAATGCAATTTTCACCGAATTCCACATCCACGTCAGCACAGGATAGGGTGGCGTAATCACCGTGCCATCATCACGGACATAGTCCCAGCCAAAGGCCAGATACCAGTGTTCCAGTGTTGGGTTCGATGGGATCAATTCACCGACGGTAAAATTGCCCTCGCGAAATGAAATGGAAATAACGACCAAAAATGGAAACAGGATCAGGCACAAAAAACACAGCATAAACCCATGCGCCAACACTTTCTTAATGAACAAGGATCGTTTGTTTTCAACTATCATAACGTCACCTTTGTGCCGCGCGGCGCATGGCCACAAAATTTGCATAGGCCATGACCGAGACCAAAATAAAAATCAGCAGCGTAATGGCACCAGACAATCCAAATTGGGTGCCCGAATCCAAAAACGCGATGCGATAGGTAAAGGATCCCAAAATATCCGTTTCCCCCGCAGGAATGATCGTGCCCGGAATATCTGGCCCACCCCGTGTCAGCAGCAACACCAAAACAATGTTGTTAAAATTGAACGCAAATGACGCCAGCAGCAACGGCAAAAACGGCGGAATAATTTGCGGTAGGGTGATTTTGAAAAACACGCGCAGGGGGCCTGCGCCTTCGATCAGGGCGGCTTTTTTCTGGTCTTGGGGGACGGATTGCAAAAACCCCATCGCCAGCAACATCATATAGGGATAGCCCAGCCACGTGTTCACGATCAAAATCATCGTACGCGCCAAATGGCCATCGGTGTTCCAATTGGGGCGGGCACCGAACAGCGCCTCTAGGATCATATTGATTTCGCCAAAGTTTTGATTGAACAATCCGCGAAACACCAAAATCGAAATAAACGCCGGAACCGCATAGGGCAGGATCAGCAATATCCGATAGGTCGTTTTGAACCGCAGGTGTTCCCATTGCAAAATCACAGCCAATAACAACCCAATGCCAAAGGTCAGAACAACCGATCCAACCGCAAACACAAAGGTCCAGACAAAGATGGAAAACATCGGCGCACGAATACCATCCGAGGTGAAAATTTTGTGAAAATTTTGCCAACCGATATTGGTCCGCCATCCCGGACTGACCTGTTCGCCACTGTCCAAAACATAAAACCCAACCCCATGATCAGGCGTCAAACGATCACCGGTTGCGACATTCAACAGCGTGCCGTCGGGTTGTTCGATAAATTCTGGCTGAACGCCCGCAAATTCGCGCAGACCTATTGACGACATGACATTGCCATCTGGCAGGGTCACCGAAATTTCCGCCAGTTCTTTTCGCAGCTTGATCGCGGCGCGGCGGTCCAATACGGTCTCGGGCGCTGGCGCGGGGTCGGCTGTGACCTGTTGCGCGGTGCCATCCAAAGTGAACGGCGCAGATAAAAATCCATTGCCTGCATCGCCCAAATACACCCGATAATTATCGCCATCTTGACCTAAAACAAAGGGCATTGCGTTGTCTTTGTCCACGATGGTGCGGGACAAAATCACCTCTTTAGCGCGATCAAACGTCAGCAGGTTGAACGACCCGTAATTGGTAAAGCCAAGATAAATGGTAAACAGAATTGGAAAAATGACAAACAAGGCCATGGTCGCAATTCCGGGGTAAATAAACCGCGCGAAATAGAAACGGCGGAATCCATAGACACAGAAAAACCCAATGGCAACCAACAGGACAATCACGCCAAACATCGGTTGACCGACCATGTAAACGATCCACGCCACATAAAGCAGCATCAAACTGATCCCAACAACGATGCCTTTGCCCAAAACCGTGGCAAAGGATCGTTGCGCAGGTCGGGCCGCATCAAATGCCAAAGCAGTCATGTGTCACCTATTGAAAATGCCAAATAAATGAATGGGGCGGAAACCGCCCCATTCGCGCGAATATTATTCACCCAAGATGCGGGTTGCCGCATCGTTTAGTGCATCCTCAACCGTGGCAGCACCAGATGTGATATTGGCCAAAGCCGGTCCCATCGCACCCCAGAATGCCCCCATTTCAGGATTGGATGGCATTGGAATACCAATCGACGCATTCGCGATCGTCGCTTTGACCTTGGGGTCGGTTTGTGCGGCACCTGCGGTTTTATCCGTCAAGGCACCCAAGGCATTGGTTGTGTTCCAAGTCGCCAAACCGTCATCTGTTAGGATATAGTTTTCAATCAGCTCAACAGCCAAATCTGCGTTTGGTGATGCTGCGTTGATGGCCAAGGCTTGGACCCCCAAAAACGCCGGTGAAGGCGCGCCGCCAACTGTTGGGATTGGGGCCACAGCGATATTTTGTCCGGCGTTTTCGTACCCGCCCCATGACCATGGTCCGTTGATGACCATTGCAACTTCGCCATTGGCCATCGCGCCGTCCATAACGCCGTAATCCACACCCTGCGGTAATACGCCATCGTCAAACAATGCCTTTAGCACTTGGCCACCTTGGATTGCGCCTGCGTTGTTTACGCCCGTTTCGGACCCGTCATAGGCGCCATCCTTTTTCTGGAACGCATAGCCACCGTTTGCCATCAACATTGGCATGGTGAAATAGGTGTTGTTGTAATCCCATAGGATCGGTTTGACCCCGTCTGGCAGATCCAGCGATGCAATCTCTTCGAACGATGCGGGCGGTGTTGTGATCAGATCAGTGTTATAGACCAGGCCGATTGCTTCGACCGACACGGGGTATCCCCAGATTTTGCCATTGAATGAAACGGCATCCCATCCGTTTTCCAAAATGCCAGCTTGGAATTCTGCGCTGGGGTTTACGGGTGAAATCAATCCACCTGCGGCCCATTCGCCGAAACGATCATGCGCCCACAACACGATATCGGGGCCATCGCCTGTGGCTGCAGCCTGTTGGAATTTGTCGGTCAAAGGATCGGCCACCTCAACGACAACATCAATGCCTAGGTCTGCCGAAAATTTGTCCGCCACGGCTTGCAGCTGTTCCTCTGCTTTGCTGCCACCGGTCCAGATTACTAATTTGCCTTCTTCCATCGCGAAAGCGGGCAGCGCGACAGAGGCAAACAGTGCCGCTGCAACAGTTGTCTTCATCGTTTTCATTTTCAAATCCTCCTCATTGAAAACTGTCATTCATCCCGCCACAGCGATGTCATCGCCCTGCGTTGCGGGGGTAATCATTATGGCGCCATTTGGCCCCAATTCGATTGTCTGTCCGTGCAATTCGGTCGCCACACTGGGGCCGGTGACGCGGTCCAAGCCCTGCATTTGAACCGATTGTGGCTGCGCAGACAGGTTAAACACGCACAAAACCGCATCGGCCCCCTGACCCCGCACAAACGCCAAAACGGGATCTGGTGTGTTCAAAAACCGCGTCGCCCCTGTTTTCAAAATATCGGTGGCGCGGCGGTGGTGCAGAACGCGACGATAATATTCCAAAACAGATGTTTCGACGCCCAGCTGCGTTGCCACATTGCGATCCCGCTGGGCGGGTTTCACAGGCAGCCAAGGTGTGACTTGACTAAATCCGCCAAATTCCGATGAATCCCAAACCATCGGCGTGCGACATCCATCGCGGCCTTTGACCTCGGGCCAGAACCGGATACCGGGGGGATCGGTCAGTTCGTGATATTCCATCACGGTTTCCGACAGTCCCAATTCTTCGCCCTGATAAATCCCGATGGACCCTTGGAATGCACATAGCAAGGTAATCGCCTGTTTGGCCAAATCCTCAGGGTCGGCACAATGATCCGCCCAGCGCGTCACATGGCGCTGCACATCGTGGTTGGAAAAACTCCACGATGGCCAACCATCTTTGGCGCCCGCTTGGAAATTGGAAATGATATCGCGAAAATGGCTTGGGGAAAAATTTGGGCCCAACATTTCAAAGGTATAGCACATATGCAAACGATCATCGCCTTGGGTGTATTCCCCCATCAACCGAATGGCTATATCGCCGCCATCGCCCACTTCGCCAACCATCATGCGACCGTCATACTGATCCGTCAGCGCGCGCATGCGTTCCAAGAATGCGATGTTTTCCGGTTGGTTTTTGGAATAGATATGATTTTGCCAACCATAGGTTTCAGCAGGTGACTGATCGGCTGTAATTGTGGGGTTTGGCGGGTTATCGCGCAGCTGCGCATCGTGGAAATAATAATTGACCGTATCCAGCCGAAACCCATCGACACCCCGATCCAACCAGAATTTCATCACCTGCAAAATGGCGTCCTGAACATCAGGGTTGTGCATGTTCAAATCGGGCTGTTCGATCAGGAAATTATGCAAATAATATTGACGCCGGCGCGGTTCCCATTCCCATGCTGGTCCACCAAATACAGATGGCCAATTCGTGGGCGGCATACCATCAGGTTTCGGATCGGCCCAAACGTACCAATCCGATTTGTCATTGTTGCGATCCGCCCGACTGGTGACAAACCAAGGATGTTTGTCTGACGTATGCGACAGAACCTGATCGATGATGACCTTTAACCCCAACCCATGCGCGGCCTGCACCAGCCGGTCAAAATCGGCCAAGGTCCCGAACACAGGGTCAATGTCGCAATAATCCGACACGTCATATCCCATGTCCTTCATCGGGGATGTGAAAATCGGGCTAAGCCAAACAGCATCAACGCCCAGATCCGCAATATAAGGCAGCCGTTCGGTGATCCCATTCAGATCACCCACGCCATTGCCAGAACTGTCCTGAAAACTGCGCGGATAGACCTGATAAACAACCGCACCTTTCCACCAATTACCCAATGTATCGCCCCTATCTAAAATTTGATTCGATCAAAACCTAGCATCATTTTTGAAATTTTCAAAACGTTTTAAATTGTTGAAATTTTCATATACATGGGTTATTTAGGATAGGAATTATAAACTTTTCAAATCGTTTACAACAGGACGGAACGTGGCAACACTTAAGGATATCGCATCAGAACTGGGCCTATCGCCGGCAACGGTCAGTCGTGCGCTGAACGGATTTCCTGAGGTGAACGCAAAAACCAAGACCAAAGTCGCCGAGGCCGCCAAGCGCCTGAATTACCGCCCCAACAAAACCGCACAGCGGCTGGTGTCGGGAAAATCAGGCATGATTGGTGTGGTGTTGCTGGCTGACAAAAATCGCGTGGCGGACCAATCCTTTTTCGAGGTGACGGGCGGGCTGTCCCAACATCTGGCCGCACAGGATCGTGACCTGATATTTCAGGTCGATATTCAGGATGATCCAGTCGCCCCCTATAAACGGTTGGTCGAAAAAAGCGCGGTTGACGGGTTTATCATCCAAGGGCCAGCACGCGGGGATACGCGCATCAGTTACCTGCAAAGCATCGGCATGCCCTTTGTTGTGCATGGCAAAGCAGACACAGGCCCCGTTGATTACGCCTATTACGATATCGACAACGTGGCAGCGGCACGGGATGCAACCAAATTATTGACCGATCTGGGCCATCGGCGCATCGCCTTTATCAACGGCCCGCAGGATCGTGCATTCGCACGCGATCGTCGGCGCGGTTTTATATCCGCCTGTCAAGCGGCGGGCATCGATGAACCCGACACCTGGATTTTATTTGGGCCGCAAAGCGAACAATTCGGCTATCAAGGCGCGGCCGACATTCTGGAACGCCTGCAACCAACCGCATTTCTGTGCGCCTCAACTTTAACCGCGCAGGGCGTTCGCGACTGTTTGAAACATCATGGCCTGTCCTGTCCCGATGATGTGTCGATTGTTGCACATGATGATGCCATTGTGACCGCGCGGGCCATTGAATTCATCCCACCGCTGACAGTGACACGATCCCCCATGCGGGATGCCTGCAAACCACTGGCCGATATAATGGGACAACTGTTGGCAGGTGTGCCTGCGGCTGAATTGCAAATAACGTCATCTGCGGAATTGATTGTACGTGGGTCAACCGGTCCCGCCCCCAAGATTTAAGTTGGAGATTGAAATGAAAGATACCTTTATTTCTGGTCAAAGCCTTTCGTTAGAGAATCTGCGCAAAGATTATGGCAATGTGCAGGTCCTGCATGACATCACCGCCCATGCCGACGCGGGCGAATTTTTGGTTCTGGTTGGCCCATCGGGGTGCGGCAAATCCACATTGCTAAACTGTATTGCCGGGTTGGAAACCATCACCGATGGCGCATTGAAAATTGGCGGCCGCGATGTGGCAGATTTGCCGCCCAAGGATCGTGATATCGCCATGGTGTTTCAATCCTATGCCCTATACCCCACCATGAGCGTTTGGGAAAATATGGCCTTTGGCATGAAAGTGCGCCGTGAACCAAAACAAGACATAGATCGCAAAGTCCAAGAGGCCGCCAAGCTGTTACAGATTGAGGCCCTGTTGGATCGCAAACCCAGCCAACTGTCGGGCGGGCAGCGTCAGCGCGTGGCCATGGGGCGGGCGTTGGTTCGTAATCCTGCGCTGTTTTTGTTTGATGAACCTCTGTCCAATTTGGACGCAAAATTGCGGTTGGAAATGCGCACCGAAATCAAACGCCTGCACAGCGCAACAGGCGCATCCATCGTCTATGTGACCCATGATCAGATTGAGGCAATGACACTGGCCACGAAAATCATCGTTTTAAAGGATGGCTATATTCAACAGGTCGGCACGCCCGAGGATATCTATGATCGCCCCGCCAACACATTTGTTGCGGAATTCATGGGGTCACCGTCGATGAACCTGACACCCTGTCGTCGCGCTGGATCAATGCTGCATTTCAACGATGATCAACGCCTAGATATCAAGGGTATCGACTGCCCTAGTGCCGAAACAGTCATCGCAGGCATCCGACCCGAGGTAATGGTACTGGGCCCCCATGATGACACAACCATCCCTGTCACGGTTGACATGATCGAAATGACCGGCGCCGATAGTTATGTCAGTTTCAAATTGGGTACCGCATCCGTGACCGCGCGCACCCCTGGACGGTTCCGCATTCCCGTAGGTGGTGTGGCAGGGCTGACCATACCAGCCGATGCACTGCATTTCTTTGACACGGACACGGGCACGCGCCTATAGCATCGGCGTGCAGCCTAAACAACCAACAGGTATACACACCATGGTTTGCCTGATTTGGTTGGTGATGATGCAATGTTTGTCCATATCCCCACTTGGCAAGATGGGGCACAAACCGCCATTGTACCCCAGTATCGCTAGCCCTTAGTGTGATGCGGTTGCAATGTTAAACAAACTAGTAAGCTATAATTTCGAAATTGCGGGGCGGTTGGTGTTAGATCAAAATAACAACATTGCCTATGACATTCCCGTATCCAAATTCATCAGCCAAGATCACGCACAGGTTTATGCGTGGGTGTCTGGGCAGGATATTTTGTATATCGGACAGGCTGGCAAGGGTCTGCAAAAACGTCACCGTGAACATCGCGCAGGTTGGCAAAATGGAAGTGCGACGGGCATCAAACTGGCGGGCCATATTCGCACCGAACTGCAGGCAGGTCGTGACATTGTGATTTATGGCCGGACCTGTGATCAGTTTTGGCAAGAAACCCCATTGCTGGGACGCATGGCTGCGGTCCATATCGACCTAGCCGATCACGAAGAAGACATCTTAATCCAAGAATTCAGTCCCCGCTGGAACACAAACAGGTCCACAAACCTAAAGCGGCGTTGGATTTCAGAATAAATCACCCCGCAGGCCCAAACTATGGGGCTCCCACATCCGTTTAATCCGTCGTAAAGCCCAGGGAATTTCGGGTTTGACGACTTACGGGCTGTTTCATTCCATCGCGTCTTTCATCGCAAATTTTTTCGATCGCAACCACGGAACAATCATAGTGCCTAAGATCGCGTGCGGGATAAAGCCTAGGACAGATCAGCCATGGTCTGGAAAATAAATGCTATCAGTGGTTTGTTTTCTCACTTGGGCAAGCGGCCCACTGCAAACTGGGGACGCACCGTTTTCAGGGCAACATGCTTCCAAGTCTACGCTTAAAGCGCTTATGCTTTGGCAAGTACCACAAAACCAATCCACTAAAGCCAAATATAATTAGCGCTATTGCCGTAATGTCCGCCAAAACCGTGCCGATACTCCAGCCCAGCCAACCTGTGCGGTGAAACACGCCGAACACATAGCCCCAGTATATTTTTCTATTTTCAAGCGTACCGTCTGGGGCAAACATTTTATTCTGCAAACGTGATTTCACATAATAATGGCCGGTATCAGGTACAACAATGATAGAACCGGCCTCACGTTCAAAGGCGATCACATCGTAACCATGATAGGTCGTACGTGAAACCGATTTCATTTTACGATCAACCCAATATCGACGAGCGATTTCTGCGGCGTCCTCTGCCGACAAAGGCTTGTTTAGCTTGACGTAATCAGAGGTATTTTCTTGGTAACTTTGCAAGGGCAAAATTTTATCAACTATTCCAGGATGATTTAGATAGAACCCAGTCAAGCCGAAAAATATCACCCAAGGAAGCGCGATTACCCCAAACCACGAATGCAGCATCCTCGTATATTTTAAGAAATATGCCATGATCAATTCACCTTGTCTTTTCTTTTTTCTGAAAATTCTGGACCAATTAGAAAATCGTTTAGCGTTTGTGCTGCTTTGTAAATTGGGATCTTGTCAGGCCTATAATCACGCTTGATTTGCCAAATATGGTCTAGCAAAACTCTCTTTCCGAACGGTGCGATAGAGAAAACACCAGATTTTGAATACGCAATTCCATTGCCTGCGAAAAAACTGTCTGGATCAGCAGCCTTTCCGTCTAATCCCAAAACTGGTCTTCTCAATCTTAGGGGCAGACCCAGACAAACAAACTCGGCAGTCTTGGGCAACCAAATCAGCAAATCGTCGGCTAGCACTTGATCGCCGCTACATGCCTTTTGATAAATTAAAGTGGATTTTCCCTGATTTTTCTGGGCAACGATAAGGTGCGCTTCGCCTTTGTTTTCGTAGGCCGCACAATGAATCAGTCTAGCATTGCGATATTTCCTGAGCACAATATAGGCCAAATTCACCAAGAATTCATTCAATCCGTCTATGACTTCATCGTATTGTTCTGGTTGTGACAGCACGACAGAGTCAATTGAATAGCCTCCATTTGTGAAAGCAACAGCCAACTGGGCGTTATAATTTGCGTCAGCTTTCGAAATTGACCATCCGTTCAAAACGACGTGCAAAATCGCTGCAAAATATTTGGGGCAACGGGCATAGATTGTATGCCCATCGCCACTTAGCGCCCATGTCTCTTGTGTGTGATCGACCATGACCTAGCGCCATTCACCGCCTTTAATTTTACAATATTGGCGGTTGGAGTTACCCTCATTTGAAGCAACCTTTACACTACGACACAACAGGGTTGGGCTAGCTTTTGTTCCTGTAATCTCGAACAGTGCGTCAGTCCCAATTGATCCTTTGTAACCGTTTGGCCTGGTATCAAGCGCTTCAAACAACATTGGAGCATCATCTCTTGTATAGGTTTTCATATTGCAGGCAGATAACGAGGCCACAAACAAGGTAAGAAGCAACAATTTTCTTTTCATTAGTTGAAGCTCCGCAAAACATCATCGAGGTCAGAATCGCTCACACTCGAAAGGCCATCTGAGGTTTCATTCCGACAAGTTTGCTGTCCATTTGCATCTGTCGCGCAGTAAACACTTGCGCCAGATCCATTGCGGCTTGC
>CAZWFE010000042.1:0-19158 GCA_964633145.1 uncultured Phaeobacter sp. | reverse complement strand
CAAACCCAGCGCTGCAAATCGAACATTGTCAAAATTGCAGGGCCTTTTGGCGACAGCGGCCCCGTTTTGGCGTTAATCTGTTCGATCACGCCGCCAAGTTTGCAGCACATCGCCCTGCACTTCGGTCAATTGGTGTAACTTAAAACGTGGTGCCGATTTCAACTGATCCACGCCCATGGCGCCAATACTGGGCAGACCTTCGGCACCAATAACAACGCCGGCTTGAAAACCGATCAATTCATCCACCAAATCAGCCGCCAACATTGATGCCGCCAAATTGCCCCCGCCTTCGCAAAATACACGCGTTATACCGCGCTGCGCCAAGGCAGATAAGACCGCGCCCGGATCAACGCCCTGCCCCTGCAAAGCGCAGGAAATCGTTTGCGCGCCGATGTTGCGCCATGCATCAATGCGATCAGAGGGGGCCGTATCCCCATGACACACCCACAACGGCAAATTATCAACTGTTTGGGCCAAACGCGACGCAATCGGAATATCCAAATGGCGCGAAATCACCACACGCAGCGTGTGATGCGCAATCCCCAAGTCACGCACGTTTAGCGTGGGATCATCAGCACGAACCGTACCGGCCCCCACCAACACGGCATCATGCTGCGCCCGCATTCCATGGACCAAACGTCGTGCATCTGGCCCTGTAATCCATTGGCTGTCACCGGTTGCCGTAGCAATGCGTCCATCAAAACTATTGGCCAATTTCAACGTGACCCAAGGCCGGCCCAGCCCATTACGCATGAAAAACCCTGCGTGATCTTGTGCGGCTTGGTCCGCTAAAACACCTGTTGTGACCTGAATACCAGCGGCGCGTAACATTGCAAATCCATTGCCATCCACGCGTCTGTCATTATCTTGGATTGCGGCCACAACATGGGCGACACCTGCATCAATCAGCGCCTGCGCGCAGGGGGGTGTTTGCCCATGATGTGAACAGGGTTCAAGCGTGACATAGGCTGTTGCCCCCTGGGCGCGCGCGCCTGCTTGGGCCAAGGCACGGGTTTCGGCATGCGGCCTGCCACCATCTGCCGTCCATCCGCGACCGACGATAACCCCATCGCGCACAATAACGCAACCCACCGATGGGTTGGGCCATGTCCTGCCAAGCCCGCGCCGCCCCAATGACAGGGCCAGCGACATGAACCGTTCATGCGACATATAGATCAGTCTTCGTCAATCGCGTTGGGGCGCAGTTCAGACACGAATTTGTCAAAATCATCCGCAGCCTGAAAGTTTTTGTAAACAGAGGCAAAGCGTACATAAGCAACCGTATCAATGCGTGCCAAGCTTTCCATGACAATTTCGCCAATCATTTTCGATTGAATATCCGCTTCGCCCATACTTTCCAAACGGCGCACGATGCCAGAAATCATTTTTTCCATCCGCTCGTGTTCGACTGGGCGTTTTTGCAACGCAATGCGAATTGAGCGTTCCAATTTATCCCGATCAAAATCTTCTCTGCGACCGTTTGTTTTGATCACAACCAAATCGCGCAGCTGGACACGTTCATAGGTGGTAAACCGACCCCCACATGCTGCACAAAAACGACGACGCCGGATTGATACGTGGTCTTCTGCAGGACGTGAATCCTTGACCTGAGTATCCATGTTTTGACAAAATGGGCAACGCATTGCCATACCCCTTATTTTGTTGAATTACCTGCGATTTTGCAGAAATTTCTAAGTTATCCACAACCACTATAGGACAACATCTAAGGTTTGTGTAGTCTGTAATTTATGCCCCCAGATATGCCATGATCCGGCGCAAATGGGGGGCTGTGCGATGTTCAAATACATAAATCCCCTGCCATCGCCCCAAAGCTAGACGGCCGTTGATCACTGGGATCGACAGGCTTACCGGCATCATGGCCGCTTTGATATGCGCGGGCATATCATCTGGACCTTCATAAGTGTGGGTCAGATAATGCATGCTTGGGTCATTCGATGGCGGAACCAAGCGGGAAAAATAGGCCTGCAAATCGCTTTGCACCTCGGGGTCTGCGTTTTCTTGGATCAACAGACTTGCAGACGTATGTTGGATAAACAGTGTGATCACACCTGTGCCATGGACCCAATCGCGCACTTCATCTGTAAATTCATACAGCCCCTGCCCCTGCGTCGCAATTTCGAAAACCTTGTGGGTCATGCGGTCGGAGCGTCCAAAATGATGCAGGTGGTTGTGCCAGTTGCGTATAACTTGGATGTTTCGACGTCCTCGATCCGGCCCTGGGCCACTGCGGTGCTGCGGCCAGAATGATCCACTGTCCCAATACTGCGAACCCGCCGCCCCAACGGAATGGGTCGGACAATGTTTATTTTGTATTCAAGGGTTGTGTAATATTTCCCCTTGGGCACCGTTGTCATCACAGCGCAGGCCATCGCACTGTCCAGGACGGTCCCATACCACCCACCATGCACCGTCCCCAATGGGTTAAAGGCATCAAATTGTGGCGCACCGTGAAACACAACCTGCCCAAACTGGACATCGTGCAGGTCAAAATTCAGGGTTTTCGAAATGGGCGGTGCCGGATATTCGCCGGCCAAAATGCCTTGCATAAATTCCAGCCCCGACAACTGCAAAGCCTGCTGCAATGGCATCAAGTCATCGGGTGATTCAGCAAACTTTGGGCGGGTCATTTCAGCTACCTTTAATCGTGTTATTCGGGTCAGATGCTATACTGCCTTGTCCCTATCGGCAATATGAACCACTGCGATACCGCGCCGTGTCAAAATGGAAATGATCGCGGTGATATTTATTCGCTGCAGGGCCCAAAACGGTGCCAAACGGACCGCAGGCTGATTTATGTAACTTGCGCAGTTCATCCGACCATTTAGAGCCGCTCCAGTCCTTTAACACGGAAAACCGTTGGCCATTTTTCAGTCGGAACCCACCGATATCAATGGCGCGCCCTTTGCTATGTTCAGACAATTTCGCGCCAGCTTTATTGTTGCGCGGGCGGCATGCATAATGCCCCATAATATCGATACGATCCAACCCACCCCCTTGGGTGCCGATGACGGGCTGCGCACTGCGTTCAACCCAATGTGCGAAAGTTTTGGCTGTTTTACAGTCTAGCGTCACGGGCTGGCTAAGCCGGACACCATCGATCGACGTGACGCGAACGGCATTATCAATACCACAGCCGCGGGTTTTATGCGACACACGGCCCATCACTTTGCCCTGCAATCGCACGTCACCGCAAACCTGACCACGGACCAGCGCGGCGCGATAGCGTTGTGCGCGGTCCTCGACCGACCGCGGTCGCAAGTTCGGCCGCAAACTATCTGTAACAGCCGGTTTTAATGCCAATTCAGGCCGGGACATAGGTCGGGGTGATTGTTCTATGGCCCATAAAGATTGTGAAATAAACGAAAATAAAATTAATAAAAAACACCGCATCTATACGTCCTACTCGTCTTGGCGAACCGATGTGACACGCCCAAAATCTGGCGATGCCGTATCTTGACCTGCCTCAATAATACTGCGGCGAATGGTACGCGTGCGTGTGAAGTAATCGTGCAAGTGATCCCCATCTTCTTGTCTGATGGCGCGCTGCAGTGCGAACAATTCCTCGGTAAAGCGACCAAGGATTTCCAACGTCGCCTCTTTGTTTGTTAAAAACACATCACGCCACATGGTCGGATCACTGGCTGCAATTCGGGTAAAATCGCGAAAGCCGGCGGCTGAATATTTAATCACTTCGCTATCTGTGACACGGCGCAGATCATCGGCCACGCCAACCATGGTATAGGCGATCAAATGCGGTGTATGCGATGTAACGGCCAGAACCAAATCGTGGTGTTCTGCATCCATTTCATCGACATTTGCCCCCATGCCTTCCCACAGGGCACGCAGTTGCGCCACCGCGTCGGGCGACGTAAAGGGCGTTGGAACGACGATACACCAACGGTTATCAAACAATGTGGCAAAACCACTTTCTGGACCGGAATGTTCGGTTCCTGCCAAAGGGTGGGCCGGAACGAAATGGACGCCTTGGGGCAAATGGGGTTCGACTGCGTCAATCACCGCCCGTTTCACCGACCCCACATCGGATACGGTTGCGCCCAATTTTAGATAATGTGACATTTCTTGTGCGACGGCCTCCATCGCGCCCACGGGAACGCACAGGACAACCAAATCAGCGCCCTCAACCGTATCTGCAATCGTGTCATAAACGGTATCGCATAATCCGATGCGCCGCGCGGTATCGCGGGTTTCGGCGGACCGAGCATAACCCACAACCTCGCCCGCCAAATTGCCGCGTTTCATTGCCCAATACATCGACGATGCAATCAACCCCAATCCGATAAGCGCGACACGATTGTAAACTTGGGTCATTGTTTTCCATCCTTGAATTGACCAATGGCATGCGCGACGCGGCGGCATGATGCTTCGTCACCGACAGTGATGCGCAGGCAGTGTGGCAATTTGTAACCCGCAACGCGGCGCACCAAAATACCTTGGGATTTCAGGTAATCGTCACAGGCTTCTGCTTCGGCTTGATTGGCGAAACGGGCCAGTATGAAATTGGCCATTGATGTGTCTGAACTGATCCCATGTTCGGCCAATGCGGCCGCCAACCACGCCCGCAAACTGGTATTGTCCGCGCGACATTTTTCCGCAAATTCAGTGTCACGCACCGAAGCCTCGGCCGCAGCAAGAGCCGGCGCCGACAAATTAAACGGGCCACGGATACGGTTTAATGTATCAACAATATACTTGGGACCATACCCCCAACCAACGCGCAACCCGCCTAGGCCATACAGTTTAGAAAACGTGCGCGTTATGAAAATATTGTCATAGGTATGCGTCAAGCGCGCGCCACCATCATAACCATCGACAAATTCAGCATAGGCCCCGTCCAGCACCAACAGCGTGTGGGCCGGCAATCCTTCGGCCAGTTTGCGAACGTCTGCTTCGCTGATCATTGTTCCAGTCGGGTTGGCGGGATTTGCGATAAAGACCAGTTTCGTTTTATCACCTGCCGCCTCTAGGATCGCATCGACATTGACCACGCGGTTGCGTTCGGCCACCTCAACTGGTGTGGCCCCTACAGCCAGCGCGGAAATTTTATACATTGCGAAACCGTGTTCGGTATATAAAACTTCGTCGCCTACGCCAGCAAAGGCTTGGCAAAGAAACGTAATGATTTCATCGCTGCCCACACCACAGATAATGTTATCGCTCCATAGGCCGTGTACCTCTGCAATTGCTTTGCGCAGTGCGGCGTGATCCGTTGAAGGGTACCGATGCATTTCATGCGCTGATTTGCGCAAAGCATCAATCGCCTTGGGCGATGGGCCAAAGGGGTTTTCATTCGAACTGAGTTTCAACACATTGCTTTGGCCAGCAACAGTTGATGCACCCCCTTGATACAAGTCAATGTCAGATATGCCGGGTTGCGGTGTGATTTTAGACATTCGAAATCTCCTAGACTGATGCCTTAATACTGCGTCAATCCAAACATGACCAGAGGCAAAGAAAAAGGCCGCGGCGGTTTCCCGTCGCGGCCTTTGCAGAAAACTGAAGTCTTAGTTTTGTGCGTAGTATTCGATAACCAGGTTCGGTTCCATGACGACTGGGTATGGAACATCGCTCAGACCTGGGGCGCGAACGAATGTTGCAGTCATTTTGGAATGGTCTGCCTCGATGTAGTCAGGAACGTCACGCTCGGTCAATTGAACCGCTTCTAGCAGTGCTGTCATTTGCTTAGACTTTTCACGTACTTCTACAACGTCGCCTTCTTTGACGCGGTAGGACGCGATGTTCACACGCTTGCCGTTCACCAGAACGTGGCCGTGGTTGACGAACTGACGTGCAGCAAAAACAGTCGCCACAAATTTCGCACGGTATACAACCGCGTCTAGGCGGCGTTCCAACAGACCGATCAAGTTTTCGCCAGTGTCGCCTTTCAGGCGGTTTGCTTCGGCAAAGATGCGGCGGAATTGCTTTTCTGTCAGGTCGCCATAGTAACCTTTCAGTTTTTGCTTTGCACGCAACTGCAGACCAAAGTCTGACAATTTACCTTTGCGGGCCTGACCGTGCTGGCCGGGGCCGTATTCACGACGGTTTACTGGGGATTTTGGACGGCCCCAGATGTTTTCGCCCATACGGCGGTCAATTTTGTACTTGGCAGCAGTTCTTTTTGTCATCTGCTGATCTCCTTCTAAATGTGCGACGCCCGATTGGGCGACTATGAAGGGCGTTGTCCTCTTGCCAATTTTATCGCGTGATAAAACCACATGACAGGATTCCCTTTGCAGGGTCCACCAACACCAATGGGGGGCTAATGCGGGAAACAACGCTGAGTGTCAACCCTGATTCGGGGCGTCGTCAGCCGGATCCACACACAAAACGGAAAAACCCCGCCATAACGGCGGGGTTTGTGAATTGTAATGCTTAGTGGCCCAAAATCTGGCTTAGGAACAATTTGGTCCGTTCCGATTTTGGATTATTAAAGAACTCTTCCGGCTCGTTTTGTTCGACAATCTGGCCTTGGTCCATGAAAATCACACGGTTGGCTACCTGACGGGCAAACCCCATTTCATGGGTCACGCACAGCATTGTCATACCCTCTTCGGCCAATTCGATCATGGTGTCCAACACCTCTTTGATCATTTCTGGGTCCAACGCAGATGTCGGTTCATCAAATAACATGATCCGCGGCTTCATGCACAATGACCGTGCGATCGCAACACGCTGCTGCTGACCGCCAGACAATTGACCCGGATACTTGTCCGCTTGTTCTGGAATTTTGACCTTTTCCAAGAAATGCATCGCAATTTCTTCGGCTTCTTTCTTGGGGGTTTTACGAACCCAAATCGGCGCCAGCGTACAGTTTTCCAAAATCGTCAGATGCGGGAACAGGTTAAAGTGCTGGAAACACATCCCAACCTCGGAACGGATTTTATCAATGTTCTTAAGATCCGAACTAAGTTCAGTCCCATCAACGATGATCTGCCCCTGCTGATGTTCCTCAAGCCGGTTGATACAGCGGATCAATGTCGATTTGCCAGACCCAGATGGGCCCGCAATCACAATCCGTTCACCACGGTTCACGGTTAGATTGATATCGCGCAGAACATGGAACGCACCGTACCATTTGTTCATACCGGAAATTTGAATTGCGACCTCGTCAGAAACAGTCATCTGACTGCGGTCGATTTGGCGTTCAATTACTAAATCAGACATCTTATGTCTCCTTAACGATGCTCACGCTGGAGCTTTTTTTCGAGGAACATGGAATAGCGCCCCATACCGAAGCAAAACACAAAGAACATCAGGCCGATAAAGGCAAACAGTTCCCAGTAAATCCCGTTCCAATCCGTTGTTGCACGAATGGCATTTGACAACCCGATCGGGTCCAAAAGTCCAATAAACACGACCAATGTGGTATCTTTGAACAGGCCGATAAACGTGTTCACGATGCCAGGAATGGATATTTTCAACGCCTGCGGCAGGATGATCAATCGCATGGATTTCCAATAATCCAATCCCAAGGCATCTGCCGCCTCGTATTGGCCCTTGGGCAAGGCGGCCAGACCGCCGCGCACCACCTCGGCAATATAGGCAGACGCAAACAGGGTGACCATAATCACCACGCGCAACACAAGGTCAAAGTTCGTCCCCGGAGGCAAGAAGTAGTTTAACAACAGTGACGCCGTAAACAGCCAAACGATCAATGGAACACCACGGATAACTTCGATGAAAATTACGGATGTTTTATTGATGATGAACAAATCAGACTGACGGCCAAGCGCCAAGATAATCCCCAATGGCAATGACAGGATGATCCCCGCCAAACCAATGATAATCGCCAACATAAAGCCGCCCAATTGTTTTGATTCAACATAAGTCAATTCAATTGCGACCGTTCCGCCAAGGAACGCCGATACGTCACCAGCGTAATAGAGCCAGTAAACAATCGGCAAAATGATTGCTGAAAGTGTTGCGACCAATGTCCCAGACTTAAGAGCCAGCGCATTATAAACAACGTAGCCAATCACAAAACCCGCGGCGACTGTGATTGGTCCCCAGACGCTGCCCCCCCAAATCAACCAATAGGCAATAAATGGCGACAAAGCTGTGACGACAAGCAATCTGCGCGAAACGCTTTCGAACAAAATTGGTGCCAGACCAAGCATAAAAATGGCAAAGGCCAGAACGGGACGCATATAAAGTTCCGATGGGTAAAACCCGAATACCAACTGCGGCCAGCGTTCGGTAATAACCGCCCAGCACGCTGCGGAGGCATCTGGCCCCAAGGTCGCATCGCGTATTTCACGACAATTGGACAGGCTTTCAGCAACCCAAATCCCGTTGAAAAACCAAGGGAATGTATGGCTTACAACCAGCCAGATCACATAAAGTGACGCAAGCGTCAGAACCGAATTAAGCCAACCGGAAAACAGGTTTTCGCGAACCCACTTGATCACGCCCTTTTCGGTGATTGGCGGATCTTGTTGTTCCAGCATCGTGTCGCGGACATAGGCGATAGAGTTTGTTTGATTTGTCATATCACCGCTCCTTTAATTTGACGCTATTGTTATAGATATTCATCGCCCCTGAAATCAGGATAGACGCCACCAGATAAGACAGCCCCAGCAACAACATGCCCTCTAACTCGCGACCAGTTTGGTTAATTGTGATGCCGCCCAACGTAGAGCGCACATCCATATAGCCCACCGCAATCGCAAGCGAACTGTTTTTGGTCAGGTTCAAATACTGGGAAATCAGTGGTGGAATGATCACGCGCAGCGCTTGGGGCAAGATGACCAAATTCATCGTGACGTTTGGACGCAACCCCAATGCGAATGCGGCCTCGGTCTGGCCCTTGGATACGGCCAAAATCCCAGCACGCACGATTTCTGCGATGAACGCACCCGTGTATAGCGACAACGCGATCCAAAGCGCGATCAATGAATTGCGCAGATGCAAGCCACCGGTAAAGTTAAACCCTTTCAAAAATGGGACATCCAACGTGGCGCCCATCAGCACAAACAATATCGCAACTGGGACGACCAACAGGCCAAGGTTGATGTGCCATGTCGTTGGCCGCAATCCTGTGGCCTCTTGTTTGATTGTGGCCCAAGTACCAATTTTGCGAATTACAAAAATAGACGCGGCAAACACAACTAAAATCAGCAACCAATTCAACGTACCAGACGCGAAAAAGCCGTTTGTCAGTTCGATCGAAGGAACATAAACACCACGGTTTGTTACGGCCACGTTGTCTGCGAACAGCATTGATGCAGACGGATCTGCACCGCGGAAATCACGCGGCTGCGGCATGGATTCTGTCATTAACGCAAAGATCAGCAAAATCCACAGCAACAGCGGGACATTGCGGAACCCTTCGACGTAGACAGCCATCAGACGGGATACGAGCCAGTTCTTGGACAGGCGCAACACACCGACGACAACACCGATCACAGTGGCCAATGCACAGCCCAAAACAGCAACCAAAACGGTGTTCAAAACGCCAACAATGGCGGCACGCCCGTGGCTACTTTGGCTGTCGTACTCAATCAAACGCTGGTTGATATCGTATCCAGCAGGCTGGGTTAAAAACCCAAAATTAAAATCTTTGCCCAAGGCTTCTAGGTTTTGAACGGTGTTCGAAACAAGCCAAGATATCATCAACATCAGCAAAGCCATCGCGACGACCTGAATCGTCAGTGACCTATAGCGCGTATCATAGAGCAACTGGCTTAAACGAAAGCCCTGATTTGTTTGGTCAGGTAAACTGGTCATGTTTGCCTCTTTGTGTTTCCAATTAAATATACCGCCAGCACGTAAACGTGTGGGGTTCATCGGGAAACGAGTTGTTTGAAAATGAAAGGGCGCGGGTGTACCGCGCCCTAAAGCATCCGAAATTAACGGAAGGGTGGTGAGTACAACAGACCGCCGTTGGTCCACTGTGCGTTCTGACCACGTGACAGACCGATTGGTGTGTTTTCACCAATGTTGCGCTCGAACACTTCGCCATAGTTACCAACTGATTTGATAATTTTGTGTGCCCAATCTTTGTCTAGGCCCAGCATCGCGCCCAGCTCACCTTCTGTACCCAGCATACGATTGATTTCTGGGTTGTTTGTGCCTTCTGCCATCTTATCCACGTTTGCGGATGTGATGCCCAGCTCTTCTGCCGCGATCATCGCGTTCAGAGTCCAGCGTACAACGTCACCCCATTCGTGGTCGCCGTGGCGTACCAATGGGCCCAGAGGCTCTTTCGAAATGATTTCAGGCATGATCACGTGATCGCCTGGGTTTTCGAATGTTGCGCGTGTCGCGGCCAAACCAGATGCGTCTGTTGTGTAAACGTCACATGCGCCAGCTAGGTATTGTTGCTGTGCTTCTGCGTTTGTTTCGATTGGCACTGGCTCATAGCTGATGTTGTTTGAACGGAAGAAGTCAGCCAAGTTCAGCTCGGTTGTTGTACCAGTTTGGATACAAACAGTCGCGCCGTCCAATTCTTTGGCTGATGATACGCCCAAACCTTTGGGGATCATGAAACCTTGGCCGTCATAATAGTTCACGCCAGTGAATTCGAATTTCAGGTCAACATCGCGCGAGAATGTCCATGTGGTGTTACGTGCCAACATGTCAACTTCGCCGGATGCCAAAGCTGTGAAGCGTGTTTGACCTGTTGTTGTGACGAATTCAACTGCTGTTGCGTCGCCCAAAACAGCCACTGCAACTGCGCGACATACGCTTGCGTCAAAGCCGTCCCATTCGCCATTTGCGTCTGGTGCTGCAAAGCCAACCAAACCTGTTGTCACACCACAGTTCAATTTACCGCGCGCTTTGACATCGTCCAATGTGCCCGCTGCGGCTGCGCCAGCTGCCAAAGTCGCAACTGTGAAAGCGCCCAAAATCATGGATTTTTTCATATTTACCTCTTCCTGGTTTTCCCTAAGTTTAGGGATTTTTTTAGCAAGGGCTACCACCCTGATCATAATACATAAGCGGAGGTCCCCAACTCAGTGTACTGATACTGTTCAAAAATGGACCCGAACGTCAAGAAATAGATACACCATTTTCACCAAGAATTTACATTGCTTACCCTACGTCAAGCAAATGTAGCCAATATTTCAGTCACATAGTTGTAAAAATGTATCGGCATTCACCATAGAAGCGTACTTTTGTCCTGCAACTTCTTTGGCTTCGTCGTCTTGACCCCATTGTTCGATTTGCCATTCTTCGTCCAGACGCGACAAATTCCATGCGGTTTCGGCGGAAACGAATCCATCAAAAACCGCCAGCCCCAGAATCAATGACCCCGAAATCCCAACCAGATCATGGAATGCGGCGACCTGAAATTCAGACATATTTTTGACCACGGGCGCAAATTTAACCAAAATGTCCGGCTCTTGGGCGACAAACATGACCCCCTGCCCGATCACTGGGGTAACGCCATATCGTGATTTGGCCCAATCTACCAACGGGTTCCACTGTTCGTTTTGACGTTCGACCAGTTGCGCTGGGGCGTCTGCACGATAATACAACAAGTCCGCTTCTCCATAGGCTAGGATCAGATCTGTCACCTCATCGAATTGAACCCGCACTTTATCAATCGCAGAATTCGCAGCGCGCGTGATGGGCATAGTATGGGGCTGGACCTCTTCGGTTTGGGCATCCCATTCAGCGGCAATCGCACGGGCCATTTTTTCTGTTGGCACGATCAAATTCGATTTAGCGGGGGTTTTGACCGAACGCCCATCTAATAAAATGGCAAAGCCCTGGTCACCTTGTTCGGTCGTGGCCTGCGACCAAAACCGTTTCATTTTCCATTCACTCATGTAATTATTCCCAAATTTTATTGAGTGCCGTTTCAATATCAGACACCTGGTCCAAGATCATCTGCGCGGCCTGTAACCGTCTGTGGTCGTGATATCCCCAACTGACGCCCAACGCGTGAACCCCAGCAGATTGCGCCATCTGCATATCATATTCTGTATCGCCAATCATCACCGCACAATGGGCATCAACACCCGTTTCCCCCAATGCAGCAAGGATCATGGATGGACTAGGCTTTGATGGATGATCGTCTGAGACCTGAACCGTGACAAACACACCCTGCCAGTCATACATGTCAATTAATGCGTTTATGCCACGGCGCGATTTGCCTGTGGCCACCCCCAACACCAGATCATCGCGCTGCGCCAATCGGCGGATTACAGTGTCGATTCCATCGAATAATACCGGCCGCGCCCCTGCCATACGATTTTCGTAATAGGCGGTTTTATATGCCTGCGAAATCGCTGCAATCAGGGCTGCATCTGCTTGGGGGATTAGGGTTTGAAACGTCTCGGTCAGCGATAATCCAACAGTCGACAAAACATCCGCACGATTGGGCAACGCAAGCCCCACCCGATCAAAGGCCACCTGCATCGCTGACATGATTTCTGCTTGACTGTCGACCAAGGTGCCGTCCACATCAAACAAAACCAAACGCAGGTCAGGCATGTCTATAGATCCTCGAACGGGTCATCCAAAACGTCATTTACATCCCATTGGAATGTATCCCAAGTTTGCTGCATATGCGTTGGCAAATCTGCCGTAATCGAAAATGGTTTGCGCGTCACAGGATGTTCGATCATCAGATAGCGCGCATGCAAATGCAGTTTACGACTGATGTCACCGCCCAATTGTGCGCCCCAACCATCGCCCATGTTTTCCTGACCTGACCCACCGTATTTCCCATCGCCTACGATCGGGTGACCAATTTCGGCCATATGCGCCCGTAATTGGTGGGTGCGTCCAGTTACGGGTTCCAATGCAACCCATGCCCCGCGGCTGGCCAAGCGGCTAAGCACAATATAATCACTATGGGCGCGCTTGGCGCCGTCTGTGCTGGCCACATCACGCGGATGCACACAGATCATTTTTTCACCCTCACCCCGGCCACCACCGGGGGCCTTGACCAATCCATATTTGATGGATCCAATTTGTGGGATCGGCACACCAGCAACGGCTGCCCAGTACACTTTGCGCGTTTCGCGGTGGCGCAGCGCATCTGACAATGTTTGGGCGACTTGGCGCGTGCGCGCCAACATCAAAATGCCGGATGTATCTTTGTCCAAACGATGCACAAGGCGGGGTTTTTCATCATAGCCAAATTTCAGCGCCTCGGCCAAACCATCGACATGTTTCGTCTGTTTGCTACCGCCTTGCGATGGCAGGCCTGCGGGTTTGTTCAGAACGATCAAATGATCGTCCATATAAATCACAGCATTCTGGATCATCTGCGCATCCGCAGGCGACACACGCGTTTGTTTCACAGGTTCAGGTTTGCCATTCATGGGAACGGGCGGAATACGAATTTCTTGGCCTACCTCAATACGGGTCGCCGGTTTGCAGCGCGCGCCATCAATGCGCAATTCGCCCTTGCGACACATTTTTTCAATGCGGATCTGGGACAGCTGCGGGAATTCACGGCGCAACCAACGGTCCAACCGCTGACCTGCGTCGTCCTCGGAAATACTGCGTTTTTGCACGCCACTCATGTCCATAATCCTTTAGCAACTGTTACACCCGCAAAGACGGCAATGATCGACAAAATCACGCTGCCCCCTGCATAGGCAATGGCGGCGGACATACGCCCCGTATCGACCAATTTCAAGACATCAAGTGAAAATGCAGAAAATGTTGTGAACGCGCCCAGAAATCCGCCCATGATCATGACCGCCGTTCTATCCCCGAAACGCCCCATAAAATAAACAAAGGCAATCCCCATAAGAAAGGATCCGACGACATTCACAAACAATGTCGCATAGGGAAACGACACCATCTGACCGACACCAAATCGGGCCATTGCCCCCAAGGCACCACCAATTGCAATAAACAGATAAATCATATTCTTGGAGTGACAGGTTCTGCCAAATTGTCAAGTCTTGGGGCTGTTACGTTTGTGACGTAGGTTATTAAAATACTGAACGCGTTTTTGTAAATCGCGTTCAAACCCGCGTTCAACTGGTTTGTATAACTCGGGTCGCGATACGCCATCTGGGAAATAGTTTTGGCCCGAAAACCCATCCTCGGCGGCATGATCATAGGCATAGCCGCTGCCATAACCCTGATCTGCCATTAACTGCGTGGGCGCATTCAGGATGTGTTTGGGCGGTGGATGCGATCCTGTTTTCCGCGCCATTTCCCGTGCCGCTTTGTAGGCGGCGTAGCCTGCGTTGGTTTTGGGGGCCAGCGCCAGATATATGACCGCTTGGGCCAATGCCAGTTCCCCTTCGGGGCTGCCCAGCCGTTCAAAGGTTTCCCATGCATGCAAACACACTGACTGGGCCTGCGGGTCGGCCAATGCAATATCTTCGACTGCCATGCGCAACAGGCGGCGCGCCAAATAACGTGGGTCTTCGCCGCCCTCTAGCATGCGGGCAAACCAATACAGCGCAGCATCGGGGTCAGATCCCCGAACCGATTTATGTAGGGCAGAAATCAGGTTGTAATGTTCATCACCCGATTTGTCATACTTGGCCGCGCGACGCGTGACACGCTTGCGCAACTGATCGGATGTCAACGGCGCGGGCACTGTCCAGCCAGCGACCTGCTCGACCAGATTAATCAAGGCCCGCCCATCCCCATCCGCCATCGCGATCAACGTCTCGCGCGCGTCTGTGTCCAAGGGCAAAGTCAGATCCAATTCGTTTTCTGCACGTTCCAGCAAGGCCGACAAATCATCCCGACCTAAACGCTCTAGCACCAGCACCTGTGCGCGCGATAACAAAGCAGCATTCAATTCAAAGGATGGATTTTCGGTTGTCGCCCCAACCAGCAAAATCGTGCCATCCTCCATATGGGGCAAAAACCCATCTTGCTGTGCTTTGTTGAAACGGTGGATTTCGTCAACAAATAACAACGTGCCACGTCCGTTGGCATGACGCAGCTTGGCCGCCTCAAACACTTTGCGCAGCTCAGGAACACCTGTAAAAATCGCACTGATTTGAACAAAGTGCATGTCCGTATGATCAGCCAACAACCGCGCCAGCGTGGTTTTTCCAACACCCGGCGGCCCCCAAAACACAATCGAGGACAATCGCCCCGCCGCCAGCATAGCCCCCAGCGGCGCGTCGGGCGCCAAAATATGGTGCTGCCCGATCACATGATCCAATACCTTGGGTCGCAACCGTTCCGCCAATGGGGTTGGCCCCTTGGACGGTGAAATTTGCTTATCCCCAAACAGGTCATTCATATTCGAAACCTTAATTGAATTTTGCGCCCTTGACGCAGAACCGTGATGGACCCCGTACGATTTGACTGTCGTAACAGGTCATCGAATTGGCTTGGATGATCTAGGGCGTTTCCATTTACCGCTAAAATTATATCACCCTTTCGCAAACCAATTTGCGGGGCAATGCGGCCCGCGTCAATCACCAAAATCCCCTGCATTGTCCAATCCAGATCATATTCCGCCTGTACTGCTGGATTTATAATACGCATCACCACGCCCGGCAGCAGTCCATCATCCGCAGATGCGACCGCATGACTGACCGGATCATTTGGTGCCAGCATTAATGGGACTGTCACAGTCTGTGTGCCATTTGGGCTAATAAAATTCACATCAACTGACTGCCCGATACCCACAACCGATAGACGGTACATCATTTCTGCGGGACCATTAACTGGCAACCCATCGACGTGCGTGACCACATCACCACGCGACAAGCCCGCCGTTGCAAAGGGGCTGCGGGGGTGTAAATCAAGCACGATCATGCCGCTAGGTTCGGTGATCCCCAAGCTTTCTGCCACTTCTGCGCTTAGCGATTGTCCGTTGATCCCAGCCCATGGTCGTGCAAACACTTGACGGCCTTGGCGGGCCTGATCGACGAACTGACGCACCAAGCTTGCCGGTATGGCAAAGCCAATCCCATTCGATCCGCCCGAACGTGATAAAATGGATGTATTGATACCGATCAACCGACCGTCAATATCGACCAAGGCCCCGCCCGAGTTGCCGGGGTTAATCGGCGCATCGGTTTGAATGAAATACCCACGTCCAGATCCACCACCAACGCCCGAACGCGCAAGTCCCGAAACGATACCGCTTGAAACAGTTTGCCCAACACCGAATGGGTTTCCGATGGCCAAGACCAATTCACCCACCTCGACTGTGTCGCTGTCGCGCAATTCCAACGATGGCAAATCAGGCGCACCCGAGACCTGCAAAATCGCAAGATCAGAATCCTGATCCGCCAATAATACACGCGCCGAATATTCCCGACGATCATTCAAAACCACACGAATATTTTGCGCCCCGCCAACGACGTGATAATTTGACACGATGATCCCATCCGGCGATAAAATCACACCCGATCCTAATGAATTCTGCACCCGCTGCTGGGGGGTTGCAAAATTACGGAAAAAATCCCGGAAAAAGGGGTCGTTTTGAAACGGGGTATTGACCTGATTGACCACACGTTCGGCATAAATATTGACGACCGCAGGTGCAGTTTGTTTGACCAGCGGCGCAAATGAAAGCTTAATTTCCAAATCATTTTGCGGGACACGCGTTTCACCAAACACTGGAACAGCGCACGATAACAGCAGGATAAAAACAAACCGGATCATAGGCACCTCATGTTAGATGGTTCATTATGTAAGGTTGACGCGCCACGAGTTCAAACCAGAAATAAAAAACCCCCGCCAAAGGCAGGGGTCAAAACATCCTTGGAGGGATTGTTTTTTATTCGTCTGCGGCTGATTCTTCTGCGACGCGCGCTTTGTCAGCGGCACCTTTCGCAGCAGGATCGCGGTCCACAAATTCAATGATCGCCATTGGGGCCATGTCGCCATAGCGGAAACCCGCTTTCATGATGCGAACATATCCACCTTGGCGTTCAGCATAGCGTGGGCCTAGAATATCAAACAGTTTCGCAACATACTGATCTTCTTTCAGCTGCGCGCGCGCCTGACGACGTGCGTGCAAATCACCGCGTTTGCCCAAAGTGATCAGCTTTTCGATGATCGGGCGCAGTTCTTTTGCTTTGGGAAGCGTTGTTTTGATTTGTTCGTGTTCAATCAATGAACCAGCCATGTTTGCCCACAAAGCTTTGCGGTGTTCATGAGTACGGTTCAGGCGGCGGTAACCACGTGCGTGACGCATTGTATTTCTCCTAATTGCGTTTTCTTTGTCCGACGGTCGATGCGTGTCAACCGTTCACCTTGGGGCATTTGCCCGATATTCCCCAGCAAACCTGGGCATTCAGGCGGGGTTGCCCCCGCCCAATGGCATTAGAAGTTGTCTTCGAACTTCTTAGCCAAATCTTCGATGTTGTCTGGTGGCCAATCTTCGACGTCCATACCCAAATGCAGACCCATTCCTGACAACACTTCTTTGATTTCGTTCAAAGATTTGCGGCCAAAGTTTGGTGTGCGCAGCATTTCTGCTTCTGTCTTTTGGATCAGATCGCCGATGTAGACGATATTGTCGTTTTTCAGACAGTTTGCCGAACGAACAGACAATTCCAGCTCGTCGACTTTCTTCAACATCAATGGGTTGAAATCCAAACCATCGTCGTCGTCTTGACGGCCTGCTGCCTCTGGATCGTCGAAATTGACGAAGATTGACAACTGGTCTTGCAAAATACGCGCTGCATAAGCAATCGCATCCTCTGGCGATACGGAACCGTCAGTATCAACCTTCATCGTCAATTTGTCATAATCCAGGACTTGACCTTCACGGGTCGGCTGAACATCGTATGATACGCGCTTGACCGGTGAGTAGATCGCATCGATTGGGATCAAACCGATTGGCGCATCTTCTGGTTTGTTTTTGTCCGCAGGCACATAGCCCTTGCCCGTATTCACGGTCAATTCCATGTACAGATCTGCGCCATCATCCAAGTGGCAGATGACGTGTTCTTTGTTCAGAATTTCGATGCCGGCACTGTCAGAAATGTCACCAGCTGTCACAATGGCTGGGCCTTTGGCATTGATAGAAACGCGCTTGGCACCTTCAACGTCCATACGCAGCGCAACGCCTTTAAGGTTCAAAATGATGTCTGTTACATCTTCGCGAACGCCCGCAACAGATGAAAATTCGTGCAAAACATTATCGATTTGTACCGATGTGATGGCTGCGCCCTGCAGGCTGCTCATCAAAATGCGACGCAGTGCGTTACCCAGTGTTAGACCAAAACCACGCTCCAGCGGTTCTGCAACCACTGTGGCCTGACGTATAGGGTCATTGCCTGGCTTTACCTCTAACTGTGCTGGTTTGATCAGCTCTGCCCAATTTTTGTGGATCATGCGTCCCTCCATTCTTGCATTTGTTCCATGTCCTAAAAACAAACGCGCCCGAGGATTAAAAATGACGGAATGGGGCCGTGCAAAATGCAAGACCCCATAAAGTATATATTATACGCGGCGACGCTTAGGTGGGCGACAGCCGTTGTGTGCGATTGGTGTAACATCGCGGATTGATGTGATGTTCAATCCGATTGCAGCCAAAGCACGCAATGCGCTTTCACGGCCAGAACCTGGACCCTGAACTTCGACTTCGATTGTTTTTACACCATGCTCTTGCGCTTTGCGACCAGCATCCTCAGCTGCCATTTGTGCAGCATAGGGTGTTGATTTACGTGAGCCTTTGAAACCCATTGTGCCGGCTGATGACCATGAAATGGCATTGCCCTGTACGTCTGAGATCAAAATTTTGGTGTTGTTGAACGATGAGTTCACGTGTGCAACACCCGCTGCGATATTCTTGGAGACCTTTTTCTTGCCACCACGACGTGTATCTTTAGCCATAGTCCTGCCTCCTTATTTCTTCTTGCCAGCGATTGGTTTCGCTGGACCTTTGCGCGTACGCGCGTTTGTGTGTGTCCGTTGGCCACGCACAGGCAAGCTGCGACGGTGACGCAGACCACGATAGCAGCCCAGGTCCATCAAACGCTTGATGTTCATCTGAACTTCACGACGCAAGTCACCTTCTACGGTGTAGTTTGCATCGATGTATTCGCGGATTGCCAGAACTTCGGCATCAGACAATTCGTTTACACGACGCGCAGCGTCAATGTTTACGGCCGCGCAGATTTCTGCAGCAGATGTATGACCAATACCAGTGATATATGTCAGCGCGATTGGAACGCGCTTTGCGGTGGGGATGTTTACGCCGGCTATACGTGCCACGTT
>CAZWFE010000041.1:0-20253 GCA_964633145.1 uncultured Phaeobacter sp. | reverse complement strand
GGCCCGCCGTTGCCCGCATAGGACAAATCAATCTTGCCAGCGTCATAGTGGCTCAGCCCGATGCTGATTTTGTCATTCAGCGCCATGTTCACGGATGCGTTGATGTTGATCATGTCATTCAACATGGACCCATTTGGCGAATAACGGTCGTCTGTCACGTCCATATTCGTGCTGGTCATTGACAATTCCGCATAATTGCCGCCTTGGAACATAAAGCCTGGATTAAACCGGCCCACTTCCATGCCGCCGGCAAATGCTGTTGATGTTCCTGCGACCAAAACGGTGCTGGCCAACAAAAATTGTTTCATTTTACTCTCCCTATTGCGGGGCGCAGCCGCCCTATAGTACCCAAGATAATGCCCAATTAAATCTATGAGCAAGCATATTTTTATTCTTCGAAGCTGCTACCTTACGTCAAAGAAAGCCATTTATTTTGTGAAAAACAGCCATAAGAACAACAGGGCATGGCATGTTTGCATCTTGGCCTTGGGGTCAAGGGCGGTTATAAGGGGCGAAATTGTATCAAGAAAGCAACAGTATGAGACGCGCAACAGTTGAACGCACCACCGCAGAAACCAAAATTTCGGTGACCCTAGATCTGGACGGCACAGGCCAATACGACAATCAGACTGGCGTTGGGTTTTTCGACCATATGCTGGATCAGCTTTCGCGCCATTCGCTGATTGATATGACAATTCGCGCAACGGGCGATACGCATATCGACGATCACCACACGGTCGAGGATACGGGAATTGCGCTGGGTCAGGCCTTGGTTCAGGCCTTGGGCGACAAACGCGGCATCACACGCTATGGCAGCTGTCATTTGGCGATGGATGATGCACAGGTGCGCTGTGCGCTGGATTTGTCTGCGCGCCCCTATCTGATCTGCAACCTAGATTTTCAATCTGATAAAATTGGCACATTTGACACCGAATTGGTGCGCGAATTTTTCCAAGCGCTGTCCACGCATGGCGGAATCACATTGCATATTGATCAAATCCACGGGTTCAACAGCCACCACATCGCCGAGGCTGCGTTCAAATCGGTTGCGCGCGCCTTGCGCCAAGCGGTCGAAGCCGATCCGCGCATGTCAAATCAACTGCCATCGACCAAAGGGGCGCTATAGCCACCATGCTGACGGCGATTATTGATTACGACAGCGGCAATCTGCATTCCGCGCGCAAAGCGTTTGAAAAAATGGCATCGGAATTGGATGCGGGCACTGTAACCGTAACATCCGATCCCGATGTTGTGGCCCGTGCGGACCGAATTGTATTACCCGGTGACGGTGCATTTCCCGCCTGTAACGCAGCACTGCGCAAATCCAGCGTGTTTGAGGCGCTGATAGATGCGGTGGACACCCGCGGTCGTCCCTTTATGGGGATCTGTGTTGGCATGCAGTTGATGGCAAACCAGGGGTTCGAATATGAACCCACCCCCGGTTTGGGCTGGATCGATGGCGATGTGCGCAAAATTACCCCGACCGATCCAGCGCTAAAGGTGCCGCATATGGGTTGGAACAATTTGGTCATTGACCACCCCCACCCCGTGTTGGCCGATGTCAGCAATGGCGATCACGTTTATTTTGTCCATTCCTATCATATGGAAATGAACGACCATGGCCAGCGGTTGGCGCATGTGGATTACGGCACAGATATTACCGCAATTGTCGCGCGTGACACCATGATCGGCCTGCAATTCCATCCGGAAAAGAGCGCCGCAATCGGATTGCAAATGATCGGCAATTTCCTGACATGGGCCCCCTAACAGGATTTACCCAATGAAACCCAAGGCAGCCATCGCGTGGTCCAGTGGCAAAGATTGCGCCTATGCGCTGTATCAGGTGCAGCAATCAGGCGAATATGACGTGTGTGCCCTGTTCACCACGATCAATGAAACCCATGACCGCGTCGCCATGCACGGCACCCGCAACGCGCTGTTACAGCGTCAGGCCGACGCATTGGGTTTGGAATTGATCACCGTGGGCCTGCCGTGGCCCTGCGATAACGACACCTATCAACAGCGCATGGCCGCGGGCCAAGATATCCTGAAACAGCGTGGCATTGACGTGGTGATATTTGGCGATCTGTTCCTAGAGGACATCCGCGCCTATCGCGAAAACATCATGCGCGACACAGGGATGACGCCTGTGTTTCCCCTGTGGGGTCGCAAGACACATGATCTGATGCGCGATATGTTGGCCGATGGGTTTGATATGCGCATCGTCACCTGTGATCCGACCCGCGTACCCGCAGAACTGGCGGGCCAAAAAATAACCCCTGCGCTGATTGACACGCTGCCGGATGGGGTTGATCCCTGCGGGGAAAACGGTGAATTTCACACGGTTGTCGTAAATATGCCGCTGTTTTCTGCGCCCATTTTGGTCAACTTGGGCGATGTTGTTACCCGTGATGGGTATTGTTACGCCGATGTCATTCCAACGGCGTAACAGCTGACGGGCTTACTTAACCCGGATCCATGTGCCACCGTCACGGCAGATAAAGGCGATGCAGCCCGATACCTTAAGGTTATTGTTGTCCAACAATTCCATTTTTGAGCTATAGGTTTTGTCGCGATCCGGCGCCCAGATTTTACCACCGGAATATTTGCCGCCCCCATTGGCCGACATATCCCAGATAATGTTTTTGCCGATATGGTCCTGTCCGCCCTGTTTGCCATTTTTGTCAAACGCTTTGACCAAGGTGCCACATATTTTGTCGCCACAGGGTTTGACCTGAATATGGCCATAGGCACCATTGTCATCCGGCACCGTTTTCCATGTGCCGTGAACGGGATCAGCGGCCGCGGCCCCTGCCCAAGTCATCAATGCAACCCCTAGGGCGGCTGCGCGTAAACCAGTTTTTGTCATGATACCTCCGCATGCTTTTGATCAACAGTGGCGCGAAAGCCAATTCTTGGCAAGTCTGTTGTTGGTTCAGATTGCAATTTTCCTTGCGTCATGCAAAACAGCGCTCAGCATTGATACGAAAGGCCAGCATCATGATCCTATACCCTGCGATTGACCTAAAAGACGGAAACGCCGTGCGGCTGCTGCGGGGGGATATGGATAAATCCACAGTGTTCAACACAGACCCCGCCGCACAGGCCCGCGAATTCGTGGATGCGGGGTGCGAATGGCTGCATCTGGTCGACCTGAACGGCGCATTCGAAGGCGAACCCGTCAACGCCGCCCCCGTCGAGGCGATTTTGCGCGATTGCAAAGTGCCCGCACAATTGGGCGGTGGCATTCGCAATATGAAAACGATCGAAACCTGGATCACCAAAGGGCTGGCCCGCGTTATTTTGGGCACCGTTGCGGTGGAAAACCCAGACCTTGTGCGCCAAGCCGCACGCGAATTTCCCGGCCATGTGGCCGTAGGCATTGACGCGCGCAACGGCCGTGTCGCAACCAAAGGCTGGGCCGAGGAAACGGATGTTTTGGTGACCGATCTGGCCAAATCCTTTGAAGATGCGGGCGTAGCGGCCATCATTTACACCGACATCAACCGCGATGGTGCCATGCAGGGGCCAAATATTCAGGCAACGGCCGATTTGGCCCGCGCAGTGTCGATCCCTGTGATTGCCTCTGGTGGGGTCTCCTCAATCGACGATCTAATCGCGCTGCGTGATTGCGGGGCCAATTTGAATGGTGCAATTTCAGGTCGCGCCTTGTATGATGGGGCGATTGATTTGGAACAGGCGTTGCAGGTGCTAAATGCTTAAAACACGGATTATTCCCTGCTTGGATGTCGCCGACGGCCGTGTGGTCAAGGGCGTCAATTTTGTGGGCCTGCGCGACGCGGGCGATCCGGTCGAGGCCGCCGCGCGTTATGATGCCGCCGGTGCCGATGAAATTTGTTTTCTGGACATTCACGCCACCCATGAAAACCGCGGCACCATGTTTGATATGGTCAGACGCACCGCGGAAAAATGTTTTATTCCGCTGACCGTGGGCGGCGGTGTGCGCACGGTCGAGGATGTGCGCAATCTGTTATTGGCGGGTGCGGACAAGGTATCATTTAATTCCGCCGCCGTGGCTGATCCCGATGTGGTGGCGCGCGCGGCCGATCATTTCGGATCGCAATGTATTGTCTGCGCGATTGACGCCAAAACCGTGGAACCGGGTCGCTGGGAATTGTTCACCCACGGGGGCCGCAAACCTACGGGCATTGATGCAGTCGAATTTGCCAAAATGATTGCCGAGAAAGGCGCGGGCGAAATCCTGCTGACCTCTATGGACCGCGATGGAACCAAGGCGGGATTTAACCTGCCCATGACACGCGCCATTGCGGATGCGGTCAATATTCCTGTCATTGCCTCGGGCGGTGTGGGGAATTTGGATCATTTGGTCGATGGGGTGATCCATGGCCATGCCTCGGCTGTTTTGGCCGCGTCCATTTTCCACTTTGGCGATTATACCGTGGCCCAAGCCAAGGCACATATGCAGGCCGCCGGCATCGATATGAGGATGGACAGATGACCCTAGAGGATTTATTCGCCACGATTGAGGCCCGCGCCAACGCAGACCCCGACAGCAGTTGGACGGCAAAATTATTGGCCAAAGGCCCCGAAAAATGCGCCGAAAAATTTGGTGAAGAAGCGGTCGAAGCCATCATTGAGGCCGTCAAAGACGACAAAACCAAACTGGCGTCCGAGGCGGCAGATGTGTTATTTCACCTGCTGGTCATGCTGAAATCGCGCGATGTGGCCCTGTCTGACGTCATGGCCGAATTGGCCCGCCGTCAGGGCCAATCGGGCATCGCCGAGAAAGCCAGCCGTTAAAGTTTCGACGAAATAATTCCGGTATTAAACCCACCCATGCGCAATTCACCAAACAGGCGTTGGTATTCGATTTTGGGACAGCGGTTTTGAATGACGGTAATGCCGCGCGCGCGTGCTTTGGCGGCGGCCTCGGCATGTTCGACGCCAATTTGCATCCAGATGCATTTCAGGTTTGGAAATTTTTCCAATGCCTCATCAACGATGGCCGGCACGGCGTCGGATTTACGGAAAATATCAACCATATCCACCTGCGCATCAATGTCCGACAGCGATCCCATAATTGTTTGACCAAACAGGGTTTTTCCCGCATGCCCTGGATTGACGGGGATCATTTTGAACCCCTTTAGCCCCAAATAGCGGCCAACAAAATAACTGGGCCGCGATGGATTGGGGCTGATCCCAACAACGGCCACGGTTTTGACTTGGCGCAAAATTGTTTTCAATTCGCTATCGGTGTATGTCTCTGACATGCTGCGTCCTTTGTTCTTTGCGCTTCGTGACTTGAATGCACTGTGTTTCACACCTGCGGTCATGTCAATGCGATTTGGGCACCGATGAATGGATCCATTCGTGGTCCGATTTCGCAACCCGCCGTTTGGCGCGAAAGATCAGGAATTTACCCCATCTGCGCCATGTTCCTACACTGGGGGCCGTGGCATCCATGGCAAAGCGCGCGCGCCAATCCGGCGGCAAGTCCAACCCAAGATCTGCAGCACGTTCCAGCATCCAAACCAGCGGAATATTGGCCAAGGGACGGGCCGGTTCAAACGTGCCCAAATGCCCCCCAATATCGCCATGCGCCCCACGAAACCAAACCTGTTGCACAACAGTGTCGGGCGGAATGACGTCCAAATCCCAACATTCCGGCGCATAGGCCAGCCGCGTTTCATTCAACGCAAGCGCATGATAATTGGCATCCACATTATGGCTGACCGCATGGTCATGAAACGTATATAAATCGGGCAGAAATTTCCACAAAACCGGAATACGCACCCCCAAGGCGCTGACCGTATCAAACACGCCCAAAAATCGGATCTGCGTCGTGGCGTGACAGAAATTTTCGCGAAACCGAATATAGCCGCGCGCGTTGCGATATTGCCGCCATGCCAAATCCACATTGCGCGCGGTGGCATAGTCGGACTGCAACAATCCCACCCGGTCAATCATCCCACACAGCGACCGCGCCGCAAAGGCGCCACGCGAATAGCCGAAAACATACACATCATCGCCTGGACGATACCGCGTGGCCAAGGCACCATAGGCCTGCCGGATCTGATGGCCCAGCCCTGCCCCCGTGATTACCCGCAGGTTTGATCGCCAATCGCCCCATTGCAGCCCCGCACTGTAATGCACCGTGCGTTCCGGACGTCCGTCATTTAACAGATGATAGAGCGTGCCGATATGCGTCTGCGCCCCCGGTTTTAACGATGCCGATGTGCCGTCTAATAATATGATATGCGTGCGTTTTTCGGGGGCTGGGGTATCGCCAGACCAATCACTGACCCGCGTCGACAATGAACGCATGATCCCTGAAATTGCGGGGCCAATGGTTTTACGCCACCAATTCATCAAGCCGTGCCTGAGATCATGTTCCAAACACGCTGCGGGGTAAAGGGCATGTCGGCTTGGCGGACACCACGATCCCAAAGGGCATCTTGGACGGCATTGGCAACGGCAGCCATGGACCCAACGGTCCCCGCCTCGCCACAGCCTTTGACGCCCATTGGGTTTGCCGTCGATGGAACACATTCTGTCTGGAATGATACCCAAGGCATGTCCTTGGCCCGCGGCATCGCATAATCCATGAATGTGGCCGTCAACAACTGTCCCGTTTCATCAAATACAACATGTTCATTCAACGCCTGCCCCAATCCTTGGGCAATTCCGCCATGCACTTGCCCTTCGACCAGTAAGGGGTTGATCAGATGGCCAAAATCATCAACGACCGTATAGCGATCAACACGGGTCACGCCTGTGTCTGGGTCGATTTCCACCTCGGCCACATGGGCACCGTTGGGAAAGGATCGTGCATCCAGCGTGATCGTGGCGGTATGATCCAACAAATCGTCGCGCCCTGCATCACGGGCCATGGCTGCCGCCTCTAGGATGGTGGGTGACAGGTTTGAATTGGGCGCCCGGAACCGTTCATCATCAAAGGTGATGTCATCCGCATCCACACCCATTTTTTCCGCCAAAAATGCACGATAGGCCGTCATCATGATATCGACCGTTTTCAATGTGGCGGTGTTTTGCACCGTGACAGACCGTGACCCGCCCGTACCGCCACCCATCGCAATGGCATCGCTGTCGCCTTGGACAAACCGAATTTTGTCCAGCGGAATGCCCGTTTGATCGGACAGAAATTGCGAAAATACCGTTTCATGGCCTTGGCCGTTGGATTGGGTACCTACGAAAATCGTGGCGGTGTCATCATCGTTAAACACGACCCGCGTGGTTTCGGATGGGGCGCCAAGGATGCTTTCGATATAATAACAAATGCCCAAACCGCGCAGCCGACCGGCTGATGCGCTGGCGGCTTGGCGTGCGCCAAACCCTGCGACATCGGCGACCTGATGCGCACGGTCCAATACGCGAATAAAATCGCCCACGTCATATGTTTCGCCCGCCACTGTGTGATAGGGAAATTTGTCTGCTGCAATCAAGTTTTTGCGCCGCAGATCCCATGGATCGACCCCCAATTCCCGCGCCGCACGATCCATCAGGCGTTCCATGACATAAATCGCCTCGGGGCGCCCCGCCCCGCGATAGGCGTCAACCGGCGTGGTATTGGTGTAAAACCCCTGAACGCCATGATGGGCCACAGGGATATCATAGGGGCCTGTCAGAACCTTGGCGAATAAATCGGTTTGAATGATCTGGCCAAACTGCGAATTATAGGCCCCCAAATTGCACCGTGTTTTCATACGGTATCCTGTGATGCGCAAATCCGCATCCAGCGCAATTTCGGCATCCGACACCAAATCACGCCCCGCATTATCGGTCAGCATCGATTCGGTGCGATCGGCCATCCAGCGTATCGCACGGCCCAAAGCCATGGCCGCATGGGCCACAACGTAATATTCGGGATATGTCATCGCCTTCATCCCGAAACCGCCGCCCACGTCCGGATTGATCACGCGGACCTGTTCAGGGGTTAACCCCAAGGTTTGCACAAGACGGTTTTTCTGGTTCCAAACCCCCTGCCCATTGACGGTAAATTCCAATTTGTGGCCGTCCCACTGGGCAAAACAGCCCCGCGGTTCCAATGAATTGGCGATAATGCGGTTATCGCCCACCTGCAACGACACCACATGGGCAGCATCTGCAAAGGCAGCATCGGTCTGCTCTGCGTCGCCAATCGCCCAATCAAAGGCCATGTTATCACCAGCCTCGGCATGCAAGGCCGCGCCACCCGCCGTCAGGTCCAGCGCCACGGGCAAATCGTCGTAATCCAGTTCGATCAATTCGGCCGCGTCTTTGGCCTGATCCAAGGTATCCGCGACAATCACGGCTATCGCTTCGCCGACGTGGCGAATATGGCCATCGCACAACAGCGGGCGTTTGGGGTTCGCAGCTGGGCTGCCATCGCGATTTTTGATCACAACCGCGGGCAAATCAGTGGCAATACCCGCAGCCACCAAATCATCATAGGTCAGCACCGCCAACACACCATCGGCATCACGCGCATCGCTGACATCCAGCGTGGTGATGATGGCGTGGGCCACGGGCGCGCGCAGGAAATAGGCCACCGCCGCCCCATCGGGGGCGATATCATCGACAAACTGTCCTGCGCCTGTCAAAAATCTCTGATCTTCGATCCTGCGGATCGGCTGGCTTTTGCCAAAGGGTTTCATTGCATGCCTCATCCGTTGTTAAACCATACATTAGAAACCATATATAGATTGTCCAGCCCGATCACGAATTTTACCCGTTTTGTTCAATTTCAGACTTTACAACACAATCCCAGATCCGCACCATAAGCCGACAGATTGTAAAGGCATCACAAATGGATCAAGTAAAATTCACCCAGATGAAAGATGGCGACAAAGAGGATTATGATTTTCTAACCGCCCATGAAATCGAATATACCAAAGGCACCGCTGATCGGTTGCTTAAGGCGCTTGTTGATCTGGACGAAAGCCTGTCAGGATATCAAATCACGCGGCTGGGACATTCTGTTCAATCCGCCACCCGTGCGTGGCGCGATGGGGCCGATATTGATTGGATTGTATCGACCCTGTTGCATGATATTGGCGATATCTATGCGCCCTATAATCACGACGAATATGCCGCCACAATTTTGCGACCCTTTGTGCGCGAACAATGTTCTTGGGTGGTCCAGACGCATGGCGATTTCCAAATGGTGTATTACGCGACCCATGTGGGCGGCGACCCCAACAAACGCGACCGCCATGTGGGCAGCCCCTATTTTGACGATTGCGCCGAATTTTGCGAACGCTGGGATCAATCCAGTTTTGACCCCAACTATGACACCAAGCCGATCGAATTTTTCGCCGATATGGTGCGCGAGGTTTTCGCGCGTACCCCCTATGACCCCAATGTGATCCGCCCAGGACATCGCGAACCACTGGTGGGCCGCCCACGCGATTAGGGAATTTCAGCGAAAACCCCTTGCACATAGGGCAAAACGCGGCTAAACGACACCGGTCAGAACGGTAAATAACCGCAGCACAATCGGAACGAGCAGGGTCGGATCATAAAACCGGCCCTTTTGTGCTTGAAATCGGCCTGACCAACAAACCCCAAGACCGGTGGAGACAACCACCCGGCCAGTATAAATATTTGTAAAGGAATGAAAGCCACATGGCATCAAATACATCTATGGAAGAATTCGAAGCACTCTTGAACGAAAGCTTTGAAATGGACACACCCCAAGAGGGTTCAGTTGTCAAAGGTAAGGTTATCGCAATCGAAGCGGGCCAAGCCATCATCGACGTAGGCTACAAAATGGAAGGCCGCGTTGATCTGAAAGAATTCGCAAACCCAGGCGAAGCCCCCCAAGTTGAAGTTGGCGACGAGGTAGAAGTTTACCTGCGTGCCGCAGAAAACGCCCGTGGCGAAGCAGTCGTTTCACGCGAAATGGCCCGCCGTGAAGAGGCATGGGATCGTCTGGAAAAAGCATACGCTGACGAAGCACGCGTCGAAGGCGCGATCTTTGGCCGCGTCAAAGGTGGTTTCACTGTTGATCTGGGCGGCGCGGTTGCGTTCTTGCCTGGTTCACAAGTTGACGTGCGTCCCGTTCGCGACGCAGGTCCTTTGATGAACATGAAACAGCCATTCCAAATCCTGAAAATGGACCGTCGTCGTGGCAACATCGTTGTATCACGTCGCGCAATCTTGGAAGAGTCACGCGCAGAACAACGCGCAGAAGTTATCGGCAACCTGACCGAAGGCATGGACGTAGAAGGTGTTGTCAAAAACATCACAGAATACGGTGCATTCGTTGATCTGGGCGGCGTTGACGGTCTGTTGCACGTCACTGACATGGCATGGCGTCGTGTAAACCACCCATCCGAAATCCTGACAATCGGCGAAACTGTCAAAGTTCAGGTGATCAAAATCAACAAAGAAACACATCGTATTTCTTTGGGCATGAAACAGCTGCAAGACGACCCATGGGATATCGTTGCTGCGAAATACCCATTGGAATCAGTCCACAAAGGTATCGTGACCAACATCACAGATTACGGTGCGTTTGTTGAATTGGAATCCGGTGTCGAAGGTCTGGTTCACGTGTCAGAAATGTCATGGACCAAGAAAAACGTACACCCAGGCAAAATCGTTTCCACCAGCCAAGAAGTTGACGTCATGGTTCTGGAAATCGACGGTGCAAAACGCCGCGTATCACTGGGTCTGAAACAGTGTCAGCGCAACCCATGGGAAGTGTTTGCAGAAACGCACCCAGAGGGCACAGAAGTCGAAGGCGAAGTCAAAAACATCACCGAATTCGGTCTGTTCATCGGCTTGGCTGGCGAAATCGACGGCATGGTTCACCTGTCAGACATTTCTTGGGACGAACGTGGCGAAGAGGCGATCCAAAACTACCGCAAAGGCGACATGGTTCAGGCCGTTGTTTCCGAAGTGGACGTTGAAAAAGAACGCATCAGCCTGTCAATCAAAGCTTTGGGCGGTGACAAATTCGCAGAAGCAACTGGCGGCGTAAAGCGCGGTTCTGTTGTGACTGTCGAAGTGACATCAATCGAAGATGGCGGCATCGAAGTCGAATACGAAGGCATGAAATCATTCATCCGCCGTTCCGACCTGTCGCGTGATCGTGCAGAGCAGCGTCCAGAGCGTTTCAGCGTTGGTGATAAAGTGGACGTTCGCGTCACAAACATCGACAGCAAAACACGCAAACTGGGTGTGTCCATCAAAGCACGCGAAATCGCAGAAGAAAAAGAAGCCGTGGAACAGTATGGCTCTTCCGACTCTGGCGCGTCATTGGGCGACATCTTGGGTGCCGCGCTGAAAGGCGACGAAAAATAAGCATCCGCTTTTATCCAATTAAAACCCCCGCCCTGTGCGGGGGTTTTTTGATTCGTGCCATAAAATCACAAACACCACCCCAACCAAAGTTGACGTTGGACTATTATCTTTCGACATGAATCCACCCATATTCGCTATGGTTGTGCCGCAATATACCGGCAACTGGCCATGTTTCGGCACAAACCAGCCATTTTCGGAACAAAGTGTTTTGCAAAGCTGAAAATGTTTCTATACTTTCGCAATACAACCTTAACAGGGGGAATACATATGATACGATCCGAATTGATTCAAAAAATTGCCGACGACAACCCGCATTTATTTCAAAGGGATGTCGAACGGATCGTTGCCACCGTTTTTGAAGAGATAACCGACGCACTTGCCAATGGTGACCGTGTTGAATTGCGTGGCTTTGGCGCATTTTCCGTAAAAAAACGCGACGCCCGGATGGGCCGCAACCCACGCACAGGCGAAGCGGTCCCCGTCGACGCCAAAGCTGTTCCGTTCTTTAAGACAGGCAAATTGCTGCGCGACCGATTGAACGGAAAGGCCTAATTCGACATGCGTTACATCCGATATATCTTTATGGCGTGCCTAGCGATTATATTAATCACAGTTGCCATCGCAAATCGCACGATGACCGAATTGGCCTTGTTGCCTGCGGATCTTTCGGCATTGATCGGATTTAACCTTAGCTTTGCGACACCTGTTTTCGTCGTGTTTTTTGCTGGGACAATCTTCGGTGTTGTTGTTGGATTCATCTGGGAATGGATCCGTGAACGCAAACACCGTGTTCAACTGAGCCAAACATCGCGTGAACTGCGCCGTAAAGAACGTCAGTTAAAGAAATTAAAAGACGACAAGTACAAAGACCAAGACGATGTTTTGGCGTTGATTGACGACGCTGCTTGATCTGTATCCATGACAACCGATATTCGTGTAAAAATCTGTGGCCTGACCACTGAACAATCTGTGTTGGATGTGGCCAATGCAGGTGCGCATTATATTGGACTGGTCTTTTTCGAAAAATCCCCCCGCAATCTATCGCTGCCATTGGCGCGGAATTTGGCGCTGGCAGCGCCTGTTGGCTTAGCCAAGGTCGCGTTGACCGTAAATGCAGACGACTCCACGCTTGACGCGATTGTAAACACTGTGCCGCTTGATATGATCCAACTGCACGGATCAGAACCCCCCGCACGTGTGCGCCAGATCAAGGCACGCTATGGCCTGCCCGTTATGAAAGCCATTGGAATTTCTGACGCGACAGATCTGGGCAAGCTGGAACAGTATTACCAAGACGCAGATCAAATTTTGATCGATGCCAAACCACCCCAAAATGGCCCCCTGCCCGGCGGAAATGGGCTTTCGTTTGATTGGCGTTTGATCACCGGACGCAGATGGCCCGTCCCATGGATGCTGGCAGGCGGCTTGACCCCAGACAACGCAGCCCAAGCGGTTCAAATGACGGGCGCATGTCAACTGGATTTGTCCAGCGGCGTGGAATCTGCCCCTGGGGTCAAAGATGCAGAAAAAATTCGTGCATTTATGGCGGCAATCCGCGGCTAAATCCCTTTACGCCCCCGATAGGACGGGCTACATCAATGGGAAACGTTGCAGCGGAGATGCGTTATGGCAAATGACTTGTTCAACAGCTTTATGACTGGCCCCGATGAAAAGGGTCGTTTTGGCCAATTTGGTGGCCGCTTTGTATCAGAAACACTGATGCCCCTGATCCTTGAGCTTGAGGAACAGTATGAAAACGCAAAAACAGATCAATCGTTTTGGGACGAAATGCATGATCTGTGGACCCATTATGTGGGTCGCCCTAGCCCACTGTATTTTGCCGAACGCCTGACCGACCATTTGGGCGGGGCCAAGATTTATCTGAAACGGGACGAACTGAACCACACTGGTGCGCATAAAATCAACAACGTGCTGGGCCAAATCATTCTGGCCCGTCGCATGGGTAAATCGCGCATCATCGCCGAAACCGGTGCGGGTCAACACGGCGTTGCCACAGCGACCGTCTGTGCCAAATTTGGTTTGAAATGTGTGGTTTATATGGGCGCACATGACGTTGAACGTCAGGCACCAAATGTATTCCGTATGCGTTTGCTGGGGGCTGAGGTGATTCCAGTCACTTCAGGTCGTGGTACATTGAAAGACGCAATGAACGATGCGCTGCGCGATTGGGTGACCAATGTGCGCGACACGTTTTATTGCATCGGCACAGTGGCCGGCCCGCACCCCTATCCCGCGATGGTGCGCGATTTCCAATCCATCATCGGCAAAGAGGCCAAAGAGCAAATGATGGCCGCCGAAGGCCGCCTGCCCGACACCATCATTGCCGCCATTGGGGGCGGATCGAATGCGATGGGATTGTTTTACCCGTTCCTTGATGACACATCCGTCAACATCATCGGCGTCGAAGCCGGTGGCAAGGGTGTGAACGCGAAAATGGAACATTGTGCATCGCTGACCGGTGGCCGCCCCGGTGTGTTGCATGGCAACCGCACATACCTGTTGCAAGATGAGGATGGTCAAATCCAAGAAGGATTTTCCATTTCCGCGGGTCTGGATTACCCTGGGATCGGACCTGAGCACGCGTGGCTGCATGATATAGGCCGTGCGCAATATGTGTCGATCACCGACAAAGAAGCGCTGGAGGCCTTCCAACTGTCCTGTGCAACTGAGGGCATTATTCCCGCGCTTGAGCCCAGCCATGCCTTGGCCCATGTGATGAAGATTGCGCCGACGCTGCCCAAGGATCATCTGATCATCATGAATATGTGTGGCCGTGGTGACAAAGATATTTTCACCGTAGCACGTCATTTGGGATTTGATATGTCAGGTCCTGAAGGACGATCCGTCGAATAAGCGATATGTTCAGGTCGTCAGATATAAAAACACCGCCCATCGAGGGCGGTGTTTTTATTTGGGGGGCCTGTCGGCCCCCCTTTGAGTATTTGGACAAAAATGAAAGACCTGTTGGGTTAGCCCAATTCGTTTAGGCGGTCGAGGGCTGCCTGAAATTGGGATTGTTCATCAAGTTTTTCGGCCAAATTTGCACGGGTTTCTACGATCACCTCTTTGGGGGCGGAGGCGACAAATTTAGGATTGTTCAGGCGCCCCTGCATCCCGCCGATTTCTTTGGTGAGTTTTTGCAGAGATTTTTCGATGCGTGTTTTTTCTGCATCCACATCGATGATATCAGCCAATGGCAGGCCAAAGGTCGCGCCCGCTGCGGGCAGCGTTATCGTACCCTTGGGGAAGCTGGATACATGATCGAGCGATACCAGACGGGCCAGTTTCATGATCATCGTTTCGTTTTGCGTCCAAGCCAGGCGAGCCGTGTCGTCCATATCTGTCACAATCAGTGGGATTTGCAAGCCGGCCGGTACGCGCATTTGGGCGCGTGCGGAGCGGATAGATTCGATCAATCCGATCACCCAGTTCATTTCACGATCTGCGTCCGCATCGATCAGATCTGGACCGTGGGTGGGCCAATCGGCGTGGACCAGCATTTTTTCGCGTTTGGCGACGGTGCCCCAGAGTTCCTCAGTAATGAAGGGCATGATGGGGTGGAGTAAGATCAGACATTGGTCGATGACCCAGCCCATGGTTTGGCGTGTTTCCGACTTGACCGCCTCATCATCGCTGTTGAGCAGTGGTTTGGAGAGTTCGACGTACCAATCGCAGACCTTGCCCCAGACAAAGGCATAGAGCGATTGAGCTGCATCATTAAAGCGAAATTGCGCCAGCGCTGTGTCAACGTCGGAAAGCACTTTGGCAGTTTCGCCCATAATCCAGCGGTTGAGTGTTTGGGTGGGCTGTGGTTGGGCCGCACCGAATTGCGCGTCGTTCATTTCGGCAAAGCGTGTGGCGTTCCACAGTTTGGTACCAAAGTTGCGATAGCCTTGGATCCGGCTGGTGTCCAGTTTCAGAACGCCCCCGATTGAGGCCATGGCCGCATTGGTAAAGCGCAGTGCGTCAGCGCCGTATTCGTCGATAATATCCAGCGGGTCGATCACATTGCCCGTGGATTTCGACATTTTTTTACCCTTGGCATCGCGGACCAGACCATGCAGATACACGGTATCAAACGGGATTTGATCGACCACAGCCAGTTGCATCATGATCATACGGGCCACCCAGAAAAACAGGATGTCCTGCCCTGTGATCAGGGTCGAGGTCGGGAAATAGCGATCCAGTTCGGACGATTTTTCCGGCCAGCCCAGCGTGCCAATTGGCCACAGGCCCGAGCTGAACCATGTGTCCAAAACGTCGGGATCACGGGTTAGGGTTTTGCCCGGCGCCATGGCCTGTGCTTCGGCCTCGGACGCGGCGCAGTATTGTTGGCCGTCCTCATCGAACCACACAGGCACCTGATGGCCCCACCACAATTGGCGCGAAATGCACCAGGGTTCGATATTTTCCAGCCAGTGATAATAGGTTTTTTCGCCCGATTCAGGGATGATTTTGATGTCACCATTGCGCACCGCGTCCAGTGCAGGACCGACGATTTTCGCGGTATCGACAAACCATTGGTCGGTCAACATGGGTTCGATCACCACTTTGGAGCGATCGCCAAAGGGCTGCATGATGGGTTTATTTTCGACCAAGGGCACGGCACGCGTGGTTTCATTGCCATCGGCATCTGTAACCGTTTCGGTCGTCATTACGGCCAGCCCCTCGGCGGTGATGGCGTCCACGACCTTGGCCCGCGCCGCGAACCGATCCAGACCGCGGTATTCATCGGGGACCATATTCATGGCGGCAATGGTGTTTTCATCCCAGTCGATTTCACCATCGCGGATTTTTTGGGCCTTGGCAGCCGCATCCGCATAGGGTGCGCCGTCCGACCGCATGGCCCCGCGCGTATCCATCAGCGCATACATCGGGATATTGCCACGCTTGGCCACTTGGTAATCGTTGAAATCATGCGCGCCGGTGATTTTCACGGCACCTGATCCGAAATTCATATCCGGATATTCATCCGTAATGATCGGGATCAAGCGGCGGTGTTCTTTGGGCCCAACGGGGATTTCACACAGTTTACCCACAATCGGCGCATAGCGTTCATCGTCAGGATGCACCGCAACCGCACCATCACCCAGCATGGTTTCGGGGCGCGTGGTTGCGATGGAAATGTAATCGCGTTCCTCGGTCAGGGTGATGTTCCCATCCGCGTCCTTTTCAACATAGGTATAGGTTTCGCCACCTGCCAGCGGATATTTGAAATGCCACATGTGGCCCGCAACTTCGATATTTTCGACCTCAAGATCGGAAATCGCGGTTTCGAAATGTGGGTCCCAGTTGACCAGCCGTTTGCCGCGGTAAATCAGGCCTTTGTTGTACATCTCAACAAACACTTTGATCACGGCGTCGTGGAAATTGCCCCCCTCATCCGCGGGGGCGTTGGGCGCGCCTGACATGGTAAATGCGGTGCGGTCCCAATCACAAGATGCGCCTAGGCGTTTCAACTGATTGATAATGGTGCCACCGGATTGTTTTTTCCAATCCCACACCTTGGCCAAAAACGCATGGCGTCCCATTTCGGCGCGGCTGGGTTGCTGGGCCTTGGCCAATTCGCGTTCCACCACCATTTGCGTGGCAATGCCTGCGTGATCTGTGCCGGGCTGCCACAGGGTATCAAACCCACGCATGCGGTGCCAGCGGATCAAGATATCCTGCAAGGTGTTGTTAAATGCGTGCCCCATGTGCAAAACGCCGGTCACATTGGGGGGCGGGATCATGATGGTAAAGGTGTCCGATTTGGACGCGTTTGCGCCCGCGCGAAATGCGCCTGAGCGTTCCCAAGCCTGATAAATGCGGGCTTCAGCCTCTTGTGCGTTAAAATTCTTATCCAGTGCCATGATGATACGGTATCTTTATTTGTGATTGATGCCCTGCAATACAGGGAAAATTGCACAAATAAAACCCATTACATGGATCACAATTCACGAAATTTATGCGTCGCGCTGTTGGGTTACGACTGTGACCGCTTGGGATAATACATCTTGGATGGACAAATCAGATGTATCCAAGATTTGCGCATCTTGTGCAGGTCGCAGCGGCGCATCTGCACGGTTCATATCGCGATCATCGCGTTCACGCACTTGGGCCAACAATTCATCGAACGGCATGGTTTGTCCGATTTCATCCCAACGGCGTTTGGCGCGCACCTCGGCGCTGGCGGTGATGAATAATTTCACATCCGCATCAGGGCAAATGACGGTTCCAATATCGCGCCCATCCAAAACGGCCCCTTGGGGCCGCGCGGCAAAATTGCGCTGATACTCAAGCAATGCTTGGCGCACCTCGGGGATGGCGGCCACTTGGGATGCCCAGCCCCCCATTTCTACGGTACGCAGGTCATCACGTTGGAAATCAACCTCGCTCAAGGAATGCGCTGCAACAACTGGGTCCTGGCCATCTGCAACCCGTGCGCCGACGGCGCGATACAACAAACCCGTGTCCAAATATCCAAACCCAAAATGCGCGGCCAAGGCACGGGCCAATGTCCCCTTGCCTGCTGCGGCTGGTCCATCGATTGCAACCGTAAATCCCATAAATTCAACTCCTAACATCGGCCAAAGGCGGCAATCGCCTGCCACGCGCAGGCCACCCAGGCCGAGCATGGCAGGCACGACCAGCGCAGGCCGATAGGCCTGCACCGCTTGCCTAAATGCGCGTGATTGTCGCACCTAGATCACGCATCAACCCTTCAAAAATGGGAAAGGATGTCGTGATGGGCGCACCGTCATTGACCTGCACCGGATTTTGCGCAGCAAATCCCAAAATAACAAACGACATCGCAATACGGTGATCCAAGAATGTCTCACAGGTGGCGCCACCAGTCACGCCACCCATGCCGCGCCCATGAACAATCCACCAATCGTCGCCCTCTTCGACCTCGACACCATTGGCGCGCAGACCTCGTGCCATGGCATCAATACGGTCGCTTTCTTTCACGCGCAGCTCTTTGACGCCGCGCATCACGGTTTGACCTGTGGCATTGGCGGCGACAACGGACAGAATTGGATATTCATCAATCATCGATGCAGCACGTTCTGGCGGCACCTCGATGCCCTCCATCTTGGGGGAATACCGTGCGCGCAGATCGGCCACGGGTTCGCCGCCTTCGACCCGTTCGTTTTCAAATGTTAAATCCGCCCCCATTTCGCGCAGCGTGGTAAACAGCCCGGCGCGCGTTGGGTTCAAACCAATATTGGGCACCAATACATCCGAACCTTCGGTAATCAGTGCAGCACAGACCGGAAAGGCGGCACTGGATGGATCGCGGGGCACCACGATGGTTTGCGGCTTTAATTCTGGCTGACCAGTCAGGGTGATCACCCGACCTTCGTTCGTGTCCTCGACCGTGATGTCCGCGCCAAAGCCTGCCAACATACGCTCGGTATGATCGCGTGTCGCCTCTTTCTCAATCACCACGGTTTGGCCAGGCGCGTTTAGGCCCGCCAATAATACGGCTGATTTCACTTGGGCTGATGGCACTGGCACGACATAGCGGACCGGCACAGGGTTTTGCGCCCCCACAATTGTCATTGGCAAACGACCGCCCGTCCGGCCCACAGATTGCGCCCCAAACAGGGCCAAAGGATCGGTCACCCGTGCCATGGGTCGGCTGTTAAGGCTGGCATCGCCCGTAAATGTCGCCGTAATGGGCGATGTGGCCATGGACCCCATGATCAACCGCACCCCTGTACCAGAGTTGCCGCAATCGATCACACCATCGGGTTCGCCAAATCCGCCAACGCCCACACCCTGAACGGTCCAGGTTCCATCGTCATCACGCACAACCGTCGCCCCAAAGGCGCGCATCGCCTTGGCCGTGTCCAAGACGTCGTCGCCCTCAAGCAGGCCTGTAACCTTGGTTTCACCCACCGCCATGGCGCCCAAGATCAACGAGCGATGCGAAATTGATTTATCCCCTGGCACATTGGCCGTCCCACGCAGGGGTCCACATTGTTGGGACATCATCGGAATGGGTGTTGCATGGGCTGACATATAAAAATCCTCATTCAAGATCGTCATGGTTTGGCATAGTGATAGCGCAACCAATATCGCAGGTCTATGTGCGTTTCATCTGTTTATGCACAGATATTTATGTTGGCTGCCGACGAAAGGTTAAATAATGTGGTGTGCGCCCTTCGCGCAGAGCCTTTTGTTCATAGCGGGTCGATATCCAATCGCCCCAAGGCGCGCGCCAATCATCGGGACCTTGGGCCAGCCATTCAAAACCGGCTTGGGGCACCTCTTGCAGCGTTTGGCGCACATAATCGGGGATATCGGTTGCCACACGAAAGATTGCATCCGGTTTTATCACACGCGCAAGGGGGCGCAAATGGTCTTGGGTGACAAAACGTCTGCGGTGGTGGCGTTTTTTGGGCCATGGGTCAGGATACAACAAAAAGGCACGTTCGACCGACTGCGCGGGTAAGACATCAAATAAATGTCGCGCATCGCCCGCGTGCACGCGGATATTTTCAACGCCCGCGTCGCGAATTTTACCCAGTAGCATGGCCACCCCGTTGATAAAGGGTTCGCATCCAATAAACATCACATCCGGGTTTAATTGCGCCTGATGAACCAAATGTTCCCCGCCCCCAAATCCGATTTCCAGCCACAAAGGGCGACCTTGGGTTAAGGCATCGATGTCAAGCGGGGTCCGCTGCGGGTTTTCATCCCAAGTGACTGGCCCCGGCGAGAGTTTGGCCAGATCATTTTCTAAAAATTCAACCTGATTAGGACGCAGAGTTTTGCCCTTGAACCGGCCATAGAAATTGCGCCAAGGGGCGCCAGAGGGATGTGTGTCTTGTGTCATGGGGGTCGCTTTAGCGAGTTTGGGGGAAAGGATCAATATCAGCGTTGCGCCGGTTGATATGAAAAAGGCCTGCTTGCGCAGGCCTGAATGAGTATTTTTACAAAAATGAAAGCCTAGAT
>CAZWFE010000040.1:0-20536 GCA_964633145.1 uncultured Phaeobacter sp. | reverse complement strand
TTCGTTGAAAAATGTGACCTATCATCGTTGAAAGTGCTGGGCACAGTGGGCGAACCCATCAACCCCGAAGCCTGGAATTGGTACAATGATGTGGTCGGCCAAGGCAAATGCCCCATCGTTGACACATGGTGGCAAACCGAAACAGGCGGTCACTTGATGACCCCCCTACCCGGTGCGACCGCGACAAAACCAGGATCCTGCACAACGCCGTTCTTTGGCGTGCAACCCATTATCCTTGATCCACAGTCTGGCCAAGAAATCACGACCGTTGAGGCCGAAGGCGTACTGTGCATGAAAGACAGCTGGCCCGGCCAAATGCGCACGGTTTACGGCGACCATGATCGTTTTGTGAAAACATACTTCTCTGACTACAAAGGGTATTATTTCACAGGCGACGGCTGCCGTCGGGATGCCGATGGGTATTACTGGATTACAGGCCGCGTTGATGATGTGATCAACGTATCCGGCCACCGCATGGGCACCGCCGAGGTTGAAAGCGCACTTGTCGCACATGAAAAAGTGTCCGAAGCCGCCGTTGTGGGTTACCCCCATGACATCAAAGGCCAAGGTATTTATTGCTATGTGACATTGATGGCCGGAGAAGAGCCGAGCGACGAATTGCGCCTTGATCTGCGCAATTGGGTCCGCAAAGAAATCGGCCCCATCGCATCGCCTGACCTGATCCAATGGGCCCCTGGCCTGCCGAAAACACGATCCGGCAAGATTATGCGCCGTATTCTGCGCAAAATCGCCGAAGATGATTTTGGCGCATTGGGTGATACATCAACCCTTGCGGATCCGTCGGTTGTTGACGATCTGATCGAAAACCGGATGAACCGCCTAGATTAATCGCGGTTTTACAACAATAATATTAGGCCGGTTCTTGGACCGGCCTTTTTCTTGTACAAACGGGATTGCAAATTTTTCCTTTTCCATTGGTTAAAAAACTGTCAAAACTAGCGGTGTAATCAAAACCTATCCTTTTCAGCCGGAAAAATCTGGCTTATACGGGGCTCTGAAACAGACACAGCAGATAACTGCGACAGGTGCTTGAGGGAAAATATGACAAAAAATAACCGCGATCAGGACGTAGAATTCATTCAGGCCTTGGCCGAACTGTTGCGTGAAAATGATTTGACCGAACTAGAAGTTCGCCGTGAATATGGCGAAGATGACAGCTTGGACGTACGTATCAGCCGCGCAACCACTGTGATGCAAGCAGCGCCCGCAGCCGTAGCCCCCGTTGCAGCGGCACCCGCGGCCACGGCCCCCGCCGCGGCAGCAGCGGCCCCAGCAGCACTAGATGACCCAGCCAGCCACCCAGGCGCGGTCACATCACCAATGGTTGGCACCGTTTATATGCAGGCAGAACCCGGTGCGGCCCCGTTCATCACAGTTGGCGCAACCGTCAGCGAAGGCGATACATTGCTGATCGTCGAAGCGATGAAAACAATGAACCAAATCCCATCACCAAAATCAGGAACCATTAAACGAATCCTGATCGAAGATGGCGCAGCCGTAGAATTTGGTGCCCCACTAGTGATCATCGAGTAAGGCGCAAAAATGTTTGACAAAATATTAATTGCGAACCGCGGAGAAATCGCCTTACGCGTTATTCGTGCCTGTCGGGAAATGGGCATCCGTTCTGTTGCAGTGCACTCGACAGCTGATGCAGATGCGATGCATGTGCGCATGGCCGATGAATCCGTTTGTATTGGTCCAGCGGCAGGAACTGACAGTTACCTGTCAATGCCTGCGATCATTTCGGCATGCGAAATCACCGGCGCACAGGCAATCCATCCCGGCTATGGGTTTTTGTCAGAAAACGCCCGTTTTGTTCAAATTGTTGAAGATCACGGCCTGACCTTCATTGGCCCAACTGCGGAACATATCCGTATGATGGGTGACAAAATCACAGCCAAAGACACGATGAAGGCCTTGGGCGTTCCATGCGTTCCTGGGTCAGACGGCGGCGTTCCCACATTGGATGAGGCCAAGAAAATTGGCCGCGAATTTGGATACCCCGTCATCATCAAGGCAACCGCCGGTGGTGGTGGCCGTGGTATGAAAGTCGCCAATTCCGAAGCCGAAATGGAAAGCGCGTTTATGACAGCGCGCAGCGAAAGCAAAGCCGCCTTTGGCAACGATGAAGTCTATATCGAAAAATATCTGACCACGCCACGACACATCGAAATTCAGGTGTTCGGCGATGGCAAAGGCAATGCCGTCCATCTTGGCGAACGTGACTGTTCATTGCAACGGCGCCATCAAAAGGTATTCGAAGAAGCCCCTGGCCCCAGCATCACCAGTGAAGAGCGCGCGCGCATTGGTGAAATCTGTGCAAATGCAGTTGCGAAAATCAATTACATTGGTGCCGGCACGATCGAATTCCTGTATGAAAATGGCGAATTCTATTTCATCGAAATGAACACCCGTTTGCAGGTGGAACACCCAGTCACAGAAGCCATTTTTGGTGTAGACTTGGTTCGTGAACAAATCCGCGTGGCCGAAGGGCTGCCGATGTCCTTTACCCAAGATGATTTGGAAATCAATGGTCACGCGATCGAAGTGCGTATTAACGCAGAACGGTTGCCCAATTTTGCGCCCTGCCCAGGCAAGGTAACAGCATTCCATGCCCCTGGTGGCTTGGGTGTGCGCATGGATAGCGCGTTGTACACTGGCTACTCGATTCCGCCCTATTACGATAGTTTGATTGCAAAGCTGATTGTGCATGGACGCGATCGCACCGAGGCCCTTTCACGGCTAAACCGCGCGCTAAACGAATTGATCGTCGATGGAATCGATACAACAGTTCCGTTATTCCACCAATTGTTACAGGAACCTGATATTCATTCAGGAACCTATAATATCCATTGGTTGGAAAAATGGCTGGAACAGTACAGCGCATAATGAACAAAGCTGCCTTTGGGCAGCTTTGACGTTTTTTGGGTCGGAACATGGAAACCAAACTGACCATTCCACTGTTGTTAAATGCGTATTCCCTTGGTGTGTTCCCCATGGCAGAGGCGCGCGATAGTGATGAAATTCACTGGATCGAACCACGCAAGCGCGGTGTAATGCCATTGGACGGGTTTCACGTGTCGCGATCCCTGCGCCGCACGATATTGTCCCAGAATTTCAACGTCACGATCGACCAATGCTTTGCCGATGTTGTTCAAGGATGTGCAGATCGTTCCGAAACTTGGATCAATTCAGAAATCGCACAGGCCTATCAGAATTTGCATGATGCCGGTTTTGCCCACAGCCTGGAAATATGGCACCAAGGCGTTCTGACAGGTGGCGTGTACGGCGTGTCCATCGGCGGCGCATTTTTCGGTGAAAGCATGTTTTCCAAACGGCCCAATGCGTCAAAAATTGCTTTGGCCTATCTTGTGGATCGATTGAAAAAAACCGGATTTGTGTTGTTTGACACGCAATTCACCACCCCACATTTGATCAGCTTAGGTGGAAAAGAGGTCACGAAAGAGAATTACCGCCGCTTACTTGAGCCAGCAGTAAAACAGGCTGCGGATTTTAGCGATCCGAATTATTGTCCTGATCCGGACGAAATTTCACAACGCAGAACCCAGACATCGTAACGCGCATGATCCAAGGGGTTCAATGCGGGCGACGATGCCAGCATCCAACCCGAAAACAACTGTTCATTGCGACGCTGATCTGTCACCGTCAGGCGTGCATAGGCGTCCCCCATGGGGTTGTCGACGGGATAACGACATTCATCAAGTCGGATGGAAATAAACCCCATCGCCTGCGACTGTCCAACCTGCATGGAAATATCCTGAACCTCGCCACTGACACGATCTAGCAATCGCAACAGCGCAGCTTGTGCGCCTACAGCTTTTTCTTGTGCCGAGGCAGAAAATCCCAGCGTGATACAGGACATCAAAATTAAGACAGCGCGGCGCACTATTCCGAACCGCCGCTGCCTACGAATTTCATCAGCAACGATACCAAACTGACCGAACCTTGGGTATCGATCACTTCGTCCCCATCAGCTAGGTAGTCAAAGGATCCACCGGGAATGATTTCGACAAAGTTACCACCCAGCAATCCTTCGGATGCGATGGTCATTGCGCTATCGTCTGGAATTGCAACGGATTGGTCAATGGCTACGATTGCCTCGGCGCGATATGTATCTGGGTTCAATTGCAACCCTGTTACAGCACCGATTTTGACGCCGGCCAAACGGACATCTGTGCCAACACTGATCCCCTCAGCCGATCTAAACCCAGCTAGCAGAGTATAGCTGTCACCCCCTAGCTTGGCGCCGGTTGACTGTGCTGCATATGCGGCAAAACCGATTGCAGCGGCCAAGACAATGGCACCAAGTGTGATTTCAGCTTTGTTTTCCGACATGTTACTATGCCTACTCTGGTTGCCACGCTTCGTAATCGCTGCGGGTTTGAACGTCAGCTTTGCGCAGCGATCCAGTTGGGGCATAGGCCATAGCCGTACCTGTCAAATTCTCTTGGTGTGGTTTTTCCCAAGACTTGCGTACAACGGGCTGTTCGGCCGGTGACAATTTCCACGTATGATGCAGCCATCCATGCCATTCAGGGCTAACACGGCTTGCTTCCATATCACCGTTGAATATCACCCAACGGCGTTTATCGTCACGCGTCCGGTAATATATGTTTCCCTGATCGTCTTCGCCCACCTTGACGCCTTTGCGCCATGTGTAGAGCTGAGTGTTCAACGTCTGGCTGTTCCACCAAGTGACCGCGCGCAGCAGTGAATTTACGATTCCCATAGGATTCTCCGGCTAAAACTTATCTGCTTTATGCAATACTTTTGAAACAGCGTCCAGTACCCGTCATCCGGCAGACGCTGGCTCTTTCGCATCATTTTCGGCATAGATCATCAAAGGTGCTGCTGACGTTGTCACAGATTCTTCGTTCACAACAACCTCAGTCACTTCGTCCATTCCAGGCAGATCAAACATTGTATCCAGCAGAATTTCTTCCATAATTGAACGCAGCCCGCGAGCCCCGGTTTTACGGTCGATCGCACGCTGTGAAATCGCCTTCAGCGCATCATCTGTGAACGTCAATTTGGTATTTTCCAACTCGAACAGACGTTGATACTGCTTGACCAGCGCATTTTTGGGTTCGGTCAAGATCGTGACCAAAGCATCCTGATCCAAGTCCTCTAGCGTTGCCAAAACAGGCAAACGGCCGACAAATTCTGGGATCAAACCAAATTTCAACAAATCTTCGGGTTCAAGTTCACGGAATATTTCGCCCACACCGCGACCATCGTTGTCACGAACGTCTGCGCCAAATCCGATTGCGCTGCCTTTGCCGCGTTGCGCGATGATTTTGTCCAAACCCGCAAATGCACCACCACAGATGAACAAGATATTCGTGGTATCGACCTGCAAAAATTCCTGCTGTGGATGTTTACGCCCACCCTGAGGTGGGACAGATGCGACAGTGCCTTCCATCAATTTCAGCAGCGCTTGCTGAACGCCTTCGCCCGATACGTCGCGTGTAATGGATGGGTTTTCTGATTTGCGCGTGATTTTATCAACTTCGTCGATATAGACGATACCGCGCTGCGCACGATCGACGTTGTATTCAGAGGCTTGTAGCAATTTCAGAATAATGTTTTCAACGTCTTCGCCAACGTATCCTGCCTCGGTCAGGGTCGTGGCATCAGCCATCGTAAATGGAACATCCAAAATGCGTGCCAGCGTTTGTGCCAGTAATGTTTTGCCGCAGCCCGTTGGACCGATCAGCAAAATATTTGATTTCGACAGTTCGATTTCGCCAGATTTAGACGCCTGGTCCAACCGTTTATAGTGGTTGTGAACAGCAACCGACAGCACCCGTTTCGCTTTGGCTTGGCCAATAACATAGTCATCTAAAACAGCGCAGATTTCTTTCGGCGTTGGCATGCCTTCTGTTGTTTTCAAACCTGTTGATTTGGTTTCCTCGCGGATGATGTCCATACACAGTTCAACACATTCATCACAAATGTATACTGTGGGCCCTGCGATCAGTTTTCTGACCTCATGCTGGCTTTTGCCACAAAAGCTGCAATAAAGTGTTGTTTTGCCGTCGCCTGAATTCGTCGCCATGCTTAACCTTTCGGACCATTCTAGTAGTGTAACGTCCCAAACTGTGGAATGTTATTCCAGCTTAAGACAGGGATGAAGGCTCCACAATGGCAAAATTCGAATTTTTTGCCACCGTGGTGCAATCACTTATTCCTCGGGCATTGCGCGTTTGGAAACGATTTCATCGATCAAGCCCCAAGATTTTGCATCTTCTGGCGACATGAAATTATCCCGCTCTAGCGCAGCTTCGACAGTTTCCAAATCTTGGCCAGTGTGTTGAACATAGATTTGGTTCAAGCGTGTCTTAAGCTTCTGTGTTTCTTGCGCGTGGATCATGATGTCTGTGGCTTGGCCCTGATACCCGCCCGATGGCTGGTGTACCATCACACGGCTGTTTGGCAGGGAATACCGCATGCCCGCTTCGCCAGCGGCCAACAACAATGACCCCATCGACGCCGCTTGTCCAATGACCAAGGTCGACACTTTGGGACGGATATATTGCATGGTGTCGTAAATCGACAAACCAGATGTCACCACGCCGCCGGGGCTGTTGATGTACATGCTAATCTCTTTGGATGGGTTTTCCGCCTCAAGGTGCAATAACTGCGCAACAATCAGCGACGACATACCGTCATGGACCGGACCATTCAAAAAGATGATGCGTTCTTTCAACAGGCGTGAAAAAATATCATAGGCACGTTCGCCGCGACTGGTTTGTTCAACCACCATCGGGACCAATGTGTTCATGTAAACGTCTAATGGATCTTTCATAGTAACCTACCTATCATATCTGAGCCTTTGGTTGAAACTTAGTCCGCGTCGCAGGCAGCTGCAATAGCCCAGCGGCATTTTGATATGATCTGTCAAAATTAATTTTTTATTAACATGGCGTCGGGCTTTGGGTGGAATAGCCGTTTCCAAGGAAAAAGAAATTTATTAAACTGCGCGCACAGAATAAGGAACCGTTCGTGACGCAAGCAAAATTCATTCAGCGTGGTGCTGCCAGCTTCTCAGTTGATGCCTCGGGGCCGGCCAAAGTATTTTATTTCGCTTTGTTGCCGAAAATGACGATGCTTGCGTTTTCATCCGCACTGGAACCATTGCGGATTGCAAATCAGCTTAGCCAAAAAACGCTGTATGAATGGTATACAATGACGCCAGATGGGAATTCTGTGACCTGCTCAAACGGGGTTACGATCACGCCGGATATGGCCCTGACACAGATCCCCAAAGAGGCCACAGCATTCATTTGTTCCGGTGTCGAACCCGCCAAGGCCGCATCGTCAGAGGTTCTGAATTGGATTCGGCGCAATCACCGAACGGGTACGCAAATGGGCGGCATCTGCACAGGTGCCTTTGCCTTGGCGCAGGCCGGAATTATCGGGAAATCACGGTTTACGCTGCATTGGGAAAATCAGCCCGCGTTTTCCGAGCTTTTCCCCGATTTGGTTCCCACACAAAACCTTTATGAGATCGAAGACCGTCTGATCACCTGTGGTGGTGGAAATGCTGCGACTGATTTAATGCTGGAATTGATTGAACGTGACCATGGATCAGACATTGCACTGGTCATTGCTGATATGTGTATTCACAAACGGTCTAACGATCGCAGCGCGCCACAAAAATCATCGTTATCCGTAGCGATCGGTTCGCGAAATCAGAAACTGCTGCATGCCATCCAAGTCATGAGCCAAACCGTAGAAGAACCACTGCCCTTGCTTGAACTGTGCGAAACTTTGGGAATTTCACGCCGGCAAATGGAACGTCTGTTCAAAAAGTACACGCACCAATCGCCCACCCAGTTTTATTATGGCCTGCGATTGGAACGCGCGCATGCACTGTTGAATGAAACAAATCTGACAATCACAGAAATTGCGGCAGCGACAGGATTTAACTCAACATCCCATCTGGCACGGCAATATCGTTCGAAATACGGTGTGCCTCCGAATGCCTTTCGCAAAGCATGGGGGGCGGGTCAGGCTTGACAGTCGCTGACGGCAGGCTAGTTGCCCGCTAAAAAGGACGTTCATGTTTACCCCATCCCTGAGTGCAGCCCAGCAGCAGCTTGCCGCGTTTATTCCCAATGCGGGTGCATATTATGCACAGCAGCGCAATTTTGATTTTGGGCCTGACAACCGTGCAAATGTATCAACTCTGTCACCATATATTCGGCGGCGGGTATTGACCGAAGCGACTGTTCTTAAACAGGTTTTGACGCACCACAGCCCAAAAGACGCCGAAAAATTTATCCAAGAAATATTTTGGCGTACCTACTGGAAAGGCTGGCTGGAACTGCGGCCTTGGATCTGGCAAGATTATCGGACATCCCTGGATCGGCACATAAACGAAATTCAAACACAATCCGGGCTACGCCAACGATGGGTCGCAGCATGTACGGGCGCAACAGGTATTGATTGCTTTGACAGCTGGGCCAAAGAGCTGGCGGAGACCGGCTATCTGCACAACCACGCCCGAATGTGGTTCGCGTCAATATGGATTTTCACGTTGGAGCTGCCTTGGGAACTGGGCGCTGATTTTTTCATGCGACATCTGCTGGATGGGGATCCCGCCAGCAATACGCTAAGCTGGCGGTGGGTGGCTGGGAAACACACCGTCGGCAAAGCGTATCTTGCGACTGCCGAAAATATATCCAAATTCACGCGCAGCCGCTTTGATCCCAAAGGATTGCGCGCCGCATTGCCTGACCTGCCTGATTTCACACATCCCAAACCGCGCACCCTAGACCCGCGGGTGATCCCAACCATAACGGGACGCGTGGGCGTTTTAACTCATGATGACGATTTTGACCTGGGCGAAATTACACCATTGATCGATACTGCGATCAGTTATGCCCATATCAGCCGCCTAGACGCGCTAAGCCCGCTGGCGATCTCAGATCGCGTCACGCAATTCGTTGATCAATTGGCCCACAATCACGCAATTGAAACACACGGCAGCCAGCGCGCCACATTAACGTCGTGCAGTGAAATTATAGGTTGGGCCGAAAAACACCAACTGGACATGATACTGACGCCCTATGCGCCCGTGGGGCCGATGGCTGTGTGCTTGGCAGACGCCGAAACCGCGTGCGCCGACCTAGGTATACGTTTGGTCCAGATCATGACAGGCTATGATGCCCGCGCTTGGCCCAAGGCAACGCATGGGTTTTTCCGTTTCAAATCACACATTGATGATTTTATGGATCGTTTATGCACATAAAAAATGGCGCGACCCAGCGCGCCATTTTCTAACTTTTGCTTTTGCGGTCAATTATTGAAACTGTTTTAGGTATTCAATAACGGATGCAATTTCGCTGTCTTTGCGTAGACCTGCAAAGGACATTTTTGTTCCTTTGGCAAAGCCCTTTGGTTTCGCAAGGAACGCAGCCAAATTGGACTCATCCCAAACCATACCATCCGCGTTCATTTGACCAAACACCTTTGAATAACGGAAACCGTCCGCAGCACCGATTGACGCGCCGACAATGCCGTTTAACGCTGGTCCTGATTTGTTCGCAGCACCTTCGCCGACTTGGTGGCAGGCCTTACATTTCTTGAAGACCTTTTCGCCCTCTGCAGCCAATTCCGCGTCGAATGCAGCAGCAACAACTTCTGGCTCGGCCGGTGCTTCTTCGACGGCGGCGACCTCAACCACTGGTTCTGCGGCCGCTTCTTCCGCGCCCTCTTCTTCTGGTGTTACATCCAGCACCAATGCGCGCATTGTGATTTCGACGCTGTCTTTACAGTCGGACATACATGCCTCAGTAAATACTGCGTATTCAGTCTGGGCGCGGTCATCAATGATGAACCCACCGGCATTTGGCATTTCCACGTCAAGGAACGTTTCCTTTGACAATTCAAAATCGTCGTCGATCAAATCATTTGAATACAGAATATAGGCCGTGATGGCGTAAACATCATCATCCGACAATGATTGCGCGTTACCAAAGGGCATAGAACGACGCACATAATCAAAGACGGTCGACAGATATGGCCAATACGATCCCACCGTTTTCAACGGATCTTCGTGATCTAATGTGTCCATACCGCCGGCCAGTTTTGGCCAATTGTCTACGCCCTCGGCGAAATCACCGTGGCAAATCGCACAATGTTCTGCGAACAATTCGTCACCGTCGATTGCATTGCCCGATCCTGCTGGCAGACCTGTGCCATCAGGTGCGATATCCAAATCCCACGCTGCAATTTCTTCGGGCAGAGCCGCGCGGCCCAGTCCAAATTTTTCTGCCGCAACAGGGGATGCCAACAAGGTGGCCGCGATTACTGAATTAAGAAATTTCGACATTCTCTGCCTCCCCATTGGGTCTTACCCACCAAGTTTGGATACAGTTGTTGTGATAGATTGAGTTCAGGCCGCGCACGTCGCGCAACTGAGTTTTCGTTGGTTGGACATAGCCAGTGTCATCATGCGCACGTGATTGCAGCAACATTTCCTGACCATCCCAATTGATGTCCAGATAGAAACGTGACATCGCACCTTTAGTGCCTGGTGCGGCCAAGCGGGCCTCTTGCCAGTTTTTACCACCATCAATGGACACATCCACACGTGTAATCGCACCACGGCCAGACCATGCAAGACCGGTGATCACAAGCGGACCTTTGCCGTGTTTGATCGGGGATTGTGGCGATGGGCTGGTGACCACAGATTTTGCATCCATGACCCATGTCCATTTGCGCGATGTACCATCTTCTAATGTATCTGTGTACTTTGACGTTTCTTCGCGGCTTTCGATGGCTTGATCCGTGATCTCGATCCGGCGCAGCCATTTCACCCACATGTTGCCTTCCCAACCGGGAACAACCAAACGAACGGGATAACCATGTTCTTTGCGCAGCGCTTCGCCGTTGGCTTTGAACGCGACCAATACGTCATCCAATGCCTTTTCCAATGGGATCGAACGACCGTTTGAGGACGCGTCGGCCCCTTCGACATAGACCCATTTGCCAGCCGTTTGGATGCCCGCTTCGTTCAACAGTGTCCGCAATGGAACGCCTGTGTATTCCATATTGTGGATCATGCCGTGGGTAAACTGTGCGCCGTTTAGCTGGGCGCCCGCCCATTCCATACCAGTGTTGGCTGCACATTCGCAGAAATACACGTGGTTTTCGCGGGGGAACCGTTCCAGATCTTCGTATGTGAATACCAATGGGGTATCAACCAAGCCGTTGATCATCAAACGATAATCTTCTTTTTTCATTTCAATCGCACCTGAGTGGTGACGTTCAAACGCGCACCCTTGTGGTGTAATTGTTCCGTCCAACGCATGGATGGGGGTAAAGTTAATCGAACTGATCGTATCTGCCGTTAGCCATTCAACGTTGCGGCGAACCACGTCTGATTCAAATTCGATGGGCAACCCATAGGGTGTTGCATCGACGCCGTCCCCTGTGGCCTGAGCCCAAACTTGTTTTTCGGTGATTAGAGGATCACCAGCTGCTTTGGCAACCGTTGCTGCAACAGTGCCTGCGCCTGCTGCGGCAGCGCCCGTCAAAAAATTACGACGGGATGTTTTGCCATTCTTGAAGCTGACTGTCATGGTCTTCATGCTCCTTTAGTGGTTGATATTGAGCTGGCTTAAACGCCAACGACTTTTACGCTGTTATTTGGGGCAACCGAAATGGTGCCTTGCTTGCGGATATGGCTTTCGACCACATCCCAAATTTGTGGGCCTTCGGTGCCTTCGTTCACGGATGCCCAACCTGCAACCACATAGGTTTTCGCTGGATCAATCGCTTCACCTGTTTTCAACAGGGTCATTTCTGAAATACGGCTGCCTTGGGGTTTGGACACGTCAATGCGGTATCCCATACCACCGATGCGCACCATATCGCCACCCTGCTGGTAATAGGGATCGACGTTGAACAGGTTGTCCGCCACGTCCTCAAGGATGACATGGATAAATTCACCGGTCATTTCACTGCGGTATGCTTTGCCGTAGGTCATTGATGTCACATTCCAGATATCTTCGCGGGTGATGTTCTGACCTGGCAGGATGGATGGACCCCAACGCACACCGGGTGACATTGAAATGTCTGCTTCGCGTTCTTGGATCAGGGCGTCACAAATCAGATCATCCCATGTGCCGTTGAAATTCCCGCGACGATACAGCAGGCTGTCAGTTTGGCCGACAACCTCGGTCAACTGATCCAGATATGGCGCACGCTGTTCATCAATCAATGCGGTCATATTTGCATCAGGTGTAATCACATCCGAGAAGATTGGGATCAATTTATGTTTGAACCCCATCATACGGCCATCACGCACATCCAAATCGACACGGCTGACAAATTTACCGTTTGATCCTGATGCAACAATAATTGTTTCACCAACCAAAACGGGCTCTGGCAATGCGTCATGGGTGTGACCAGACAAGATCACGTCGATGCCAGAAACGCGGCCGGCCATTTTCTTGTCAACGTCGAAACCGTTGTGGGACAACACGACGACAACTTCGGCGCCCATGCCACGAACTTCGTCAACCATTTCCTGCATGCGTTCGTCGCGAATACCAAAACTGTACTCAGGAAACATCCAACCGGGGTTGGCGATTGGCATATAGGGGAATGCTTGACCGATAACGGCAATCTTGGTCCCGCCACGTTCGAACATTTTATAGGGTGGGAACAGTTCCGCAGGTTCATCCCATTCAGCATCAAAAATGTTTTGACCCAATGCCGCAAATGGCAGGTTTTCAACGATTTCTTGTACCCGTTCGGATCCCAGCGTAAATTCCCAATGGAACGTCATCGCATCAGGTTGCAATGCGTTCATGACATTGACCATGTCCTGACCTTGTGTGTGGTAACAGGTATATGAACCGTGCCAGGTATCGCCACCATCAAGCAAAATCGCATCTGGGCGATCAGCACGAATTGAATTCACAACAGTTGCCACGCGATCCAAACCGCCGACGCGTCCATATGTCTGGGCCATCGCCGTAAAATCATTATAGGTCAATGCATAGTGGGAGGGAGAACCATCATTGATCCCGTACATTTTACGGAAGTCTGCACCTGTGACGTGTGGAACTTGGCCGGCAGCTGCGCCGACCCCCAAGTTGATTTCGGGTTCACGGAAATAAATTGGTTTAAGCTGCGCATGAATGTCAGTGATGTGGATCAAGGTCACGTTACCAAAGGTATCAAACTGCAACAATTCATCCTGAGTAAGACGTTGTTGTGCAGCTAAGCGGGACCAATTACCAAAGCCAGAGGCACCATACATAGCCGATGCGGCCATACTAACCTGAAGAAAGTCGCGACGAGAGATCATTTAAGTAACATCCTTGAATTATGCATCATATGCGCATATTTGAATGGGTTGAGTAGAAGATAACCCCGCATGCGTAAACATGCGGGGTTAAGATGATTAGTTACGAACAGATGGGCCTTCAACGGACAAGCCGTTGCCGCGTGACGCAACATATAGCTCCAGGGCGATGAATTCATCTGAACCTGGTTTGTATGTTTCCGCGCGTGTATCACGCACACATCCCTTAAAGCGCGCATGCACTGTGTTCAATTTGGTGTTTTTCAAGCGGTATACTGGGAAACCGTTGATTTGACCTTGGGACAAATGGTCCGCACGGATCATGTTGCCATAGTTGTCTTCGTGGCAATTTGCACATGACAAATCCAGCTGACCAGTACGTGTGTAGTACAGTTCTTTGCCTGCTTCCCATGTTGCTTGAACAGGGCCATCAATGGCAACGTTTACTGGCATACCGCGCGATTGCAATGTGATCAATGCTTCCATCGCGGCCATGTCACCTGATGTGTATCCATACTTGTCGGCACCCATCTTGTTTTCACGGCAATCATTGATTTGCATCGCAAGTGTGCGGACTTCCTCTGCAGCGTCATTCCATTTTGGATAAACGGCGCGAACACCGACCATCGAATCCTCGGCAGCACCATGACACGATGCACATGATTTGCCTTCAGATCCTTCGACTGTGTCCCATGCGTCTGCTGCGGCATCAACGGCCGACATACCTGGGTTGTCAAAGTCGTCCATCTGCATTGCCTGAGTACCATCAGACCGGAAACGCCATCCGGACATAACTTCGTCCATTGCATCCGACAGATGCGCTGGCGCGGCTGTTTTTGTTACAATCTCGATGTCGCCGTTGATAACCAACTCGGCATCTTCATCTGCGAATGCAGAAGTCGCAATCAACGCGGCTGCGATTGCTGTGACTGCTTTAATTTTCATAGCTGTTCCTCCCGTAAATGGGGCCCCACCAACGGTGAGGCCTCCTATGCCGAAACCGGATTATCCGATTGCAACCTTTTTGGTGTCTTCATAGACTGAACCGTCGTCATCATACCAAGTGAATTTGAATTCACCCGCTTCTGGAACTGTCGCTTCAAACTGGAAGTATGGGTTTGTCGAGATCGCAGCTTCCATTGCTACGTCGATAACCGAAGCTCCGTTGAAATCGCAGGTAAAGCGGTTGATGATCGAACGAGGGATAAGGTTCCCGTCGCCGTCTTTACGCTGACCTGATTCCATTTTGTGGCTGATCAAACATTTGATTGTTACGACTTCGCCTGCAGCTGCCTTTTTGGGAGCTTTCACGCGTGGTTTTACACCGTCTGCCATATTAATATACTCCTATCTGGACCTTAGCCGCCGCAGCCGCCGATTGTTACTTTCACAGTCTGCTGTGCTTTTGCGAATGTGCCATCGGCCATTTTCGCGATCGCAACGACGTCTTGCGTGCCGGCCAAACGGATCCGTGTGGACGCAGATTGCGTACCGGATAGTTCGCCAAAGTTATATGTTGCAACACCCGGTGTCGGGTTGCCAGCGGCCAACAACATGATCGATACCGCGCCTTCGGCGGATACGTCGATTGGAACAGTGTTACCGTTTTCGGCAATCTCTGGTGCACCCAAAGTTACACCGCTTTCGGCGATGTCTGCGCCACCTGTGAACGCAGCAATCGCATCATCTGCTGCTGCGCTTACGCGGAATGGCAAAATTGTCAGGGCAGCTGCGCCCAAACCCAACGCCAATGTTTCGCGTCTTGAGAAGTCCATCATGATCTCCTTAGTTAAAAAAATATCGCTTATTCTGTCAAAGTTGACAGAAACGCGACAACGTCTTCGATTTCTTGTGCGGTCAGCAACGGCGACAATTCTTTCGCTGCCTTGCCAGTGTACGCATCACCAGGACGGTTAAACCCGTCAACTTTGTAATACGCTGGCATGATTGTGCCCTCGAATGTCATTTTCGAGTTTACCAAAATGCCGCGCAATTCCGCAGCTGTGCGATATCCACCTACGCCATCCAGCGCTGGCCCAACTTCGCCATGGAACATTTCGTCTGCCCATGCTTCTGAACTGTGACATGCGATACAGTTACCGCGTTTTTTGCTTACGATTACACTACGACCGTTTGCAGGATCACCCGCAACACCGGTCAAAGATGCTTGTACAGCGCCATATTCGTCGAACTCGACGTTACCTGGCGCAACTGTTTCAGCGAAAGACGCACTAGCCAGTGCCAATCCCGCCGCGACTGTAAGAGATGTTAGCCTCATAAATCCTCCCGTGGCTATCTAGTTTCGAGTGATAGCTTTGTATACCGTAGTTCACTACACACCATCAACGCAACAACAAATTCGCAAAAATGAATGATTGATTGCGATTTTTATTGATTTTCCGCCTGCCGTTCGGCAATTCGGCGCGCATGATAACGCTGAAAATCTTCTCCATTTTCAATCAGATAACGCTCTTCCTGGACCCATGTAAACAGGTCCAATGTTGTCCCCCGACCAAAGGCCCCGGGCATCGTTGCGACCGCCGCCTGAGGTGCGGTCACCCCTTCACCCACCTCTTGTGGTAGAAACATGATTGTGGGTGTAAACAGAATCCCCCAGCGGCGCGCCAGGTCCTTTTCGGACATCTCTTCGCCATCAAAATCAACGGCATCCGTGTCACCATGCAGATTTAATTGCACAACAAAGAAATGTTCTTCGATATAATCCGAAACGGTTGGGTCCGAGAACACCTCTTCATGCATTTTTTTGCAGTAAATACAGCCGCGCTGTTCAAAAAACAAAACCAGCCGTTTGCCTTCTGAATTGGCTTCGGCCAGGTCTTCGCGCAGATCTTTGAATGTGTCGCGCATCCAATCGGTTTTGTGCAACCCGTCGTCCCCGATTCCAGATGCAGCCACCCAAGTTGCGCTAAATAACATGACCAGCAATGCGCTTAGATACTTTTTCATATTTCACCTCATTGATTACAACGACGTAAACGCCGGAAAGGTTTCAATCATCCAATTTGCAATTTCATTGATTCGATTGGTGATCAGCAACAGGGCAAATATCAGCATCAACAGCCCCATCAACTTTTCCACCAACCCCATATGACGCCGGAACCGCGCAGCAAATTTCAAAAACGGTTTTATGAAAAACGCGGCAACAACAAATGGCAACGTCAATCCAACACCGAATACAAACAAAAGCCCCACGCCTTTCATCGCTGTATCTTCGAAGCTGGCGGTCATGATCACCGCTGTCAGCACCCCACCAACGCAGGGCGTCCAACCCGCGGCAAAGGCAAGCCCGACCACATAAGACCCCACAAGTGACATGTTATTCGTGTCGCCCGCATTGACCTGAAATTGTCGGTTCAAAAATCCAATTTTTATAACGCCCAGAAAATGCAGACCAATCACTGCAATAATGGCCGCCGATGCATACCGGAATTCGTCTTGGTACATTTTAAAGCTTTGCGATACGGAAAATGCAGCCGCACCCAGCAAAACAAACACGGTAATGATTCCCGCCGAAAACATCACCGATGATATAACAGCCTTGCGCTGAACATTGGCGGGTAAATCCCCATCGGCGTTTAACGTCGCCATGCCCGTGCCCGCCATATAGCTAAGGTAAAATGGAACGATTGGCAGAATGCAGGGTGAAAAAAATACCACCAACCCGCCAACAAACGCGCCCCAGATGGAAACATCGAACATATGGGTTATCCTTGTTTTATTCAAATATTCATATTATGTTATACACATCTGTTTAGGTCAATTGGGGCTGTGATGCTAAGGCAATTTATTTTCGGCATAAGTGCATACGTTCTGACGATGGTCCCCGCATGGGCCAGCGACTATGAATTGGTCATGGTGAAACGTGATGGATGTGTCTATTGCGATATTTGGGAACGCGACTTGGGTCCGATATACCCCAAAACGGACGTGGGCGCATTTGCGCCACTTCGCAAAGTTGATATTTCCGAAACGAAAGGACCGGACACGCCATTCAAAACACCTGTCGTGTTCACACCAACGTTTGTTATCATGGAAAACGGACGCGAAATGCGCCGCATGGAAGGTTATCAAAGCGAGGATTTTTTCTGGGGTGTCTTAGAAATGATCCTTGAGCGGGAAACTGATTTTGTTCCTGCAAGCAAGTTAGAGGATAAATCATGAAATCATGGGTTTTATCGGCAGCGCTATGTTGTTTAGGAACTGTAACTTTCGGCCAAGACGCATTTGTCACGTCAAAGTCGTTGCGCCCAGAGCTTGCTTTGTTGGCAGCGCAAACCGCACTGCAATCGTGCCAAGATAGCGGATATCAAGTTGGCGTTACAGTTGTTGACCGCGCCGGCCTGCCCCAAGTTTTTCTGCGCGATCGATATGCTGGATTGCATGTTTACGAAACATCACGGCGCAAAGCATGGACATCGGTCAGCTTTCGCACATCGACCAGTGACCTTGCCAAATCAACACAAAGTGGGCAGACCGCTTCTGCGATTCGCAATCTGTCCGAAGCGCTGCCGCTTGGCGGTGGTTTAGTGATCTATGCAGGTGATGGCGCGATTGTCGGGGGTATCGGCATTTCAGGTGCACCAGGACCCGACTTGGACGAGGTCTGTGCGCAGGATGGAATTGATGCGATTGCAGATGAAATTGCTTTCTGAAAGGGACAGGCTGTGGCATAGTTGACGCAGCAGTTAGGAATACAAAATGGCACTTCCGGTCATCACAGACGATATGTCCGACGAGGACATCGACGCAATTGTCGAAAATGCAACAACAGCGTCAGGTTTTTTAAAGGCAATCAGTCACGAAGGCCGGTTGATGATCCTGTGTCATTTGGTATCCGGCGAAAAATCGGTCACAGAACTAGAAGAATTGATTTCCGCGCGACAAGCGGCCGTATCGCAACAACTGTCGCGCCTGCGGCTAGAGGGATTGGTTGTACCGCGTCGCGATGGCAAGACGATTTATTACCGATTGGCAGATGACAAACCCAAGCGCGTGCTTGAGGTCGTATACGAACTGTTCTGCAAAATGCCCGAACCTAAAAACAACTGATTGATTTTCGCAGCCCCTGTGTCATAGTAACCATGGGAAAATCAACAGGAATTCAACATGATCGATATGTTCGGTGAACACGCAATTGTCGCCCTAATTGGGCTGTTTGGTGGGTTACTGTTGGGATTGGCCGCGCGTCTGGGCCGTTTTTGCACACTTGGCGCTATCGAAGATCACGCCTATGCCGCTGACAACACGCGGTTGCGGATGTGGGGGATCAGTATTGGTCTGTCCATGATGGGCAGCTTTGGCCTGATGGCTGCCGATGTGTTTGATCCGGCCGATACATTTTATCTCGCAACGGCTTGGAACCCGTTGGCCTCGATTTTTGGGGGCGTGATGTTTGGCTATGGCATGGCGCTGTGCGGTAATTGTGGCTATGGGGCACTGGCCCGATTGGGTGGTGGTGACTTGCGCGCATTTGTCATTGTTTTGGTCATGGGCATTGCAACCTATGTGGTGATGTCTGGGCCATTGGCACAATTGCGGATCTGGGCGTTTCCCACTGCATCGTCAGGCCCCCAAGCGCAGGGATTTGCCCATTTGATTTCAACAACTCTGCCCCTATCACCTGCTGCAGTAGGAATGATTTTGGGGGGCGTTATCTTTCTGGTCACCCTGCTAACGGGTGGATTTTGGAAAAAACACAAAGAGGTGTTTTGGTCGCTGGTAGTTGCCGTTTCCATCGTATCAGGCTGGGCCGGAACAGCTTGGGTCGCGCAAAACGGATTTGCAGCCATTATGGTTGAATCCCATACGTTTTCGGCACCCGTTGGCGAAACCATACTGTATGCAATGAATGGCAGCGCCCTGACGCTAAGTTTCGGGATCGGGTCGGTGGCTGGTGTCTGGACTGGTGCGCTGATCGGATCACTGCGCAAAGGTCATTTCAGATGGGAAGCCTGCGAAGACCCGCGTGAACTGCGTCGCCAAATTACAGGTGCGGCCATCATGGGTGTGGGGGCGGTCATTGCCTTGGGCTGTTCTGTGGGCCAAGGCATTTCTGCCTTTAGCTTGCTGGCCTATAGTGCGCCCATCACCTTTATTGCCATCTACGCCGGCGCGCGACTGGGCTTGCGCCAATTGATCGAAGGGTTTGCGCCCATTTGATCGGGCACAGACCATCCATCATGCTTACGCGTTGTGATATTCTGCCAAACGCGCCACATAGCGGGCCAGTGTATCAATTTCCAGATTGATAGGATCGCCAACCTTGGATTGGCCCCAGGTGGTCACTTGTTTTGTATGTGGCACCAAATTGATCCCGAAGGTATTTTCATTAACTTCATTCACAGTCAGGGATGTCCCATTCAATGTCACCGACCCTTTGGGCGCGATAAATCGGGCCAATTCCGCTGGTGCCTGAAATGTCATACGTGTGCTGTCACCTTCGTCGCGCATGTCAACCAATTCGGCCACGCCGTCGACATGACCAGACACAATATGCCCGCCCAATTCATCGCCCAGCCGCAGCGCACGTTCTAGGTTGACCATTTTGCCAACATACCACTGATTGCGCCCCAAATTGGTCACTGATACGGTTTCTGCGCTGATTTCGACATCAAACCAATCGTCACCTAGGGCGATCACGGTTAAACACACGCCATCACAGGCGATGGATGCACCAATATCTATCGCATCAGTGTCGTAATTTGTTTTAATCCGTGCCTTTAGATCCCCGCGCTGTTCCAGCTCGACAATTTGGCCCATATCCGTCACGATGCCTGTAAACATTTGCGGTTTCTCCTTTTTTATAAAATTCGTCGTGATTTTGACGAATAATAAATATATCGCACTCAGTGTTAGTTCCAAGAGTTTCGTTTGCCAAGATAGGTCATAGTAACAAAATGCGTCGGTTTTTATTTTTACAAGGTCCACATGGCCCATTTTTCCGGCAACTGTCGAAAATGTTGCGAAAAACTGGGGCAGATACGATCCGCGTTGGGTTTAACAAAGGCGACGAAATATTTTGGGGGCCGGACAATTTCATCGCCTTTACGCAGGATTTAACCCAGTGGCCCGATACATTTTCGAACATTGTGACCAAACACACCATAAGAGATGTTGTGTTATATGGCGATACACGGCCCATTCACAAAC
>CAZWFE010000039.1:0-20924 GCA_964633145.1 uncultured Phaeobacter sp. | reverse complement strand
TCACCCAAGGCCACCTGACGGGATCGCACCGCATTTTTGATTTCGCCATGCGGAAACAACGAACCAGCGGAATGGACCGTGATGGTCAATGCGCCATTGGTCGCGGTATCGACGTCTTGGGCGAACTGACGGATATTGACGGTGTGGAATGTGCTATCGCCATAGGGCGTGGGCATATCCCAGCTGTCCGCGGCAACAGACGAAAACGCGCCAACAGACAGCGCAAACGCAGTAACAAATTTATTCATATTTGATGCTCCCTTACATGCCGACTCACCTTGTCGAGCATACGTTGATATAATGTTGACATTTTGTAATCGTTTTGCAATTTATAGCAAAAATTATTTTCGCAAACAAAATCAGTGGGAAAACACAAATGTCTGCCGAACCAGCCTTACCAGTACCCAGCCTGTCGCCATTTGGGTTGACCAGCATAGTGGTCAGATTTGCTTGGACAACGTCAGACATGGCCACACGCGCTGTGCAAAATTTCAAATACGCCGTTGATCAATCCAACATCTTGGGGATTGTCGAAACAGCGACGGCATTGGCCTCGGTCATCATCAGCTTTGATCGTGCAATCACAACCCGTGCCGCGGTATCACAACAGGTCCAACAGGTGTTGGATGGCACAGATTGGACCATCACCCCGCCGCCCCCAGTCCGGCGAATTTGGCATATTCCTGTGGCATTTGGTGGGGATTATGGCCCCCAACTGGACCAAGTTGCCCAGATGATTGGCCGCACGCCCGATCAAGCGGTCGCAGAAATCGCCCAGACGGATTTGCGTGTTTTGTCCATCGGCTTTGCGCCCGGGCAGCCCTATGTTGGTTTGCTGGATCCCCATTGGAACATCCCGCGCCAAACAGAGCTGACACCACATGTCCCCGCTGGCGCATTGGTTGTCGCAATCCGCCAGTTGGTTTTGTTTACCAATCCTTCGGTCACAGGGTGGCGACAGGTTGGATATTGTGCATTTCGCCCCTTTGTGGCGGAACGTACAAACCCATTTGCATTGGAACTGGGGGATCTTATGAAATTCCAAGTGGTCTCACACACAGACATGGCACAGATTGAAGCCACTGCCGAAAACGGTCTGGGCGGCGCAAGATGCGAGAGCGTGTCCCCCCAATGAACGTTCAATTGATAGTCAAACGCGCGGGCCCTGCCATGACACTACAGGATTTGGGGCGGCCAAACCGTCTGGCCCAAGGGCTGTCACAGGGTGGCGCGGCGGACCGTTTGGCCCTGCTTGAGGCAGCGGCCCTGCTGGGCACGCAAACCGTTTTGCCCGCAATCGAAATGGCCGGATTTGGCGGTGAATTTCAGACAACTGCGCCGCTGCGTTTTGCATTAACCGGTGGGGCAATGGCCGCGCAGATTGATGACACACCTCTGATGTGGAACCGCACCTATACCCTGTATCCCAAACAAACACTGAAACTGGGGTCTGTTGTGCGGGGCAGCTATGGGTACCTTACACCGGCAGCCCCCTTGGCAACGCCAGCATGGCAAGACAGCCAATCCGCGCATTTGCTGGCTGGTATCGGCGCAATGCTGCAATCTGGTACCCGACTGGATTTGGGGACAGATCCAAACCTGTCACAGCCAGATCGCAAAATATCGCCCTCAGATCGGTTCAGCGGCGGGTTCATCCGCATTATTCCCGGCCCGCAAACCTGTCTGTTTTCGTCACAGACGGTTGAACGGTTTTTGAACACCCGATTTCAACGCAGTCCACAGGCAAACCGCCAAGGCGTGCGCCTGGATGGCGCAGACCCCTTTGCCGCCCAGATACCCGCCGGACTGGCATCAGAATTTATTACAACCGGTGACATTCAAATGACTGGCCAAGGTGTTCCTTATGTTTTGTTGGCCGAATGCCAAACGATTGGGGGATACCCCCGCATTGCCACCGTCATTCCAGCAGATATCCCCAAAATGGCCCAAGCGCCGGTCGGATCCATGATCGAATTTGATCTGATACCCTTGGAACAGGCTGATCACGATTGTATTGACGATGCAAAAATGCTGCAATCATTGCGGGCCAAAGTGGCCCCGTGTATCCGCGACCCCCACGACATTCCCAATTTATTGGGCTATCAACTTATCAGCGGCATGATCGCTGGCACCGAATTTGACGAGGACACCAATGACGCAATCAATTGATCTAAACGCCGATATGGGCGAAAGCTTTGGCCCTTGGGTCATGGGCAATGATTCAGCATTGCTGGATATTGTAAGTTCAGCAAACATCGCATGCGGATTTCATGCGGGTGATGCGGATACGATGGCACAAACAATGGCACTGGCCGTGCAAAAGGATGTTGGCATCGGCGCGCATCCCGGATTTGCCGATTTACAGGGATTTGGTCGCAGACGTATCCAGCTAAGCGACCGCGAATTGGCGAATTTGGTCACATATCAGTTGGGCGCTGCGCAAGCCATGGCCACCCGTGCTGGCGGTCATGTGCGCCATTTGAAACTGCACGGCGCGCTGTCAAACATGGCGTCCGAGGATGCGCATATGGCGCGGGTCTGTTATCAGGCCGCGTTGGACATTGACCCCGATTTGATCATCATGGTTTTATCTGGCACGGTGATGGAACAGGTGGCCCAAGATTTGGGCTGCCGCTATGCAGGCGAAATCTTTGCCGATCGCGCCTATAACGATGATGCGACGCTGGTGACGCGTGGCACGCCTGGCGCAATGATTACGGATCCAGAATTTGCCGCACAGCGGATTTTGAACATGCTGGACAAGGGCGGCATCATTGCAAACAGCGGGCATGTGATCCCCTGCCGCATTGATACGATTTGTTTGCATGGCGATGGCCCCAGCGCAGTGCCCATGGCGCGCGACCTGCGCGCTGCCCTAGAACGCAGTGGCTATAACATCGAAAAATTTTAAACCCCCTGACCGCAATTTAATGCAGATCAGGGGACCATTTTCACGAAAACTGAAAATACTGGTTAACAAATAACACTTCGTGAAAATTGGGCTAAATTCTGGGGCTATGCGACCTCAAGGGTTTCGAAAACATCATGACGCATTTGGTGATCGTGATGGGCGCGGACATGGCGCAGCAACGACACTTGGCCCCATGCGGCGGGGATGAAATGGATGTCCAACTGACAGGGCCCATCACCTTGGCCGCGCTCTAAATCCAATTCCATCAACAAAGGACTATGCGTATACAGCCGTTCATATTTTAACGCACCGTTGACATAGGCTTCGACCAGCATCCGACCACGGACATAGCCCTGCACCGCGATTTGTGGATGGTGGTAATCGGCCGGAACAATGGCCCGCGTAATTCCGCCCGTTGATTGCAAAAACACATTCGCCCCCAATGCACGTTCAGACCAAAGTTTTGGGTCATTTGGGACCCAACGAATATTTGTGGTATCATGAATCATAACGTCTTCCCTTAGCTTATGTTTCTATGTCTGCGGGTCCAACACAGTCCATCACCAGCATCATCCATTGCCAAATCTGTGTTTCGTGACCATTCACATTCGGTCCGTTCCGCTGACGCAAGATTGCGTCGCGCGCGTCGGGCCATGGGTGATAGAAACCAACCAGATCTGCAATTTGGATGTCAGTGTGCTTATTACGGCGACCGTCAACATAGATACATGTTAACAGCAAAGCGGCTAAAGCGTGCGTGAAAAAATCGTGAAATCATTATCAAATACAATGTCTTGGTGTGAACATTGCCCTAGCTTGCGCGTTTTTTGGCGTCAGTTTGTTTCGAAATATCACCAAAGGGACGCTGTATCCTAGCTGGTGCGGGGGAATTTCCGTCATGGACAATATGATCGCCCCCCGAAGGGGACGATCGTTTTTTTGATGATTAGATGGATTATGCGTGGGCAGCTAAATTCCTGCTAAAGGGGATGGGGCAGGAACGCTTGTGTCGTTACTTAATCGTATCTGGGCAATTCGCAGCCCACGCATACCCTGTTGCTACATCAGCCAGAGGCAAAAATATGTGATCTAGATCACATTTGTTTACATTTTTTAGTTTTTTCCAAAACATGCGAAACAGCGGGCAAAATGGGCAAGCCGACCCCAAGACTGCGACAGAAAAACACCAGCCCTGCCAGTTTGCGTTGGACAAAAATAAAATCCCCCGCCACGCGGCCCGCAGGAACCATCCGAGAATACCGCGCGATATCATTTATATCCAGATGATCAAAAATCCGCGCGCGGGCAAAATTCACACAGCCCGCCGCATCCAGATCATTTAGGCCTGTGTCCATCACACCCGCAATCCAATCGCGATCCGCAGATGTCAGTTCCGCAGGAAACAGCCCATTGCGATCAAACACATCCCATAATGTTGCACTGTCGCGCGCGCACACAGCACCCGCCATATCCCGATACAGGCGTTGGGTGTCAGGATGCACCGTAACGCAGGACCCAAAATCCAATAATATCAATGACGTCCCATCCATCGACAGTTTGAAATTTGCCAAGTTTGGGTCGGTTTGCACAAACCCGTGGTCAAAGATTTCCGCCAAAACCACACCCAGCAGGGTCTGGGCCATCGCCGGCCGCTGCGCCATAGGCATATCGCGCAGATGCGACAGGTCACGGCCCTGTTCATAGGTCATGGTTAAAATGGCCGCGGTGGAATGGCTGTCAATCACTTGGGGAACAATCACATCATCACGCCCCGCAAACAGGTGGCGCATGCGGGTCATATTGTCAGCCTCGCGCACGTAATCGGTTTCTTGGACCAATTGATCGGTGCACAGATCCATATAGTAATCCAAATCGAACCCTTTGGGCAGGATATGCGATGTTTTCAATATCCGGCGTAGGCTGGCCAAATCACTATGCAAGGTGCGATCCACATTGGGAAACTGGACCTTGACCGCCACATCGCGCCCATCATGCAATTGCGCGCGATGGACCTGCCCAATGGATGCCGCGGCAAAGGGCACTGGATCAAATCGTACAAACTGGCGGTGCCAACCTGCGCCCCATTGCGCCGTCAACACCGATTTCAGCTGTTTGGGCGGCATCGCATAGCCATCCGAGCGTAATTGGGCAAAAATCTGCGCCAATTCTGGCGACAAAACCAAACTGTCATCTAGGGACACCAACTGGCCAAATTTCATCGCCGCACCACGCAGGGTTTTCAGCGACCCGACCACATCGGCAATGGATTGCGGGGCCAATGCCGCGCGGGTGATGTTTGGCCGTTGCCCTTGCAGGACATCACGCGCGACCCCGCTCACCACATGCCGGCCCACTGTCAATGCCATGCCTGCCGTGGTCAGACCCCGTTCGAATGGATGGGTGGGCATACGTTTTGATGTCACGGGCGCGGCTCCTATCATTGCACTACAAATGGCGCAGAACGGGCCAAAGTCTAGCCCGCATGTCGCATGTCACATGCATATGTCGCATCAGGGCGATTGCCCCAATCGCTTTGCTGTCACGCTATCCCCAAGCACAGCAGAGGAAACAAAATGATTTTATATCCCACAATCGAATTGCAAAATCGCAAACCCGTCAGCCTGTTTCGCGGCAAGATGGAGGAACCGCAAATCTGGCACGTCGATCCCATCGCCAAAGCGCGCGAATTTGCCCAAGCCGGCGCCGACTGGATTCATGTAACTGATTTTGATGCCGTGATGGGCGCAGACAGCACAAACCAAGACATCATCGAACAATTGATCAAAGAAACACCCGCATCCGTCCAAGTGGGCGGCGGCATCCGATCCATCGGACAGATCGAAACATGGCTAAATGCCGGGGCCGGCCGCGTGGTCATCGGGACCGCCGCCACAACCATGCCCGATCTGGTGAAAGAGGCAGCCAAACTGTATCCCGACCAGATCGTTCTGGCCGTTGACGTGTTAGGGGGATCGGTTGTCACCCATGGCTGGAAAGAAAAGACCGCGTACCAAGCCATTGATTATGTGGAATTTTTCAAAAATGATCCGCTCGCCGCAATCTTGATCACCGATATTGATGCCGACCTAGAACAAAGCGAAGACAGCCTAGGCCTGATCACCGAAATCGCCACCAAATCCAACACACCAGTTTTGGCGCGTGGCCTGACCCGCAGTTTGGACGATATTTCGCGGATCAAATTCGTGCCGCATGTTGCGGGTTGTTTGGTGGGCCGTGCCCTGTTTGATCGCAGCATTGATATTTCCGATGCCTTGGACATTGCGACCCAAGAAACCGGCGTCACCGCACAATTCCAATAACACCAATCACCGTCAGGGGGCCGTTTGCCCCCTGCCCTGCCCCGTTTGTGATTATCACAGGCGGGGCTTTACTTTGCGCCGGTGCGATCCAAATTTCTAGTATCATTTAAGAAACGGAGATTTGAAATGCTGAAATACCTAATGACTGGGGCAGTCGCCTTGGGCCTGACAACCGCCGCCGCAATCGCGGGCGGTCACTCCAACACATTGGATTACACAACGGGTGACAAAACATTCCAAGCCTTTGTCGCGAAACCTGATGCCGCATCCAAGGGGACCGTGTACATCATCCATGATTGGAACGGCTTGGACGATTACGAACAAAACCGCGCGATGATGTTGGCGGATCTGGGCTATACGGCTGTGGCGTTGGATTTGTTTGGGGTTGATGCCGTGTTGGACGGCATGGACGATTATCGCCGCGAAACCGGTGCGTTATATGGAAACCGCGCCGAATTTCGCGCCCGCATTGACGCAGGTGTAACCGCCGCGCGCGCTGCATTGGGGGACGCACCCAAGGATGTGTTGATGGGCTACTGCTTTGGTGGGGCCGCCGTGCTTGAGGCCGCGCGTGCCGGTATGGAACTGGACGGCTTTGTCAGCTTTCATGGTGGCCTAGGCACACCCGAGGGCCAAGATTACAGCCAAACCAAAGGATCGGTTTTGCTGTTGCACGGATCAGCCGATCCTGTATCAGGATTGGACGAATTGGCCAGCGTTATGGGGCAAATGCGTGACGCAGGTGTCGAACATGGCGCCGAAATCTTTGGCGGGGCGCGTCATTCATTCACCGTGGCCGGATCGCGCGACTATGATGCAAACGCTGATGCGCAATCTTGGGATGCATTGGTGCGGTATTTGGCGCGCTAATCCCCTGCCCTAGACGATGATTTCCACCCCCGTCACATCCGCGTCGACCGATTGGCAGGCACGGGTCAACGTTGGGATCAGGTGGGTCAGAACATAGGCTGCATGAAATTTCGTGGGCGCGCGTAATTGAACGCGCCCCGCGATACGTTCGCCCCGTTTCAAGGCCGCAAACCACGCGCTGTATTGTGCAGGGTTTTCCTGATGCAAAATTGCCTGCGCCAGTGCCCATTCCGTGCCGTCTGAAATATCGGGCGTTGGCACATCCTGTGACGGTTTTAGCGGAACAACATTTGACTGTTCAGGATCCGCGCCGGATTGTTCGATGGACATGCGGGTCTGAAAATCGGGACCAACGGCATCCCAGGTGGTTTGTGTATCGACCAAAATCTGATCCAAGCCCAAGCCATATTTTGATACACGCCCCCGCGCACCCTGAATATGAACGATCAACCATCCCTTGGCGCGAAACCATGCCATTTCACGTTTTACGGTGCGTTCGTCGCAGCTCCACATTTTGGCGATGTCACGTTGACCGACAGATAATTCGTCATGTGTCCAATTATATCGGGCTGTGATCAGTGTCATCAAACGCAGCACACGGCGTTGTTCGGATTTTCCCAACGATAGGGCGTGAATGCCTAACGCGGTTAATATATCATATTTGCGGGATGCTGCACCGCGCCCCACTGGTTTTGCCCGTATCATACTGTACCTTTCGGTGTGACATGCCCAGATCTCTTGCGGTTCCGGTGCTGCCAAACGCTATTGCTCGTTTTTTTGTAATTTGCGTCCTGAAGTACGATTCTGTCAAGGGCTTTTATAATTTTGTGCCCTATACCCTAAAAAGAATGAAATTATTTTTGGTTTAATGGTTAAGGGGGACATCCAGTCTGTCCCCTAATCCGGCAATTTTGTCCCCTATTCGGGTCTAATCCGGAAAAACATGTCCCCTAGGATTGTCTCTGTTGTAGGGCCAGCATTCCGAATCAAACCCCGTGTTAGGCAATGATATTGCCCTGTTTCTATTGGGGAATTGATTATATCTCTATTTCCAACTTTCCATGTTTTTTACGTTTTTGCAAAATAAAAATAAAACGCTTTTGAAGAAAAAGGTTTTTTTTGCGTCCTGTTTTATGTAAGAACGCAAACAGGTGCTTTGCGCGCGCGTGCAGAGTATGGGGCCAAATCAACGGTCCAAACCGGGATGCAACGAAATGTCCCCGTGGGGACGCATATAAAAACAGAGGCTTAACGATGTTTACCTATCGAGATTTAGGGGCGCTTCAGTCCAAATCGCTAAAAATGCAGGGCGCTATCCGCAATCAAACCTTTTCACCTGAATCGCGCAAGGTGCTGCGCCGGTTTTCCAGTTGGGAAGTGGGCGAGCTGATCCTAAAGGTCAACCAATCTACCCTGCGCGGGCGTTTGGCCGCCGACCCCACCCTGCCCCAAGGTCTGGTCGAAGATGACGGCCGCCAGCGCTGGTATTCGCTAGATGAAATCAACGAACTGCGCCGCCGGATCAAGGTAAACCGCCAATCCCTGTTGCCGCCGCGTCCGCAAAACAAACGCGCGATCCGCGCCGCCATTGCCAATTTCAAAGGGGGTGCGGGCAAATCCACCGTGGCATTGCATTTCGCGCATGCTGCCGCGTTGGACGGGTATCGCGTGTTGTGCGTCGATTTCGATCCGCAAGCCACACTAAGCCATTCAATGGGCCTGTCGGACGTGGCCGAGGAATACACCGTTTGGGGCATCATGGCGCGTGATCTGATCATTGAAACCGAACGCATGAATTCGGTGGCGCGCGGTGCGGAATCGGGCACCGCCCTGCCCCAACGCAAATTGCCCGCATCCATCACTGGCATGGGGTTGGAAAATCTGCGGATGGGTGATTTCATTAAACCCACGAACTGGCCCACGATTGATATTCTGCCCAGTTGCGCCAATGCAGCCTTTGTTGAATTCGCGTCCGCGCAGTATCGGCATTTGAATCCGGAATGGTCGTTTTTCGCGGCGGTGTCGCGGTATTTGGATCAGTTGGCGCCGGACCTGTATGATTTCATCATTTTTGATTGTCCGCCCGCGATTGGGTATCAATCGATGAACGCGGTTTTTGCGGCAGATGTTTTGTATGTGCCATCGGGACCAGGGTATTGGGAATACGACAGTACCACATCATTCATTGGTCAGCTGTCCGAAGCGCTAGAGGATTTGGACCGGTTTTCTGGAAATGTCCCCGCGGGGACAATGAACCTGCCCAAGGCCTTTGTTGATCTGCGGTTCCTGCTGACACGGTTTGAAACATCCAACGAATTGCACGGTGCGATGCAGCAGGCATTTATTAAAGTGTTTGGGGATAGGGTGGCAGAACACCCAATCGAATTAACCCGCGCTGTTGAACAATCGGGCCGATTCCTGTCGTCTATTTATGAAATCGATTATCGTGACATGACACGCGAAACTTGGCGCCGCGCGCGGGCATCGTTTGATCGGGCCTATGAAGAGTTCAGGGGAAATATGGTCACCGCGTGGGACCAGTTGGAGGATAAGGCATGAGCAAGAAAAGACGCATATTCGACATTGATTTCGACCCGAACGACGTCGCAGCACCAGAGACTAAATCAGTCTCTAATCCCGCGTCAGAGCCTGATACCCAGCGCCGCGGTCCCATGGCCACCGCAATCGCCGAGGCGGCGGGTGCGACCGCAGAACGCCAAGTCGCAGAGGCTGCCATCCGCGCCGAAAATGATGCGCTGGCCCATGAATATGTTGGGCTGAAAAAACAAGGTTTGGTGACAGCCCGCATTCCGATTGATCAGGTGGTTTACACCAAATTGATCCGTGATCGGGCGGGCGATCGTGATGACGATATCGACGAATTGAAATCGTCCATTCGTGACATCGGCCTGTCCAACCCCATCCGCGTTGAAATGGTGGATGGGCAATATGAACTGATCCAAGGTTTCCGCCGCCTGACCGCATTTCGTGAACTGAACGCGGAACTGCCGGATCAGGGGTTCGATGTGATTCCTGCCGTAATGAACGCACGCGGCGAAAATAACGCGATGTTGTATCGGCGGATGGTTGACGAAAACTTGGTGCGTCGTGATGTCAGCTTTGGTGAATTGGCGCAGTTGGCCATTCATTACGGTCAGGCCAATCCGGCCATCACATCGACGGTGGATGCCGTGGATGAATTGTTCCAATCTGCATCGCGTCAAAAACGCGGGCATATTCGGTCCTTCGTGCGGTTGTTGGACATGGTCGATTTGGCCCACGTCCAAGAGGTGTCGCGCAACATGGGTCAGCAGTTGTTGAAAAAACTGGATGGCGATGCGGGGCAGGTGGCGGCGCTGGCTGAAACACTGGCCAAACATCCCTATCGCACCGGCGCGGATGAACTTGCTTTGTTGCAGGGGTTTTTGGATCAACGCGAAACGAAACCCAAGCCTGCTGTGCGCCCCAGTGGCAAAACCACATTCCGCGTTTCATCACCCAAGGGGGCCGCAAAATGTCTGGCCACCGATGGCCGGCTAGAGCTGCGCATGAGCTATGATTTCAGTTCCATGCCCCGCGAACAGCTTGAGGCCGCCGTGGCACGGTTCTTGGCGGAATTGGACTAGGTATCGCGCACCAAAACCGGCATGTCCCCGCAGGGACATTAATAAAAACAACAACTTAGCAAAAATAAATGCTAAAAAACCCGTTGTCCCCGCAGGGACGGCGGGTTTTTCATGTGGGGTTTGTTTTGTGTGTCCGATGGGGCAGGGGGGCAGGGCCATTTTGACGCGACGTGGGGTAAAATGGCATTTTGGGGACGCGGCGATAACTCAGACTTGGAATGTGCGCTGCATTGGGTATAACTGGGCCAAACCATTTTTTCAAAGGATGACTTGGATGAAAGACGACAACCGTTTCACATGGGATGATCCCTTTTTGTTGGATGGCCAACTGAGCGAAGAAGAACGCATGATCCGCGACAGTGCGCATGCCTATGCGCAGGACCGTTTGCAAACCCGCGTGACGGATGCGTTTTTGTCGGAAAACACCGATCCCGAAATTTTCCGCGAAATGGGCGAACTGGGGTTGTTGGGCATCACCATCCCCGAGGAATACGGCGGGATTGGCGCGGGCTATGTCAGCTATGGTCTGGTTGCACGCGAAGTGGAACGGGTCGATAGTGGCTATCGGTCGATGATGTCGGTGCAATCCAGCTTGGTGATGTATCCCATCTATGCCTATGGATCAGAAGAGCAGCGCCAGAAATACCTGCCCAAATTGGCCAGCGGTGAATATATCGGTTGTTTCGGTTTGACCGAACCGGATGCGGGATCTGACCCTGCGGGCATGAAAACCCGCGCCGAAAAAATTGACGGCGGTTATCGGATCACGGGATCGAAAATGTGGATTTCGAATTCCCCGATTGCAGATGTCTTTGTCATCTGGGCCAAATCGGCCGCACATGACAACAAAATCCGTGGCTTTATTCTGGACAAAGGGATGAAGGGTCTAAGCGCACCCAAGATCGACCAAAAGGTCAGCCTGCGCGCATCCATCACCGGTGAAATCGTGATGGAGGGCGTCGAGGTTGGCGAAGACGCTTTGTTGCCCAATGCACAAGGTTTGTCAGGTCCGTTCGGGTGTTTGAATCGCGCACGATATGGTATTGCCTGGGGTGTGATGGGGGCTGCAGAATCGTGCTGGCATGCCGCGCGCCAATACGGGTTGGACCGCGTGCAGTTTGGCCGCCCCTTGGCGCAAACGCAGCTGTTCCAGAAAAAGCTGGCCGATATGCAAACCGAAATTGCCTTGGGATTACAGGCCAGTTTGCGGGTGGGGCGTTTGTTCGAACAGGGCGACATGGCCCCCGAAATGATTTCGCTGATCAAACGCAACAACTGTGGCAAGGCGTTGGACATTGCCCGCCATGCCCGTGACATGCACGGCGGCAACGGCATTTCCGCCCAGTTCCAAGTGATCCGCCATATGGTCAATTTGGAAACCGTCAACACATACGAAGGCACCCATGACGTCCACGCCCTGATTTTGGGCCGTGCGCAAACGGGGCTGCAGGCGTTTTTCTAGGGTCTGCTTTGCACAAAACGGCGCGGGCGTGATGCAATGCCCGCGTTCACTTTGCGACAGAGCGGGTCGCAAACCTGCGCGACAGGGCAGGTCCGCGATCCCAATCTTGGTGCAAAGGAATTGTTATGTCACAAGCTCAATTTAGAACGGCACTGGCATTCATGCTGTTGGGCATGTTTTGTATTTCGCTAAACGATTTAACCATCAAAAAACTATCGGGCGGTTATCCGCTGCATCAAATGGTGTTCGTGCGCTCGGCGATTGGGTTGGTGTTCAGCTTGGCCTTTGTTTATTTCGAAGGGGGCTGGCGCATTTTGAAAACCCGCCGGATCGGATTGCATTTGGTGCGCACGCTTAGCATTTTTGCATCGAACATGACGTTTTTTGCGGCGCTGTCGATTTTGCCATTGGGTCAAACAACGGCGTTGTTTTTTGTGGCACCCATTGTGATTACCGTGCTGTCCATCCCGATGTTGGGCGAACGGGTGGGGCCGCGTCGTATTGTGGCGGTGATTGTTGGGTTTTTGGGCGTGATCGTGATGATGAAACCGCACACTTGGGATCAGGGTGAAATATCGCCTGTGATTTATATGCTGCCTGTGTTGGCGGCGGTGTTTTATGCCATTACCCAAATTCTGACGCGCAAGCTGTCGATTGCGTCGAAACCCAGTGCCTTGGCCGTTTATATCCAAACCACGTTTTTGGTGCTCAGCGCGGGGTTCGGATTGGTTGCGGGGCGGGGCGATTATATGCACCTGTCCGACAATCCCGCCATGGTGTTTTTGCTGCGCCCGTGGATTTGGCCCGCACCGCAGGATGTGCCATTTTTCCTGTTACTGGGATTGGTAACGGCTGGCATTGGATATTCGCTGTCCCGCGCCTACAGCAGCGCAAATGCAGCCTCGATCGCGCCGTATGAATATGTGCTGCTGCCGCTTGCGATATTTTGGGGGTGGTTTGTGTTTGGCGACTTGCCTGATATATACGTCGCGATAGGTATCTTGATGATCGTGGGATCAGGGCTTTATGTGTTTTTGCGCGAACGGCACCGCAACGAACCCAATGCCTTTGAACGTACCTTGGACGAACCCTAGGGGCTGTTTGGCCCTTGAAATATCGAAAGGGGCATAAATTGGCAAAATCTGTTTTGGTCATTGGGGCAGGGGTCGTTGGTTTGGCGGCGGCGATGAAATCTGCGCAGTCGGGGGCCGATGTGGTGGTTGTCGATGCGGCTGATGCGATTGGCACACAAACATCGGCGCGTAACTCGGGTGTGGTCCATGCGGGCCTGTATTACCCCAGAAACAGCCTAAAGGCCAAATTCTGCGTACAGGGGCGCGAAATGCTTTATGCGCACTCAGCGCGCTTTGACGTGGCCCACAGCGTGGTTCAGAAATTAATTGTCGCGAAAGACACGGACCAAATGGCAGCTTTGCAGGCCTTGCAAACCCGTGCGGCCGACAATGGTGTGCCGTTAGAGTTGATATCAGGGGCAGCCGCACAGGAAATGGAACCCCAATTGCGTGTTCCCGCTGCATTGCTATCGCCCAAAACGGGAATAGTGGACGCGCCCGGTTTGATGATGTCCTATCTGACGCAGGCCGAGGCCAATGGTGCCACATTGATTTTGAACACCAAGGTTGACACCATCCGCCGTGGGCGTGATCAAATCGTGGTCACCGGCACCAGCGCGGGCGATCCATTCGATATGGCTTTTGATCAGGTGATCAATGCGGCAGGGCATGGGGCCTATGATCTGGCCGCGCAATATTGGCCCGATGCGCCCAAACCGCCAAAACTATGGGCCAAAGGCAGCTATTTCGCGATTTCTGGGCCTGCGCCCTTTGAACGGTTAATTTATCCCCTGCCAGAACAGGCGGGTTTGGGCATTCATTACACCGTCGATCTGGGCGGGCAGGGGCAGCTGGGACCGAATGTGGATTGGGTCGATCAGATGGATTTCCGCGTTGATCCCGCGTTAGAGCCCAATTTCCGCAGTTCGGTGCGTCAATTCTGGCCCGGCATAGACGATCGCACATTGCATCCGGCCTATGCAGGGTTTCGCCCTAAAATCGAGGGCGGCGATTTCGTGCTACGCGTCCAAGACGGTATCATCACATTGCTGGGTATTGAATCACCGGGACTGACGTCTTCGCTGGCTTTGGGGACATGGGCAGCGGATCAAACACTTGGGGTGTGATCCGCTGGTGCTGATGTGCTATGGGGCAGGGGACCAGGTTAGACCTGCTGGATCGTTTGTGGAAACGATATGATACATTGCGGCTTCGCCCGTCATGGACGGCACTGCCGAATGCATCAGGTTTTCGGGCACTGACATTGTATCGCCAGGCGCCAATGTGGTGCTGCCGCCGTCCCAATCCACACGCCAATGACCGCGCACGGGCATCAAGACACTGGGGCGGTCGTGTTTGTGTTTGCGATCTGTGGCGCTGGCGCGGGTGATGAAATCAACCTCAAACCCGGGTTTGTCGCGCAACAGGCCCGTTTCGCCGATCACCTTGCAGGGGCGTTTATCGGCAAAGGCCACCATATCCCAATATCGTGCCACATGGTTGGGCAACACATCCGCCGTTGTGGGTTCGGGGCGTTTGGCCAATTCTTCGTCGCTCATCACGGGCATCGGGTTTACGCCCTCGGGCAGGCGTTGTTGTTGCTTGGTATCATAAAGCTTGCCGTTTTCGCCCAAAATCAATCCGTGATCTGCGGCATCCTCGATCACTTGGGGGGCCCACATGACGCCGCCGCCGGCATCATCGCCGCCCAGAATGGCCATGATCATTCCGTAATCGGTGCCGATGTTTTCAAACCCGCGGAAAATACCCGTGGGGATGTTGAAAATATCGCCCTGTTCCAAGGTCACCTCGCCCGCGTCGCCCCAGCGGCCCCAGAAAAACCGCCAGCGCCCTGATAGCACAAAAAATGCCTCGGCCGTGCGGTGATCATGCAGCGAATTGCGGCATTTGGGCGGCTGACCGGCTGCGCCGATGTTGAACCCGTGGGGGATGGAAATATGCACATGCTGATCGGGGCTTTCGGATACGCCACCGCCTATGATGGTAAAGTTTTCTTTCTGGTCACTGCCCGGTGTATGCGCATCAATGAACGCCGTTTTGCAAGGTTTCAAATCGCCATAGCGAACAATGCGGGATTCCATGTCGTGGGGGGTCATACGTCACCTGTGTGTAATAAAATCTGTTTCCAGACGGCTGTTTCATCAAACAATGTGCATTCGCGGCGTAGTTTGGGTTGGCCGGCGACCAAGGCACCAAATTCCGCGTGGCTGATGCCCATGATATAAACCTCTGCCCCTGTGGGTGTGCCAAAACTGCCCCAGCCTTCATGTTTGCCATGCAGTGACCACCGCAGCGCGGATCGCGGCGGCATCATGGGATCATCGCGGCCGATTTGGTGGTGAATGGTGAATTTGGCATTTGGGAACGACGCCCGCAGACCCATCCAGAATTGATCGGCCCCATCATGGGACAGGGCGTCAATTCCACCAGCATAGGTCAAATTCGCTGCGCGGTCATATTCGGCTGGAATAACTGTGAAATCTGCCTTCATGATGCGCGACAGGATATCGGCATGCCGGCCACCCCATTCATTGTCATTTCCACAGCCTTGGTATGGCCCCGCAACATCTATGTCAGGGTTAAAGGGCGTGACGCAATTTTCTGGACCCCCTTCGCGGGCGATCAGATCGCGGGCGTAATCGCGCGGGTCAATCCCCAATTGACGCACAATCGCGCCTTGGTCGCGGATCAGCCATTCATCGTCGATCTGGTTATTTTTTGCGTGGCAATCGGCCAGAATGCGATAGTGCAATTTTTTGCCCGTGGGCGCACCATAGATCCCGGGATTGATATGGGTTGCAGTTGAATGCAGGCGGTGTGACGACAGCATGCCCGCCTCGGGCGTGCCAGACCAAATCACATCTTCGCCAAACAGGGTGCGATCGGGAAATTCGGCCAATGTTGCCATTGTGGCGGCAATCACGCCCTGATTTCCCACGACGACCGATGCAGGCGAACGCACCACGATGTCAGGCGCATAGTAATCATGCAGGGTGGCGATGCCGCGGTCTTCCCAAATCTCTTTGGTGATGCCGATGATATAGTCAGGAAAATCCCGAAATTTTGGGTCAAATCCTTGCATTGTTTTATCCTTGTATGGTTCGGGTTGATCCGCGTTCGATCAAAGGCCCGTCAATTTCCACACGGCGGGGGGCCGCCGCTGGGTTTTCGATTTTGTCCAATAATATTTCGACCGTTTGGGCCACCATCCGGTTGGCAGGTTGGCGTACGGTGGTCATGTCATAGGCGCGCCATGCGGCGGCGGGCACATCGTCATAGCCGACGATAGACACATCGCCCGGAACATCCAGTCCCAGATCAAAGCGCACCACATCCATCACAGCCAGTGCCATGTGATCATTGGCCACGAACACGGCTGTGGGGCGATCGTCGGGTGAGATGCCGTCAAACATGTCGCGCGCGGCAGCCTGCGCGCCTTGGGTGGTGAAATTGCCGACGGCACGCGCGTGCAATTGCAGACCTGCGTCGGCCAGACCTTGGATAAATCCAGCTTCGCGGTCGCGCTGGGTTGAGGCGCCTTCCCATCCGGCGATATAGCCTATTTTTCTGTGACCCAAGCCGGTCAGATAATCGGCCACCTTGCGTCCTCCGGCGCAGTTGTCTGATGTCACAGCGGACATCTGTGCGTCATCTTGGGACCGGTTAAACAAAACCATCGGCACGCCTGCGGCACGACAGCGTTCCGACAATTCGGATGACATGGCAACGGATGCGGCGATGATGCCGTCCACTTGGTAATCCAAGATTTCATCCACAACACGATCGATATCACTGGCTGCATTCGCCGCCATGAAAATCAAAACGTGATAGCCCTGTTCTTGCAGGGTGTTTGACAGTTTTTCCAAAGCATCGGGATAAAATTGATTGTTTAGATAGGCGACAATCACGCCGATGATGCGGCTTTTGCCGGAAACCATGGCGCGGGCCAATACATTGGGGCGATATCCCAATTCTTGGGCTGCGGCGCGGACCTTGGCCACGGTTTTGGCCGATGCTGAGGCCCCCGGCGTGAACACACGGCTGACCGCGGACTGGCTGACACCTGCCCGTCTTGCCACCTCTGCCGATGTGATCTTGGTCACTGCCATCAGTCTGCTGTCCAACCCCCGTCTACCAACATGGATGTGCCTGTCACCAGTGCGGATGCGTTTGATGCCAAATAAACGACCGCGCCCATTAAATCCTGCACCTCGCCTGCGCGGCCCAGTTTGATTTTATCCAACACCCAAGCGCGTTTGTCTGGGTCGTCAAAGGTGGATTGCGTCAGTTCGGTCAGAATGAATGTGGGACAAATGGTGTTGATGCGGATTTTATGGGGGCCAAATTCCAGTGCCATCGCCTTGGTGAAACCTTCGACCGCGAATTTCGATGCGCAATACACGGCGCGATCCAATCCACCGACATGTCCCATTTGGCTGGAAATATTGATCAAAGATCCCTGTTTGCCCGCATCAATCATGCCCTGCGCCACAGCCTGCGTCAGGAAATAGGCGCCGCGCAGATTGATATTCATAACGGCATCGAAATCCTCGGGCGTTGTGTCCACCGCCTTGGTGTGGCGCGCCAGCCCTGCGGAATTTAGCAAAATGTCAAACGGCCCCTCGGCTGCGACCATGGCGCGGGTGGCATCCACATCGGCAACGTCCAATGTGACGGCCCGTGCGGACCAGCCGCGCGATTGCATTTGCGCGACAATATCGGCCAAACGATCGGCCCGCCGTGCGGCCAAAACAACATCCGCCCCATGTTCGGCCAGCGCCACAGCACCGGCCAAGCCGATACCCGAGGAGGCCCCCGCAATCAGGGCGCGTTTTGAGGTTAGATCAAATGTAGGTGTGGTTGGGAATTGCATCAAATATCTCCGACTGGTAATGGAACCGACCCCGGCACGCGCGCTTTGTTAAATTCGCGCAGACGGGCAAAGACATCTACGCCCAATTGACGATAGACGTCCAGTAAATCAACCAAAACCCAATTTTCACGAATTAACCCATGTTCCATCCGCCAAAAATCCAAACTGCGCATGGAAATTTTTTGACCCGACGGGGCAATGCCCAACCATCCCCCTTGGGACACAGATTGGATCATATTGGGCCAGCCCGTCACGGCGGCATAATTCCCGTCGCCAAAGAAATGGAATGTGATTTCATCATCGCTTTGGCCGCGATCGGGCATGGCGTTCAAAAACGGAATTTGGTGCCAATTGCGAAACCCAGCTATGCCGCGCGATGTGCCAATCCCTGCGGGGCCATACCAATTCATCTTGGGGTGCCAAAACCGCGCCATTTCCATGACCTCGGGTCCGCCTTGGCTGGGGTGTTTGGTCATATGGGCCAACATGTTGACCACATGATCACAACTGGCTGTGGCGGCGGCGCGATCCCAAGGTCCGGGGACCCGACCATCCAATGTCGCAGGACCGGGCACATGATGTTCTACCCCCAAGGATGGCGCCATAGGCCAGGCACGGGCCTGCATCATCACCTCGGGGATGTCCCAAATGGCTTGCATTTCGACGATCTGCCCATCTACCAAGCGGTAAAATTCGTGATAGCGCATATGCGTCAAATGCCCTGTGGGTGGAATGTCCAGCCATGGTGCAACAAAGGTCCCGACATAGTGGCCGCCGCAGCCCACCCAATCGTCGCCCTGATCGGTTTGCCCGCCCATAACAATCCAGTCACGGCGTTCCAAATCGGGCCAAGATGCCAGCAATGGCGCATAACAGAGGTCATAACATTCATCTGGCCCCGACATATCCCCAAACGGATGGGGCATATGAATGACGGCGTCAGGGGCAAAAATCCCACGCATTTCAGAACGCACGCGTTCGGCGTCGAAATGATACATCGCATCCAACAGGGGCGCGATGCGGGATTTATTGTTTGTATGAACATCCGTCATGTGCATTATCCGCGCATATTATTCCGCGGCCGTTCTGCGCGGCGCGCCTTGGCCATAGGGGACATTGATCCCGCCATAGCGGCGCACGCGGATGTTACATTGTTCGGCGTGGCCCACGAACCCCTCAAGCATGCACAAACGGCTGCCGTATTCGCCGATCATTGTTGCGGCCTCGTTTGTGGTGACTTTCTGATAGCTGTGGGTTTTTAGGAATTTGCCAACCCATAGCCCGCCGGTATATCGGCCCGCTTTCTTGGTGGGCAGGGTGTGGTTTGTGCCGATGACTTTGTCCCCATTCGATACATTGGTGCGCGCCCCTAGGAACAGCGCGCCATAGCAGGTCATATGTTCCAAAAACCAGTCATCGCGGTCGGTCATAACTTGGACATGTTCAGACGCGATGTCATTGGCCACCTCTAACATTTCGTCATAGGTGTCGCATACGATCACTTCGCCATAATCTTGCCAGCTGACCGACGCAGTGCCGGCTGTGGGCAGAATTTTCAAGATGCGGTCGATTTCTGACATGGTTTGTGTCGCCAGTTTGCGCGAATTTGTCACCAAAACCGCGGGCGAGTTATAGCCGTGTTCGGCCTGTCCCAGCAAATCTGTGGCGCAGAGTTCCGCATCCACCGTTTCGTCGGCAATCACCATGGTTTCGGTGGGGCCTGCAAACAAATCAATGCCCACGCGGCCAAACAGCTGACGCTTTGCCTCGGCGACAAAGGCGTTGCCGGGGCCCACCAACAGATGCACAGGGTCAATCGTTTCGGTGCCAATGGCCATGGCCCCAACGGCCTGTATCCCGCCCAGGACATAAATTTCATGTGCGCCGCCCATATGCATTGCGGCAATCACGGCAGGATTTGGTTCCCCGTTAAAGGGCGGTGTCGCCGCAATAATCCGCGGCACCCCCGCAACAGATGCGGTTGCCACCGACATATGCGCGCTGGCAACCATCGGGAATTTCCCGCCCGGCACATAGCAGCCCACCGATTGAACGGGGATGTTTTTGTGCCCCAAAATCACCCCCGGCATGGTTTCAATTTCGATGTCCAGCATGCTGTCACGTTGGGCTTGGGCGAAATTGCGTACTTGGTCTTGGGCAAATTTGATGTCGGCCATGTCCTCAGGACTGACCTTGGCGATGATCGCTTGGATTTCATCATCACTCAGCCGGTAACAGTCGCGATCATAGCCATCGAATTTGTTGGCCAATTCGCGCACAGCTGCATCGCCGCGTTGTTCGATGTCTTTCAGTGTTGCCGATACAATCGCTGCTGTTTTTGCGTCATCCTCGGCACGATCCGCGTCGGGTTTGCCGCGTTTTAGATATTCTATCGCCATGTCAGTTCCTCACTTGTCTGGGCGCGGCGGTGTTTTTTCGCCGCGATCATAGGTTTCCCATCCCTGTCCATTAAACACGTCAACGCCAAGCTGCGCGGCAACATGGGCGAAATCAACGTTGACCCAGTTGTCGACAATTTTGCCGTCCACGACTTTCCAAAAATCCATATAGCGTATTTCAACGCGTTTTCCCGTAGGTTTGATGCCCAAAAATTCGCCCGTGTGCGTTGCCTCTTGGCGACCGAATGCGCCCGCCCATTCGCCCATATACAACCGTGCCTCGTCGATGCAGACCTTGTCGCTGAACGCCGCTTGAAAGGGGCGTTGCCAGTTGTCTTGGAATTCTTGCAGGCCGTTTTTCGTGCCGCA
>CAZWFE010000038.1:0-21499 GCA_964633145.1 uncultured Phaeobacter sp. | reverse complement strand
GTTACAGCCCTGCGTGCGCCCAATATGTCATAATCACATACATCGCCCCCATGCCAACCACGGCCGCGATACCTGACCACAAAACTGTGCGCCAGACCGATGGGCGGGGTGGCGCGGGTTGGGGCGAGGCCTGTTCAATCAAAGCACGTTCAACGATCCCTGGCAGGCGGGGACCAAAACGGGTTAAAACCTGAACTGTGTTCGCCAAATCACGCAAAACGGCGCGTGGGCCGATGCTGTCGCGGATATAATTTTCGACCACCGGCTTGGCCACCTGCCAAATATTGATATTGGGGTTCAGCGACCGTGCCACGCCTTCGACGACGACCATCGTCCGTTGTAGCAGGATCAATTCGGTACGTGTTTCCATGCCAAAACGCTCGGTCACTTCAAACAGATGATTTAACAAACGCCCCATGGAAATATGCGTGGCATTCATTCCAAAAATCGGTTCGCCCACCGCACGCAATGCGCGGGCAAATTCATCAACATCTTGCGAGGCGGGGACATAGCCTGCCTCAAAATGTACTTCGGCCACGCGTTTATAATCACGCTGAATAAAGCCAAACAGGATTTCAGCATAGACACGTCGTGTATATTCGTCGATATGCCCCATAATCCCAAAGTCAAAGGCAACCACATCACCGTCTGGCCCGACCTTCAGATTACCTTGGTGCATATCGGCATGGAAAAATCCGTCACGCAGCGCATGATTTAGGAAAAGTTGCAGGACACGTTCGCCCAATTCAGTGCGATCAACCCCGACAACGTCCAGCGCATCGTTATCGCCAAGCGGCGTGCCATCCACCCAATCCATCGTCATGACGCGACGCGCGGAATAGGGCCATTTCACATGAGGCACACGAAAGCCCGCATCTGCATCTGTATTGGCTGCGAATTCAGAGGCAGACGAACTCTCAAGGCGCAAATCCAACTCGCCCAAAACCACGCCTTCGAAATGGCGGATGACATCCATAGGACGCAAGCGGCGCGCAAAGGGGGCCAGTATTTCGACCATCCGCGCCGCCAGATAAAACGCATCCACATCCTGGATAAATGCACGTTCAATCCCTGGGCGCAGCACCTTGACCGCGACGTATTCGCCCGTATCCGCCAACCGCGCGCGATGAACCTGCGCAATCGATGCCGCGGCCACAGGTTCTGAAAATTCGGTAAAGACCTGATCAGGATCCATGCCCGTTTCTTCTAAAAACGTGGCCTTGGCCTCTTCGATCGAAAAGGGAGGAAGTTTATCCTGCAAAACCCGCATTTGCTGGGCCAGTTCGGGACCAACGACATCGGGTCGTGTTGATAGAATTTGCCCAAATTTGATATACGCCGGACCAAGCGCTGTCAGCGCACGCGGCACGGGCGGCATAGCCATATCCCCGCGATATCCAAACAGTTTGAACGGCCACCCCAAAACCCGCGCAGCAATGCGTAAGCTAGGCGGCACATCCATTGCATCCAACACAACACGCATTGCGCCCGTGCGTTCAAAGGTTGCGCCCGTCCGGATCAGCCGCCAAATATTGTGTGGTCCGCGCATTGCCTAAATTTTCCATCCCGAATGCAAACAGGCGACGCCCATTGTTAGGTTTCTATATTTTGCGTTTTCAAACCCAGCCTGTTTCACCATCGACAAAAACGTATCTTGGTCAGGGAATTTACGAATGGATTCGACCAAATATTGATAACTGTCCCAATCATTTGCAATAATTTTGCCCATGCGGGGGATCATGTTGAACGAATAGCGGTCATAAATCCATTGCAACATATCGTTTGGAATTTGCGAAAACTCTAACACCACCAAACGACCGCCGGGTTTTAGAACGCGGTATGCTTCGTTCAGGGCGATCTGCGGCTTGGTGACGTTTCGGATACCAAAGCTGATGGTATAGACGTCAAATGTGTTGTCCTCAAACGGCAGGGCCATGGCATCACCGACGACCCAATCCAATTGGTCTGCCATTTGGTCAGCCTCGGCGCGCTTGCGCCCCGCGACCAACATGGGTTCTGTTAAATCCAATACCGTTGAATGTGCGTGTCCGGCCCGTTTTAGGAACCGAAACGAAATATCGCCTGTGCCACCTGCAACATCCAAAAGACGCTGCCCCGGACGTGGCGCCAACCAATCCATCATCGCATCTTTCCAAACGCGATGGATGCCCATCGACATCACATCATTCATGATGTCATATTTTGACGCAACGGATCCAAACACACCTTGAACACGCGATGCTTTTTCGGCTTCGGGTACGGTTTGAAATCCAAAATGGGTTGTATTTTCCGGATCGGTCATCTTGCCTTGTCCTATCGTTTCCCTACCTTGTTATAGAAAGATAGGGCCATGTTGCAATGCGTCCTTTACGACAATAGACACGAATCCAAACGAATTCACATGCCAATGCCTTTGTTTTTGGCGAAACCAAACATATTGCAAGCAGGACACAATGCCCGAATTACCCGAAGTCGAAACGGTTATGCGCGGACTGGAACCGGTTATGACCGGTCAGCGCATCACGCATGCTGCCGTCAACAGACCCGATCTGCGCTGGCCGTTTCCCGAAAACATGGCAAAACGCCTGACAGGGGCACGTGTTGAACGCATGTGGCGCCGATCAAAATATATTTTGGCTGAATTGGACCGGGATGAAACGCTGTTAATCCATCTGGGAATGTCGGGGCGCATGCTGATATCAGGCGATCCTATGGGAACCTTTGTCCACGACCACCCCGCCCAGCAAAAACATGACCACGTCGTGTTAGATTTGGAAAACAACGCGCGGATCACCTTTAATGATCCACGCAGATTTGGGGCAATGGATTTAATCAATACGCAAAACATCGATAACCACCCTTTGATCCGCGTTCTGGGTCCAGAACCGTTGTCCAATGCGTTTCATGAACGCTATCTGATCGACAAGGTATCGCACCGAAAATCCCCAATAAAATCTGTCTTGCTGGATCAATCCGTGGTGGCTGGACTGGGCAATATTTATGTGTGTGAAACACTTTATCGCGCTGGGATTTCACCACAGCGGCACGCCGTGAACATTTCAGCAAAACGATTGGCAGGATTGATTCCCATAATACGTGACGTCCTATCCCAAGCAATCCAAGCGGGCGGATCATCTTTGCGCGATTTTCGCCAAACGGACGGCGAATTGGGGTATTTTCAACACAGTTTTGATGTCTATGGCCGCGAAGGAAAACAGTGCCAAACACCTGATTGTAATGACACAATACGCCGCATCACACAGTCTGGGCGCTCTAGTTTTTACTGCCCCTCATGTCAAAGATAGCTTGATCAAAATAGCAATCGTGGTAATGACAGGGACTGAGGAAAACAACTGAAAGACTGTTTCATGGCTTATGAGACGATTATCGTCGAAATCGAAGACCACGTTGCTTTGATGAAACTGAACCGTCCAGATGCGCTGAATGCATTGAACGATCAGCTGATGTCGGAACTATGCGACGCATTGGAATGCGCGCAAAAAAATGAAAAAGTACGCTGCATTGTGATCACCGGATCCGAGAAAGCATTTGCAGCCGGCGCTGACATCAAAATGATGAGCACGCAGAGTTTTGTTGATGTCTTTACGGGCGATTTATTCGCAGAAGAAGCCAACAGAATTATCCGTATCCGCAAGCCAATTATTGCCGCCGTGTCTGGATATGCCTTGGGTGGTGGATGTGAATTGGCAATGATGTGCGATTTTATCATCGCATCTGATACTGCGAAATTTGGTCAGCCAGAAATTAACCTGGGCGTAATCGCAGGTATGGGCGGCACACAACGCCTGACACGGTCGATCGGAAAATCCAAAGCGATGGACATGAACCTAACCGGCCGCTTTATGGAAGCTGACGAAGCGGAACGATGCGGATTGGTAAGCCGCGTTGTTCCTGCGAAAAAATTGATGGAAGAAACGCTGGCGGCAGCGGCCAAAATCGCGGAAAAATCTATGATTTCCGTGATGGCTGCGAAAGAAGCCGTTAACAAATCTTACGAGACAACCCTTGCAGAGGGCCTGATGATTGAACGACGCTTGTTCCATTCAATGTTCGCCACCGAAGACCAGAAAGAAGGCATGAATGCCTTTATCGATAAACGCGAAGCACAGTTTCGCGACAAATGAACCCTTGGGGCGCGTTTTTTAGGGAATTTTGGGGAAACCCTGTTGACTCAGAACCGAGTCGGGCCTAAAGACGCGGCTTGAGATTATATGTAACCCAAGCAATGGGATGAAGACACATGGCAAACACGCCTCAATCAAAAAAGCGCGCACGCCAAACGGTGCGCCGTACTGACGTAAACAAAGCTCGCCGTTCGCGTATCCGTACGTTCCTGCGCAAGGTCGAAGAGGCCATCGTAAGCGGTGACAAATCAGCAGCAGCCGAAGCGCTGCGTGCAGCACAGCCAGAAGTAATGCGCGGTGTGACAAAAGGTGTTTTCCACAAAAACACAGCGTCTCGCAAGATTTCGCGTTTGTCAGCACGCGTCAAAGCAATCGCGTAACCACGCGTTTGTTGCAAGATTTAGAAAGCGCACTGCATTTTGCGGCGCGCTTTTTTGCGTCTGGATCCCTTTAATTTAGACGTCAGAGATTCTTTTCAGAAAAACTCGAGTCAAGCTCATAGTTCTGTTGCCCCGTTTCACTAGTTCTTGCTAACGTGTGACTGCGAGTGAATCGCACTTGGGGGACATTTTTAGAACGGTGGGTTTTTGGGACGCGCCCGCACTGTTGAAGAACAGCACGTTTTATTTTGTCCATTCATAAAATTTGGAAATAACGCGCAAACATGTTTTTGCGTGTGGGATATGTTTGTCTGTTCGCAGGCAGATGATCAAAACGTATTTGGGACGTAAAATAATGACGCATGAACAGTGGGGACAGCTTAAGCAATCTATGCTAAGGACTGTAGGCGAAAACAGTTACAAAAACTGGATCGACCCACTGCAATTTCACGAAATGCAAGATGGCGTCGCTGTAATTTCCGTCCCCACCAATTTTTTGGGCAATTATGTGTCGCAAAATTTTTCCGACATGATTCTGCATCAGTTCAGCCAAATGGATTCGTCCGTCCGGCGCTTGCGGTTCGAAGTTCTGTCCAAAGATCAGCATCACCGCCCTGCGCAAACAACACCAAAATCAGCGTCCCCAATGGCCGAACCACAGACAGACGGCGACCTGCCTGGCGCGCCTTTGGATCCGCGCTTTACCTTTGATACGTTTATTGTCGGCAAACCGAACGAATTGGCCCACGCCGCAGCGCGTCGCGTCGGCAAAGGCGAAACGGTCAGCTTTAACCCGTTGTTTTTATATGGCGGCGTTGGCTTGGGTAAAACCCACCTGATGCATGCGATCGCATGGGATTTGCACATCAATCGCCCTGATTTGAATGTGGTTTATCTGTCAGCAGAACAGTTCATGTACCGCTTTGTTCAGGCATTGCGTGATCGCAAAATGATGGATTTCAAACAACTGTTTCGCTCGGTCGATGTGTTAATGGTCGATGACGTTCAATTCATCGCCGGCAAAGACAGCACGCAAGAAGAGTTTTTCCACACCTTTAACGCGCTTGTTAATCAGAACAAACAAATCATCATTTCGGCGGACCGCGCCCCTGGCGAAATCAAAGATTTAGAAGATCGGATCAAAAGCCGCATGCAATGTGGATTGGTCGTGGATCTGCATCCAACCGACTATGAACTGCGGCTCGGGATTTTACAGTCCAAGGTGGACCAACATCGCAAGTCTTATCCAGAACTGACAATTGATCCGCATGTGCTGGAATTTTTGGCCCATCGCATTTCGACCAATGTGCGTGTGCTTGAGGGTGCATTGACACGGCTCTTTGCCTTTGCATCCTTGATTGGACGCGATATCACGCTTGAGGTGGCGCAGGATTGTTTGGCCGATATATTGCGCGCTTCGGAACGCAAAATCACGGTTGAGGAAATCCAACGTAAGGTGGCAGAACATTACAACATTCGCCTGTCCGATATGATCGGACCAAAACGGTTACGATCCTATGCACGCCCACGCCAAATCGCTATGTACTTGGCCAAACAGTTGACCAGCCGCAGCTTGCCAGAAATTGGGCGCCGGTTCGGAGGACGCGATCACACAACGGTTTTGCACGGTGTAAAACGCGTCGAAGAATTAAAAATTCAAGATGGTCAAATCGCAGAAGATTTGGAAATGCTGCGTCGCGCACTAGAGGCGTAGACTTTGCACCTGCCCCAAACAACCTGCGACCTTAGCATTCAGTAAAAACTGCGTTTATTTCATGCTTTGGCAAAGAAAACGCTTGAGCCTGCCAACAGATCGGATACCTTAAGGATCCGAAATCAAAGGAGCAGGGATCATGAAGCTGAGTATTGAACGCGCCACATTATTAAAGGCTGTGTCTCAGGCGCAATCAGTTGTAGAACGTCGCAATACGATCCCAATTCTTGCCAACGTTCTGATCGAAGCCGAAGGCGACACCGCAATGTTTCGCGCGACTGATTTGGATATCGAAGTCGTAGATAAAGCGAATGCACACATCGAACGCGCTGGCGCGACAACGGTGTCTGCGGTTATGCTGCATGAAATTGTGCGCAAACTGCCCGACGGCGCGCTGGTCACATTGACCGATGACAGCGCAACAGGTCGTTTAACAGTCGAAGCGGGCCGTTCGAATTTTTCATTGGCCACCCTACCCAAAGAAGATTTCCCCGTCATGGCGACGTCGGAATATTCGGCGAATTTTTCGGCCCCTGCGCCTGTTCTGCGCCGCCTGTTTGACAAGTCTAAATTCGCAATCTCGACCGAGGAAACACGCTATTACCTAAACGGCGTTTATATGCATGTGGCCGATGCTGATGGGGGTCAGGTGCTGCGCTGCGTTGCAACCGATGGCCATCGTTTGGCCCGCATTGATGCGGATTTGCCCGATGGGGCCGCTGGAACACCGGGCGTTATTGTGCCCCGCAAAACCGTTGCGGAACTGCGTAAATTGCTGGATGACGATGATATGCAAATCGCCGTGTCCGTATCAGAAACCAAAGTACGGTTTGCCACACCGTCAATCACCCTGACATCCAAGGTCATTGATGGCACATTCCCAGACTACACCCGCGTCATTCCAACAGGAAATACCCGCCGCCTAGAAGTTGACGCCAACGATTTTGCCAAGGCGGTTGATCGTGTAGCCACTGTTTCATCTGAGCGCTCGCGCGCAGTCAAGCTATCGCTTGACGAAGACAGATTGGTTTTGTCGGTCAATTCCCCTGACAGCGGCGCCGCCGAAGAAGAGCTGGCCGTTGCATACGCAGACGAGCCATTGGAAATTGGCTTTAACGCCAAATACCTGCTGGAAATTGCCAGCCAAGTTGATCGCGAAAATGCTGTATTCATGTTCAATTCATCAGGTGATCCAGCGTTGATGCGCGAGGGCAATGATACAACGGCCGTCTACCTCGTCATGCCGATGCGCGTATAACTTGGCCTAAATGACCAAGATCCACGATCTATCAAATTGGCTTTAGGGTCATGTTATATTTAAGCGAATTGACCCTATCGCATTTTCGGTCGCACAAAATCAGCCGGTTACAATTAGATGGCCGGCCCGTTGCGATTTACGGGACAAATGGATCGGGAAAGACCAATATCCTAGAAGCTGTATCGCTGTTTTCCCCTGGTCGGGGCATGCGACGTGCCAGTGCCTCGGATATGACGCGCCGCCCAGAGGAATTGGGCTGGAAATTGTCAGGCACACTTAACCGCGGCCACCGCAGTTTCAGCATTGATATAAAATCTGAAAACGGGTCAGCGCGGCGGGTTCACCTGGATGAACAACCGGCCCCACAAACCGCACTGGCCGAGTTGTCGCAGGTCATCTGGTTGGTGCCGAATATGGATCGACTGTGGACAGAGGGCGCCGATAATCGACGCCGTTTTTTGGATCGTATGGCGCTAAGTTTTGATCCACGCCATGCCGAGGCCAGCCTGAATTATGAAAAAGCCATGCGCGAAAGAAACAGACTGCTGAAAGACAACGTGCGCGACCCACATTGGTATCGCGCCTTAGAACGTCAAATGGCTGAAAGCGGCTGCCAGATCCATTCCGCGCGCGTTCACACACTTGAACTGGTAATCGCAGCACAAAACACTGCAAATACCGCCTTTCCCGTGGCCGAGTTATCACTGGATCAAAGCCAAGGCGAAATGCCCGAAACCGCCGCCGATTTCATTGATGCCTTGGAAAATGGCCGCGGACGCGACTTGGCAGCTGGCCGAACACTGATCGGCCCGCATAGAACCGATTTACTGGCGCGATACGCAACCAAGGATATCGACGCCAGAGATTGTTCGACTGGCGAACAAAAGGCATTGCTAGTATCCATGATCCTTGCAAATGCACGCGCCTTAGCGCAGCGCACACAAACCCCACCAATGATATTATTGGACGAAGTTTCTGCCCACTTGGATGCCGGCCGACGTGCTGATTTATACGATGAGATATGCACGCTTGGGGCCCAAGCATGGCTGACCGGAACCGAACCAGATCTGTTTGCAGAACTAGGACAGCGCGCACAATATATAGCTGTGACGGACAATGCTGGTGTGTCTGCAGTGCGCCAGCATGAGGCTGTGATAACATGACAATTACATTTGTGGAACTTGGGCTTTATGCCTTGGGGTTGCTGATTTTATTTCTAACACCTGGTCCAGTTTGGGTGGCATTGATGGCGCGCGCGGTATCCGGTGGATTTGCTGCGGCCTTTCCATTGGCGCTGGGTGTTGTGATCGGCGATGTCCTATGGCCGTTTCTGGCGATATTAGGGGTCAGCTGGTTGGTCCAAGAAATCGATGGCTTTATGATGATATTGCGATGGGCCGCTGTCGTGATTTTTGTGGGGATGGGGGTCAAATTGATCCGCTCTGCCGATCAGCAGTTGGGACAGAATTCAAAATTAACGGCACCGGGGGCATGGGCCGGGTTTGCAGCCGGCTTGGCCGTTATTTTGGGAAACCCCAAGGCGATTTTATTCTATATGGGCGTGCTGCCCGGATTTTTTGATTTAACCAAATTAAATTCATGGGATATCGCCGCAATCTGCGCATTATCAGCACTGATCCCGCTGTTGGGAAATGTGGGAATTGCCCTGTTGGTTCATCGTGCACGTGCCATCGTGAAATCGCCAGACTCCATTCGGAAACTGAACATGACATCGGGCATATTACTGATCCTTGTTGGGATTGTTATCGGCCTGACTTAATCCACAAAATATGGGGATTGGGCGTGACATTTGTCGCTAGAAATCGTATAAATTGACAAAAATGCGAAAGGTGGCAGGAATGTCCGAGAGTGAAAATCAACCTCAGGAATATGGCGCAGACTCTATCAAGGTTCTCAAGGGGTTAGAGGCTGTTCGTAAACGGCCTGGCATGTACATCGGTGACACCGATGATGGATCCGGTTTGCACCACATGGTCTATGAAGTTGTCGATAACGGTATCGACGAAGCCTTGGCCAAACATGCCGATTACGTACACGTCAAAATCCACGCAGACAACAGCGTTTCTGTGCGCGATAACGGCCGCGGGATCCCTGTCGACATCCACGAAGAAGAAGGCGTATCAGCAGCCGAGGTCATCATGACCCAACTGCACGCAGGCGGTAAATTCGACAGCAATTCATACAAAGTGTCGGGCGGTTTGCACGGCGTTGGTGTATCAGTTGTGAACGCCCTGTCAGTTTGGCTGGAACTGCGCGTTTGGCGCAATGGCAAAGAACACTATGCCCGTTTTGAACACGGTGATACGGCCGAACACTTGCGCGTGGTCGGCGATGCGAACGGCGAAAAAGGGACAGAAGTCCGTTTCCTTGCATCCACGGATACGTTTTCTAATTTGGAATATTCTTTTGAGACCTTGGAAAAACGCCTGCGCGAATTGGCCTTTTTGAATTCAGGCGTACGCATCATCCTTGAGGATGAGCGCCCCGCCGAAGCATTGCGCAGTGAATTGTTTTACGAAGGCGGCGTCAAAGAATTTGTGAAATATTTGGACCGATCCAAATCAGCCGCGATGCCGGAACCGATTTTCATGTTGGGCGAACGCGACGACATCGGTGTTGAGGTCGCAATGTGGTGGAATGACAGCTACCATGAAAATGTATTGCCCTTTACCAACAACATCCCCCAGCGGGATGGCGGCACCCATTTGGCGGGCCTGCGCGCCGCATTGACGCGCACGATCAACAACTATGCCCAATCCAGCGGCATCGCCAAGAAAGAAAAAATCAGCTTTACCGGTGATGATGCCCGCGAAGGATTAACATGCGTGTTATCCGTCAAGGTTCCCGACCCCAAGTTTTCCAGCCAAACCAAAGACAAATTGGTCAGTTCCGAAGTCCGCCCAGCTGTCGAAAGTTTGGTAAACGAAAAACTGTCCGAATGGTTCGAGGAAAACCCCAACGAAGCGAAAATCATCGTTGGTAAAATTATCGAGGCAGCCCTAGCCCGCGAAGCCGCACGCAAGGCCCGCGAATTGACCCGCCGTAAAACAGCGATGGATATCAATTTCTTGGCCTCCAAGCTAAAGGATTGTTCAGAAAAAGACCCATCCAAAACCGAAGTTTTCTTGGTCGAGGGTGACAGCGCGGGCGGATCCGCGCAAACAGGTCGCGACCGACGGACCCAAGCCATTTTGCCATTGCGCGGTAAAATCCTAAACGTCGAACGCGCGCGATTTGATCGCATGTTGGCCAGCCAAGAAATTGGCAATCTGGTTATGGCATTGGGTACGGGCATCGGGCGTGACGAATTTAACCTGTCGAAACTGCGCTATCATAAAATCGTTATTATGACCGACGCCGACGTGGACGGCGCACACATTCGAACATTGTTGCTGACATTTTTCTATCGTCAAATGCCCCAATTGATCGAGGCCGGGCACCTGTTCATCGCCCAACCCCCATTGTACAAAGTCAGCCGCGGCAAGTCCGAGGTTTATCTGAAAGACCAAGCCTCGCTTGAGGATTATTTGGTACAACAGGGCGTGGATGGCGCGGTATTGCGTCTGGGATCGGGCGCAGAAATCGCCGGCCAAGATTTGGTGCGTGTCGTTGACGAAGCGCGTCAGTTAAAACGTGTCCTTGACGCATTTCCAACACATTACCCACGACATATTTTGGAACAGGCCGCTATTGCTGGGGCGTTCGTACCGGGTGCCGTTGACGCCAATTTGCAAGGAATTGCAGATAAGGTTGCAGAACGGCTGAACTTGATTGCACTAGAATATGAACGTGGCTGGTCAGGTCGTATCACACAAGATCATGGCATTCGTTTGTCGCGTATTTTACGCGGTGTAGAAGAAATGCGGACGCTTGATGGCCCGATGCTAAGATCCGGCGAAGCCCGCAGAACAGGCACGCTGACCGAAAGCCTGCAAGAGGTCTATGGCAGCCCAGCGTCACTCGGTCGTAAAGACCGCACTCAAATGATATTCGGTCCACTTGATCTGCTTGATGCAATTCTCCGCGAAGGTGAAAAGGGCTTGTCCCTGCAACGCTATAAAGGTTTGGGCGAAATGAACCCAAGTCAGCTATGGGAAACCACATTGGACCCTGATGCGCGCACATTGTTGCAGGTCTCAATTGACGATGCAGCAGAGGCGGACGATATGTTTACCAAATTGATGGGGGATGTCGTCGAACCGCGGCGCGAATTCATTCAATCAAACGCGCTTAGCGTCGAAAACCTAGATTTCTAAAAATTAAAGGCCGGCTTGTCCGGCCTTTAACTTATGCAATTGCGGCCAAGAATTGATCGATCTGCGCCCGCTCTAGGGACCAATCACAGACAAACCGACATTTCACCATATCTGCACTTTGCGCTGTTTCCAGATCATCCCAAAGATAATATTCAGCCCCCGCGGCAAACGCGCGTTCATGCAGATGCTTGGGCAAATATACAAACATTAGATTTGCGGCCGGATAATGCAGAAACGATGCCTCAGACACAGCCTGTAAGCCAGCCGCCAAATAAGCCGCATTCGCGTTCGCACGTCGTGCCAGATCCAACCACAAATCATCTGTCAGATAGGCCAGCATCTGCGCCGACAAATACCGATGCTTGGAAAATAAATGTCCGCCACGTTTACGGCGCAGCTCGAATTCCCATGCTTTGGACGGATCAAAAAATATGACCGCCTCAACCCCCATCAGGCCATTTTTGGTTCCACCAAAACTGACCACATCCACGCCGGCCTTCCATGTCATTTCAGCGGCGGTACACCCCAATGAAACCAATGCGTTCGTAAATCGCGCACCATCCATATGCACCGGCAGTTTATATGACCGCGCCACATCACATAGGGCAGAAATTTCATCCAAGGAATATACGCGCCCCTGTTCGGTCACTTGGGTGATCGACACAGGTCCACGCTGTGGCCCATGCACACCGCGCGTTTGCTCTGCCTCGATTGCAGTGCGCAACTGATCAGGTGTGATTTTATCGCCATCACCGACCAAGGTTAGCTTGGCCCCACCCATGTAAAATTCCGGCGCATTGCATTCATCTTCGTGGATATGGGCCACTGGGGAACAAAAAACTGTATCCCACGGATGGGCCAAGGTCGCCAAGGCCAGCGAATTGGCCGCTGTCCCAGTCGCCACCAAATACACCGCCGCATCAGGGGCTTCGAAAATATCGCGAATTTTGGCCTGAACGGCTTGGTTAATGCTATCGGCACCATATCCTGATTGGTAACCCTTATTTGCGTCAGCCAATGCCTCTAAAACCTGCGATGGGATGGGCCCAGTATTGTCAGATGCAAAAAACATTTATCGCGGTTCCTCTATCAAATGATTTTCCCAATCGTCTTCGTCCACTTCAAACTCGGGCACCGTGCGCCCACGCATCGATATCCCGGCATCATGGACCGTTTCCGGATCCCCAGATATCAACGGGTGCCAGGTTGGCAATGGCTTACCTTGCCAGACCAGCCGATAGGCACAGGTCCGCGGCATCCAATAGGCGTGTTCATCGATGTTATCGGGACGCAACACAATGCATTCTGGCACGAACTGGTGTCGAATATCATACTGGCCACATTTGCAGGTGGCATCATCAAACAACCGACAGGCCACGCGGGTCAAATACACGCGCCCCGTTTCGTCATCTTCAATCTTGTTCAAGCAACATTTGCCACAACCATCACATAACGCTTCCCATTCACGCTTGGACAGCTTGGCCATCGGCTTTTTTTCCCAAAACCGATCAGACAGCCCCACCCGATTGATTGGATCTTTCGTCATAATGCGACCAAGATATCGCGGGCCTTGCGGCAATCTTGCTCCATCTGATCAATCAAGGCCTGCAGCCCGTCAAACTTTAATTCGGGGCGCAAAAACTCTACCAACCCAACCGACAGCTTCGCGCCATACAAATCGCCCGAAAAATCAAAGATAAAAGTTTCTAAGTTTGGCGTATTTTCTCCAAACATCGGACGCACACCCAAGGACGCGGCTCCATGATAACTGCCCTGAAATGGCCCATCTAACACCTCAACCAACACTGCATAAACGCCCAATTTGGGTAAATGCAGACCGTCGACTGACATATTCGCTGTTGGATAACCCAATTCCCGACCACGCTGTTCACCACCAATGACAGGCCCCTCGATCCGATGCCAATGACCCAGTTGTTCAGCGGCATCACGTGGGCGGCCATCACTTAACGACTGTCGGATAGATGTCGATGATACCTGCCCCTGACCCGCCTCTAGCAATGGCGCAACAGTGACACCAAATCCCATTTCTTGGCCAAATCTCTGCAAATCCTCGACCGTCCCGGCGCGACCCTGGCCAAAGCAAAAATCAGCCCCCACAACAATGTGCCGTAATCCTAGACCATCACAAATTACGTTTTGCGCAAACTCACGTGGGGACAATGCCGCCATTGACGCGTTAAAATTCAACTCATACAGACGTTCAACACCCAGCTTTTGCAGCCGCGTCGCACGTGCCTGCGACCCCATCAGCCGAAAACTTGGGGCATCGGGCTGAAAATATTCTCGGGGATGTGGTTGGAACGTCAAAACACCCAATGGGGCGCCAATTTCAGCGCCCGCCTTACGTGCCAGACCGATAACTGCCTGATGTCCCAGATGGACACCATCAAAGTTACCAACTGCAACACTTGCACCACGATCGTTTGGTGCGACAAAGTGGTAATCACGAATAACTCTCATATCACTTGCGTAGCCTCAACTCCGCCGACGCGCAAGCAGACATTATACAAATTATTCTTTCAGTTTTGCAAAAATACTCGCGGGGGAACTTGGGCCTTGGCCCAAGTGGGGGCGGCAGCCCCCGATCGATTGCACCTAGTCGAATTTCCGGCTCGGTGCCAACACCATAGCCTCGCCCACTAACACCTTTTTTCCCTCGACTTCACATTTACATTCCAACGTGACACGGCGCTTGTCGATTTGAATTCCAGTAACCTTTACCTCTGCATAAACCAAATCACCTGGACGCACGGGTGCCAAAAACTTTAGGTTCTGGCTCATATAAATGGTCCCATGCCCGGGCAATTGTTCACCGATGACTGCGGAAATTAAACCCGCGGTTAACATTCCATGCGCAATCCGACCTTCAAATATCGTATCCTGCGCATAACGATCATCCAAATGCACAGGGTTGTGATCTGTCGATACTTCGGCAAACAACTCAATATCACGGTCTGTTACCTGCTTTCGCAGATAACGGGTCATTCCCATTTCAATATCTTCTATACAAATTGTGCCGCGTGGTAGGTTGTCCAACATAGTGCCCTCTGCAGTCTGCGCGAAATAAATGGATGATTTTCGAACACCCAGTGAAACAATATTACTTTGCAGATGCAGAAAAAATCAAGCCCTTATCGCAAAAAACCAATGGAATATTTTGGATCATAGCCCGCTTGGTTCAAATAATCCTGCAATGCTGCACCATCAGGCTGGCTGTGTGTTTGGGTTTCTTGGGCAGCAAGCCCGCCAGTAATAAATAACGAATCGATCCCTTCGCCCATAGCACCTTGAATATCCGTGGTTATCCCGTCGCCAATCGCCAAAATCCGATCATCAGAAATATCAACACCCAACGCAGCCAATCTGCGACGTGCCAGATCGTAAATGGGGGGATGTGGCTTGCCAAAATACAAGGATGTACCACCCATATCAGTATAATCACGCGCAATGGCCCCTGCGCACCATTCACGCGTTTCGCCACGGTCTACGACAATATCGGGGTTTGCACACAACAGCTTTAGCCCCATTTGTTTGGCAAACAATAAAGGACCACGATAATCTTGCGGTGTCTCGCCTTCATATAGGCCGGTACAAACAATACCCTCGGCCTGCTCTAATTCAACGCGATTGATCTCAACAGGGTTTTCCAACAAATTTAATGGCTCAAAGAAACTCAATTCGCCTTCAGTACCGATAAAGTAAACATTTTGACCAACGGCCCCCTGAAACATGGCCGATCGTGCGCTGTCGCCCGATGATGCGATACAGTCCCAAGCGTCGCGATCCACCCCAAATCGATCCACCTGACGTTCAACCGAAGCCCGCGGGCGCGGAGAATTTGTGACCAATACCACCTTGCCCCCACCGCGGCGATATTCGGCCAGTGCTGCATTTGCCGCATCAAAGGCGCGGATGCCATTGTGAACACAGCCCCATAGGTCCACGAACAATGCATCATAATTGTCCGAGATTTCTGAAAGTGCGTTGATAATCTGTGTCATAATTTGGGCCTTGTTCTCAGTCCTTGGGATGCCTAATGTATGACGGCTTTGCCCCTGTGCCACAAGGGGCGGAATTGAATTAGACCAACGATGGGAAAGGGCGCGACACCATGACAATCGCGATTTATGTGGCACTGTTCTTGTCGTTTGGGGTGCTGACTTTTGCACGCTTTACCAAGTCACCGTTGTGGATGGCGACATTGACGCCCCTTGCATCGATCATTGGCAGCGGGTTTTTAATTATCGGCCCAATCCTAGGTGCAGAATTTAGCGCGGCCGCCCCGATTGCGATGCTGGCGTTGTGCGCTTTGGCCTATCTGTTTGGGCATGCGATACGGTCAAACATCGCAACCGCAGAAAACGCAGTGCCGGGCGACATCGTACATCGCATGGATCATTTGGCGTCTTGGGCCTTGGGCTTGGCCTATATTATTTCGGTGACATATTATCTGAATCTGTTTGGCGCGTTTTTTATGGATTTGATGCCCGACACGGATCCATTTTTGCCCAAGGTGGTCACATCAGTGGTGTTTTTTGGTCTTATGATCCTAGGATGGGTCCAAGGGTTTCATGCCCTAGAGCGACTTGAAAAAGCTACCGTTACAATCAAGCTGGCAATCATATTTGCCCTGTTTGTGGCGTTGTTAATCTGGGCGACCCAGACCCAGCCGAACGTACCCTTGTCGGGTGGTGATGTTCAGCTGGGCAGCACATCGCAACTGTTTTTGATTTTCGGGCTGTTGGTGACCGTTCAAGGGTTTGAAACATCCCGCTATATGGGTGCCGATTATCCTGCGCAAACGCGTATCCGCGCGATGCGTCACGCCCAGATCATCGCAAGCGTGATTTACATACTCTATATTTCATTGCTGGTGTATTTTGTTCCATTACCGTCCACTGTCACCTCCGAAACCGAAATTATTGACGTAATGTCCCAAGTGTCCGGCGCATTACCGTTGTTGTTAATCACTGGGGCATTGGCCGCACAATTCAGTGCAGCCGTTGCCGACATCGCGGGTGGCGGTGGACTATTCAGCCAACTGACCCGCGGTCATCTGTCTGCGAAAGGTGCCTATGCCTTAATCGCAGGGATTGGGTTGGTGCTGACTTGGCAATTTGATGTGTTTGCAATCATCGGGTTGGCCAGTCGCGCATTTGCATTTTATTATACAATGCAATCCGCAATTGCGGCGTGGGTCGCGTATAAAAATCGCGCCCATTTGGGCGCGGCTGGTTACACCATTCTGGCGGTGCTAGGCATTTGTATTGTTGTTTTCGGTGCACCCATCGAAGGATAGATGCACCAAAAAATCAGACCGTCAAATTTGGAATGATCTGTTTTTTACGGCTCATAATGCCGGGCAATACAACGGTGTCCCCTGTCACGGTTGCGCCGAATGATTTTTCGGCAACCGTTTTGACCAAATCGTTGGGGACCATTAATGTCGCCTCTTCGTTCAGGATATCGACAACAAACAATAACACTTGGTCTGCGCCGTCTTCTTGGGCAACATCAACCATGGATGCCATTAGGCTGTCTTTGCGATCCAGAACCAATTTTGGGGCTGTTGTTTCCAAAACAGAGACGCGGAATTGCTTGCCGCCAACTTCGTATTCTTTGCTGTCCATGCGCAACAATTCGGCATCAGAAAATGCAGAAATGTCTGATTTCGCCTCAAACAATTCGGCGGCATAGGATGCAATATCAACGCCCAAATCCGCTGCCAGTTTTTCCGCAACGGCACGATCATGATCGGTTGTTGTCGGGCTGCGGAATTCCAAGGTATCGGACAAGATACACGACAATGCGGCGCCTTTGATCGCCTCAGGCATTTTGGACGCGTCATCGCCCATCAGATCAACCATAATCGTCGCGGTGCAGGCCAAGGGGCGGATTGTGATGTCAATCGGGCCTTTGGTTTCCAGACCACCCACCAATTTGTGGTGATCGATGATGGCTGTGATATCGGCATCATTGATGCCATCGGGCAATTCGGCAGGGTTGTTTGTATCCACAATCACAACAGGCGCGCCCGCATCCACACCCGCGATAATTTCGGGTTTGTCCAGATTCCAGCGTTTCAGCACAAAGGCGGCTTCGGTATTGGGTTCGCCCAACAGTTTCGGCGCGGCTGCAATGCCTTTGACAGTGTTCAAATACCACGCCCAAATGATGGGGGATCCGGTGGAATCGGTATCGGGGGATTTATGGCCAAAAACCTGTACGCTCATGTGATCTGTCCTTGAAATAAAACGGTTTCGCGGGCGTTATAATCGGTCCGTAATACTTTGTCACCTAGGCTGTTGGCCGCAGGAAAACGGGACGGTCGGGCGTTGATTGATCAGGCTGATACTGATAACCGCCCGTATCAAATTCGGCCAAGGCCGCGGGATCGGTCAAACGGTTTTCCACCACAAATCGCGCCATGGCCCCGCGGGCCCGTTTCGCATAGAAACTGACGATTTTCGGGCCTTTGGGGCCGTCTTCGTAAAATGAGGGGGTAATCACGCGCAGCGCCAGCGCATCCAAATCGACAGCCCCAAAATATTCCTGACTGGCGCAATTGACCAAAACATCCGTGTCCATTTCAGCCGCCTGCTGATTAAGCTGCTTGGAAATACGATCACCCCAGTAGGCATATAGGGATTTTTTATCATCGACCTTTAATTTGCTGCCCATTTCCAAACGATAGGGTTCGATTTCATCCAACGGACGCAACACACCATAAAGCCCCGACAAAATCCGCAACCGATCCTGCGCCCAGCGCACCGCATCATCATCCAAGCTGGCCGCATCTAGGCCCTGATAGGTATCACCGGAAAACAAATACATCGCCGCCTTGCGCGATTGATTACCGAACTGGTCAAAGCGATCTTTGTTCAGCTTGGCCAGCGGTTCCGATATATGCATCAGCTTGCGCAAACCTTCGACATTCAAATCACCTGCGACCTGCGCCAATTGCATAGCCTCATTCACAAACACGGGCTGCGTTGGCTCGATATCCAGTGGTGTTTCATCCAGTTTTTTGGCGGGCGACACGACAATCAGCATTGCACTCTCCTTTTTTAGGGTACCTAGTACGGACAGGCGCAGGCTTCAACCAAATCGGGGCGTTTACGCTATATTTCGGCCAGAATATCCAAAAACGCAGGGCCAAACCGTTCAGCACGTTTATCGCCCAACACACGGACCATTGCGCCCATATCCCGTGGTTTCATTTGCGCGACTTTGGCCAATTGTGCCGCACTGCAGCTGATCGGTTTTTCCGTACCATCCAGTCCGCGGGTCAATTGCGCCTGAATCTCAAGCAAATTATCATATAAATCCGCTGACGGTTTACCCGCCATTTTGCGGCGTGCTGGATGCACTGGCGCCGTCACCGCACCGGTAATAACGCCCAAAAATTCAGCGCCATAGGTTTGTAATTTTTTGGCCCCCACACCGCTGATGCCGGCCATGTCATCCAATGTTTGCGGACGTTTTTGCGCCATTTCGACCAAGGTGCGATCGTTAAACACGATATAGGCCGGCACATCTGCCGCCTCGGCCAAGGCGCGGCGTTTGGCTTTCAACGCGGATAGCAGCGGCGCATCCTCGTCCGAAACCAGTGTTTTGACGACCGGACCCGAACGTGCCTGTTTTACCGTATCCAACCGCAGCGTGATGGTGTCTTGGTCGCGCAACAACGGCAATGCCCGGTCCGTCATGCGCAATGCGCCGTGGCGTTCCGCATCAGGGCGGATCAGATCGTGGCCCATCATCTGACGAAACACCGCCTGCCATTGTACCCGTTTCAAATCCTTACCCACGGCAAAGGTGGGCAGGTCTTGGTGACCATTGGCACGAATTTTATCAGTCGCATTGCCGATCAACACATCAATCAAATACGCCGCGCCAAAGCGCTCTTGGGTTCGCAATATTGCCGACAATGCTTTGCGAACCGCTTCGGTCCCATCAAATGTTTCAGGTGGTCGATCACATAGATCGCATTTTCCGCAGGGCTGGGATGTTTCGCCGAAATACCCCAACAGCGTTTGCCTGCGACACACCAAAGCCTCGGCCAGACCCAAAAGTGCGTTCAATCGCCCATGGTCTGCATCACGGCGTTCATGTGGAGCCAAACTTTCATCAATTTGACCGCGCCGCAGGCGGATATCCTCGGGACCATAGAGGGTCATGGTTTCGGCAGGTCCACCGTCACGCCCCGCGCGACCGATTTCTTGGTAATAGGCCTCGATCGATTTGGGCAAATCCGCATGGGCCACCCAGCGGATATCGGGTTTATCCACCCCCATCCCAAAGGCAACAGTGGCGACAACGATTAACCCATCCTCTTTGGCGAACCGTTCCTCGACAACGGCGCGATCGGGGGGATCCATACCACCGTGGTAAAAACAGGCATTGTGCCCCGCCTCGCGCAGGGCGGCGGCCAGATGTTCCGTTTTGTTTCGGGTGGCACAATATACGATGCCCGACTGCCCCTGACGCGCGGCTGCAAAATCCAAAATCTGGCGGCGTGGTGTATCCTTGGCCACGAAAGCCAAGTGGATATTGGGCCGATCAAACCCACGCAAAAATGTGACCGGATCCACGCCCCCAAACAACCGTTCCACAATTTCAGCACGCGTTTCCGCATCCGCCGTCGCGGTGAACGCTGCAAGCGGTACGTCCAATGTGCGGCGCAGGTCGCCAATGCGCAGGTAATCAGGGCGGAAATCGTGCCCCCATTGGCTGACGCAATGCGCCTCATCCACAGCGATTTGACGAATGGGATAGCGGCGCAACATGTTCATGGTCGATGCCATGCCCAAGCGTTCGGGTGCCAGATACAACAGCTTTAGCGTCCCAGCATCTAGGGCCGCCATGACCTCTTGGGTTTGTTCAGGGGTATTGGCCGATGTCAATGCGCCCGCCACAACCCCTTGGGATTGCAGACCACGCACCTGATCGCGCATTAACGCAATCAGCGGCGAAATCACCAATGTCACACCATCGCGCGTCAAAGCAGGCAGTTGATAGCACAGGGATTTACCGCCACCCGTGGGCATTATGGCCAAAACATCCGATCCATTTAGAACGGCATCCACAATTTCGCCCTGACCCGAACGGAATCCGTCGAATCCAAAAACATCCCGCAAAATATCGGTGATTTGGGTCATATTTGCCAATGTGGTTGCCTGCTCTGTTGCAGTTGGTTTTTTCACAGTTGCCCGTTTGAAACAACCCGCAAATCAGAAATCGGCTAGTACAGCAGCAAACTGGGCAAAATATAGTCGCGCAGGGAAATCACTGCGATAAATGCCACCAATGGGGCCAAATCTAGTGGACGTGTGTCGGGCAAAATGCGCCGCAGCGGCCCATAGATCGGTTCCAAAATACGGTTTAGCCCAGTCCAAATCTGCGCAACAATTGGCTGATATAGGTTCAACACTTGGAAATTGATCAACCAGCTCATGATGACATGTGCGACCATGAAATAAAACGCGATGCTTAGGATCAGATGCAGCGGTCCATATATTGCCATCATGACGAACTCTCCTTTGTTTGATGCTAGATGTATGCGCCACGCCTAGAATAAACAAGGCCCCTTGCACAGGAAACCGCTTTGTCATATTTTCGCGTCCGAGCCGCTGTAGCTCAGTCGGTAGAGCAACGCATTCGTAATGCGTGGGTCGTAGGTTCAAGTCCTATCAGCGGCACCA
>CAZWFE010000037.1:11478-21619 GCA_964633145.1 uncultured Phaeobacter sp. | reverse complement strand
TGCCAATCCTCAGGGGTGTCCAGATCGTTTGTCGGGGCGTGATCCGCGAACAAAACGGGGCGCACGTTGGACTGGCTTAGCACATCGCGGGCACCTTGATCGCCATCTAGGTTTGCAAGCGCGCTAAAATAGGCTTTGGGAAAGATGACAGGATGGCCCATTTTTCCCGCTGGATCCGCGGCACGCAACACCGCGTTAGGCGTTTTATGCCACGCCTCGATCATTGTTTCGAAATGATGTTCGGTAATGTCGGGTAAATCTGTGGGGCAGATCATCACGGCCTGTGCATTGGTGGGCTGAATGACCCTCAGACCGGCCGCGATTGAATGACCCATCCCAAGATGTGCATCCGCCACATAGATTTGCGACATGCGCATATCTTGGATCGTGTGGGATCGCGGGTGATCGGGGGTAGGCAGGGTCACATAGCAGGGCATTCGCGTTTGCGCCGCTGCCTGTGCAATCAGGCGCAAAACAGGAATTCCCCCGATCGGTTCCATTTGCTTGTCCCCGCCGCGCATGCGCGTCGATTGCCCCGCAGCAAGTAAAAGAATGGCTAAATGATCTGTCATAAACCCATCCTAGCCCGTTTTTGCGCCAATCACCAGTTTAGCCGCGCATCCGTGCCCCGTCTGCATCAAACAGCGGATTGGTCAACATGGTTGCCTTGCGCATTTCGCCCAAGATTTCAATGTCAGCGGTCAACCCATCACTGACCAATTCTCGGTCGATCAGGGCAAATGCAATGGATTTTTCCGCAAAATGCGAATAGCCCCCAGATGTGCAGAACCCGCGGACTTGGCCGTTAATCCACACGGGTTCATAGGCCACAACATCCGCGTCATCAGCTGCAACATCGAATACAACCAGTTGGCGGGCCGCGCCGGTGTCACGTTCATCTTGTGCCGCGGCGCGACCGATGAAATCAGCCTCTTTATTCCATGCAATGAACCGATCCATGCCGGTTTCAACGGGCGTGTAATCGGGTGAAAATTCCCGCATCCATGACCCAAAGAATTTGTCCAACCGCAGCGACATCATGGCCCGCATGCCAAAGGGTACCATGTGATGCGCCTGACCGGCAGTCCATAGTGTATCCCACAGGCTGCGTTGATCCATGGGGTCACAATAAATTTCGAACCCTAAATCACCAGTATAGCTGACCCGTTGCACGATACAGTCGGTCATACCGACCACCATGCGGCGCACGTCCATGAATTTCATATCACTGATAGCGTGGCGTGTGCAGGCGGCCAAGACGTCGCGTGTCTTGGGTCCTGCGATTTGGAACCCGTTCAAGCGGTCGGAAATATTTTCGATTGCCACATCACCGGATTGGTTTTGCAAAAACCAGCGCATATGAAAATCTTGGGCGCCATAGCTGGCAGTCAGTTGGAATTCTGTGTCAGACAGGCACGATACGGTGAAATCACCAATCAACCGCCCCTTGGCCGACAGCATGGGTGTGAGCGATATCCGACCCTGTTTCGGGATACGACCCGCCATGATACGGTCCAGCCATGCGCGCGCATCTGGGCCTGTCACACGATATTTGCCGAAATTGTGGACTTCGTTTATGCCGACATGGGTGCGTACGCCCATGACTTCGCGTTTGGTGGCGTCCCATGCATTTGACCTGCGAAACGATGGGGTCTCATAACGGGGTTCATCGCCTTGGGCGAAATAATTAACCACCTCAAGCCCGAATTGCGCGCCCCAAACGGCCCCCATTTTATCAAAGATATCATACATTGGCGTGGTGCGCAGGGGACGTGCGGCCGGTAATTCTTCGTTCGGGTAGCTGACGGAAAACCGTTTTTGGTAATTTTCGATTACCTTAGGCAGGGTATAGCCGGGATTGATCCAGTTTTGTCCAAAGCGGGCCACATCCATCGCGGATGTGTCGCGTTCTGTTTCGCCATGGATCATCCATTGGGCCAGCATCAACCCAACACCGCCCCCCTGACTGAACCCAGCCATAACGCCGCAGGCGGACCAGTAGTTGCGCACACCTGGAATGGGGCCAACCAGCGGATTGCCATCAGGGGCAAAGGTAAAGGGCCCATGAATGACCGATTTCACACCAGCCGTTTCAAGGACGGGGAAGCGTTTGTAAGCAAATTCAATGCTGTCGTTGATTTTGTCAAAGTCATCTGGCAACAGTTCATGCCCGAAATTCCAAGGCGTGCCATCCACCGCCCAGGGTTTGCAGGGCTGTTCATAAAACCCGATACACAGGCCGCGGCCCTCTTGTCGCAGATAGCTTTCGCCAGCGGGGTCCATGACGTGGGGGTGTTCTTGGTCGCGGTCGTAAATTTCAGGGATTTCATCTGTGACGATATATTGGTGTTCCATCGGGTGCAGGGGCAGATAAATGCCCGCCATAGCGCCCACTTCGCGGGCCCAAAGGCCGCCGGCGTTAACGATATGTTCGGCGTGAACGGTGCCTTTGTCGGTGAAAACGTCCCAGGTGCCATCGCTGCGTTGATTGGTTTCGATCACCTTGCAATGGGTTTCAATGGTCGCACCCCCCATACGCGCGGCCTTGGCATAGGCGTGGGTCGTCCCAGATGGGTCAAGGTGGCCATCGAGTGGATCATATAATGCACCGATAATGCCGTCCGTATTTGTGATCGGCGCGATTTTTTTGATCTCATCCGGTCCAACGATTTCGGTATCTAGCCCCATGTAACGATGTTTTGCGCGTTCCGCCAAGAGCATGTCAAAGCGTTCTTGGTTATCGGCCAAAGTGACACCGCCCACATGGTGCAAACCGCAAGACATGCCGGTGATTTCTTCGAGCTCTTTGTAAAGGCGGATGGTGTAGCCCTGAAGAGCGGCCATGTTTGTATCGCCATTGAGTGTATGAAAGCCACCTGCCGCGTGCCATGTCGAGCCAGACGTGAGTTCGGAGCGTTCGATCAACATAACGTCTGACCAACCCAATTTTGTCAGATGATACAGAACGCTGCATCCGACGACGCCGCCCCCGATGACCGCTACGCGTGTTGTGGTTTTCATGTTGCACCTCTCTTTCGGTGGTAGCTTGCCTGAGTGGTGGGGATTGGCAAGTCAAAAGGCGACCAATTGTGTCGCTGGTTGGAAAGTTGTGCTGGGGGCGGCTGCCCCCAGACCCCCCGCGAGTATTTTTGCAAAAATGAAAGGCCGGTGTGTATTAAAATAGGCGGCTTTGCGACTGTAAATGTCGGGGATTGGCAATCGTGGGGGATGGTTTTTGGAAATGATATGGGCATGTCTATGGAAAGGATAACCAGATGAAGACGCATGCGCAGGCTGTTGTGATTGGCGGTGGGGTGATTGGATGTTCCATTCTGTATCACCTGACGAAATTGGGATGGACGGATGTCGTGATGTTAGAGCGCGATGAGTTGACATCTGGATCGACCTGGCATGCGGCGGCAAATATTCATGGGTTGCACGACAGTACCAACATCAGCCGTATTCAGCATTATACAATGAATTTATATAAAGAGTTGGAAGCCGAGACCGGGCAGGGGTGTGGTGTATTTCAACCTGGATCATTGTATTTAGCCCAGACCCGAGAGAGGGAGCACCAGCTGAGGTTGCAGGCGGCAAAGGCGAAATTGTATGGTATGAATTTCCATGAAGTCAGCCGCGATGAGGCTGAGCGTTTGCATCCGCTGGTAAATTTTGACGGCATTCGCTGTATTATGTGGGAACCTGATGGGGGGAATGTGGATCCATCAGGTGTGACCAATGCCTATGCGGTGGGGGCGCGTCAGCGTGGGGCCGAAATTTATCGGTTCACGCCAGTGACAGCGACAGAGCCGCAAGCGGATGGGTCATGGATTGTGCGTACGCCCAAAGGGGACATTCATACGCAGTGGGTCGTTAATGCTGCCGGACTATGGGGACGTGAAGTGGCGCGCATGGCGGGGATTGAATTGCCATTGCAGCCCACCGAGCATCAGTATTTCGTGACCGAAACCATTGCTGAGATTGAGGCATTGGATCGTCGGTTGCCATCGGTTGCAGACCGTGATGGCGAATATTATCTGCGCCAAGAAGGCAAAGGATTGTTGGTTGGCGCCTATGAGAAGAATCTGAAATTCTGGGCAGAAGAGGGCACGCCGCCTGATTTTGGGCATGAATTGTTCGACGATGATTTGGAACGGATCGAAGAAAACATGATGCGGGCCATTGATCGTGTGCCTGTTGTTGGGACCGCTGGGATTAAGCGTGTGATCAATGGGCCAATGATTTGGTCGCCCGATTCCAATGTGTTGTTTGGCCCTGTGCCTGAGTTGAAAAATTATTTCTGCTGTAACGGCATTATCCCAGGGTTTAGCCAATCGGGCGGTATGGGTATGTTGGCGGCTGATTGGATTGTGACGGGCGAGACGCGTTATGACATGTTTGCTTGGGATGTGGCACGGTTTGGCGACTGGGCGGATGCGGCGTTCACCAAGGCGCGCGTGGGCGATCAGTATGCAAACCGGTTCAAAATTCATTTCCCGAACGAAGAACGTGCAGCCGGTCGTCCAGCACGCACGCGGCCAATTTACGACATGCAACGTGATATGGGCGCGGTGTTTGGGTTAAACTATGGCTGGGAACATCCACTGTATTTTGACGCTGATACCCCCGAAACCGAAGGTTTCACACGTCAGGCATGGTGGCATTCTGTCGGGCGTGAGGCCAAAATGCTGCGCGATACGGTGGGCGTTATTGATATTTCGAACTTTGGTAAATATGTCTGCAAAGGACCGGGGGCCGAGGATTGGTTAAACGCGGTCTTTGCCAACACGATGCCGAAATCTGTTGGACGGTCGTGTTTGACGCCCCTGATTGGGGTGCGCGGTGGCATTGCGGGCGATGCAACCGTGACCCGCATGGCCGAGGATGAATTTTGGATCATCAGTTCTGGCATGGCCGAACGCTATCAACAGCGGTTTTACAAAGAGGTCCCCTTGCCAGAGGGAACCACGTTTGAGAGCGTAACAGTTGCGCGCTGCGCCTTTAACGTGGCGGGGCCAAAATCACGCGATGTGTTGCAACGCCTAAGCAATGCGGATCTTTCAAATCACTCTTGGCCGTTCATGCGGTCGGGCAAATTGACGATTGCAGGCGTGGAATGTGGTGCATTGCGCGTGTCCTTTACCGGTGATTTGGGTTGGGAAATTTATTGCGATACCGCAGACCAACAGGCCGTTTACACAGCCCTGATCCAAGCCGCCCAAGAGGCGGGTGGTGGCCCAGTGGGTAGCCGCGCCTTGATGTCGCTGCGTGTCGAAAAGGGGTATGGCAGCTGGAGCCGCGAATACAGCCCCGAATATTGGCCACAAGAGGTGGGACTAGAACGTCTGTGTAAAATGAACAAAGAGTTCTTGAACAAAGCCGCCGCACAAGAGGTCATGGCCAAGCCTGCCCGCGAACAGCTGGTGTTGTTACACATAGATGATGCAGATGTCACCGCATCAAACGCAGACGCCACAGGGGGCGAGCCGATTTTCAAAGATGGCCAAGGTATTGGCCGCGTGACCTCGGGCGCCTATGGATATAGCGTTGGGATGTCATTGGCACTGGGATATGTGAAAAATGCCCAACCAGGTGATGCGGTTGATGTCATGATTTTGGGCAAACCACACAAGGCGACAATCCTGCACGAACCGCCATTTGACCCCAAGGGCGAAATTCTGCGCGGCTAACCCGATCGGATCAGGCCGTTATTGCAACGGCTTGATCCGCAGTTTTGTCAATCGGTTGGCTTGGCGTTCAATCACTTCAAACCGGAACCCGTGGAAACTGAACACTTGGCCCGCGGTTGGGATCATTTGGGCGTCATATATCACCAAGCCGGCCAATGTGTTGGCCTCTTCATCGGGCAGGGCCCAATCCAGCGCACGGTTTAGGTCACGGATGGTCATCGATCCATCCAAGATATAGCTGCCGTCTTCTTGCGGTTTGATGACACCTTCGGCCAAGGGGTCGAATTCGTCCGAAATTTCGCCAACGATTTCTTCTAGGATGTCTTCTAGTGTGATCAACCCCTCAAGGCTGCCGTATTCATCCACCACCAGCGCAAAATGTGTTCGACGACGTAGGAATTGGCGCATTTGATCATCTAGCGACGTTGTGTCGGGGATGAAATAGGGTTTCATCGCAACTTCTTGGATGTCAAAGTTTTTTAGATCATCCAAGGACGCGTCAGGGCCCGACACCTTGCGGTACATCGTGCGCGCCAAATCTTTGGCATGGATCACACCAATGATGTTTTCTGGATTATCCTTGAACACGGGCAGTCGGGTATGTGCGCTTTCTAAACATTGGGTCAGAATTTGGCTGGGATCATCATTGGCATCGATCATTTCGATCCCGGATCGGTGCAGCATGATTTCTTCGACTGTGCGTTCGGACAAATCCAACGCCCCCAAAATGCGATCACGGTCCTCTTTCTCGACGACACCTTCGGAATGGCCTAGCGCAATGGCGCCTGCGATTTCTTCGCGAACGGCCAAAATATGACTGTCGGGGTCCGTTTGCACGCCAAACACACGTAAAACACGGCGTACCAACCAACGCACCATGGTCACAATCGGGGCAAAGATCATAATGATGAATGAAATTGGCCCCGAGACCCGCGATGCCGCGGTTTCAGCATTTGTAATGGCATAGGTTTTGGGCAGCACTTCGGCAAAGATCAAAACCAAAACGGTCATCACCAAGGTGGCCAAGGCCACGCCGCTTTCGCCGAACAGGCGGGTAAATAATGCGGTGGTCAGTGATGTGGCCAAAATATTGACCAAGTTGTTGCCCAGCAAAACAGACCCAATCAGGCGTTCGTTGTCTTCGGTGATGTGCAATGCGCGTTGTGCGCCTCGCGATCCTTTGTCCGCTTGGGTGCGCAATTTACCGCGCGATGCAGCGGTCAATGCCGTTTCAGAGCCCGAAAAAAAACCAGACAGGATCAACAGGGTGAAAATGGCCCCCGTTGTGATCCAAAACGCTGTATCAAGTATTTGTGTATCCGCTTCCATATTGGGTCTTTTCTGATAATGTCCTGTTCTGGTTATGGGGATTTTATCCCCTGCAATCAAGGGAGCGGGCCATGAAGATCGACGATATAGGCCGGATTGACGATGATATTTTGATATTTGGCGGATGTTATTCCAATTTTCATGCCACAAGGTCATTGTTCGCGTGGGCCGACCAGCGCGGTATTCCAGCCCAGCGCCGGATACATACTGGGGACAGTGTGGCCTATTGCGCGAAACCCAATGAAACGCTGGATCTGTTGCGCGCGCAGTGTGACCATTCGATTGCTGGCAACTGTGAACAACAATTGGCCCAAGGCCAGCTTGATTGTGGATGCGGATTCGATAGCGGATCAACCTGTGATATGTTGTCCGTTGATTGGTATGGGTATGTATCAAATGCGCTGGCACCGCACCATCGTGATTGGATGACGGGGCGACCGGATTGGATCGTTTTTGAACATTTCAACAAACGCTATGCTGTGGTGCATGGCAGTCCAAAACATATTTCTGAATTTGTGTGGTCGGTCGACAGCGATGCAGCCTTTGCCGCGTATTTCGACATGATCGCGGATCATATCGGACCTGTGGATGTCATTTGCGCCGGTCACAGCGGGATCGCCTTTGAACGTCAATTGCCAAACAATCGCAGCTGGTACAATGCGGGCGTCATCGGAATGCCACCCCATCGGGGCGATCCATCAACGCAGTTTGCAACACTTTGTCAGGGGCGTTTTCAAATCCACAACCTGACCTATGACGCACAAGCAGCGGCGCAGTCTATGACGGATGCGGGACTGACCCAAGGATACCATGCTGCCCTGATCAGCGGTTATTGGCCATCCGAAGATGTATTGCCCACTGAATTGCGGGTATTTGACAAAGGGTGATGATCCAACACCAGATCGCGCAGGCGATCTTGTAACACATGGGTATAGATTTCGGTGGTCGAAATATCGGCATGCCCCAGCAAGGTTTGGATCACCCGTAAATCCGCACCGTTTTGCAATAAATGCGTGGCAAAGGCGTGGCGGATCGTATGTGGGCTGACCTGTTCAGGATCAATACCACAATCCACCGCCCAAGATTTTAGTTTTTGATAAAACCAATGGCGCGTGTAATGCCCCTGTTTGCCGCGCGATGGGAACAGATAGGGCGATGGCGTGCGGCCTTGGGCCTGATCCAAATCATCGGTTTGATCACGATGCGCCAACCAATCGCTCAGGCTGGCCTGCGCGTCGGGCGATAGGGGGACAATGCGTTCTTTGTTTCCCTTGCCACGGATCAACAAATATTGTGGATGCCCGCGTGCCACTGACAGGGGCAGGGTCATCAATTCGGAAATGCGCATGCCGGTGGCATAAAGCATTTGCATCAAACAGGTATCGCGCAACCGATCAATTTGTGTTTTGCCAGACCGCTGGGCGCAGTCCAACAGTTGATCGACCTGTTCCACACTTAGGGTTTTGGGCAGCGATTTTTTGCGGCCTGGGCCAGAAATCTGGATCGCAGGGTTATCGCTGCGCCAATGTTCCTCAACCGTAAAGGCATAGAATTGACGAATGGCCGACAGCCGGCGTGACCGCGTCGCAGCAGACAAACCTTGACTGTCCAACCCAACCAGATAGGTTTCAATATCTGCCATCTGGACAGACATCAAATCCAGACCTCGCAGGGCCAAATCCGATTGAAAATCACGCAGATCGCGCGCATAGGCATCCGTCGTATTCCGCGCGGCACCGGTTTCGGCAGCCTTGGCCTGCAAAAATGCCTGAATACGGTGAATATCGTCCATCAATGCTGCGCCCTTAGGTAAATTGAAATCGCAGCCCTGCAGGCGATATCATCAAGCCCCACCAATAAAAATGTGGACAGTGATTCCAGTAAATCCTGCATGTCGCCTTGGGCGCCTTTTTCAAATTTTACGATGGCTGTTAAAATTGCTTCGCCCAATTTGCCCTGCGCTAGCAACGATTGCGTGGATACGGGAACGCGCGGCTGTGTAAATGCAGCAAAGATGGCCTGTTCCAGTGTGGAATGCGGGCTGACACCGGAAAAATCAGATCGCGCGATTGCGGCCAAAAACCGGTCTTGGCCCCCCAGCATGGGCACAGCACGTTTGTAGTGGCGCGACAACATGATGATTTTTGCGGCCATAATGCGATCGCTGCCCTTTAAATCACTCTCCAGCAATGCGGGGGCAAAGATATTGGCAAACTGTGATTTCAGATTGGTCGCACGAAAATGTGTCCACGCTTGGTCCAAGGCCGGTCCAATAATATCAACATTGCGCGATTGCAGCGCCTGATCCAGTTTTTGAAAACTGCGTACCCGATCCCAAATGCCGCCCGACGCAGCAGGGGGGTATTTGGTGTAAATCCCCAAAAACGTATTATCAGCAATTGCACCAGTTTCAGCCAACCGTTCTGCTGCGTGCAGTTGTGCTTTCCATCCATTATCGCCGGACAGATCAGCAACCGAAAACGCACGCGGTAATAATTCCGCGGGCAACGGCGCGCCGATTGCTTCAAACAGGCGAAATTCCAGCGGATTGACCTGTGCTGGGGGCGGCAGTTGTGCGGCAACGTCATCTTGTGCGTTCGTTTCAAGGAATTGATGCAACAGGGCGGCGGTTTGCGGGCGAATCGTTCCTAGGGCTTGGGCAATGTCCAAAACCAATGTTGCTGTCAGCCAGTCGCCTTTGCGGGCAAAACAAAACACCCGTGACGCATCCTGTTTCCCGTCCGAAGGCAGCCCCAGTATCTGCGGACAGGCTGGCCCGATGTTTGGGGCCAGCAGCGTTACATCAAACAATAATGGTACCAAGGATGGCGGGACGGGCGCGGCCCGTTCCAGCAGTGCAAAAGCAGGATCAATAGCCCCCAGTTCAATCAGTTTTTGAATACGCAGTTCCAAAAATGATCCGTCTTGGGGGGTGTTCATGGCGGCGCTGGGGCGATCGGCCTCGGCCAAGAGCAGGTTGAAAAACAGACCCTGAATGGCGGCGTGCTTTGGCGGGGCAATGACACGCAGGATTTGATCCAGATCTGCCACACTTGATTGTCGCCACAATGATACAGGAAACCCAGTTGCCGAGGGCGGCAATAACCCGACTGAATCAGTGT
>CAZWFE010000037.1:0-11378 GCA_964633145.1 uncultured Phaeobacter sp. | reverse complement strand
GTAATCTGGCCTGAAAGCTGACCGGAAACGGAACCATTGGCGATGGGCGTTCCAATTGTACCCAATTGCGCCGCCGACGCCGGATCACGCCAATCAAACGACGACAGGTCGCCCGTTTGGGCCGCCCCATAGGTTGGCAGGGCCAATAAAAGGGCGCAAAGACTATGACGCATTTAGATCCACTGGCACTTTGACAGGTGTTTGACTGGGTGCAAAATCAACGCCGAAATATGGGCCCAGATAGGCATATGCCGTCAACATGATTCCCAAAAGGATGACCAAAATCACAAGCCATTTAATCAATTTTCCCATGTGCGCCGCCCCGTTTTATGGTTATCGTTGTTTTTATATCTGGTCTTTTCGTCAAGATCACGTCATTCAATGATGTGATTTGCATCTTGGCACAAGATCGCCAATAAGGACAATATGACTTTTACTTTGAAAAAAACTGTTGCGATGGTCGGCATGATGGGCGCGGGCAAAACCGCGGTCGGCAAGGCTGTATCGCAGATTTTGGGTGTGCCGTTTCTGGATTCTGATTCTGAAATCGAACAGGCGGCCAATATGACCATTCCCGAAATATTCGAACGTGACGGCGAACCATTTTTTCGGATCAAAGAAACCCAAGTGATCACCCGCCTGTTGGATGGGGACCCGTGTATTCTATCCACGGGCGGGGGCGCATTTTTGGCGGATGTCAACCGTGCGGCCATCAACGAAAAAGGCGTGGCCGTCTGGTTAGATGCGGATTTGGATTTGCTGTGGTCACGGGTGAAAAATAAAAACACCCGACCATTGCTGCGCACTGATAATCCCTATGGCACGTTAAAGGCGCTGTATGACCAGCGTACGCCGATTTATAAATTGGCACAGGTGCATGTTCAGTCATCGCCCGATACCGCAATTGATGATATGGCAAATCGGGTCATTTCCGCCCTTATGACCCGCAACGATGTATTAGAAAGCCAAGACCCATGAAAACAGTCCATGTGGATTTAGAGGCCCGCAGTTATGACATTTTGATCGGCCAAGGCCTGATCGCAGACGCGCCCGCGCATTTAGCACCGCATCTACATCGGGCCAAAGTGGCGATTGTCACTGATGAAAATGTGGCGCGTTTGCATGCGCCCCAATTGCAGGCGGCGCTGACACAGGCGGGAATTTCCCACGATACGCTGGTTTTACCGGCTGGCGAGGCCACCAAAAGCTGGGGACCGCTGACGCAAACGGTGGAATGGTTGTTGGACCAAAAAATTGAACGCCGCGATTTGGTGATCGCGCTTGGCGGTGGGGTTATCGGCGATTTGGTGGGCTTTGCCGCGTCCATTTTGCGCCGTGGGGTACGGTTTGTGCAAATGCCCACATCACTGCTGGCGCAGGTCGACAGTTCGGTGGGTGGCAAAACGGGGATCAACACGCACCACGGCAAAAATTTGGTCGGCGCCTTTCATCAGCCTGTTCTGGTCTTGGCTGATATTGATGCCTTGGGAACGCTCAGCGATCGTGATTTTCTGGCGGGCTATGGCGAGGTTGTGAAATACGGACTGCTGGGCAATGCTAGGTTTTTTGATTGGCTTGAACAGTTTGGCCCAACACTGGCCACAGGCGATATTGACGCGCGCACCGAGGCCGTGCGTATGTCATGCCAGATGAAGGCCGACATCGTAGCGCGTGACGAAACGGAACAGGGCGATCGCGCGCTGTTGAACCTTGGTCATACGTTTTGTCATGCCTTGGAAAAGGATACCGGTTATTCCGACCGTTTGCTGCATGGCGAAGGCGTGGCCATAGGCTGTGCCTTGGCGTTTGAACTGTCGGCACGCATGGGCCTGTGTTCCCAAGAATGCCCCAGCCGTGTGCGCGAACACCTGCGCGCCATGGGGATGAAACTGGATCTGTCCGATATTTCTGGCCCCTTATCCAGCGCAACTGATCTGGTCGGGTTGATGGCGCAGGACAAAAAGGTGGTTGACGGACAACTGCGGTTTATTCTGGCGCGTGATATTGGCGATGCGTTTGTCACATCAGATGTCACACGCGATCAGGTGATTTCCGTAATGCAAGATGCCTTGGCCCGCGGGCATAGCTAGGTTTTCTAACCTTTGTATATTTTTGAAAGCGTCGCAAAATCAATGTCTTGTGCGGCGCGGCGAATGTCGAACGTATAGGGCGGGTATTTAATTCGGCCCATTACTTGTAATGCGCCAATCGCTTTGGTCACGCGACCAAAAACATCGCGCAACGGAAACAAGATGACTTTGCCCGAAATTGTGTCGCGTTCATCTGTAAATGATGACGTAATATCAAAGGATTGCGGTGTTTTCTTTACCCATAATTTTTCAAAACCACGGCTGATCATATCGTGTGAGCTTGGATCAATTAGGTCGGAAAATTGCATACCTTTCATTGGCGCGCCGGTCAATGTTTCCAATTGCGTACTGCCCAAGCGGATCGTTGCGTTATCGGCACCGGTACGATCCAAGATAAACAGATAGGGCAACACCCGTTCCAATTGACGCGGGTCAATATCGCTGCGGCGGGGCAAATCACCACTGTTTAAGTTCGTCCAATATACCGCCAATTCATGTAAAATTGGAAATTCTTTGCGCAAATGAACGAATTGAAAGGAAATAACATTTTCCATACTGTAACCCAACTTGTGTAAACGTTTTGTATACGAGCGTTAATAACACCTAAACGCAGGTATGCGTGTTAAATCCTAACAAATGGTTAATATCGGTCGCTCTTGTGTTAAGGCATGTGAACTTTTAAGTTGTAACAAGCGGTTCAACCCAAGGATAAGCCATTGATCCAATGCAAAACAGGTTTGATCATTGCAGGCTGTTTTGTCCATGGCAACGGCCGTAAATCCGAATTATATTGATATAAAACCATAGGAAAACCTTAGGCTATGACACGACGCGGATTATTAATTATTTTATCATCGCCATCGGGCGCGGGGAAATCAACCTTGGCCAAGCTGCTGTTGCAATGGGACAATGATATACGATTTTCTGTATCGGCCACCACGCGCGCCCCACGTGTGGGCGAAGAACACGGGCGTGACTATTATTTTCATACGCGTGATGAATTCCAAACCATGGTGGCCCAAGGGGATATGTTGGAACATGCCGAGGTTTTTGGAAACCTTTATGGCAGTCCGCGCGGCCCGGTTGAAGGCGCGATTAACCAAGGTCATGATATATTGTTCGACGTTGACTGGCAGGGCGGTCAGCAAATTCGCAATTCGGCCTTGGGTCAGCATGTGTTGTCGATTTTTATCCTGCCGCCGTCTATCCCAGAATTGGAACGCCGTCTGGTCAGCCGCGGCCAAGACAGCGCCGAAGTGATCGAAAACCGCATGGCAAAATCACACAATGAAATCAGTCATTGGCCAGAATATAACTATGTTTTGGTAAATCAAGATATTGACGAAACCGATACGAAATTGAAAACGATCATAACAGCAGAACGCATGCGGCTAAGCCAACAGCCCAGCATCGTCGAAACTGTGCGTCGCCTGAACCGCGAATATGAGGACCGATAAGATATGCCAATTTATGCCCTAGGATCCATTCAACCCACCATTGATGAAACCGCTTGGGTGGCCCCCGATGCCAATGTGATCGGCGATATCGCTTTGCATGCCAAGTCATCGGTTTGGTTTGGTGCAACCTTGCGCGGTGATAACGAAACGATCACCTTGGGGCAGGGCAGTAATATTCAGGAAAATTGTGTTTTGCACACGGATATGGGCTATCCGCTGGTTATCGGTGAAAACTGTACCATCGGCCACAAGGTGACGTTACATGGCTGTGTGATTGGTGATAATTCCCTGATCGGCATGGGGGCCACGGTGTTAAACGGGGCCAAGATTGGCAAAAACTGTCTGATCGGGGCAGGGGCACTGATCACAGAAAACAAAGTGATCCCAGACGGGTCATTAGTCATGGGGGCCCCTGGCAAAGTGGTGCGCCAGTTGGATCAAGATGCCATCGCGCATCTGACGCAAAGCGCGCTATCCTATCAGCGCAACGCGGAACGCTTTGTCGCGACATTGGTTCAAATCTAGGGTTCAGATCTGGCGTGCTTGCCCGCGGGCCACGCGGGCCTCATAGGATGTGATAAAGGACATGTCTTGGCGCAGTTCAAGATTAAGGTTCGGAAACTGCGACCGCAATTCGCGCAGCACCATCGCAGGGCGTGGCAACAGACCTGTCAGAAATATCACATTTCCCGTATAATGTTCCTGTGCCAGCAGCTGGCATAGGTCCATCGCATCATATTCCGCGCTGATCACACACGACACGATCGCCCCGTACCGCAGCCAATGGCCAGACTGGGCAAATTCGGACCATTGCACAACTTGGATCTGATGCGGCAGCACTTGATTGCCTAGGATATTTGCCACGTCAATGTCATCTGCGCCCTGCGCGATGCATAAAACATATTGGGTGATATCCATCTGATGTGTCATACGACATCATTGATGCATTCACAAAGCTGTGACAACATATGTTCACGGTCATTGGTGAAAACATTTGGCTGCAATGTTCGGTGTGTTGTCGCAAAACTGTTACGCAGCTGTTATAGTAAATCGCAAACAGCTGGACTGGGGTTTATGGCACATCTTTCTATCGACCGTTTGGTTTTGGGAACACCTCTGCCGACGTTGCGCGTGCACCGTCAAGATGGGTTGGACATGGTCACAAACGCAAATGCTTTGGCGCGCGATATCTTTGGTGCCGATATTGTCGATAAACCGGTGTTCAAGGTGCTGCGCGATGCGCAGATCTTTGCGATGTTGGACCGCGTTTTTGACACGCAAACCAATCAAAGCTGTCGGTTTCAACGCGATGTCGCACGTAGTACGATGTATTATGACGCGACAGCGATTTGGATGGGGCCAGATCAGGCGGTAGTGCAATTTGTTGATTTGACGGACCTAGAAACCGCCAATCAAATGCGCCGCGATTTTGTGTCAAACGTATCGCACGAATTGAAAACGCCCTTGGCCGCGTTGATGGGCTTTATCGAAACGCTCTTGGGTCCAGCGCGGAACGACGCCGCCGCACATGACCGGTTTTTGAATATCATGAACCAAGAGGCACAGCGCATGAACCGACTGGTCAGCGACCTGTTATCCCTGTCGCGCGTCGAGGAAACCGAACGCAAGCGTCCCACAAACACCGTTTGCGTCAATGATGTACTAACCAGCAGCCTAGAGGTGCTGCACCCCACCGCCAAGGCCGCAAATGTACGGATTGACACCGTGGGGTTGGACCAGCCTGTGCATATTTTGGGTGATTGGGATCAGATGATACAGGTCTGCGTCAATCTGATGGAAAACGCCATCAAATATGGGGGGTCGGATAACACGGTCGTGCTGACTTTGGTCGGATCGCAATATGACCCGACACTGCGCAAGCCCTGCGCCATTATACGGGTCAAGGATCATGGTCCCGGCATTGATGCCATCCATTTACCGCGTTTGGCCGAACGGTTTTACCGCGTTGACGATCACCGCGATCGCAAAACGGGCGGCACAGGGTTGGGGTTGGCAATTGTAAAACATATTGTCACTCGCCACCGTGGGCGAATGGCCGTACAATCGAAACGCGGGCAGGGTGCCGAATTTTCCATTATTTTGCCGCTGGCATCGGAAATAAATGCCGATTTGGCCGGTCTGTCATGAAACTGTTACAAAACCGCAGTAGCGCAATGATGAACCACAGATACGAAAAACAGCGGATTTATCAATGACCACACATGCAACCAAAATTTCGGCCGAACAGGTGCAGGTGCATTATGGCGACACCCATGCGATCAAGGATGTCAGCATAGCGATTTTGGACAACACCGTTACCGCCTTTATCGGACCATCTGGCTGCGGGAAATCAACATTTCTGCGCTGTTTGAACCGAATGAACGACACCATTGATATTTGTCGCGTGACCGGTGACATTCAATTGGATGGGCATGACATTTATGATCCCTCAGTTGACCCAGTGCAGCTGCGCGCGCGGGTGGGGATGGTGTTTCAAAAACCCAATCCGTTTCCCAAATCCATCTATGACAATGTGGCCTATGGCCCGCGGATCCATGGGCTTGCACGTTCCAAAACGGATCTTGACGAAATCGTGGAAACCGCGCTGCGCCGTGGTGCGATCTGGGACGAAGTAAAAGACAGACTGCACGCGCCTGGAACGGGGCTGTCAGGGGGCCAACAGCAACGCCTGTGCATTGCCCGCGCCGTGGCCACCCAACCCGAAGTGCTGTTGATGGATGAACCCTGTTCTGCGCTTGACCCAATCGCCACCGCCCAAGTCGAAGAATTGATCGACGAGCTGCGCGAAAATTACTGTGTGGTGATTGTGACCCATTCGATGCAACAGGCCGCGCGCGTCAGTCAGAAAACCGCATTCTTTCATTTGGGGAATATGGTAGAATATGACGACACCTCGACGATCTTTACGAACCCGAAAGATCCAAGAACAGAAAGCTATATCACGGGTCGGATAGGTTAGGATCAAAATCATGGTTAACACACACATTGCATCAGCCTTTGATCGGGATTTGGATAAAATCCAAGCGCAAATTATTAAAATGGGCAGTTTGGTCGAAACAGCTATCCGCGATGCGGCCACCGCCTATGAATTGCGTGATCTGGAACTGGCGCGACAGGTGCGTCTAAACGATAAAACAATCGACCAATTCGAAGAATCCATCAACGACGAATGTTCAAGATTGATCGCGCTGCGCGCCCCAACTGCGGTGGATTTGCGGTTGGTTTTGTCCGTATTCAAGGTCAGTTCAAATTTGGAACGGATCGGGGATTATTCAAAAAACATCGCCAAACGGACAATCGTGCTAGAGGATTTGGCAAATTCCGATATACGCCGCCTTGGCCTGAAACGTTTGGCCCGCGAAGTCGAGCTGATGCTCAGGGACGCATTGGATGCCTATGTCAATCGCGATCTGGAATTGGCCCGTGATGTCATCGCGCGCGATATCGAAATTGATCAGATGTACAACGGTCTGTTTCGTGAATTCCTGACCTATATGATGGAGGACCCCAGAAACATCACCCCCTGCATGCATCTGCATTTTATGGCAAAAAATATGGAACGCATGGGCGATCATGTCACAACCATCGCCGAACAGGTCGTGTTTTTGGTGACAGGTCAGCGCGATGATGATGCCCGTGAAAAAGGCGACGTGACATCATCAGACCCTGAAATGAGCAAAACAAACAAAGGGTAATCACAATGCAAGCCACTGTTTTATTGGTCGAAGATGACATGGCACAGCGTGAAATGTTATCATATAACCTAGAGGCAGCAGGCTATAACGTCATAACCACGGACAATGGCGAAGATGCGCTGATCTTGGTCGATGAAAACGATCCCGATTTGATTATACTGGATTGGATGATGCCACGCCTGTCAGGTTTGGAAACCTGTAGGCGACTGAAATCAAATCAAAAAACCAAAAATATCCCTGTCCTAATGCTAAGCGCCCGATCAGAAGAGGTCGACCGTGTGCGCGGTTTGGACATCGGGGCAGACGACTATGTGGTCAAACCCTATGCTGTGGCCGAATTGATGGCCCGTGTCAAAGCACACCTGCGCCGCACGCGCGCGGCCACATCGGGTCACCAGATCACATTCCAAGACATCGTCTTGGACCCCGTCAGTTACAAAGTGACCCGCAATGGCGCCGATATAAAATTAGGCCCCACAGAATATAAACTGTTGGTCACAATGATGGAAACCCCGTCGCGTGTTTGGACGCGTGACAACCTGCTAGATCGGGTATGGGGGCGTGAAATATTTGTCGACACCCGTACCGTTGACGTCCACATCGGGCGATTGCGCAAGGCATTGTGCCAATATGGTGGCGATGATCCCATTCGCACCGTACGCGGGGCAGGGTATTCATTGGGATAGGGGCGCTGTTGGGCGGTAAATTGGGCTTTCTTTTCCGATAAAAATGCGCCACTAACAGGGGGTCTTTGGTAACGCAGGCAGATCCCCGATGACAGCACCGTCAAATAATCATTGGATTACATCCGCTCAGGAACGCGCTGATTTTGCGCCGCTTTGTCAAAACCGGACTGCGGATATTGCGATTGTCGGCGCCGGATTTACGGGACTCAGCGCTGCACTAAATGCAGCGCAGCTGGGCATGCGCGTGAGCGTCGTCGAAGCACAGACCATCGGCCACGGTGGATCGGGCCGAAACGTGGGTTTGGTGAATGCGGGTCTGTGGTTGCCGCCTGATCAGATTGAACAAACCTTGGGCCAGCATGCAGGATCGCAGTTGATCCAACGCCTATCACGCGCGCCTGATGACGTGTTTTCACTGATAAAAACACATGATATCGACTGTGACGCGCATCAAAATGGCACCCTGCATTTGGCCCACAGTCCAGCTGGATTGCGTGATTTGGAAAACCGTCAGGCGCAATGGTCCAAACGCCAAGCCCCTGTCAGCATTCTGACGGCCGAGCAAACGGCAAAACTGACTGGAACATCAGCATATTACGGCGCGTTGCTGGACCGGCGGGCAGGGGTCATTCAACCCTTGGACTATGTTCGTGGATTGGCGCGTGCAGCACAGTCCGCAGGGGCCAGTATTTATGAAAATACGCCTTGCTTGTCGGCAAAATATGACCAAGGCCAATGGCATATTGAAACACCACAGGGTGAAATTCGCGCCAAATATGTTTTGTTTGCCACCAATGCCTATGGTCAACTTGGGGCCACGCCAAGGACGCCAAAAACCTCTATAGTGCATTACTTTCAATGCGTTAGTGATCCTTTAACAGATGAACAACGTGCAGAGATATTGCCAAATCACCATGGGTGTTGGGATACTGCGCTGATCATGTCGTCGTTTCGATTGACCCGTGACAACCGGATTGCATTTGGCGCCATGGGCAATCCGCAAGGCCTTGGAAAGCCGATACATCGTGCTTGGTTCAAACGCGCTGTTGCGCGAATTTTTCCAAAGGTGACTTGGTCAGATACGGATCGTATGTGGTCAGGCCGCATTGCGATGACAGCGGAAAAAATTCCGCAGATCGTGCAGCGCGACAACGCGGTGACGGTGTTTGGGTATTCGGGACGCGGGATCGCACCAGGAACCGCCGCAGGCCAAGATATTGCAGAATTTTTTGCCAGTGACGGTCGCAAAGCACCGTATTTGCCAATAACAGATGCATATCGCGAACCGGGCACCGCAGTCAAAAGCATGTACTACGAACTGGGTGCACGCGCGGTTCACACAGTGGCACGTTCGTGAAATCAACAGGGCAGTCACAGCGTCACGCGTTTACAATCTATAAAAAAACGATACAGTGTAAGAGCGGGTCTGAAATACGTCTGCACATTCGTACATAGGACTTTTTTCGATTCAGGGACGTGTTTAAGGCGCATGTTGTAAAGCACACACGGATAGCGGATAATGATAATTATGTTAAATAAATTAATATTGATTATCGATAACAAATCGCTGAAACAAGAATAATAACGCTTAACCAGTAAAGAAACCATGATGGACATTTGTCATACGCTTACCAAAATAATGGATGCCACATCCGTTGATGAGCTGTGGCAAGAATGGCTGCGTTCGATGATCGACGATTATGGATTTGATCGATTATTATATGGCTCAACTCGGTTTGCCACGGGTTCGGCATTGGGCAATGCTGGCGATCAGTTGATTTTGACGAATTACTGCGAAGGATATCTAAGAGAGTTTGTCGAAAGCGAACTCTATCAACATGGTCCGATGTTAAAATGGGCTTTGGAAAATACTGGCGCTTGCAGCTGGTCGGCGATCAGTGAATTTGTCGCGCAGCAAGAAATTACACCTAAAATGCAAGCTGTGTTTGATTTGAACCAACGATATGGGGTTGTTGCGGGCTACACGATCAGTTTCCAACCCATCAATAAACGTTCACGCAGCGCAATATCCTTGGCTATGAATCAAAACAAATCACAGGCCCAAGCTGATGCGGTTTGGTCCAAATATGGAGATGAGATTTTATTAATAAACAAGGTGGCGCACACCAAATCGCTTACCCTGCCCCATAATACCATCTCGGGAAAGCGATTAACCGACCGCCAACGCGAAGTATTATCGTGGGTCAGTGATGGGAAAACAATCCAAGATATTGCCAAAATTTTGGTTGTTTCGACCCAGACGGTTGAAAAACATTTGCGTTTGGCACGCAATACATTGGGCGTTGAAACAACCGCTCAGGCTGTTTTACGCCTCGCGTTACAAAACCAAATTTTCGTCTATCCCGTCTAACGGTGCGCCCCTAGGGTAAGTTTTTCCTTACTTTTCTCAAATTAAGAAAAGAGCTAACATCGGACATGTTCGGTGAGTAATGGCTAGGCCATTCGGACACTGGTGGTAAATCCATGCACATTTCATGGCTCTGCCACCGCTACAATGTGTTTCTAGTTTGACCTAATCCCCATTAATTCAAACTGGACACGAAAAAAGGCGGCGCAATTACTGCGCCGCCTTTTATTTTTCAAAGATCGCGTGCTTAGCCTTGGGCTGCTTTTGCAACTTCGGCTGCGAAATCTTCTTCTTTTTTCTCGATGCCTTCGCCGACGGCCAAGCGTACGAACCCTGTGATTTCTACACCGGCTTCTTTTGCAGCTTGCTCAACGGTCAAGTCTGGGTTGATCACGAATGATTGGCCCAACAATGTGACTTCGCCCAGGAACTTTTTCATCCGGCCTTCGATCATTTTTTCAATCACAGCTTCTGGCTTGCCAGATTCGCGTGCTTGATCGACCAGAATTGCTTTTTCGCGTTCGACATAGGCTGCGTCCAATTCGTCTGCATTCAACGCGGCTGGGTTTACAGCGGCGATGTGCATTGCGACTTGGCGACCGAACTCTGGGTTTGATCCCTTAAGTGCAACCAATACGCCGATTTGACCCATGTCAGTGGCCGCAGCGTTATGCACATATGTTGCAACTTCGTCGCCTGTCAGGATCGCCATGCGGCGCAGCGTCATGTTTTCGCCGATTGTTGCGATTTTATCGGTCAGAATGTCTGATACGGCTTTGCCGTCTACTGATGCATTTGCCAAGGCTTCGACGCTATCGACGCCCAAACCTGCTTGTGCGAATGACGCAACCATCGCTTGGAAGTCAGCATTTTTCGCAACAAAGTCTGTTTCCGAGTTGATTTCAACAGCAACACCTTTGCCGCCGTCAACGGCCACTGCAACCAAACCTTCTGCCGCAACGCGGTCAGATTTTTTCGCAGCTTTCGCCAAACCTTTTGTGCGCAGCCAATCGATTGCCGCTTCGAAATCACCGTCAGTTTCTGTCAACGCTTTTTTCGCG
>CAZWFE010000036.1:0-23420 GCA_964633145.1 uncultured Phaeobacter sp. | reverse complement strand
TGTGCCGATGTTGCAGTGGGGTTTACTGCGGTCAAACTTTTCCTTTGCCATGCGTCAAGCGCCTCTTTGTTTGGGGGGCATCGCCCCAGTTTCCATCAGGCGCGCGTTTAGAAGGATTAGAGCGAAAAATCAAGCCCATCTTGCGTGATATGCGCAGTTTCTCTCAGGCATTGCAAAATTGCATCGCCTTTAGGATGCATCCGCATTTTCTGCCGCCTGTGTGGGCGCATAAAGTGGGACATCCGCATCTGGATTGAACCAATTTTGTTCGCGGTTTTGTTTGCGCAGCCAGCTTTCAATTTGATAGGCGGCACTTTCAGCCATGCTTTGGATTTGTTCCTCGACCGTCTGTCCCAGTCCGGAGCCTAAGAAATTTTTAGAGTTGCTGTTTTCCAGCAATGTCAGTTGTATCGGGGTTTCGGTTAATTTGGCTTGGGCCGCGTCATCCCAAACAGTCATTGACACGAACAAGGCGGTTTTTGGGCTGAATACAAATGGAACACCTGCGCGGCCCATCACATACATGTCAACATGTGTCACCACATGGTACAGTTTGTCACCTTCGTAGCGTGACAGGCGTTCATTAATTGCCGTCTTCAAAGATGTTGCGATCGCCTGTGTATCTGCGGTGCGCGATAGGGGGCCTTTGGCCATTTGGTCGCCGACGACCACGTTATATCCCAAACTAAAATCACCAATGGGCACAACGGGTTTGTCGCTGACAGGGGGTGTGCATGCAGCAAGCCCCAAAAATAGTGATGCAGCTAGAATTGCAGATTTCATAATGTCCCCCCGTTCAGTGTGTACCTGCTATAGCAGTTTTGTCGGTTTGGAAACATATTTATGATAGCTTATATTGACCTTGGTCAATATCGCGCCTACCGTTTTTGTAGTTTAGCAAATGGTTTTTCAATGGACACCTCTGATTTTGTTCCGACCAAAGTGGAAATGCACAACAATCCAGTTGGGTTGATCGGATCAGTTCGTGCTGTCCAAAAAAATGCATTGGCGATTATTCCCGATATTGCGTTACAACAACCGATCCTAAGTGGATTTACGGGCAAACGCTGGCATATGATCATGGATCCGGGTGCCATGCGGCAAATTTTGTTGGATAACGTTGGAAATTATCCGAAATCCTTGGCGACACGCAATGTTTTGGGGCCTGCTATCGGCAAATCAATGTTCGTGGCCGAAGGCGCGCATTGGCGCTGGCAGCGCCGCGCGGTGGCCCCAGTCTTTAGCCCGCGCAATATCCGGAATTTATCGCCCATTATGTCACATGCGGCGCAGCGCTCGGTCGATCGTATTGCCGCGGCGGGTCGTGGTGCTGTCGATTTGCATGATGAAATGGCAACGGCCACCTTTGAGGTAATTTCAGATGTGACATTTACCGGTAACGATGGGCTGGATCGTGACATGGTGCATCGTGCGTTAGAGCGATATTTGGAAACCGGTGCAAAAATGACTGTGTTGGATATGATCGATGCGCCAACTTGGGTGCCACGGTTCAAACGCACAATTGCAGCGCATGAATTGAAATACCTAAAGGCGCAGGCTGATCGCGTGATCAATGACCGCAAAACCAAGCCAAGCGCAGATATGGCCAGCGATTTGTTAGATTTGTTGGTGCATAGCAAAGATCCCGAAACCGACCGCGGTATGACGACAGATGAACTGCGCGACAATTTGTTGACGTTCATTTTGGCGGGGCATGAAACAACCGCTTTGGCATTGTCGTGGGCATTATATTTGTTGGCCAATCACCCCCATTACCAAGAGCGCGCGATTGAAGAGGCCAAGGGGCAACTGAATGGTCGGATTGCCGGCGAGGCCGATTTGGCACATTTGCCGTTTATCCGTCAGATTATCGATGAAACAATGCGTTTGTATCCACCGGCTGCGATTGTGTCGCGCACGGCAATGGATCGGGATGTTTTGTGTGGTCGCCAAATCCGCAAGGGCGATACAATGATCCTGCCGCTATATGCGCTGCATCGGTCGCGGTTACTATGGCAGGATCCGGATTTGTTTATTCCTGAGCGATTTGAAAATCCGAAATCCATAGATCGCTTTGCCTATATCCCGTTTATTGATGGGCCACGGGTCTGTATTGGGGCGCAATTCGCGATCAATGAGGCGGTGATTATTTTGGCATCAATCCTAACCAGATTTCGGTTTCGTCCTGTTGTTGGAAAGGTACCCGACCCCGTTATGGTATTGACGCTGCGGCCTGAGGGTGGGGTTTGGTTGACCGCTGAACCGGTGTAAGAGCGATCCACGGGCAGCGTCAATTGAAGCTGCGGAAGCCTCCGGCGGGGATATTTTTCGACAAAAAATGATTTTGGTTTTAAGAAATAAAAAGCCCCGCTGAGAGCGGGGCTTGGTGTTGTGGGATTAGCCCAGTTTTTCTGTCAGTTCGGGAACTGCATCGAAGAGGTCGGCGACAAGGCCGTAGTCTGCGACTTGGAAAATGGGGGCTTCTTCGTCTTTGTTGATTGCGACGATGATTTTGCTGTCTTTCATACCGGCCAAGTGTTGGATGGCGCCCGAGATGCCGACGGCAACGTATAGGTCGGGTGCGACAACTTTGCCAGTTTGGCCAACCTGCCAGTCGTTGGGGGCATAGCCACTGTCGACGGCGGCACGTGATGCACCCACGGCGGCGTTCAGTTTGTCGGCCAGGCCTGAGATCATAGCAAAGCTTTCCTCGGAGCCTACGCCGCGACCGCCTGAGACAACGATGCCTGCAGATGTCAGTTCGGGACGGTCAGAGGCCGCGACTTTATCTTCGACCCATTCGGACAGGCCTGGGTTGCCGGCGGCCGCGATGGTGTCAACAGATGCAGATCCACCTTGGTCTGCCGCATCAAAGTTTGCAGTCCGGAAGGAGACAACTTTGGTTGCGTCAGATGATTGAACAGTCTGGATTGCGTTGCCCGCATAGATTGGGCGTTCGAATGTGTTGGCGTCAACAACGGCTGTTGCGTCGGTGATCACCATCACGTCCAGCAGTGCCGCAACGCGTGGCAGGATGTTTTTGGCGCTGTTTGTCGCTGGGGCGACGATATGTTCATAATCGCCGGCCAAAGAGACAACCAAATCCGCAATAGGTTCTGCCAAGCCATTGCCATAGGCGGCATCATCGGCGCACAGCACTTTGGCAACGCCATCCAATTTTGCGGCTGCTTCGGCGGCACCACTGCACCCGGATGAGGCGCAAAGAACAGTCACATCACCCAATGCACGGGCGGCTGTCACGGCCTTGGCTGTTGCGTCAACGGCCAGATCGGCACCATTTAATTCTGCAAGTAATAGAACTGCCATTATACTGCTCCTACTTCTTTCAGTTTTGCGACCAACTCGTCGACGGATCCAACTTTGATGCCGGCTTCGCGGGCAGCGGGTTCGCCAGTTTTGACGATTGTCAGGCGCGGGGTCACATCGATGCCCAGATCGGCGGCTGTTTTAATATCCAGCGGCTTTTTCTTGGCTTTCATGATGTTTGGCAGTGATGCGTAGCGTGGTTCGTTTAGACGCAGATCAACTGAAATAACCGCAGGCATTTTGACCTTGATCGTTTGCAAACCACCATCAACTTCGCGGGTGACTGTTGCATGATCGCCATCTACGGCAACTTCAGAGGCAAAGGTCGCTTGTGACCAACCCAGCAATGCGGACAGCATTTGGCCAGTTGCATTCATGTCGTTGTCGATGGCTTGCTTGCCACAAAGGACAAGGCCGGGCTGTTCGTCTGCGATGACTTTGGCCAGAATTTTCGCAACGGCCAAAGGTTCGATATCGTTGTGGACATCGTCTGTTGCAGTGACCAAAATTGCACGGTCTGCACCCATAGCCAGCGCAGTCCGCAGCGTTTCTTGGGATTTTTCAACGCCTATGGATACGACGATGATTTCTTCGACTTTGCCGGCCTCTTTTAGACGGATCGCTTCTTCTACGGCGATTTCGTCGAATGGGTTCATCGACATTTTCACGTTGGCAAGATCAACACCGCTCCCATCCGCTTTGACACGGACTTTTACGTTATAGTCGATCACGCGCTTGACAGGTACCACGACCTTCATCGGCATTTATCTCCTTCGTTGGAATGCCGCTGGCTGCGGCATCAAAATTTCGTATTTTGTTGATAATGCTTTGTTGACGACGAAAATAGGGTAAAATCGTCACGTTAGCGATAAACTACGCCGCGTCATCAAAAAATTATCAGCGATTGGCCCCTGGAACCCACAAAACATCGTCTTTGCCATTGTCATTGGCCACCCGTGCAGCAACAAAAAACCAGTCCGAAAGACGATTAAGGTATTTCACTGCATGTGGGTTGACCGATTCCATCGTGGCCAGTTCGACGGTTTCACGTTCGGCGCGGCGTGAAACGGTGCGGCACAAATGCAATTTTGCCGACAATTCCGATCCACCGGGCAGGATGAAACTGCGCAGGGGTTCCAGATCGGCATTCATGGCGTCGATTTCAGATTCCAGTCGTTTGACCTGAGATCCTATGATCCGCAGGGGGGGATATTCTGCCTCGGCATCCTGTTCCATATCAGGGCGGCACAGATCGGCGCCAATATCGAACAGATCGTTTTGAATCCGCACCAACATATCATCGATGTCACCTGTGGCCGACAGCCGAGCCAGACCAACAAAGGAATTCAGTTCATCCGTTGTGCCATATGCCGTTACACGCATTGAATGTTTCGCAACCCGCGATCCATTTCCCAGCGCTGTTTCGCCATCATCACCAGTTTTCGTATAAATTTTGTTTAGAACAACCATATTTTCCTCAGGATCTTAGGTAAACAAAGAGCAGAATTAATAGCACGGCTATGAATTGTGCGATGATGCGTAATCGCATGATTTTATTGGCATACTTTCGGTTGAAATCGCCGCCTTTGCCAAATCCGCCGATACCGATCAGCATAATTATAGCAACAGCGGCCATTGCGATGATAACGACATAAAATAACGGGTCTTGGTTCATCCAGACATTCCTTGTGCTGCGTTGCGACGATATCTAGCGGGATTTTTCGCAAAAGCGAATGGGGGTGCGAAGTTTTGTCACTAAAACTTATCCAAAAGCCAATCTAACGCCCGTGCTGGCAGGACGCGTTTGGCGACGGACATAAAATATGTAGGTGTCGTAACATAATAATTTAACTTTGGTCTTTTGCTTTCCAGCGCGTGGCGCAGTTTTTTTGTAACGGCCGAGGCGGGCAATTCAAACGTATCTGGTCCGCTGTCGGTATACAGGCGCGGGATCAATCTGGTTTCATATTGCGATGCGCGTGCGGACCCTTTCCAATCAATCCAGCGTTCAAACTGAGGAATTGAATTTTTGCGGATGTCGGATGTGACCGGCCCAGGCTGGATCAAAATAATATCAATTCCAGTTTCACGCATTTCCAACCGCAGTGTATGTGTCAGGCCCTCAAGCGCGAATTTGGTTGAATTATAGGCACCGCGCCATTTCAGGGGCACCATGCCCAAAACGGATGAACAGTTCACAATGCGCCCATGGCCCTGGGCCCGCATGATGGGAATAACCTGACGGGTCAATTCATGAACGCCAAACAGGTTGGTTTCATAAATTTCACGCAACGCACCGCGGGGTAAATCCTCGACGGCGCCAGGACAGGCAAAGGCGCCATTGTTGAACACGGCATCCAATGTGCCGCCGGTTTGATTTGTGACATATGCGACAGCTTGCGAAATGCTGTCGTCATCTGCATAGTCTAGCACCACGCTTTCAAATCCTAAATCACGCAACCGTTCGACATCTTGGGGTTTGCGCGCGGTGGCGAACACCCGCCACCCTGCGTCACGCAATCCATGTGCCGCATCAAACCCAATGCCGGACGAACATCCTGTGATCAGAACTGATTTGCTAGCCATAGTACCACCCCCTGTTTTGCGCCCAAGCTATGGCATAGCTGCAATATAAAAACAATCTGCCACGCAAAATGTAATGTTCTGTCCAAGACTGCTTTACCAATCGTGAAACACGATATATTCGTGTGGTTATGAGCGATACGTTTGAAACCCCCGAAGCAGGTAAGATTACAGCTGAACCATTGCGTCGTGCGATTGGTGACAGATATCTGACCTATGCCTTGTCCACGATTATGCACCGCGCCTTGCCAGATGCGCGTGATGGTTTGAAACCTGTGCACCGGCGTATTTTATATGCAATGCGTGAATTGCGGCTTGCATCAAATGGCGGCTTTCGCAAATCAGCCAAGATCAGTGGCGACGTCATGGGGAATTATCACCCGCATGGGGATGCCGCGATCTATGACGCGATGGCGCGTCTCGCGCAGGATTTCAACGTGCGATACCCACTGGTCGATGGTCAGGGGAATTTCGGCAATATTGACGGCGACAACCCTGCCGCCAGCCGCTATACCGAAGCACGCATGACCGCCGTCGCCGAAGCATTGCTTGAGGGGTTGAACGAAAACGCAGTTGATTTTCGTGAAAATTATGACGGGACCCTGACCGAACCGGTTGTGTTGCCTGCCACCTTTCCAAACCTTTTAGCGAATGGGTCCAGTGGTATTGCAGTGGGCATGGCCACCAACATTCCGCCCCACAATATCGCCGAACTGTGCGACGCCTGTTTACATCTGATCAAAACGCCCGATGCCCGTGATGACACGCTGTTGAACTATGTTCCGGGTCCCGATTTCCCTACGGGCGGTGTTTTGGTCGAAAGCCCTGAAAACATCCGAAACGCATATGCCACAGGTCGCGGTTCATTCCGCCTGCGGGCAAAATGGCACGTCGAAGATTTGGGCCGTGGTCAATGGCAAATCGTAGTCACGGAAATCCCCTATCAGGTCCAAAAATCGAAACTGATCGAAAAAATTGCCGAAGTGATCCAAACGAAAAAGGTCCCAATTCTGGGCGATGTCCGCGACGAAAGCGCCGAAGACATTCGCCTGATTTTGGAACCCAAAACAAAAAATGTCGAACCCGATATGCTGATGGGCATGATGTTCAAAAATTCGGATTTGGAAATCCGGTTTTCACTGAACATGAACGTCTTGATTGATGGTGTCACACCGCAGGTCAGTTCGTTAAAACAGGTCTTGCGCGCCTTTTTGGATCACCGCCGTGATGTATTGCAGCGCCGTTCAACCCATCGAATGGAAAAAATCGATCACCGGCTTGAGGTACTAGAAGGCCTGATTATTGCCTTTCTAAACCTTGATCGCGTGATTGATATCATTCGCTATGATGACGACCCCAAGGCGGCGCTGATGGCGGAAAACTGGTCCATCGACCACAAACGCGCCACATCCGAGAAAGACTACATCGGCCCCGACCTAAAGGCCGCGGGTGAATTGACCGAGGTGCAAGCCGAAGCCATCCTAAACATGCGCCTGCGGTCTTTGCGCCGGCTTGAGGAAATGGAACTGGTCCGCGAACGTGATGCTTTGATGGCCGAACGCGCCGAATTGGACGAACTGCTTGCCTCAGAAACATTGCAATGGGCGCGTATTTCCGAACAACTGCGCGAAACCCGCAAAAAATTCGGCAAAGACTATGCGGGCGGCGCCCGCCGCACCATCTTGGCCGAGGCCGCCGAAGCCGAAGAAGTCCCCCTAGAGGCCATGATCGAACGCGAACCCGTCACAGTGGTCTGCAGCCAAATGGGCTGGATCCGCGCGATGACCGGCCACATCGACCTGACCCGCGAATTGAAATACAAAGATGGCGACAGCCCGCGGTTCATGTTCCATGCCGAAACAACCGATAAATTGCTGGTCTTGGGCAACAATGGCCGGTTCTATACGGTCTTGGCCGCCAACCTGCCTGGTGGGCGCGGCATGGGTGAACCGCTGCGGCTGATGGTTGATCTGCCCAATGACGTGGATATCGTGGATATCTTAATCTATACCCCTGGCAGTAAACTGCTGATCGCCTCCTCTGCGGGGGATGGATTTATCGTTCCCCAAGATGACGTGATTGCACAAACCCGAACCGGCAAACAGGTGCTCAACGTCCGCGATGGCAACACTGCTCGCGTCTGCCGCCCTGTTGACGGTGACCATGTGGCCGTTGTGGGCGAAAACCGCAAAGTGCTCATCTTCGCAATCGAAGAGCTGCCCGAAATGGCCCGTGGCAAAGGGGTGCGGTTACAAAAATACAAAGATGGCGGTCTCTCTGACGTAACCACCCTCCATATCGCAAATGGTCTCAGCTGGCTTGATCCCGCGGGCCGCACGCGGACAGAAACAGACCTGACCGAATGGGTTGCCAAACGCGCCAGTGCCGGCCGCATGGCCCCGCGTGGTTTCCCGCGTGATAACAAATTCACTGACTAATCTATTCAGTCTTGGTCTTTCATTTTTGCCCAAATACTCATAACGCGCCCGCAAGGGCGCGTTTTCAACAAAAATAACAAAAACCTACAGCATGGACGGCACGACCATGTCCGGCGGACGATGCCCATCGGCAAAGGTCTTGATATTGATGATCACCTTTTCGCCCATCTCAATGCGCCCCTCTTGCGTGGCAGACCCCATATGGGGCAGTAATACCACGTTTTCCAACGCTCTTAACCGCGGGTTAATCTCGACCCCGTGTTCATAAACGTCCAATCCCGCACCGGCCAATTCACCTGCCCGCAGCATCCGCGTCAGGGCGTTTTCATCAATCACCTCACCACGTGATGTGTTCACGATGACCGCGCTTGGTTTTAACAATTTCAGCCGTCGCGCGTTCATCAAATGGAACGTGGACGGGGTATGGGGGCAATTGATTGAAATCACATCCATGCGGGCGACCATTTGATCCAAACTATCCCAATATGTGGCGCCCAATTGCTGTTCAATTTCGCGGCGCAGAGGTTTGCGGTTATGATAATGGACCTGCATGCCAAAGGCTTGCGCGCGACGCGCCACCGCCTGACCAATCCGGCCCATCCCCAAAATACCAAGCCGTCGTCCACCCAGACGTCCGCCCAAAAACCCCGTAGGCGACCATCCGCCCCATTGTCCCGATTGCATGGCGGACAGACCTTGGGGGATTTTTCGCAAGACGGACATCATCAGGGCCATCGTCATATCTGCGGTGTCGTCTGTGACCACATCTGGGGTGTTTGATACCAATATGCCCCGCTGTAATGCTGTTGTGACATCGATATGGTCAATACCTGCGCCGAAATTGGCAATCAATTTGAACTGTGGTCCAGCGCGCCCAATCAATCCTGCATCAATTTTGTCGGCGATACAGGGAATTAACACATCCGCTTGGCTGACTGCTTGGGTCAACTCGTCTCGGGTCATTGGGGTATCATCCGCGCGCAGGGTGACGTTGAACAATTCTTTTAACCGTGTTTCGACCACTTCGGGCAAACGGCGTGTTACGACAACATTCAAACGATCAGATGGCATTATTCGCTCCTGGTGCTTTTCTTTGACGTCCAATAATGTCACAGTGTGGCAAAATCCTTGGGGGCACAAGCACCCTTTCGCGAATAGTTTTATTCAGGTGTGACATTGATGAACCGATTGACATGCATTTTTGCCTGTGCAGCCTTGGCTGTATTGCCGGCCTTGGCACATGCGCAGACCCGTGGCGAGGTCACAAATCTGCCCTTGCCGCGCTTTGTTTCCATCAAATCAAACGAAGCAAACGCCAGACGCGGACCGTCACTGTCACATCGGATTGATTGGGTATACACCCAAAAAAATCTGCCGGTTGAAATTTATGGCGAATATGAAAATTGGCGCCGCGTACGTGATTTTGATGGGGCAGGGGGTTGGATCCATTATTCGCTGCTATCTGGCGTTCGTACGGTTTTGATTACAATCGATCAGCAACCCATTTACCGCAAACCCGATGATACATCCCCAATGGTTGCGATTTTATCGCAAAACGTCATTGCTGATCTTGAAGAATGCACAATTGATTGGTGCCAGATCGAAGCAGACGGTCACAAAGGCTGGGCGCCAAAATCCGCGATGTGGGGCGTCTATCCAAACGAAATCCGCGAATAGCTGCCGGTATCACCGTTTTGCAAAGGCCCGCAAATGAAATTGCGCGTGTTCCGCGCTGCGCTGCGTTTGCTGCGTCAACGGACAGCTGCGCCGCGCAAGGCAACCACCTTGCCAGCATTCATTGCCCGCAGCGGATGTAATGTGCGTTGTGCAGGCGTCCGCAGCATAGACACCTGTTTCAAACGCTGAAATCGGGCAGGCCGTTTGGCATGGCGCATCACAGTCGTGGCAGGGATGTTCTGTGGCGGGCGTGATATCAATATCATATGATAGCCCCAACGCGCCACGAAAGGCCACGAATAATCCTGCTTGGTGATCAACGGCTAGTTTTATGGGCGACTGATGCACGCGGCCTGTTGCGATAACCCAATCGAAAAAGGGATAATACGGTGGCCCCGAAAATGGAAAATATGCCTCTGCGTTGATTTTTGTCGCGATATCACTGATGACCCGCTGAGACCAGCGATCCATTGGATGGTCCAGCCCATCTTTGAATTCGGGGCTATCGCGAAAAATTTTCCAAAACCTTGGTTCCTCGGGTGCGATTGGAACAATGACTTGGGCAGGGGTACGATGTTGGGGGCGCATGCCGCCGATCGCGCGCAGCCCCCAAGGCTGCAAAAGATCCTGTAGGTCGGACCAGTTCATTTGCGGCGAAACGGCAGCCACAGGCTCCACCCTAGCTTTAGTGGGCCGGTGTCTTGCCATTGCAGGCCGATGGTCATGCCGTCATGTCCCAGCTTGGGTTGTGCGATATAGGTGCCAAATAAACGATCCCAGATCGACAGGGCAAAGCCATAGTTGCTGTCGTGTTCGTGACGGTCGACCGAATGATGCACGCGGTGCATATCTGGGGTCACCAAAACCCAACGGATGGCACGTTCTAGCCGATCAGGGATTCGAATGTTTGCATGGTTGAACATGGCTGTCCCGTTCAGGATGATTTCAAACATAATAATCGCAATCGCTGCTGGGCCCAAGGCATAGACCAGCCCAATTTTGATGATCATCGACAGTGCAATTTCCAGCGGATGAAACCGGATTGCGGTGGTGACATCCAAATCGCGATCAGAATGATGCACCCGATGCAGCCGCCACAGCAGCGGTATTTTATGCGTGATCATGTGTTGAAACCAAATTGCAAAATCAAAAAACACAATCGCCAGTGTGATTTCAACCCAAGCCGGCCAATCGACCAGATGCAACAGACCAATTTCCGCGCGACCCGCATCAATAGCCGCCCCAACCGCCAGCAACGGTAGCGCAATCGCCAAGATTCGCATGGTTAGGGTATTGGCAATGGTTATGCCCCAATTCGTCATCCAGCGCGATCCGCGCGCCACAGGACGCGCACGGCGCGGTGCGATTGTTTCAATAACAGCAAGGACCGTAAACAGCCCAAGAAAGACGCCAAGGCGGATAAGATTTTCGTTTTCCATACGGTTAGTTTAGATACCGGCAGTCGAAAATCAATGTGGCATATAGACCAATCACAGACGAATGATCGATCCGGCGCCGTGTTCGGTAAATAATTCAAGCAAACATGCATTCGGTGCACGCCCATCCAAAATAACAACCGCGCGAACGCCGCCTTCCAACGCGTTTAGGGCGGTTTCTGTTTTTGGGATCATGCCACCTGCGATGGTGCCGTTTTCTGTCAGTTCGCGAATCTGCGGTGCTGTCAGTTCTGTCAGCACTTCGCCCTGATCATTTTTAACCCCACTGACATCAGTCAGTAACAACAAGCGATCTGCCGTCAGTGCAGCGGCCACCGCGCCAGCAGCCGTGTCGCCGTTGATATTGAATGTTTCACCATTTTCGCCCGCACCCAGTGGGGCGATGACAGGAATAAAGCCGTCTGAAAATAGGCTGTTGATCACGCTGGGGTCGATGCGGGATGGGGTGCCGACCAAACCCAATTCTGGATCGGTCTGTTCGCAGAAAATCAAATTCGCGTCCTTGCCCGACAGACCAACGGCACGGCCGCCTTGGCGGTTGATGGCCTGAACAATGCGTTTGTTTACGGTGCCGGACAGGACCATTTCCACCACTTCCATGGTTTTTTCGTCTGTGACACGTTTGCCTTTGACGAATTCGGATTTGATATCCAATTTATCCAGCAAGGCATTGATCATGGGGCCGCCGCCATGCACGATTACGGGGTTAATGCCGACTTGGCGCATCAAAACGACGTCACGGGCGAAACTGTCCATGCCTTCGTCGCTGCCCATGGCATGACCGCCAAGTTTGATGACAACAATGGCACCGGTATAGCGTTGCAAATATGGCAACGCCTGTGACAGCGTGCTGGCGGTGGCAATCCAATCGCGATTCATGTCCCGTTTCTTCATTTCTTGAGGTTCCAAGTTACCTGATCATTTTTGCGATATTTCGCGGTTTTGTGCAAGACGACCTAGACCAAGGTGGCGATCGTAGATCGTAGTGTTTCAATGCCCCAACCTTTTTCTGACGAAGTCACAATGATTTCGGGATAGGCTGCGGGATGTTTGGACAGCGCAGTTCGGATCTGTTTCAAAATCGGATCGCGGTCGCTTTCTTTGACCTTGTCTGCCTTGGTGACGACACATTGAAATGTGACTGCGGAACTGTCGAGCAGTTTCAAAATATCTTGGTCCACTTTCTTGATGCCATGACGGTGGTCAATCAAAACAAACGCACGGCGCAATGATGGACGGCCCGATAGATATTGTTTTAACAAGGCTTGCCATTTTTCGACCACGGCGACAGGCGCATTGGCAAAGCCATAACCAGGTAGGTCAACCAAATAATGGCTTTCTTGGGCGGTAAAGAAATTGATTTCTTGTGTGCGCCCCGGTGTGTTTGACGCCCGCGCCAGGTTTTTACGGCCTGTCAACGCGTTGATCAGGCTAGATTTGCCCACATTTGATCGCCCAGCAAAGCAGACCTCAATCCGGTCCGAAGGTGGCAGACCAGACATGGCAACCACACCCTTTAGAAATTCGGTTTCGCGTGCAAACAACAACCGCCCTTTTTCGCGCGTCAGGTCATCTGGGTCGGGTGAGATGGGAAATTCCATTTGCATTACAGGATTTCAACCTTTTGATTTTGTGTGATTGTACCAGGGGTGGTTGCAACAGCATATACGGTAAAGTCTTGGTGACCAAGACCGTTTAGAACGCTTAACATCGCGATATCGCGTTCGCCACTGTCTGCACAGGCTGTCGTCACATTACAGCGTTTGACGCATTCGCGAATTTCAAATTCTGCGGTGCCAATGCGCAGCGTTTTGCCGATCCAATCAAATTCTGCCCAAGGGTCCGCGCCATCAATCCACAGATTGCAGCGCCAGCGTTTATGCGAAAACTGTTTGCCGACATGTCGTTCAAGCGCGCGATGTGATGCTAAATTTCCGATGGTGATTGATGGGTAATCCGTATCCGTCATACCCCGTTCGTGGCATTTGACCAGACGGGTTGATTTGGGGCGGTTGTCCGGGATCAAGGATTCGGTCCAGTCCACCAAATCTGCCCCATCCGTATCAGGATCAAACGTCAGTGTCCCCAATGTGGGATGCGTTAGGCAAAGATGCGATTGGTCTTGGGTCCAACGCGAATGAATCGCGTTCAGGCTTGGCGCTTTGGACCCTATCGTAAAATTGCGACAGGGCGCCCATTGGCGCCCGTCTTGGTCTGTTGCCTCATGTATCACGGCCCATGCGCGATCCAATGGCAATGACTGGCCGGCGGCGATATCCACATGATCCAGTGCCTCGCGGCTGTGGGATTTGATGGGATACCGCCAAATTTCGGCCAGTGTTATCATTTTGCAGCCTTGTTCCGTCTTATGCTTTTCTTGATATTGCCAAAGACGTCGGGTTTATACCCTTGGGACCGCATGATCAGGTATTGCTGGGTGAATGTGATCGTGTTGTTTGCAATCCAGTAAATGACCAGACCCGATGCAAATGTGCCCAGCATGAACATAAATACCCATGGCATCCATGCGAAAATCATGGCTTGGGTCGGATCGGTGGGCGCTGGGTTCAGTTTTTGTTGCAGCCACATGGAAATGCCCAACAAAATCGGCAACACGCCCAAGGAAATCAATGCCAACAGGCTATCTGGTGCAGGCGCGGCATAGGGCAGCAATCCAAACAGGTTCAAGATGGATGAGGGGTCAGGCGCGGACAAATCCTTGATCCAACCAACCCACGGCGCGTGGCGCAATTCCAATGTGACAAAGATCACTTTGTACAAAGAGAAGAAGATCGGGATTTGCAGCAGGATTGGCAAACAGCCTGATGCAGGATTGACCTTTTCCTTCTTGTACAGGGACATCATTTCCTGTTGCAGTTTTGCGCGATCGTCGCCGGCACGTTCCTTGATTTTCTCCATCTCGGGCTGCAATTCTTTCATTTTCGCCATAGAGACATAGGATTTATAGGCCAATGGGAACAGCAATGCCTTGATCAGCAATGTCAGACCAATAATCGCCCAGCCCATGTTGCCAATCAGACCGTTCAACCAATGCAAAACCGCAAACATGGGTTTCGTGATAAAGAAAAACCAACCCCAATCGATGCTGTCTAGAAAGCCATCAATGCCCTCTTGTTCATAGTTGCGGATGGTTTCCCATTCCTTTGCCCCTGCGAAAAACTGGGTGGTTGTGGAAATCTGTGTGCCGGCTGTCACGGTTTGGGGGGCCATCACGGCCTCGGCCTGATAGATGTCTGAGGCGGGGAAATATTTCGCCGTCGACCGGAACCCGACACCGTTTTGCGGGATCAAGGTTGTCATCCAGTAATGATCGGTAAAGCCGATCCAGCCTTTGTCTGCCACTTCGATGCGCTTGGCGTTGGTGCCTTCACGGTCGTCGATGTCATAATCGACCAATGTGTCATAATCGTCCTCGGCCAATTCACCGTCCGAGACGCGCACCAAACCTTCGTGCAGGATAAAGAAATTTTTCAATTCAGCAGGTGTGCCGTGGCGACGGATCAATCCATAGGGACGCAATGTGACATCGGCACCGGATGCATTTTTGACGGTTTGCGTGACAGTAAACATGAAATTTTCGTCAATCGCGATGGTGCGCTCAAAATCCAGACCCTGACCATTTGACCACACCAAGGTGACAGGCGTGGTTGGGGTCAATGTGTCATTGCCCGCAACATCCCAGATCGTATCAGGTGTTGGCACAGCGCCCGCATCAACACCACCCAAGGCAGCCCAACCAAAGGCAGCGTAATAAGATTCGGGTGTGCCAACTGGTTTCAGCAGTGTCACCTGTGGGGTCGATGGATCCACCTCGACGTGGTAGTCGACCAATGACAATTCATCAATGCGGCCGCCCACGGTTGAAATCGAACCTTGAACGCGATCTGTGTCGATGGTGATGCGCGCCCCGTCGATTTGGGGGGTGGGTGTCGGCAATGCGGCCGCTTGTTCTACGATTGGTGTTGCTGTCACACCCGATGGAACAGCCTGTTCGCTGACCGCAGTTTCATCCTGCGCGGGGGGTTCAGGCGGCGGGAACATTACAAACCACACCACAATCACGATAAAGCTGAGTACTGAGGCCAGAATTAGGTTTTTGTTCTGATCATCCATTTTGGTTTGCCACCTGTCCGTTAATCTTGCAACAGGGTTCAACAGAGGTATCCCGCAAAGGTCAAGGCCATATTGTCCAATTTCAGGTCGAAAGCGACGAAACACCCCAAAAAGTGACCGTTCTTAGCCAATTCCACGGGCGTGACCGACCAGCGAATGGTATTTTTCCACCCACTTGGGAATGTCGTGCCCAGGCATTGGGCGTGCGATTGCATAGCCTTGGATCACATCCGCACCCTGTCGGATCACTTCGCACTGTTCGCCAATGGTTTCGACACCTTCGGCCACGATTTTCAAATCTAATTCCTGGGCCATGGCCACCATTGCTGACAGTAGACGTTTTTGTTTCGGATCGCTGTCGCAATGGGTGATAAAGCTGCGATCAATTTTTAGGCGATTTAATCCTGCATGGCGCAGGGATGGGATTGACGCGTGACCGGTTCCAAAATCATCCAAATCAATTTGGCATCCCAAATGGCCAAGGGCATGAATGTTTTTGCTGATAATGTCGTCTGCGTTCTTGATGACCACATTTTCCACAACCTCTAAACGCAGTGCCGTGGCTGGGTGTTTGTGGCGGCGCAGATGCCAACGGATTTGATCGACCAAACGCGGATCTGACAGATCCTCGGACGATAAATTGACGCTGACGGTTGCGATATGACACCCCTGATCTGCCCAGACACGCCGCGCATGTAGGGCGCAATTTAAGATGTGACCAGTGGTTTGGCGCATCAACCCCGCCGATTCCAGCACTGGCAAAAAAACATTTGGCGCAACAAATGTCCCATCGGGCTGTTGCCACCGCGCCAATGCTTCGACCCCGATGACTTGATTAGAATGGGCGCAGATTTGTGGTTGAAAATGTGGGACAATATCACCTTGTTTCAACGCCTGTGCCAACATCGGACTAGAGGGGTGATCATTGATTTGGCCTGTTTCATCCATGTCGTGGGCGAACATTCGGATCGCACCATTGCCCGCCCGCTGTGCGGCCCCCAAACCGACCCGTGCGGCCCGCATCAGGTCCTTGGCCGATAAAATCGCAGGGTGATCCGTGGTGGCAAACCCAATGGACAGACTGAAATAATGTGGCGTGTCATCAATGACATAGGCGGGATCAATCGCGCGCTGTAATCTGCGCGCAATCGCGATCATTGTGTTTGCGTTGGGTTGGTTTGTAATCAAAAACCCCGCATAGAATCGATGATCAGCACCATGCAGTAACAACGTATCTTGGCGCAGCACATGGGCCAAACGATCATAGGTCTTGGATATTACCCGTCGGACTGCCGCTGGGTCATGGCGTTGTGCCCAGTCGTCAAACCCATCCAGCGACAGGGTAAACATGACGGCCGGATGTGGTGCGTCCACGCGTGTTAGCGGGGCCAAATTGGCCAGAATATAGCGGTCCGTCCGATACAGTTGACGCCCCGCACTGGGATAGGGGCGTGGTTTGATAAACGTCGCCAAGGCGATGGCAGAGCAGGCCGTGCCACATAAAATACCAACCGAAAGATCTGTATTCGCAGCCACAGTCGCTGCAAACAGCGGCAATCCCGTGATCCCAACGCGGCGCGCATAATTTCGTGCAACGCCCCAATTTTTATAGAAAACCAAACCTGTCATAGCAGCCCCCTTAAATTTACAGGAAGGATGCCGGTATTTGGTGATCTAATCCTTAACGCAGTTTGGGAATATCTGGCGCATTTTCATCAAATGCTTTGGATCCCAACTCTAGACCTTGGAAATCAAAGATCCGGTCATCCAGCAGATGCGATGGACGTACATTCATCAAAGATCGGAACATGACCTGACGCCGGCCGGGGCGATTTTTTTCCCAACCATCCAGCATTTGTTTGACCTGTTGACGCTGTAACCCGTCCTGTGACCCGCATAAATCGCAGGGGATAATTGGGTACTGCATTGATTTCGCGAATTTTTCGCAATCTTCTTCGGCGACAAAGGCCAGTGGACGATAAAGGAATAAATCGCCCTCTTCGTTGACCAATTTGGGCGGCATAGTGGCCAACCGTCCGCCATGGAACAGGTTCATAAAGAATGTCTCTAACATGTCGTCGCGATGATGGCCCAGCACGACGGCACTGCAGCCTTCTTCGCGGGCGATGCGGTACAGGTGTCCACGGCGCAGGCGCGAACACAGCGCACAATAGGTGCGGCCTTGGGGCACCTTGTCCATCACAACGGAATAGGTGTCTTGGTATTCGATGCGATGGGGAACGCCCATTTTTTCCAAAAACTCGGGCAAAACCGTGGCTGGAAACCCCGGTTGACCCTGATCCAGATTACAGGCCAGCAAATCGACAGGCAGCAACCCGCGCCATTTCAATTCGTAGAGAACCGCCAGCAGGGTATAGCTGTCTTTGCCACCCGACAAACAAACCAGCCACCGCGCATCGCGTTCGATCATGCCGAATTGTTCAATCGCCTCGCGCACGTTACGCACAATGCGCTTGCGCAGTTTTTTGAATTCGGTTGTCGACGGCGCGCCGTGGAACAGGGGGTGGATATCGTCGTTATCATCAAGCATGTGCGCGCAATAGCGAATTTCGCGCGCACAAGCAATCTGGATTTATCGTTTGATATACCAATCCTGCCCCGTTTTGGGTGTATTTGGGGGCAAGCCAATGTCGCGTCTGATGTGATCGGACATATCTGTCGCAGGCAGCGTGATATCATCCCTGTGGAATTTGCGCGTCACCAAGGCCCACACAACAGTCCAAAATCCGTGTTGACCAATAATTTTATCCAGACCCTTGGCTAGGGTGTCTTGTTCCAGAGTTTTTATCATGGTGTTGTCACAGGTTGCCCTGTGATCCCTAAAATGGGGGCGCATAGGCGGTACACGACCGTGAGGGCGCCAATTGTATCGAAAGTCTAAGGAAGAATTTGTGCTAAAAAGCGGTCGATCAGGCTGTTAGTTTGATCGTTGATAGCCGCCAAGGATGGCAAACGCATAAGTCATGATATTGCCCTCCTCTGAAAAATGGCATGCCGATCAACTATCACGTGGTGCGAAGATGTTCAATCTTGGATTGTTTGCGTCGGGGCTGTGTTGAATTTCGTGTTGCATCCCGGCAACTGTTAATCTGGGACGTTATCGATCCCCGATCCACCCCATGGATGGCAGCTGGTGATGCGTTTCAGCGACAGCCAGCCGCCCTTGATCGCGCCGTGTTTTTCCAACGCTTCTAGGGTATAGGCGCTGCAGGTTGGCTGATAGCGGCAGTTTGATCCGATCAGGGGGGAAAGGACCGCGCGGTAAAATCGGACGGGCAGGGATAGGACATAGGCTGCAGGTTTCATCGCACTATCGGCTGTGCAGTTTGTGCAGGCTGCGTTGCAGATCTTGGCACAGTAAATGAAATGGGCGTTCAGCTGTCACATCCCGTCGCCCAATTAGGACGTAATCATAACCCCGTTGACCATAGTTCGGGATAATCTGTTGCGCAGCGGCCCGCAGGCGGCGTTTGGCGCGATTGCGGGCGACGGCGTTGCCCACCTTTTTCGAACAGGTAAATCCAACCCCGATCGGACCATCATCGGTACGGCGCCGCGCCTGCACCATCAATGATGGGGATCCTTGTTTTTCCGCCTTGGCGGCGGCAACAAACTGGGATCGTTTTTTCAAAATGGTATAGGCAGACACAGAAAAAGACACCGCTGAGGTTTGTCCCGCTGCATCTGTATGATCAGATGTGTTGGACACAGCCCCTGCGGCGTCTGAAATGTCTGTCGTCAAAGCGGTTTTACGCGCTCAAAGATTTCCGACCACGTGCGCGACGTGCGTTCAAAATCTTGCGGCCAGCTTTGGTTGCCATACGCGAACGGAACCCGTGGCGGCGTTTGCGTACTAGGTTCGATGGTTGATAGGTGCGTTTCATCGCTCCAAACTCCGTTTTTTGGCCAACACTATAGATTCGCGCTGGCAATGAATTCTGAAATGCTGCCTATAAGGGTCATCTGGGAATAAGTCAAACCCACCAACCCCGTTTCGCAACATATTTCTGTTATTGACCGCCTCTTAGGTCAGATTTTTGGGAATGTCACGCGAATTGTGTCAAAAACTTTGGTCTTGTTCACCCTGTCGTGAACCCTCTGGTCTTGGGGGGCGGGGATTGTCATGATGTGCAAAACAAAGGGGCACACGATGAAGAAATATTTGCCAATCTTGATGATTGCGGCCGCTGCGGTGGCTGGCGCAGTATTTTTACAAGACTATATCAGCTTTGACGTTTTGCGGGACAATCGGCAAGCGTTGCTAAAGTATCGCGATTCGCATTTTGTGTTGACGGCCTTGGGTTTTGTTGTTGGGTATTTTTTGATTGTTGCCTTTTCGCTGCCTGGGGCGGCGGTTGCGTCAATCACGGGTGGATTTTTGTTTGGGCTGGGCGTTGGGACGGTATTAAACGTCGTGGCCGCAACGCTGGGGGCCAGCGCCATATTCTGGGCGGTGCAATTCGGGTTTGGATCAAAATTGGCGGATCAGCTCTCCAAATCTGATGGTCGCGCAGCCCAAGTGATGGCGGGATTGCGCAATAATGCTGTGTCGGTTTTGCTGATGCTGCGTTTGGTGCCCGTCGTGCCGTTTTTTGTCGCCAATGTGCTGCCCGCGCTTGTTGGTATTCGGTTTTTCCAATTTTTCTGGACGACTGCGCTGGGCATCATTCCGGGGGGATTGGTGTTTACGTGGATTGGCGTTGGTATAGGTGATGTGTTTGATCGCGGTGGCACGCCGGATCTGTCGTTGATTTGGTCACCGCATATTTTGGGACCGTTGTTGGGGTTGGCCGCATTGGCCGCATTGCCCATGATTTTCAAGAATAAGGAACGCTAGTATGACCCGCATTAAAACAGATTTATTGGTCATTGGCGCGGGATCAGGTGGGTTGTCCGTTGCTGCAGGCGCGGCACAAATGGGGGCCGATGTCACCCTGTTGGAACCCCATAAAATGGGCGGTGATTGTCTGAATTACGGCTGCGTCCCGTCCAAGGCATTGTTGGCCGCAGGTAAACGCGCCAGCCAGATCCGCGACAGTGCAAAATTCGGATTAACCGCAACGGTTGATGTGGATTACGGTCGCGTCATGGACCATGTCCGCGATGTGATTGCCCAGATTGAACCCCATGACAGCCAGGCCCGTTTCGAAGGCTTGGGCGTGCGTGTGCTGCGTCATGCGGGGCGATTTATTGGGCCAACAACAGTGCAGGCGGGCGACACGGAAATCACCGCCCGCCGCATTGTGATTGCAACTGGGGCCCATGCCTTTGTTCCGCCGATTCCTGGGTTGGCGGATGTGCCCTATCTGACCAATGAAACCTTGTTTGATCTGACCCAAGCGCCCGATCATTTGATTGTGATCGGCGGTGGACCCATTGGCGTTGAAATGGCGCAGGCCCACGCGCGGTTGGGGGTTCGCGTCAGCTTGGTTGATATGGGGCCGATTTTGCCCATGAACGATGAACAGGACCGCGATATTCTGCGCGATCAACTGACCGCAGATGGGGTTGTGTTGCATGAAAATGTGGGCATTCAAAACATCGCAGGCGATGCAGGGGCGATTGCCGTTCACTTAGATAACGAAACCCAAGTGTCAGGTTCGCATCTGTTGGTCGCAACGGGCCGGCGACCCAATGTGCATGGGTTGGATTTAGAGCGTGCAAACATCGCCTATTCCGACAGGGGCATCACTGTGGGTGCGGATTTGAAGACATCAAACCCCAAGGTCTATGCCATCGGCGATGTCATTGGTGGTGCGCAGTTTACCCATGTTGCCGGATATCATGCAGGCGTGGTGATCAGATCCGCATTGCTGGTCTTGCCGGCCAAGGCGTCGAATACGGCCATTCCAACGGTGACATACACTGATCCTGAAATTGCCACCGTTGGACTGTCGCAGGATCAGGCGCGCGCCAAATTCGGTGGGGATATAGAATTGGTCCGATTCGAACATGCGGGTAATGATCGCGCTGTTGCGGAACGTGTCACGCAGGGCCATACCGTCGCAATTGTTGTGCGTGGCCGCGTTGTTGGCGTCCGCGTTGTTGGACACCAAGCGGGCGAATTGATCAATTTCTGGACCTATATGGTAACGCATCGCGAAAAAATCGGGAAATTAGCCGGCATGATTTCGCCCTATCCGACATTGACCGAAATCAATAAAAGGGTGGCTGGGGCCTATTTTTCACCCCGTCTGTTTGATAATGTCTGGCTTAAACGATTTGTTCGTTTCGTACAAAAAAGGCTAGGCTAGCATGTTCAAAACCCTCTCGGGTCGGTTTTTGATTTTGACAGTGTTGTTTATCATGCTGGCCGAGATTTTGATTTTCGTCCCTTCAATCGCGCGATTTCGACTGGATTATTTGAATGCCCGCATTGAACGTGCGCAAATTGCGTCTTTGGCATTGCTGGCGGATGCGGAATTGTCACCTGCGCTGGAACAGGAACTCTTGGCCAATGCGCAGGTATATAACGTGGTTTTGGTCCGCGATGCGGCGCGGCAATTGGTGTTGTCATCCCCAATCCCATATCCCGTGGAACAGTCGTTTGATTTGCGCGATCCCCAGCCGTGGCAGTTGGTACGCGATGCCCTGATCCGACTGGTTGATCCGGCGGATGCTGTTATTCGGGTCATTGGTTTACCTTCCCAACAGGCCGGTCAGCTGATCGAGGTGACGCTAGATGCGGCGCCACTGCGGGACGCTATGATTGATTATGGTCGGCGCGTGTTCGTGTTGTCGTTGGTGATTTCCGTAATCACAGCCGCATTATTGTTTTTTGCGGTGCGTGTATTGATTGTTGTGCCTATCAAGCGGGTCGCAAAATCCATGACCGATTACAGCCAAGCCCCCCAAGACATTCGGCGCATTCTGACCCCTGATTCTAAAATCACAGAAATCCAAGAGGCCGAACAGGCCCTGCATCACCTGCAAGCAGAATTATCAGCCGCCCTACGCCACAAGGAACGTTTGGCCGCATTGGGGCAAGCGGTTGCAAAAATCAGCCACGATTTGCGCAACATCCTGTCGTCGGTTCAATTGCTCAGTGACCGGATGGAGGAAAGCCAAGACCCGATGGTGCAAAAAATTGCGCCGCGATTGATGCGATCGGTGTCGCGGGCCGTATCGTTGACGGAAAATACCTTGGCCTTTGGTCGCGCAGGCGAACCCAGCCCGCGGTTGGAATGGGTGGATCTGTCCGATATCGTGACCGAGGTTGCCGCCCTTGAAACACTGGCATTGAATGTCAGTGACGGGATCAACATCGCATATCATGGCCCGAATTTGACCCTGCGGGCCGATCCTGAACAGCTGCACCGTATTTTGCAGAATTTGGTGCGTAATGCGCGTCAAGCAATGCAAGCGGCGTCCTGTAAGGGCGACATTGTTATCGCCGCAACACAGACCAACGCTGCGTGGACCATTACCGTTACCGATCACGGCCCTGGTTTATCACAAAAAGCACACGATAAACTGTTCCAAGCCTTTGCAGGTGGCACCCGCAAAGATGGCACAGGCCTAGGCCTGGCCATCGCCGCCGAATTGGTGGCCGGCCATGGTGGCACATTGGATCTTCGCGCGACCGGACCTGATGGATCGGTTTTTGGATTTGATTTACCCAAATCGTTAACATGATTCAGTAATTTGTGAAAAAGTCTGATTTTATTTTGCGAAAAAGTCTGATTTTGCACTTGCAAAGTTTTTCCCAACCCCTTAGAGACCCACGCAGTGGACCGATAGCTCAGCTGGATAGAGTACTTGACTACGAATCAAGGGGTCGGGG
>CAZWFE010000035.1:0-25303 GCA_964633145.1 uncultured Phaeobacter sp. | reverse complement strand
AAGGCCTGCTTGCGCAGGCCTGAATGAGTATTTTTACAAAAATGAAAGCCTAGATCGCATTTTGAAGCGCGCTGATCAGGTCGGTGCGTTCCCAGCTGAAGCCGCCGTCTGCATCGGGGGTGCGGCCAAAGTGGCCATAGGCGGCGGTGCGTTCATAGATGGGGCGGTTTAGGTCAAGATGTGTACGAATACCACGCGGTGTCAGGTCCATGCATTGGGCAATGGCGCGTTCGATTTCTGCCTCGTTTATTTTACCTGTTCCAAAGGTATCGGCGTAGATAGACAGTGGTTTTGCCACACCGATGGCGTAGCTAAGCTGGATGGAACATTTGTCTGCCAGACCTGCAGCGACCACATTTTTCGCCAGATAGCGTGCAGCATATGCGGCTGATCGATCGACCTTGGTCGGGTCTTTGCCTGAAAAGGCACCGCCACCATGGGGGGCGGCACCGCCATAGGTATCAACGATGATTTTGCGACCTGTCAGGCCCGCGTCGCCATCGGGACCGCCGATGACAAATTTACCCGTTGGGTTGACGTGCCAAATGGTATCTGGGGTAATCCAGCCATCGGGCAGCGTTTCGCGGATATAGGGTTCGACCACGGCGCGCACATCGGCAGATGTCATAGTTTCATCCAAATGCTGCGTGGACAGAACGATCGATGTCACGCCGACAGGTTTGCCATTTTCATAGCGCACAGACAGCTGTGATTTTGCATCTGGTCCCAGAGTGGGTTCGGTGCCGTTTTTGCGCACCGCGGCCAAGCGGCGCAGGATGGCATGGGCATATTGAATGGGGGCCGGCATCAGCGCATCGGTTTCATTGGTGGCATAGCCGAACATGATGCCCTGGTCGCCTGCGCCTTCGTCTTTGGTGGCGGTGGCGTCGACGCCTTGGGCGATATGGGCAGATTGTTCGTGCAATAGGTTGGTGATTTCCACGGTTTCGTGGTGGAATTTATCCTGTTCATAGCCAATATCGCGGATGCAGGCGCGCGCGATTTCGTCGATCCGGCCCATGTATTCTGTCAGTTTGGATTGGTCAGACAGGCCCACTTCGCCGCCGATGACCACGCGGTTGGTGGTGGCAAATGTTTCGCAGGCCACGCGGGCTTGGGGTTCTTGGGCGATAAAGGCATCAAGAATTGCGTCCGAAATACGGTCGCAGACCTTGTCTGGGTGCCCCTCTGAAACAGATTCAGAGGTAAATACATAGGATGGTCGTGTCATGGGGATAGTGCTCCGTTGATGAATTCAGTGCCACGCCAGGAAGCCGTTGTGACACCATATGGTTGGTAGATAGGTGTGTTACATCAAATGGTCAATAAATTATCTCTGCGGCGTGCGATTACGCCTAGGGATGTTGCAAGGATCGCAAGGATCCAAAAGGCCAGATCCCCATGACGCAGATATAGTGTTGCCTGCAATTTCGCGGGCATGGCCACATCGGCCCAGCCCATATCGTTCAAGCCAATTGAGTGGATCACCGCGCCATCGGGGGAAATGACCGCAGAAATCCCGGTATTGGCCACGCGGATCATGGGCAGCCCCGTTTCGATGGCCCGCGCGCGGGCCTGCGCCAGATGTTGTGCTGGGCCGCTGCGTGTACCAAACCAAGCGTCATTGGTGATTTGGACAATCACATCGGTCCCTTGCGCCGCAGAGGTGCGGACAAAATCGGGAAAGATGGCCTCATAACAGATCAGCGGCGCGATGGTGCGCCCAGTGCTAAGCGTCATGGTTTGCGGCCCCGTGCCGGGCGCAAAGGCCGCACCAAACCAATCATAAAAGATGCCCAAACCCAAGGGCCGCAGGACAGGTTCCCACGGCATATATTCGCCAAAAGGCACCAACAGCGTTTTGTCATAGATCGCTGACAACTGTCCCTGACGCAGCAGCGCCATACTGTTTTTCATGCGCTCTTGCTGATCAATGCGCAATATCCCAAACAACAGATCACTGTTCGGGCTGGCCTGCGCCATAGCATCCAGTTGCGGTTGGGCGTAATTTAGGACCTCAGCCACGGCTGATTCCGGCCATATGATCAGATCAGGTTGCGGACCGCGCGCGGACATATCCAACATGCGGTCAAAAAACATCGGCGCATAGCGCGGATCCCATTTTTGATGCTGCGGTGCGTTGGGCTGGACCAAACGCACGGTAAATTGCGTGGCCTGATCATTTGGTATAACACTCCGCGCGACAGGCATGAGAGACCATATCATGCCGATCAGCAGGGCCACCAGCGCGCCACCAATGACGCGATTTGACAATATTACAACGGGTGTCGCAGCCACCAACGCCACGCATAGCGTCGCGCCATATGGCCCGATCAACGCCAATATCCCCTGCAGTGGGCTGTCTAGCAGAATATAGGCCGGCAGGCCCCATGGAAACCCGCCAAAGATATGCGCACGGATATATTCCGCGATGGCCAAACCAACCGCCACGCCCAAACCACGCGCCCAATGCCAACCAATTCCGACCAACAGCCAGATCAGGGCCAGCCCCCCCGCCATAGCCAATAGGGCAATGGGCGCCATCCAACCATGGCGCAGGGGATCAATGAAAAATGGCTCAACGATCCAATTCAGGGTGATCAGAAAATATCCCAAGCCTAGGAAAAATGCTGCGGACATCGCGCCACGCAAATCGGGTTGTCCACGATGCAGTGCAAAGATGAAACCGCATAAGGCCAACAACGACACAGGCCATAGCGATAGTGGCGCATGGCCCAGCGCCACAGCAGCCCCCAGCCCCAAATTTAACCCGCGCAATCCCCAAGGTCCCCGCACGTTATTCCGCCGCTTGGACCAATTCGGGCAAACGCAAACGCAACCGTTTCACGCGGCGCGGATCGGCATCCATGATTTCAAATTCGGCCCCCAAGGGATGGCGGACCACTTCTCCGCGCACGGGAACACGACCGGCAAGGACAAAAATCAATCCGCCAAAGGTATCGATTTCCTCGGCGTCGATATCTTCGCCCTGGGTCAGGTCCAGACCCGTTTCGCGGGCAAATTCTTCGATGGATGCTTTGGCCAGCAATACATATTGGCCCGGTTTTTCCAAATGCCACGATTGCGCTTCGTCGATGTCGTGTTCGTCCTCAATTTCACCAACGACTTGTTCGATCAAATCCTCAATCGTGACCAAACCGTCAACGCCGCCATATTCATCAATCACCAAGGCCATATGCCGCCGTTCGGTTTGCATTTTAGTCAGCAAAACCCCCAGTGACATAGAGGGTGGCACAAACAACAACGGACGCAACATCGCCGCAAGGTTGAAATCATTCCCCCCATCGTCAAAGCCATGTTTTAACGAAAAATCCTTAAGATGGATCATACCAACGGGGGTATCCAAGGTGCCACCATATACGGGAATACGGGTCATGCCGGTGCTGCGAAACACCTCGACCAGATCATCACGGGTGATGCTGTCAGGAACGGCTACGATTTCTGCCTTGGGGATTGCCACATCGTCCACCCGCAAATGGCGCAGGTTTAACATATCTGGCTTGATCTCAGATTTGTCTATCGCGTTGGCATTGGCCGATGGATCGCCCTGCGCCCCATCACTTGGCCCGCCAAACAGACGCGTCAATACGCGTTTGACCAGCGATTTCTGTGTCCCGTGGGACTGCGCGCTTTGCGCTGCCCTAGAAGATCCTTCTATATCACCCATTGATCCTATCCAAAATGCGCCCTAGTCAGGGCTGTCTGTGTAATATGGGTCTTTGATACCCATTTTGCCAAGTATGTCAGTTTCAATTCCTTCCATCAACGTGGCATCTTGGTCACGGATGTGATCATAACCCAACAAATGCAATATGGCATGTATCACTAAATGCGTCACATGATCGCAAAATGTTATACCTGCGTCCTGCGCTTCGCGTTCGCAGGTGTCATAGGAAATGGCAATATCACCCAATTCAGCATCCATGGGCAGGTCCAATCTGTCAGGGTCTGCCCCATCTGTGGCAGCCCCGCGTTCGTCCGAGGGCCAAGACAACACATTGGTGGGCGTAGGTTTTGCGCGAAATTCGCCATTCAGTTCCATGATGCGCCTGTCATCACAGGCCAGCAGGTCACATGACAGTTCGTCGGCATCATACCCCAAATGATCCATCACCGCGCGCCCTGCACGCGTTGCAATGTCTTGCAACTGCGCAGTCTGCCACCGCGGATCTTCGAATAAAATTTCAATCTGCATGGGCGGTTATGACTTGGCCCGTTTCAACAGGGTCTGTTTGTTATCATCGTCATAGGCCTCGATGATGGCGGCGACCAATGGGTGGCGCACCACATCCTTGGCGGTAAAGTAATTAAAGCTGATCCCTGACACAGATTTCAACAACCGTTCCGCATCGGTCAATCCCGATTGCACCCCACGCGGCAAATCGATTTGCGACCGATCGCCAGTGATGACCATACGCGACCCTTCGCCCAAGCGGGTTAAAAACATTTTCATCTGCATCGCAGTGGCATTTTGCGCCTCGTCCAGCACAACAAAGGCATTGGCCAATGTCCGTCCGCGCATAAAGGCCAGCGGCGCAATTTCAATCCGCTTTTCCTCGATCAGCTTGGCCAGCGTTTTGCCCGGCAAAAAATCATTCAGCGCATCATACAATGGCTGCATATAGGGATCGACCTTATCCTTCATATCACCGGGCAGATAGCCCAGCTTTTCGCCCGCCTCGACCGCAGGGCGCGACAGGATGATCCGATCCACTTCGCCGTTGATAAATTTATTCACCGCCACAGCCACAGCCAGATATGTTTTGCCTGTACCGGCCGGCCCAATGCCAAAGGCCAGTTCGTTATTCATCAACGATAAAACATAGGCTTTCTGCGCATCGGTGCGCGGTTCCACGGATTTCTTGCGGGTTTTCAATTCAACGCGGCCTGCCTTGAACATTTCCATTTGACTGTCGGCAAAACCAGATGGATCGCCCCCACCGCGCCCCATGCGCAATTCGCGATCAACATCACCAAATTCAACGGCCTTGCCCGATTCAAGCCGGTCATAAAGCGATTGAACCACATCTTGGGCTGCCGCAACCGCATCATCCGTGCCAAAGACGGAAATTTGGTTGCCACGTCGGATCATCTGCACGTCAAGTTGCTGTTCAATTTTCGCCAGATTTTTATCAAACGCCCCGCAGAGTTCGACCAATAAACGGTTATCTGGGAAATCAAGGGTCACCTGACCTGCAACTGCGACCTCGGCGTCGCCCCCTAACGTGGTGTGTGTCACACAATACTCCTTATCCAAGTATATATATGGTGCAGTGCAATATTGAAAAACGCAAGACCTAGTTATCACCTATGATAAAAATTTTGGCCAAACCTTTGGTATAAACAGCTGTTAAAACCATTGCCCCGCCTCAATCAGACCTAAATCTAGCAATTGCTGCGACCTGCGCGTCCATGGCACCGAATGATCCCAAGAAAATTGCGTAATTTCGGATCGGGACGCAGGGTTTTGCGATAGCGATTTGGCCGTGCGATACGACACAATCGCGGCGCGCAAACTGTTGTGATATTGGCCTTGATAGGTGTTATATTCCTGATCTGCAAAGTTAAAATCATCGACCATCACCAAGCCAGACCTTGCCTGAAACAGGGCAACGCGATCAATGCGGCGCCGTTCATATGGCACATATTCACAAAACCGCCATTTCAGCCCGCCAAACATATCCAATTTGCGTTCATAGGCGCAGCCTTGATCCATATTCCAGCGCGCGGTTGCATGATAACCGATGGAATCAATGAATGCGTCTTGTGTCATCGGGGTTTGCCCAGTCACGTCAAACCCTGCCTTTGGCATTTGCGCTGGATAGGCATCGACCACCACCACAGGAATGGATGATCGCTGTTCTTGCATCACAAATTGCGTCACATCAGCAATGCTGCGTGTTTCACAAAACGGGAAATACAGAAATTCCCCGTTATAACAGGTCATAACCCATCCCCCATCAAACAGGGGCATGCACCGATTGACCACATCGGCCAAGGCGTTTTGGGCAAAAATATCATGATAGACGGTGGTCATTACATCCTGCGACTGGCCACAATCGCCCAAGGCGCTGCGCGATATCACAATACAGTGATCAAACCCCAGCTGCATATGATGTGCGATCGTTTGATCCAGTTGGAAAAAATCCTCGGCCAAGATCAATGCCACCACGTCAGACCGTGAAAACCGCGGCCCCTTGGCGATGAAATCATCCAAGCTGTTAAAATCAAACATCCGCTGCAGTCCCTTTGTACCTTTAGCTAAGATAAAATTCCCAGCCATTGCAAGTTGGCCATAATTTGATATAGCAGGCCGCAACATGATTGGACAGGACCGACAGATATGACCGAGCCGAAAAAACTGTACATCAAAACCTATGGCTGCCAGATGAATGTCTATGACAGCGAACGCATGGCCGAAGCCATGGGCGGCGCAGGCTATGTCGAAACCGATACCCCTGATGATGCGGATATGATTTTGTTAAACACCTGCCACATCCGCGAAAAGGCCGCAGAGAAGGTATATTCCGAACTGGGCCGCTATAAACACCTGAAATCTGCAAAACCTGATCTAAAAATTGGCGTTGCAGGCTGCGTGGCCCAAGCCGAGGGCGACGAAATCATGCGGCGCCAGCCTATGGTTGATTTGGTCGTAGGCCCACAAAGCTATCACCGCCTACCCGAGTTAGAGGCAAAATCAGGCCAAGGCGTCAAAGCCATTGATACAGATTTCCCGACCGAGGATAAATTTGAACACCTTAAATCGCGCCCCAAGGCCAAACGCGCCCCTGCCGCGTTTCTGACCGTCCAAGAGGGCTGCGATAAATTCTGCGCCTTTTGCGTGGTCCCCTATACACGCGGCGCCGAGGTATCGCGCCCCGTGTCGCGCATTTTGGATGAGGCGCGCGAATTGGTCGACCGCGGCGTGCGTGAAATCACGCTTTTGGGTCAAAACGTCAATGCCTATCATGGTTCTGGCCCCGATGGGTCAGATTGGTCGCTGGCCCAGTTGATCTGGGAACTGGACCGCGTGGACGGGTTGGAACGCATCCGGTTTACCACCAGCCACCCCAACGACATGTCCGATGATTTGATCGAAGCACATGGCACCTGTTCCAAACTGATGCCCTACCTGCATCTGCCCGTTCAGTCTGGATCTGATCGCATCCTAAAACGCATGAACCGCAGCCATGATGCCGCCAGCTATCTTGCCGTCATTGAACGCATCCGCGCGGCGCGTCCCGACATTTTAATCTCGGGCGATTTTATCGTGGGCTTCCCCGAAGAAACCGACCAAGATTTCCAAGACACCATGGATTTGATCCGTGCCGTCAACTATGGCCAAGCGTTTTCGTTCAAATACTCAACCCGCCCAGGCACGCCAGCCGCCGAACGCGACCAGGTGGCCGAGGACGTCAAAACCGAACGACTGGCGCAATTACAGGCGCTGATCGCCGATCAACAAAAATCGATCCAAGACAGCATGGTCGGCAAAACCGTGTCGGTCCTGTTCGAACGCGCGGGACGTTTTGAAAATCAAATGGTTGGCAAATCTGAATACCTGCACGCGGTGCATGTGTCAGACACTGATGCCAAGGTCGGCGATATCCGCCGCGTGCGCATCACGCAAAGCAATCGCAACTCACTAAACGGTGAACTGGCGGATTAAAACCGCCGGTTCATCCAGTGATAAATCAGATATTTTCAGGCTGTGGCATCCCCAAAACATGGTACCCACCATCGACGCGAATGATTTCGCCAGTGGTGCAAGCACCCGCATCCGACATTAAATAAACAGCCGTGCCGCCCACGGCCTCTAATGTTGCGTTTGACCGCAACGGCGCATTGGTATCCGTATGCTTATAGGTCTTGCGCGCGCCGCCAATGGCCGCACCTGCCAATGTTTTCATCGGACCGGGTGAAATGGCATTCACCCGAATGCCGTCTGGCCCCAAATCATTTGCCAAATACCGCGTGGTGGCTTCCAAGGCTGCCTTGGCCACCCCCATCACATTGTAAAACGGCGTCACTCGGTTGGACCCTTGATAAGTCAACGTAACCAAACTGCCCCCATTTTCGACCATCATCGGGTGCGCACGGCGGGCCACCTCAATAAAAGAATAGGCCGAGATATCCAACGAATTTTTGAAATTTGCGCGGCTTGTGTTCACAAACCGACCCGTCAATTCGTTCTTATCGGAATAGGCAATCGCATGTACGACAAAATCGATTGTGCCCCAGCGCGCCGCCAACTGATCAAAGGCTGCATCCAATGACGCATCATCCGTGACATCGACATCAACCATAAAATCGGACCCGACCGATGCCGCCAGTGGGGCCAAACGCGACCCAAAGGCCTCACCTTGATATGTAAATGCCAACTCAGCACCAGCCTCAGCACAGGCCTTTGCAATGCCCCAAGCAATGGACCGCTCATTTGCGACCCCCATGATCAATCCACGTTTTCCCGCCAGTTGCATGACATTCCCCTAACTCTAAATGGGCTTTCAATTTTGCCAAAATACTCTGGGTGAATTGGCCGCTCTCGCGGCCAAGAGGGCAAAGCCCTCCCCAAATCTCATATCAGATCTTATCCGCGATAGCGCGACAACAGCATTGACCCGTTCGTACCACCAAAACCAAAGCTATTGGTCATCACCGTATCCAAACCCGCATTTTCAACCAATGTGGTTGCAATCTCAGCAGGGTCCAATGCGGGATCCAATGTCTCAACATTGATCGATGGCGCGATGAAATCGTGCTCTAGCATCAACAAACAATACACGGCCTCTTGTGCGCCAGTGGCGCCTTGGCTGTGACCTGTCATTGATTTTGTCGAACTGACAGGCGGGGTTGATCCCTGACCAAACACACGACGCACGGCCTCAATCTCGCCTACATCACCCACAGGTGTGGATGTGCCATGCGCATTGATATAGCCAACCTTGCGACCTTCTTCCAAGGTGCTCAATGCCAGCCGCATTGCGCGTTCGCCGCCTTCGCCCGAGGGCGCGACCATGTCGTGGCCATCTGATGTTGCACCATAGCCGGTAACCTCGGCATAAATCTTGGCCCCACGCGCCAGCGCATGGTCCAAATCCTCTAGCACCAAAATACCGCCGCCACCGCCGATGACAAATCCATCGCGGTTTCCATCGAATGCGCGTGACGCTTTTTCGGGGGTGTCATTATATTTTGATGACATCGCACCCATTGCGTCAAACAGACACGACAGCGTCCAGTCCAGCTCTTCGCCGCCGCCCGCAAACATGATATCCTGTTTGCCCAGCATAATCTGTTCAGCGGCATTGCCTATGCAATGCAGTGATGTCGAACAGGCCGAGGTAATCGAATAATTGACACCCTTAATTTTATAGGCGGTCGACAGGTTTGCCGAAATGGTTGATGACATACATTTTGGTACGGCAAATGGTCCAATACGCTTTGGTGATCCTGATTTTTGCACCACCTGATGCGCGGCCAACATTGCGCTGGTGGACGGACCGCCCGACCCTGCAACCAAACCTGTGCGCACGTTGGACACCTCGCTCTCGCTCAGGCCAGCGTCTGCAATCGCTTGCTCCATCGCGATATAGGCATAGGCCGCACCAGGGCCCATAAACCGCAAGGTACGCTTATCAACATGATCAGCAACGTCCAGCTTGACGTTGCCTGCGATTTGGCTGCGAAACCCATGTTCTGCCATGTCGGCATTGGCTGTGATACCGGATTTTCCGGCTTTCAAACTGGCCAAAACCTCTGTGGCGTTATTCCCGATTGAGGAGACAACCCCCAAACCTGTGACGACAACTCTGCGCATCATATACTCCTTTGGTCCGTTTGTGGTACTGGCAATCAGGATTCTGACAGCGCGACTTTCATATCTTTGACCTGATAGATCACTTCACCATCCGCTTCGACGATGCCATCGGCCACGCCCATGGTCAAACGCCGTGTTTGCACCGCTTTGGTGAAATTCACGCGATAGGTCAGCATCTTGCGGTCAGGGCGCACCATACCGGTCAGCTTGACCTCACCCACACCCAAAGCATATCCGCGGCCCTGCCAGCCACGCCAGCCCAGGTTAAACCCAGTCAGCTGCCACAATCCATCCAATCCCAAGCACCCGGGCATGATCGGATTGCCTGGAAAATGGCAATCGAAAAACCACAGCTCTGGTTTGATATCAAATTCCGCGATCACATGTCCTTTGCCATGGTCGCCACCATCGCCACTGATGTCGGTGATGCGGTCCATCATCAACATGGGCGGTTCTGGCAGCTGCGCGTTGCCGGGGCCAAACAATTCACCGCGTGCGCATTTCAACAGGTCCTCACGATCAAAGCTTGTGGGGAAATTCGACATCTGGCTAGGTTCCTTAGAATAATTACTTTTCCATCCCTCTAGCATTGCGAGCTTCCCTTAGGCAAGCCTTGGAACGTGTGAATGCGATGCAACGACACAAAAACCATTGAAATTCCCCGTAAGATACGCATATTGTACCGCAAAGACATAGGTAAACAGTAATGATCACATCATCGACACAACGTGCCAAAGACTGGCTAGCAAAATCAAATCTGCGTCCCACACGGCAACGGGTTGTTTTGGCACAGGCATTGATTGGCGACGGAAAGCACCGCCATGTGACTGCTGAAAGCCTGTTTGACCATGATATGGTCACCGCGGAAAAGGTATCTTTGGCAACCGTCTACAACACGCTGCGCGCATTTTGTGATGCCGGCCTGATGCAAGAGGTATCGGTCGACGGCACCAAAAGCTATTTCGACACAAACACACACGATCACCCCCATTTTTTCTGGGAAGACGAAGGCCGCCTGACAGACGCGCCCGCGGATCAATTGAAAATCGCACAACTGCCAGATGCACCCGCAGGGGCAGAAATTGCATCCGTTGACGTGGTCATCCGCCTGCGCAAAAAGGCGTAAATACATGAAATCAGTAACCTATTCTAAATTCGGTACCGCAGCCGAGGTGTTAAGCTATGGCGAAATGCCACCCCCATCCCCCGCCGCGGGCGAGGTGTTGGTAAAACTGGCCTACTCAGGCGCAAACCCATCTGACGCCAAGGCGCGTGCAGGGTCGCGACCTGGTGTGACGAAACCAGCGTTTGACGTGATTATTCCCAATTCCGATGGGTCGGGGGAAATTACAGCCGTTGGCGATGGTGTGTCACCTGATCGGATCGGCGAACGGGTTTGGATTTGGAATGGTCAGTGGCAACGCGCCTTTGGCACAGCGGCCGAATATATCGCCCTGCCCAGCGCGCAGGCCGTGCGCATGCCGGATGATATGTCATTGGAAACAGGGGCCTGCTTGGGCATTCCCGGATTAACAGCGGCCCATTCGGTTTTTGGCGGTGGCAACATTGCCGGCCAGACGCTGTTGATTTCAGGCGGGGCCGGATCAGTGGGCCATAATGCGATTCAGCTGGCCAAATGGGGCGGCGCCACAGTGATTGCAACCGGATCACCCAGTGGGTTTGATCGCATCCGCGCGGCAGGGGCCGATCATGTGTTGGATTATCGGTCCGACACATTGGCCAGCGATATTTTGGCCATTGCCCCCAATGGCGTTGATCGCGCGGTCGAGGTTGAGTTTGGCGAAAACATCGACCTGCTGCACCAAGTTGTGCGCGCAAATGGAACCATTGCGGCCTATGGGTCCGCCAAAACCATGGCGCCCACCCTGCCCTTTGGCCCCTATCTGTTCAAAGCGATTACGATCGATGTTGTCTTGATCTATATCCTGCCCATCGAACAACGTCAGACCGCCATCGACGTCCTGCACCGCGCCCATGCGGATGGGGCGTTTTACCCAGATATCGGCATGGTCACGGGATTGGAAAACTGTGCAACGGCCCATGATGCCACATTGACACCGGGCCGCGCAGGGGCGATTTTGTTAAAAATCAGTTAATTGATACCATCTCGATGGCAAAGGTCAGGTCTTTGCCAGCCAAGGGATGGTTGGCGTCTAGGGTCACTTCGGTCTCGGTCACTTCGACCACAGTGACGGGCATGGCTTGACCGTCAGGTGTTTGCACCTGCAATTGTGTTCCCAATTCCAGCGGAATATCGGCAGGGATTTCGGCGCGCGGCACAGCTTGGCGGGCTTCGGGATGGATGGGACCATAGGCATCATTGCAGGCCACATTCACGGTTTTTTTGTCGCCCACACCCATACCAGGGATCGCCGTATCCAGACCAGGGATGATCTGACCGCTGCCCACTTGGAATTCCAATGGGTCACGGCCTTGGCTGCTGTCGAATACGGTGCCATCATCCAAAGTACCGGTATAGTGAATACGAACGGTGTCGCCCGCTTTTGCTGCTGTCATAATCTTATCCAATTTTGTGGGGAAGTGAATTTCAAGGCCGCAACGGTTTTGCGGGTACTTGGCGATGCCCATATCCTGACAATTCATATTGAAAAAGTAAACCCGATTTTCGGAATTTTCCTTTTTGGACTTTCCCATTCGCGCCCATCATGCAAATGTCGCAAACAAGAGGAGACATGCCGTGACGATTACAACCTGTATTTTTGATGCCTATGGCACCTTGTTTGATGTGGGCAGCGCCGCGCGCCGTATCGCCCAGCAACCAGGCCGACCACAATTCGCACAAAATTGGGTCGAATTGTCCGAAATCTGGCGCCAAAAACAACTGCAATACAGTTGGTTACGCGCCATCATGGACGACCATACCGATTTTTGGACGCTGACCCAAAATGCGCTGGATTTTGCAATGGAAAAACTGGGCCTTGCCGATGATGCGGTCCTACGCGAAGACCTGTTGGCCCTGTATTGGGAACTGGCCCCATACAAAGAGGTTCCCATGATGCTGGCCACCCTAAAGGCCAAGGGATATAAAACCGGTATCTTATCCAACGGATCGCCTGACATGCTGTCAGGGGCGGTCGATTCATCCGGTTTGGAAACATATCTGGATGCTGTGTTATCGGTGGAAACGGTTGGCGTGTTTAAGCCTGACATGCGGGTATACCAAATGGTGCTAGATCGGTTTAACTGCCCCAAAGATCAGGTGTTGTTTGTCACATCAAACGGCTGGGATGCAGCCGGTGCAGCCGCCTTTGGATTTCAAACGGCTTGGGTCAACCGCATGAACGATCCTGTCGATAAAATGCCTAGCGTCCCAAATCATATTTTAGAAAACTTGTCCCAAATTCCATCTATTGCCGAGGGGTAGAATGCCACATTTTACAACATCTGACGGTTTGTCATTGCATTACACCGACCAAGGAACAGGCCTGCCCATTCTCTGCCTTGCGGGGCTGACCCGCTGTGGGCGCGATTTTGATTTTGTGGCGCCTCATCTGGCCGATCATCGCCTGATCCGGTTGGATTACCGTGGTCGCGGTGGATCGGATTGGGCGCGTGATGCGGCCGATTATTCTGTGCCACGCGAATCTGCAGATGTGTTGGAATTGCTGGATCATTTGAATTTGGACCGCGTTGCCATTTTGGGCACGTCACGCGGGGGCCTGAACGCCATGTATCTGGCTGCCACGGCCCATGATCGGCTGTTGGGGGTTGCCCTGAATGACGTGGGGCCAAAGTTGGAAAAATCGGGGCTGGATTTAATCTGTGATTATATCGGCCGCCGCCCAAATGCCAAAACCCATCAACAGGCCGCCGAAATTCGCGCCAAAACCGCCATTGGGTTTGATACCGTGCCCCTATCACGCTGGATCGAAGAGGCCGAGCGGCTATACACCCAAGACGCGGATGGGCTACACCTGCGCTATGACCCGAAACTGCGTGACGCGTTTTTGGCGGCCTTTGACGGGGGCGATCTGCCCACCGCATGGCCGCTGTTTGATGCGTTGGCGGGCTTGCCCATCGCATTGATCCATGGGGCCACGTCGGATTTGTTATCGCGCGATACCGCGTTGGAAATGAAACGGCGCAGACCTGATATGGTGCTGACCCATGTGCCCGACCGCGGCCATATTCCGTTTTTGGATGAACCCCAAGCCATCAACGCATTAAACGACTGGATAGGATTGATGCAAAAATGACGCTGGCGATTTCGATTGACACAATTCATGCCGCCGATGCGCGGCTGACCGGTCACAAACGCGTCACCCCCCTGCTGTCGTCACCATTCTTGGATGATATCGCAGGGCGGCGCGTGCTGATCAAAGCGGAATGTTTACAACACACAGGCAGTTTCAAATTTCGCGGCGCGTTTTCTGCGATATCTGCCTTGGACGCTGCAGATCGTGCCAAGGGGATCTTGGCATTTTCATCGGGCAACCATGCCCAAGGTGTGGCACTGGCTGCACGGCTGCACGGTGTCCCCGCAGTTATCATCATGCCCCAAGACGCACCCGCCATCAAAATCAACAACACCCGCGCTTTGGGCGCCGAGGTGATCCTTTATGATCGTGATCACGAGGATCGCGATGCCTTGGGCGATGATCTGGCAGCACAACGGGGATTGACGCTGGTGCGCCCCTTTGATGATCCGCAGGTGATTGCGGGCCAAGGCACCACTGGATTGGAAATCGCGCAGCAGGCCGCCGATATGGGCGTGACATCGGCCCAAGTGTTGGTCTGTTGCGGTGGGGGTGGATTGACATCGGGCATTGCCACCGCGCTGGCCCATCACGCGCCTGATATGCGGGTGCATACGGTCGAACCTGCGGGGTTTGATGATGTGGCGCAATCCTTGGCAGCTGGTGAACATCGCACAAATGCGCGCACCAGCGGATCCATATGTGACGCCATTGTCACGCCAACACCGGGCAAATTGACCCTGCCCATTATGGCACAGTATTGCCAAGCGGGATTATCCGTCACCGATGAACAGGCCCTGCGCGCCGTCAAATTGGCCTATCAGCGGTTGAAAATCGTTTTGGAACCGGGCGGTGCCGTGGCATTGGCCGCAGCCCTGTTTTATCCCCAGCACATGACCCATGACACGGTGATTGCCGTGGCATCGGGGGGCAATATTGATGATGACATGTTCCTGCGTGCCATGAACACCGCGGACGAATAAAGGAAACGACCATATGCAATTGGCCGATCTGGGATCAATTAAATTACACTATCGCATTGACGGGGACCCACAGGGCAAACCTGTGGTCTTTGCCAATTCGTTGGGGACCGATTTACGGCTGTGGGATCGTGTGTTACCCCTGCTGCCGCCGCAAAATTGTTACATCCGCTATGACAAACGCGGGCATGGGTTGTCGGAATGCCCGCCCGCGCCCTATCGTATGGGAACACTGGTGCGTGATGTCGAAATGCTGTTGGATCATTTGCAGGTGCGCGATGCACTGTTTGTGGGGCTGTCCATTGGCGGCATGATTGCCCAAGGCTTGGCCGTCAAGCGATTGGATTTGGTCCGCGCGATGGTTTTATCGAACACGGGTGCGAAAATCGGCCAGCCCGCCATGTGGGATGACCGGATCCGTGCTGTGGAACAGGGCGGTATTGCCGCGCTGTCACAGGCAACACTGGATCGCTGGTTTCCTGCTGCGTTTCACAAAACAACAGAATTTCACCTGTGGAAACATATGTTGGAACATCAACCCGCCCAAGGCTATATCGGCTGCAGCGCGGCCATTTCGGGCACCGATTTTTATACGCCCACATCGGGACTGCGCCTGCCCACATTGGGCATCGCAGGGTCCGAGGATAAATCAACACCCCCCGATCTGGTGCGCGAAACCGTTGATCTGATCCCGGGGTCACAATTTCAGTTGATCCGCAAGGCCGGTCACCTACCTTGTGTGGACAAACCGGCCGAATATGCGGCCATTCTGAACAGCTTTATGGAACAAATCGGACATGTCTAAGATTTTATTGATCCACGGGTCCTGCCACGGGGCATGGTGTTTTCGCGATCTGATCCCTGCGTTGGATCGGTTGGGTCACGATGCCTATGCGATTGATTTGCCCGGCCATGGGCAAAACCCTGCGCCAATTGAAACGATCACGCTGGATGCCTATCGCGATGCGATTTTGGATGCGATTGATGAACCTGTCTATCTGTTGGGGCATTCCATGGCTGGCTTTCCCATTTCTGCGGCGGCCGAGGCTGCGCCAGACAAAATCAAACGCTTGATTTATCTGTGTGCCTATGCGCCTCAAACGGGGCGATCCTTGGTCGATATGCGCAAATCCGCACCGCGCCAGCCCCTGTTAGAAGCGATTGAAAAAACGCCGGATGGATTGGGGTTTTCGGTGAATTTGGATCATATCGAGCGGGTGTTTTATCACGACTGCCCCGCTGATACGATTGAATTGGCGCGTCAAAACCTGTGTGTTCAGCCCATCGCACCACAGGCCACGCCGATCACATTGACCGACCGCTATCATAGCGTCGCCAAATCCTATATTCGCTGTGCAAATGATCAAACCATACCGCCAGAATATCAATCGACCATGGTCGAACATTGGCCCGCACAGGATGTGTATCACATGGATACATCGCATTCGCCGTTCTTTGCGGCACCTGATGACTTGGCCCAGATGATCGACCAAATTATTCAACAAGACACCATCCAACAGGAAAACGGCTGACATGGCCACAGCCGCCCCCAAATCCAGCCCCGCATTGGCGGTGGTGCTGTTTACCATATTGCTGGATGGCATGGGCGTGGGCATTATGATTCCTGTCTTGCCTGAATTGATGCTCGATGTCTTGCCCGACGTCGATTTGGCCACCGCAACGCTTTGGGGCGGTGTGTTATCAACCGTCTTTGCTGTGATGCAGTTTTTGTTCAGCCCGACCTTGGGCAGCCTGTCCGATGCATGGGGGCGCAAACCGATTTTATTGGTATCGCTGTTTGTGATGGTGTTTTATTATCTGGTCATGGCGTTGGCGACATCCATTTGGGTGCTGTTTGTGGGGCGCATTGTGGGCGGCATTACGGCGGCAACCCAATCGACCGCATCCGCCTATGTCGCCGATATATCACGCCCCGATCAGAAAGCCGCGCGCTTTGGCTATATTGGCGCGGCCTTTGGCATGGGGTTTGTGTTGGGGCCTGTTTTGGGCGGTTTGTTGGGCGAATTGGGTCCGCGCGCGCCATTTTATGCCGCCGCCCTGCTGGCTGCACTGAATTTTATCGTCTGTTCGATCTATCTAACCGAAAGCATCGCAAAACAGGATCGCAAACCCTTTCAAAGCCGGTCCATCAACCCCTTTGCCGCGATTATGGACATTGGTCGGTTCAGCGGATTGGGCGTATTGTTGATCGTGTTTTTGCTGTTTTCCATTGGCACATCGGTTTATGCTGCGATCTGGCCGTTTTTTACCTTGGAACGCTTTGGCTGGTCGCCAAGCATGATCGGTGTATCGCTGACAGTTTATGGGTTGGCCTCGGCCTTGGTCCAAAGCTTTCTGATCCGTCCAACCATTGCCCGCATTGGCGAACGCCATACGGTGACACTGGGACTGGCCACTGAAATCATCGCACTGGGCTTGGTCGCCAGCATCGCCAATCAATGGATTGTATTGGCCCTGACCCCCGTGGCTGCATTCGGATCAATCGCCACAGCGGCGATACGGTCGTTGATGTCCGCCGCTGTGGATCCCCAAAGCCAAGGCCAATTACAAGGCGTGCTCAGCGCGTTGATGGCCGTTGCAATGATTGTGACACCGCTGACGATGTCGTCACTGTTTTATGCCTTTTCCGGGCCACAAGCATGGGCGTACTTTCCCGGGGCGCCATTTTTAGTGTCGGCCTTGTTGGTTGTGATCGCTCTTGTGTTATTCCTGCGCGCCTATTCCACCACAAAGTGATTTTATTATGCCACGGGGCCGCAATTTTAGGCTTGCACTTTGGCGCATGCCATAGGCACACTGGGTGAAAAACAGGGGGAATTTATGTCACACATCCAAGCCGCCGTTTGCCATGAATTTGGGGCCGATTTGACCATCGAACAGGTCGATTTGCGCGCACCGATTGCGGGCGAAGTCGAGGTCACATTAGGGGCCTGCGCTGTGTGCCATTCTGATATTTCATTCGCCCAAGGGGCATGGGGCGGTGCATTGCCCGCCGTGTTCGGCCACGAAGCCGCAGGGCGCATAACGGCCATTGGCGACGGCGTGCAAGGCTTGGCCAATGGTGATCATGTGGTGGTGACATTGATCCGATCTTGCGGCCGATGCGACAATTGCGTGTCCGGCAAACCCACCCTGTGCCTGACCCCCTATGATGGCACGGCTGGCCCCCTGCGCGCAACAGATGGCGGCCAAATGAACCAAGCAATGGCCTGCGGGGCCTTTGCAGAACGGGTTGTGGTCCATCACAGTCAGGTGGTCAAAATTTCGCGCGACATTCCCTTTGATGCCGCTGCGTTACTGGCCTGCGGTGTGATCACCGGTATTGGCGCAGTGGTCAATTCCGCGCAGGTTCGTGCCGGCCAAGACGTTGTTATCATTGGCGCCGGCGGCGTTGGATTGAATGCGATCCAAGGCGCGCGGATCGCGGGCGCGCGCCGCATCGTGGCGGTGGATTTAACGCCCGAAAAACTGGACATGGCCCGCGAATTTGGCGCAACCGATACCGTTTTGGCGACCCAAGATCGCCCATGGCGCGCCGCCAAAATCGCCATGGGGCGCGGGGCCGATGCGGTTTTTGTCACGGTTGGTGCCATTCCCGCCTATCAAGATGCGGCGCGTTATTTGGGCTATGGCGGGCAAATTGTGATGGTAGGCATGCCAAAATCCGGTGACACGGCCACATACGAACCCGTGATGATGGCGGCTGTGGCCCAAGGTATGATCGGATCCAAAATGGGCGATGTGGTGATCCAGCGTGATATCCCATGGATGGTCGATCTGTATCAACAGGGGCGATTGAAACTGGATGAACTGGTATCGCGGCGTTGGGGTTTGGATCAAATCAACGATGCCATTGCTGATACTAAATCAGGATCGGCCAAACGAAACGTTATTACATTCAACATCGACCCAAGCTAGAGGGCACATTATGAAACTGACCGACTTGGACATCATCGTGACATCGCCCCCAGCACCAGGTTGGGGCGGGCAGTATTGGATTTTGGTCAAATTGACCACGGATACAGGCATTGTGGGTTGGGGCGAATGCTATGCCGCATCGGTCGGCCCCGATGCAATGACGCATGTAATCCGCGATGTGTTTGAACGATATTTCCTGAATGAAAACCCTGAAAACATCGAACGCATGTTTCGCCGCACCTATTCATCAGGGTTCACGCAACGCCCTGATTTGACGGTGATGGGCGCATTTTCAGGATTGGAAATCGCCTGCTGGGATATTCTGGGCAAAGACCGCGACAGACCCGTTTGGGCATTGCTGGGCGGTAAAATGAATGAACGCGTGCGCGCCTATACATACCTCTACCCCCTGCCCCATCATGACATGACAGCGTTCTGGACCAGCCCAGACATGGCCGCCGAAAGCGCGGTAGACGCGGTATCGCGTGGCTATACGGCCGTCAAATTTGACCCCGCTGGCCCCTATACCATGCGCGGCGGGCATAACCCCGCGATGTCCGATATTTCCCTGTCCGTCGAATTTTGCCGCGCCATTCGCGCGGCCGTTGGCGATCGGGCGGATTTGTTATTTGGAACACATGGGCAATTTAACACAGCCGGCGCCATCCGGTTAGGCAAGGCTATCGAACCCTATGCCCCCCTATGGTACGAAGAGCCGATCCCGCCAGACAACCTGCTGGAATTTGCCAAGGTGGCCCAAGCGGTCCACATCCCGCTGGCCACGGGCGAACGCATGACGACCAAGGCCGAATTTGCCACGGTGCTGCAAACCGGCGGTGCTGCGATTTTGCAACCGGCCTTGGGGCGTGCGGGTGGCATTTGGGAAATGAAAAAAACCGCCGCAATTGCCGAAGTGTTTAACGCGCAGATGGCCCCACATCTATACGCTGGCCCCATTGAATGGGCCGCGAACGTGCATTTTGCCGTCTCGATCCCCAATCTACTGATTGCCGAAACGATCGAAACCAAATTCCATGACAGATTAATCCGTGGGTCCATTCGGGTGGACAATGGCTATATCCCTGCCCCAACAGCCCCGGGGCTGGGCATTGACGTGGACGAAGAATTGGCCCGCGCGCATCCCTTTACCGGCACAGGGCTGCATTTGATGATGCAAGATGCGCCATGTGATTACCAAAATGGCAACAGTTTCGCCGGTGGGGCCCCGATCAAACAGGTTTAGGGTTTAGTTGACTTGCGCCCGATGAAATACATATGTATAATAGAATGTGTTTAGTTAGGTAAATCAGCGATGCCAGATAAATTAAAACCACCGCCCAAGGATATGGAACGCAACGCCGGTATGGCGGCCAGTTTTTTGAAAACCTTGGCACACGAAGGTCGATTGATGATCCTGTGCCATTTGGGGTCGGGCGAAAAATCTGTGGGCGAGTTAGAGGAAATCCTGAACTGTCGCCAAGCAGCCGTCAGTCAAATGCTGGCGCGATTGCGCGACGATGGTATGGTATCGACCCGCCGCGAAGGAAAAACGATCTATTATTCATTGGCGGATGAAAACACGGCGCAATTGATTGATCTGCTATACAACATGTTCTGTTCGGTCAGCTTTGAACAGGTTGCGGCAGAGGCCGTTTAACGACCTGCAACCACATGTGATCCAGATCTGCGATTGTGGTTCGATCCAACTGTGTATCACTGTTCCAATATTGCCCGTCTGGAAAATAATACCCCAAGGCTGCTTCGCGCTTTAACGCGCGGTCAAACATTTGTTGATCCACTTCCCATCTGGGCTGATTTAACTGATCAATACGCGCACGCGGACAGCACAGACGCGACTGCGTGGCTGTTGACAGATTGACAACATCGCATCCCTGTCGCCGCGCATGGGCATAAAACCGCGCGGATTTCGCATCTAGCGACAGTAATGTCGGATCATCGCGCAACGGATCAGGCTGACCCTGCCCGTAAAAATGGCTGGCCCCTTGTCCCGAATAAACCATGTCACACCCCAGATAGGCCAAGGTTTTCGGACGCATGGCCCCCAACACCCAATAGGCCGCCGTAAACGCCATGGTTGCCCCCGCATAAACCACCCCGCCATAATCATTTTGCACAGGGATAAAATCAACGTCTGGCACCAGCCTTTGGCCTGCGTTGATCGTGGTGGGCATCCGGTCTGCGGGAAAATCAAACGGATAAATCAGATCGGTCCAATCTGGCCGCACAGCCCAAGCATTATTGATGGCAACAATGCGATCAAAGGGATGATCTGTCCAAGCACGGGCATCCGTCGCATTTGGACCGGACCCAAGTAACAAAACCGTATCAACTGACATAAAAAACCCCGCACCGTGATACGAAAATACCTAGTGCGGGGTTAATTGAATTCAATGAAGGTGCAGAAAAACTAGGCCCATTCCCAGCCCGTTGGGAACGCCCCCAACACACCGGCCACGGCATCTTGATCGCTACACGCGGAAATTTGCGCGACAAGCCCACGTTTTTTGTCATCAATCACTGATACAACATGGCAATCCAATCCTGCATCCGCCAGTGCCGCGTTAAACACGCGGGTGATCGCGCTTTTGCGCAGGTCGGGTTTGAACACCTTGCCCACGGCGGTTTTGGGCAATTCGTCCAAAACTTCGATATATTTGGGCAGGGCTGCGCGTTCTGTGACGCGATCTTGGCACAGTGCCATCAGTTCATCTGTTGTAACCGAGGCATCCGCCACCAATTCAACATAGGCACAGGGCATTTCACCGGAATGGGGATCAGGTTGCCCAATCGCACCGGCAAAGGCCACGGCATCATGCGCCAACAGCGCCTCTTCGATCAGGGCGGGGTCGATGTTGTGGCCACCGCGAATGATCAAATCCTTGGCGCGGCCCGTGATCCACAGATAATTGTCGCCATCGACACGCCCCAAATCACCTGTGCGCAGATAGCGTTCGTTGTAATACAGATCGCGGTTTTTATCGGCCTCGGTATAGGTGTTGCCGCCCCATACACCGGGGCTGGCCACACAGATTTCACCGATTTCATCGGTGGCACATTCGACCAATTCGCCCTCGACCCGTTTGACGATGCGCACGTCAGTATAGGGAAAGCGCAAACCGACGGATCCCACTTTTTTCTCTCCGTCCGGTGGGTTGCAGGACACCAGACAGGTGGCCTCGGTCAGGCCATAGCCTTCTACGATGGTGACGCCTGTTGCCTCTTCGAACCGGCGGAACAGTTCTAATGGCAGCGGGGCCGATCCCGAAAACGATGTTTTCACCGACGAAATATCGGCATCAACTGGGCGCTGCATCAAGGCGGAAATGGCAGTTGGAACGGTGATGATGAATGTAATTTGCCACCGTTCAATCAGTTTCCAGAAATTGTCAAACACCCCGTCCCCACGATAGCCCGCAGGCGTTGGGAACACCACATGCGCGCCAGAGGCAACCATGGCCATCAAAATCACATGGCTGGCGAACACATGGAACAATGGCAACGGACAAATCACATTGTCCTGTTCGGTAAACAGCAACCGATGACCCAACCAACCGTTGTAAATCATGCCGGAATACAGATGCTGCGCCACCTTGGGCATGCCTGTTGTGCCGCCCGTGTGGAAATAGGCAGCAACGCGATCTTGTTCGACATCCTCGAAATCTAGGGTCGTGTTCTGTTGGCGCAGCAAGGCGTTGAAATCATAGACCTTGGCATTGTGCGACACAGGGTTTTTGGGGCGTACCAGTGGTACAATCCAAGATTTGGGCGGGGTCAGATACCGGTTCAGATCGATTTCGATAACGGATGTCACATTGGGCGCCAATGCAACGGCGGCCGCGGTTTTCTGGGCGATATCGGTTTTGGGAAATGCTTTCAGCGTCACGACAACCTTGGCGTTGGTTTCACGCAGGATTGCGCCCATTTGTTCGGGTTCCAATAATGGGTTGATTGGGTTCACAATCCCCGCCACTGCGCCGCCCAACAGAGTCAGCACCGTTTCATTGGAATTGGGCAGGATATAGGCCACCACATCCGATGGCCCCACGCCCAAGGCACGAAACATATTCGCGGCCTGCGTTGTTTTGGAATGCAACTGGGACCAGGTCATGGTTTCGGCAGGATCCTTGGGCCCTGACATCAGTTGGAATGTAACAGCTGGACGCTGTGGAAATTTCTGGGCAGTCTTTGACAAAACGCGATAGAGGGTTTTTTCCAACCCCAAATCTTCAAACGCGCAAGCGTTTTCAATGGCGATCATGTCATCGATCGTCTGAAAGCTCATTTTATATCTCCCTTAGCCCTCGTGTTTGTGGATCACGAGTGATTTTCCTTATTTTGAATAATTAGGCATTTTGGCAGCTAAAACAAGAGAAGCTTGAGTTACGTCAGGTCAGCTGCACCGTCTGTGAATTGCAAACGGGCCAAACGGGCGTATAGCCCGCCCTCTTTGACCAATGTATCGTGGGTTCCGATGGCAACGATGCCGCCTTGATCCATAACCACAATGCGATCCGCTTTCTTAACGGTGGCCAAACGGTGCGCAACAATCAAAGTTGTCCGATTTAACGCCAATTGATCGACGGCATTTTGTACGGCGCGTTCGCTTTCGGCGTCTAGGGCGCTGGTGGCTTCGTCCAACAGCAAAACGGGCGCATCGCGCAAAATGGCGCGCGCAATGGCGATCCGCTGTTTTTGTCCGCCTGACAACATCACACCACGTTCACCAACATAGGTGTCATAGCCATCTGGCAGTGCCATGATGAAATCATGCGCAGCGGCAGCTTTGGCAGCTTGGATCACTTGGGCATCGCTGGCATCGGGCGCGCCAAAGCGGATGTTTTCCATAGCCGAGGCTGCAAAAATTACCGGATCTTGGGGCACCAATGATAGATGCTTGCGAAACTCTTGGCGGGCCATATCGCGCAGGTCGATACCATCCAATGTGATGCGACCCTGATCGGGATCATAAAACCGTAAAATCATCTGAATGATGGTCGATTTTCCAGCGCCAGACGGCCCCACCAGCGCAATGGTTTCGCCAGGCTTGATATCCAATGTCACACCCTGCAAGGCAGAGGTATTCGGGCGCGCAGGGTAGCAAAACGATACATTTTCAAATGACACAGCCCCAGCGACGGGCACAGGCAAGGATACTGGCGCATCGGCATCTTGCAAAATATCTTGGGTGGTCAACAATTCGACCAAGCGTTCAGTCGCACCAGCAGCGCGTTGCAATTCACCCCAAATTTCAGACAACGCCGCAACAGATCCAGCAACCATGACCGAATAGATGACGAACTGCACCAATGCGCCCACGCTCATCATATCTGCACGCACGTCGCGCGCGCCAATCCACAACACACCCACCACGCCGGCAAACACCAAGAAAATCACAATGGCCGTCATGATTGAACGCGTTGTGATACGACGGCGCGCAGAAACGAAACTGCGTTCGGACACATCGTCAAAGGATGATCGTGTTCGTTGTTCGTGTGTAAAGGCCTGAACAGTTTGAACCGCTGTCAGCGCTTCGGATGCGGTGCCAGAGCTGGCCGCAATCCAATCCTGATTTTCACGGCTTAGTTTACGCAGTTTACGCCCCAGCGTTAAAATGGGAACAACCACGGCCGGAACGATCAACAGCACAAGCCCTGTCAGTTTGGCCGATGTCAGCAGCATCAACACCAGCCCACCGGCAAAAATTAACACATTGCGCAGGGCCACCGAAACGGACGACCCCACCACGGACAATATCAATGTGGTGTCTGTTGTAATCCGGCTTAGGACTTCGCCGGTCATGACGCGTTCAAAAAACGTAGGCCCCATGTCCATCACGCGGGCAAAGACCGCTTTGCGGATGTCTGTGACAACGCGTTCGCCCAGTCGGGTCACCAACGCATAGCGCAGCGCAGTCCCAATCGCCAACAGCACTGCGATCCCCATCGCGGCCGTGAAATACCAATCTAAAATACGACCATCTTCGACAGAAAATGTATCGACCACACGACGCACCGCCATTGGCATGGTCAGCGAAACCGCAGCTGTCAAAACCAACGCCATCAGCGCGGCGACCATCAATCCACGATGGGGCCTTAGAAATGGCCAAAGCCCCGCCAATTGGGACACTTGTTTCGATTTTGCACGTTCCTGAGTTGGGGTCATTGAATTCCTGCCTATTTTACGTCCTGCCGTTAAACCCAAATCCATCCACAAAGGTCAAGCGGTTACGGACAAAAAATCGGCATTACTGTCGAATAATCCACGCATTCCCTTGGATCAGATCG
>CAZWFE010000034.1:0-25588 GCA_964633145.1 uncultured Phaeobacter sp. | reverse complement strand
AATCAAGTGGAAACACGCACCCAAACCTGACAATTAGCACACTGAAATCGACGAAGCGGTCCAGAAAATGGTCCAAAACAAAACCCAACGATCTGGTTTTGCTTACTTTTATCAAAATGTCGAGTGAGTTTTGGTGCCCAGGAGAGGACTTGAACCTCCACGCCCATACAGGCACTAGCACCTGAAGCTAGCGCGTCTACCATTCCGCCACCTGGGCAGGTGTCGATGCGCGCTGTCTAGTCCCAGCTGTAACAAGAGTCAATCTTGTTTATTGTGTGTTTCAACATTTTTTATAACAATTCACGCAGACCATTCGTTGCATTCGCTAAGACGAATGTGATTGTCTTGGGCGCATTCATCTTGTTTCACGGGAAAATGCGCGGTAATGACGAAAGAGTTTATGAAAGCCGAGGGAAACACATGACACAGTTGGTCACAATTTTTGGCGGATCCGGATTTGTTGGGCGTTATATCGCCCGTCGTATGGCACAGGCAGGGTGGCGTGTTCGCGTTGCAGTTCGACGCCCAAACGAGGCTATTTTTGTCAAAACTTACGGCACTGTTGGTCAAGTCGAACCGGTCTTGTGCAATATCCGCGATGACGCCTCGGTCGCGTCTGTGATGGCTGGCTGTGATGCGGTTGTGAACTGTGTGGGTATTCTGAACGAAAGCGGTAAAAACAAATTTTCCGCGGTCCAGGCGGATGGCGCGGAGCGGGTTGCAAAAATGGCTGCCGCACAAGGGATCGGCAAAATGGTCCATGTCTCCGCAATTGGCGCGGATGAAAATTCCGACAGCCTATATTCGCAAACCAAAGCAGCCGGTGAGGCCGGTGTTTTACGCCACATGCCGGATGCGATTATTTTGCGCCCATCCGTTGTGTTTGGTGCAGAAGATGAATTTTTCAATCGCTTCGCAACCATGGCTGCGCGATCACCGGTTGTGCCAATCGCTGGGGCAGACACAAAATTCCAACCCGTCTATGTTGATGACGTGGCGCGGGTGGCCGAGCTGGCCCTGACAACAGATTGTGTCCAAGGGACCTTTGAACTGGGTGGACCAGATGTAGCAACTTTCCGCGAATTGATGCAAACAATGCTTGGCGTTGTCCAACGCCGCCGGCTGATTGTTGCTATGCCAGGCTTTGTCGCAGGCATGATGGCATTTGGCTTTGATATGGCGCAGACGTTGACGGCAGGTCTGTTTACAAATTCGCTGCTAACACGCGACCAATTGAAAAACCTAAGTCGCGATAATGTTGTATCTGAGGGCGCAAAATCATTTGCGGATCTGGCGATTGAACCTGTTAGCCTGAAATCTGTGCTGCCTGACTATTTGTGGTGCTACCGTCCATCTGGCCAATATGCTGCAATCAAAAATTCTGCGAAAAATTTGCGGTCATAGGCTGGTGTTGGGCTAGGGCGCGTCATTGGTAGCCGGCATCATTTTACTATGCTTTGCCTATGTGCTTAGCCAGTTTTTTCGCAGTTTCCTAGCTGTTCTGACGGGCGTTCTGTCGGCGGATTTGGGTGTGACACCTGATGATTTGGCGACAGCGTCAGCATTGTGGTTTTTGTCATTTTCGATCATGCAAATTCCTGTTGGCGCGGGGCTAGACAAGCTGGGTCCGCGCGGGATGGCTGCGGGGCTGTTTTTTGTTGGCGGCGCTGGTGGGGCATTGGTGTTTGCCTATGCGACGACATCGTGGCATTTGCATGTGGCAATGGTGTTGATTGGCATCGGATGTTCACCGGTGCTAATGGCCGCCTATTATATCTTTGCCCGCGTTTATTCACCCAAAGTTTTTGCAAGCCTGGCGGCTGTCATGATTGGTGTTGGCACTTTGGGAAACTTGGCTGGATCGGTGCCTTTGGCATGGGTGGTTGATGTTTTGGGCTGGCGTGGTGCGCTAATCGGGTTAGCGATTGTTTCCGCTGTGGTGTCTTGTGGGATTGTGGTGTTTGTCAAAAACCCACACACTGTTCCATCGCAGGAACAAGGCGGATTTATTGATCTGATGCGATTGCCCGCGTTATGGTTGATTTTGCCATTGATGTTTGTGCATTACGCCCCCGTCATCGGGCTGCGCGGTTTGTGGATCGGCCCGTATCTGAGCGATACGTTTAATGCGTCGCACAGCCAAATTGCCACCGCAAGCATGATCATGAGTATCGCGATGATCATTGGCACGTTTGCATATGGCCCAATGGATCGATGGCTTGGTACGCGCAAGTGGGTGATTTTTGCTGGTAACGTTGTATCATTCGGCGCGATCGCAGTGCTGTGGTGGATGGGATATCACAGTTATCCCTTGGCCGTTGCCGCATTTTCGATCATTGGTTTTTTTGGCATGGCCTATCCTGTGATGGTGGCCCACGGGCGCAGCTTTGTGCCGCCGCATTTGACAGGGCGTGGTGTCACATTGATGAATATGTTTGGCATAGGTGGCGTTGGTCTGTTTCAGTTTGTCACCGGCAAATTACAAAAATCATCAGTTGCGATGGGCCATCAGGGTGCGGAAATGTACGACAGCCTTTTGCTGTTTTATCTTGTGACTTTGGCGGCGTCCTTGGCGATATATTTATTTGCGCAAGATCGCATTGATTAACATTTCCTATCATGCGTCGATCTGTTATTGACCTACGCTTAGTCTATACACCCAAAAGGAGCCATATAATGGGATACAAAGTTGTCGTCGTCGGTGCCACAGGGAACGTTGGCCGCGAAATGTTGAACATTTTGCATGAACGTGCCTTTCCCATTGATGAAATCGCTGCATTGGCCAGCCGAAAATCCCTAGGGTCCGAGGTCAGCTTTGGCGACAAAACATTGATCACGCGTGATTTGGCAAGCTTTGATTTTAAAGGCTGGGATATTGCATTGTTTGCAATCGGATCCCAAGCGACCAAGGAATTCGCCCCCAAAGCAGCAGCCGCCGGCTGTGTCGTGATCGATAACAGTTCGCTATATCGCTATGATCCAGATGTACCATTGATCGTACCCGAGGTGAACGCCGATGCGATCACCGGTTATGCCAAGAAAAATATTATCGCAAATCCGAACTGCTCAACTGCGCAGATGGTGGTTGCGCTAAAGCCGCTGCATGATCGCGCACGGATCAAGCGGGTTGTTGTTTCGACCTATCAATCTGTGTCTGGTGCAGGCCGCGAAGGTATGGATGAATTATGGGATCAAACCAAATCTATCTATAATCCTGTTACTGACGTTCCCCCAAAGACGTTTCAAAAACAGATCGCATTCAACGTGATTCCGCAAATTGACGTCATGATGGACGATGGCACCACCAAAGAAGAATGGAAAATGGTCGCCGAAACCAAAAAGATCATGGATCCAAAAATTAAGGTCACTGCAACATGTGTGCGTGTTCCCGTATTTGTTGGACATTCTGAGGCAATCAATATCGAATTCGAAGACTTCCTAGACGAAGACGAGGCCCGCGATATTTTACGCGAAAGCCCCGGCGTACTGGTGATCGATAAACGTGAAGATGGCGGATATGTCACCCCAATCGAATGTGTTGGCGATTATGCAACCTTTGTTAGCCGGATCAGGCAAGACAGCACCTTAGAAAATGGAATCAATCTGTGGTGCGTATCGGATAACCTGCGCAAAGGTGCCGCTTTGAACGCCGTTCAAATCGCCGAAGTTCTAGGTCAGCGCGTTTTGAAAAAGGGATAATGGAAAAAAGTAATTAACTATAGTCATATTGATAATACGATAGGCTATACCACCATAACGAAATCCCCGTTTGTTACCCCATCGCCATAATGCGGTGGGGTTTATTTGTTTGCTAGACTGATAACAGGTTTTCGAAATGCTTGCGGGTAACCGCAGCCGCGCGCAAGCGTGAAAGGTTAGATCGGCCCAGTGCCTTCGACACCGCATCCCTTACCTAGGGCGCTGGGCTGGTCTGACATGGAACACAAAATGTTTAGTTTAGTAAAAATATTTAACGAATTCTGGCCTGGCCGTTTGGATGATTAGGGCATTTCAGAAACAGCCCAAGTCACCGTCACACGCGACGAATTAGAAGATTTGTTTGCCTATGAGCTGCGCGTTGCCAATGCAGACGTGTCCAAGCTGAAAGTTTACGCGCGCCGCGATCGTTTCAAATCGGCGAAAATTATCCCCTTGGACGTGGCCCAGCATGGCCCTGTTCACTACGACGAGGCGGTGTAAAATGTCCCTAGCAATCAAAGCACGTCACAACCGAATTATTGCACTGACATTCGCACGATTCCGTGTGGCTACGCCCCGCCCGACACATAACGTGTTTTACATGGTGGGCCGCGGCTAGCGCCAACACGTGCGCTGATCGCTAAACAGGTGTGAACACCTGTCGCTTGGCATCATAAAACTCCAAGCTACCTTCGCCAATATCGGTCCACAGGCCGTGCAGGCTTAGGGTTTCTTGCTCGACGGCCTCTTTGACAAAGGGAAAGGTTAGCAAGTTATTCAGCGATACTTTGACCGCCTCTTTTTCCAAGGCGCCCGCCATCAGGTCGGGGGCAACGCTGTCTTTGATGGCCTCATACCCTGGTTTCAGGATATCCATCCAACGCCCAACAAAGCTGTTTTTTTCCTCAAGCTCGGGGGCGTGGCCCTGACACATGTCCAAACACCCCTGAACGCCGCCGCAATTGGAATGGCCCAACACAATCAGATGCGTTACCTTTAATGCGGTGACGGCATATTCCACCGCCGCACTGGTGCCGTGTTGTTCGCCATCTGGACTGTAGGCGGGGACCAAATTTGCGATATTGCGGTGAATAAAAAATTCGCCCTGATCTGCCCCAAAAATTGATGTGACATGCACACGGGAATCGCAGCACGAAATCACCATGGCGCGGGGGCGCTGACCTTCCTCCGCAAGGCGGCGGTACCACGCGCTGTTTTCAGCATACTGTGTGGCATGCCACCCCTGATAGCGTTTTAACAAATAGGCGGGCAACGGTTTGAAATAGTCCATGATCTTTCCTTGGTCCGGCATACGGCTTGCATCACCATTAGAGCGAATTCGATTAGATTTCGACATAAAAATCTCTGGTGCGTCAACCTTTTGGCATTTTTATTGCGGGATAACAAATGCGGGTAACAGTGGAATTAGGGAAAGACCATGACAATACTACCGATGCAAGACCCCCAAGAACGGGTTCATATCAATGCCGAACTGATCGCAACATATTTAACCGAACCGGCGCAGTCGGACCAAGACAACCAGATTTTCTGCGTCGTCGAGGCGATTGCCGACACCTTGGGCGAAATGGAAACCCATTATCACGCCCATGATTTTCACAGTTTGCAGCGCAGCACCGATCAGTTGTCCATATTGGCGCGCAAATATGGGTTTTATTCGCTAGATGCAGTGGCGCGCGATGTTCTGACCACGCTGGACCAGACTGATTTTGTGGCGCTTGGGGCCGTTTTGACCCGTTTATTGCGCGTGGGTGAACAATCTTTGTACGCAATTTGGGATTTACCGCGAAAATCTGTTGAATAGCGTGCGAACGCCTGAAATGTTAGGGACAGGTTTCAACCCAATAAGGATCGAATATGCGTCCAAGTTTTGCAGATCAGGGGGCAACAGCAATCCCCCTTTACGTGATTGATCAGGATCATTGCCCCGAACGTTTGTCGGACCACCCCCAAGCGGTGCAGGATTATTGCAATCACATGGGGTTTACAGGTGCGATTGGACAGGGGGTATTTGCCCCTGATGGCGATGGCGGATATCGTGCAATTATTGGCTACGGTACGCACAAAACCCGCACGCGCGGCCGGTTCCATTTGGCAGCGGGTGCCGCGAAATTGCCCAAGGGCACCTATGCCCTGACAGGTGGCTTGCCCGCATCGGATTGCGAACGCGAAGTTTTGGGATGGCTGCTGTCTGAATATACCTTTGATCGGTACAAACCCAGCGCGGGCGGCAACCGCAAACTGGTGGCACCGGCAGACATTGATGCCCAACGGGTTTTGATCATGGCACAGGCCGAATATTTGTGTCGTGATTTGGTCAATACACCCGCCAGCGATATGGGGCCTGACGAATTGGAACAGGCATCGCGCGATTTGGCAAACCAGCACCAAGCCGCGATTTCTGTGATTACAGGTGACGATCTGTTGGATCAGAATTTCCCCATGATCCACGCGGTGGGGCGCGCGTCCCCCCGTGCGCCGCGATTGATTGATATGTCATGGGGACAAACGGGGCCAAAAATCACCTTGGTTGGCAAAGGCGTTTGTTTCGACACAGGCGGTTTGGACCTAAAACCCGCATCAGGCATGGGATTGATGAAGAAAGACATGGGTGGATCCGCCAATGTATTGGCGCTAGCCCATATGATCATGTCTGCAGGTTTGTCTGTTCAGCTGCGCGTTTTGATCCCAGCAGTCGAAAATGCGGTATCAGGAAACGCGTTCCGCCCACAGGATGTGTTGACATCACGTGCGGGGTTAACCGTTGAAATTAACAACACCGATGCCGAGGGCCGCTTGGTGCTGGCCGATGCATTGGCATACGCCAGCGAAGACGACCCCGACTTGGTCGTGTCCATGGCGACGCTGACGGGGGCCGCGCGCGTGGCGGTTGGTCCCGATCTGGCACCATTTTACGCCGGACGCGATGAACAGGCCGCGATTTTGCGCAACAGCGCTGCCAAAATGGCCGATCCGGTATGGCAAATGCCATTTCATGACCCCTATGATGCGATGATCGAACCCATGGTGGCCGATTTGGATAATGCACCGGCTGGCGGGTTTGCAGGATCAATCACAGCCGCCCTGTTTTTGCGTCGGTTTGTGCGCGATCCGAATAAATACATGCACTTTGACATCTATGCATGGACCCCTGTTGCCATGCCAGCACGTCCCAAGGGGGGTGCATTACAAGCGGCCCGCGCCTTGTTCGATGCCATGGAATCCTTGGCGCGGACGTGATGGATCGGCGAACCCATCCCGCAAATGATCATGCGGCCTGCCGATCCTTGGCGGGACGCATCGCGCATGATAACTTTGTTGATCCTGTGCAACGCGCCATTTGTGTGCCCGTGTTGGATTTATGTGACGCCCCGAACGGCAAACGCGATCGCCAGGTATTGTTTGGCGATCACGTGCGCCAGATCGATGTGCGCGATGGCTGGGCCTTTGTTCAATCGTGCTATGATTCCTATGTGGGTTATGTTCCAGTCGAGGCTTTGGGCCCGGAATTTGAATACAGTCATATCGTGACCGCACAGAAAACGCATATCTATGAAGCGCCAGATTTCAAATCGCGCGATATTGGCTGGTTACCGATGGCCGCACAAATTCAGTGCGATGGTCAAACGGGCAAATTTTTGCGGTGCAATGCGGGTTGGGTCCCCATGCAACATATGACTGCGCGAACAGAACGACCCAAGGATCCTGTGGCCGTTGCGATGTGCCTGTGTGGTGTGCCCTACCTTTGGGGTGGCAACTCGGTTCAGGGTATTGATTGCTCGGGCTTGGTGCAGCTTTCGATGAAACTCTGCGGCCTGACGGCCCCCGGCGATAGTGACCTACAGCAAAGTTTGGGATCTGGGGCCACCGGCACGCCACAACACGGTGATTTATTGTTTTGGCGCGGTCATGTTGCTTGGGTATTGGACAAAGTTAACATTTTACATGCAAATGCGGCAGCCATGAGTGTCACGATAGAAAATCGGACCGATGCCATTGCCCGAATTGAGTCCCAAGGCGATGGTCCGGTCGTCGCTCATCGACGTTTGCCCGCGTTACGATGATTTTTTTAATTTTTGCGCGTCTCGCACTTGACGTACATGCGCAATCAGCATAAACGATCCTGCGTTGGCGGTATAGCTCAGTTGGTTAGAGCAGCGGAATCATAATCCGCGTGTCCGGGGTTCAAGTCCCTGTACCGCCACCAAAAACCCACAAAAAATCAGATACTTAAACCCGGTCGCATGGCGTTGCGAACGTATCACAATTTTTGCGCACCAAGATCATTAGAATCGCACGCGCCTTGCTGTGGCTTGGCCCCGGCAAACACATACCCAAACTGAGTGATGAGATCGCTATAGCGACATCCCTGTGCGCGACCCACATGGGGCGATCTTTGATGCCTTGTGATTGGTCAACCATTTCTAGGATGATCCAGGCGGCAACAGCTCTGCCAATTTCATACGCTGAATTTTACCCGAGGGGCCCTTGGGCAATTCATCCATGAAATGTACAATATTTGGGGCTTTGAACTGACCCAGTCCAGTGGTGCACAGCGTCAACAAATCCTGTTCTGTCAATTTGGAATCGGGGGTGATCCGAACAGCAGCCTCGACTGTTTCGCCATACCGTTTGCAGGGGCGGGCGAAAGCTGCGGCTTCGATCACATCTGGATGGGTATAAAGAATTTCGTCAATTTCGCGCGGCGCGATATTTTCCCCGCCTTTTATGATCAATTCTTTCAATCGGCCTGTGACAAAAACATATCCATCTGTGTCCATTTTCGCCAAATCACCTGTGCGTAGCCATCCATCTCGAAAGGTCGCTGATGTTGCCGTTGAGTTTTTCAAATATTCGGACATGACATTTGGGCCACGGACGACAATTTCACCCTCGGTATTGGGTGGCACACAGGATCCGTGCTGGTCTTGAATTTCAATATCACAGCCATAGGCGATGCCTGGGGATCCGATTTTACGCACACCCGGGGGCAATGGGTTTGACAAAATCTGTGCCGCGGTTTCTGTCAGGCCCATGGTTTCAATAATTGGGACGCCAAACCGCATTTCAAACGCAGATTGTGTTTCAACCGCCAGCGCAGAAGATGCCGAGCGCCCAAATCTTAGCCGCGCCTTGCAGGCATCACTTGGTTCGTTTTGACCATGCAAAAGGTGCGAAATAATTGTGGGCACCACAGAAAACCACGTGATTTTGGACTCATCTGCCTGTTGCCAAAATCGCGATGCGGAAAACCGGCTGATCATGGTCAATGACCCACCTGATATCAAAGCCCCCATCACCGTCACACACAGGCCATTGATATGATAAATGGGCAAAACACAAAAACCACGATCATTTGGGGCCAAATCATGTGCGATTGTCGCGCTCCATCCTCCGGCAAGTAGGCTGGCGTGGGTATGAACAACACCTTTGGGCTTGCCTGTGGTGCCTGACGTATACATCAGCAAAGCATGATCATAGGGATCAATTGCGTGCAGCTGGATGTGCGGGTTATGACCGTCGCGTGTGATTGGTTGGATGTTCGTATTATTTGCTGCGTCAAACAGATCAATGCAGGTGTCATGCACATAGGCAAATCGGGCTTCGCAGTGATCCAACGCATACGAAATGGCATCGCGGCCTGCGGCCAGATTAATCATTGTCGCACGAAAACCGCCAATAGCTGCCCCATAAAACGCCACGATCGCGTCACAGCTGTTGGGGGCAATGATTGCGATGCTTTCACGTTTTGCCGCACCCTTGGCTGTTAGCGTACTGGCAAAGGAAATGGCCTGATCATAGAGGTCGCGCCACGATAAAGCAGTGCCTGTTTCGGGAAAAACAAACGCAATACCATCCGTTTCGGCACGCAATTTCAGCCAATCTCGCAGGGTGCCATTTGGCGGGGTATGTAAATCCCAGATCATTTTCCAACATCTTTCCAGTATTGATCGAAAATATCGTCTAAACTAGGTTCCCGCGCCGGTATTTCACGGACGATCTTTGTGCTTTGCAAAAAGTGACGCCAATGCAAATTATCGTCGATGGCATTGCCCCCCCAGCTGCCACATCCCATGCTAAGTGAAAACGGCATTCCATTTGTGAATGATCCACCCGTGGCAAATGTATGCGGTTGGTTCACGATCACACGACTGGTTGGAATATTGTGCGCCAGGCGGACGGGGCGATCGTCGATGGTTGTATGCAAACCAACCGAATGCCCAGCGCCTTGGAACAATTGGATATCGCGCGCGATTTCGATGGCATGATCAAAATCACGCGCACGATACAGCGCCAAAACACGGCTAAGTTTTTCACCGGATAATGGATGATCCGGGCCAATGCCTGTGGTTGGAACTGCGATATAGTCTGTGCCGGCTGGAACGTCTAATTCCAAGGCTGCGATCATTTTATCTGCGTCTTGCGCAATGACGGACCGGTTCAAATGTCCATCGGGCCAAAGTTTCGATATAATACCCGCTTCGTCATCAATGACAGCGCCACCATGTTGGGCCATTGCGCCAATGAAATCTTGGTAAACAGCGTCAACCACAATTGCCGAATTTTCGGATGAACACGATGTTGCATTATCAAATGTTTTCGAAGCCCGAATTTTTGCCGCAGCTTGCATTAAATCGGCGGTTTCATCCACGATTACGGTCACATTACCCGCACCAACCGCAACAGCGGGCGTGCCCGCAGTTTGGGCACGATGTACGTTGTTTTGGCTGCCTGTACAGATGATTTTGTCGCAGGTTTCCATCAACCGTTGTGTTTTTTCTTTGGAACCAGGGGCGGGGACCATTTGCACCAGATCAGGGTTTTCGCCAATTTTGCGAAATTCGGCATGAATGAATTCCAATAGCCGTTCACAGGTTGCCACGCCCTTGGGCGATGGTGCCACAACGATCGAATTGCCACATTTAAGAGCGTTGATAATGTTGTTAGCAGGCGTTGCAGCGGGGTTCGTGGATGGAACAATCGCGGCGACAACCCCCATGGGCCGTGCAATTTCGGTGATCCCTGTGTCGTGGTCGTCCCGGATTACGCCATATGTTTTCACGCCTTGGATATCCCGCATCAAACCCAATGTTTTGCGGTGATTTTTGGTAATTTTATCGGGAACATTTCCCAAGCCCGTTGTGCGAACGGCCAGTTCGGCCAATTCTTGATTACGGGTAGGTTCCATAATAGCCCATGCAACGGCTTGGGCTGCGCGGTCATAACGGTGCTGGCTGCCATTGCTTTCATATTGACGTTGTGCCGAACGTGATTTGGCGACAATTGCGTCTAGGCTCGAAATAGAATTCACTGCATCAGTCCCCAAAAAATAGATGTCATGTTTGTCGTTTCATATGCGCTAAGGGCGCGCGTATTGCGCCCTTAGCGTCCTAATTATTTCAGATCTGAAAGCAACTCTTTCAATGTTACAGTGCGTGCTGCCCACATGGCTTGCACTTCTTCTCGGGTCATAATGTGCATGGGCGAACCGCCTGCTTTCATTTTTCCAGCAACGCTTGTGTGTGCAAACATTTCCGGCACCTTGGCTGCAAGCATATCGATAATGCCTTGTGGTGTCCCCTTTGGCACCATCACACCGCGAAAATTGACCGAGCTGTTATCAATATCATAGCCAGCCTCTTGTAAGGTAGGCACATCGGGCAAGAAATCATTTCGTGCTGTGTCAAAGACGCCCAAGATTTTAACGTTGCCCGCTTCTCGTGCGCGGAATGCGTCTGATAGATTGTTAATGCCCCCCATAACTTCGCCTGCGATGACAGCTTTCATTGCGCCTGAACCACCGGCATTATTGGGGATATAGGCCATTTTTACACCCGCTGCCTTTTCCAGTTGCAGCGCGGCAATGTGGTGACCCACATACAATCCTGCACCCGAAAATGTTAGCCGACCTGGGTTCGCCGCGGCATAATCCACGACATCCTGCATCGAGTTGAATGCGCTGTCTGCACCAACCACAAACACGGCTGGGTCAGCACCCCAATTTGCGATGGGTTCAAAGCTGTCGGCATCATATGCGACCCCACCCTCGATGGATTGCGCGATGAAATGTGGAATATTATAGGCCCCAAGGGTATAGCCGTCAGCCTCGGCTTGGGTTGCAAGCCAATTCCAACCAACGCGTCCGCCCGCGCCGGGTTTGTTAAGAATGGCAATTGGCATGCCCAAGGCGTCTTCGTTGCCGGCGGTCATCGTAACGATGCGTGCCTGAAAATCAGTGGCGCCGCCCGCGCCATAGCTGACCATCATCATTATGGGTCGTTCAGGATAGTCACTGTGCCCATCGGCCAGTGCAACCCCTGTCATCGCGCTAAACGCTAACGCTGCTGCAGTTATTAATTTTTTCATTTTGTTTCCTCCCTAGGTGGATTGGTCTGCCGTTTTTACGGTTCAGAATAAAATCTCTTTCGGTGTGAATACGTTTAGTAACAGCGCAAAGAGACTATACATTACGGCCAGAAAGCCGATCGAAATGATCCCCCGTTTGATCCAGGTCTTTGGCTGGTTGTGGGGTGCCGGATCATAAAGGGAAAGTAAGATGAAAAAAACAATTGTTGAGGCCGTATAGAACCCCAGTGATTTCGCCGCCCAAAACACAAACACAAACGCAACAACCAAACCGGGCAATATGTTTCGAGCTGCCTCGATTGATAATCCGTTGCCGACTTTGGTTTTGCCCAAGATAGCCTTGCCAAAGGTCCATATTGCCAGACAGGCAAAGACCGTCGAAATAATGCGGGGAAATAAAAATGCGCCCTCTGGCTGCTGCGTGTAGCTAATGTAAGCAACCCAGACACCTATTGCGGCGACCACGCCGCTGGCCATGATGTGCTGTGTGCGGGGTAAACCGTTCATGTCGCGGTCTCCTCTTGTGCGATGACATCTTCTTTGGTGGTATAGCGTTTGCTGCGCAGTTCCATCCAAACCGAATATCCAACCGACGCAATAACGATGCTGATCAAGACTAGGTTCAGTGTTCCGGTAAAGAAATAATGACCAACGCTGCTGGTGGCATTGGCGATCATGCTGCCTTGGATGAAATTTGCCTCGGCAATCGGACCTAGGATCAATCCAAGAACCAGTGGCGCCGCCGAGAAACCAAACCGTTCTAGGGCAAACATACCGGTTCCAAGGGCCATCATTATATAGACATCGCCCATTGAATTTTGCACCGAATAACTGCCAAACACAGCTAACCCCAGAACAACCGCTGCCATCACAGCATTTGGCACCTGAGCCACACGCGCGGCCAGCCCAGCAACGTATAGTCCAAATACACACATCAGAATTTGGCCAATCAACATTGAATTTATAAACGTCCAAGCCACGTCTGGGTGATTGTCAAACAAATCGCTGCCTGGAAAAATCCCATGGATCAACAATCCCCCCAATAAAACAGCTGCGGTTGGCGATCCAGGGATAGATAGGGTTAGCAATGGAACCAATGATGGGCCAACCATAGCATTATTTGCGCTTTCGGCCGCGATCACGCCTTCGCTATGGCCTGTTCCAAACTTATCGCGTTCTGGGCTAAGTTTTTTGGATTGATCATAGGCGACCAAACCCGCAATCTGTCCACCAACACCGGGGATCAAGCCAATGATTGACCCTGTCAAAGTCCCGATGGTCAGGGCACGACTGCGGCGAAAGACTTCTGTAAATGCGTCTTTAATCGGGTGTTTTTCGACCTTGATGACTTCTGCCTCAAGTTTGCGTCGCCCCTTGGCAAACATTGTGATGACCTGCGGAATGGCAAACAATCCAATCAGCGCTGGGATAACATTTATGCCACCTGCGATGCTGGGGTGAAAAATGAACCGCTGTGCGCCCATGATATCATCGAACCCAATGGTTGCCAGCCATAGACCAATGCACCCAGACAACAGACCTTTGACGACCGAACTGGAATCAAGCGATCCAATAACTGTAACACCCAAGATCGCCAGCCAAAACAATTCTGACGGCCCAAACGCCAAGGCCCATTGCGCCAACATTGGCGTTAGAAAAATTAACAACAAAACGCCAAAAACGCCGCCTACGGCAGAGGATAAAAATGACAATTGCAATGCCTTGGCGCCTTGGCCATTTTTGGCCATGGTATGCCCATCCAAGGTGGTTGCAATATTGGCTGGCGCACCAGGGATTTTCAGCAAAATCGCACTAACGGCCCCACCAGCCACAGTTGATGTGTATGCCGCCCCCAACAGGATCAACCCCTGCGCCGGTTCCAATTTGAACGTAAACGGGATCAACAGAGCAACGGCCATTGTCGGCGATAACCCCGGGGTTGCCCCCAGTATTAAACCGCCAATTGTGCCAACCAGCAACAACATGAAATTGAATGGGGTGAACACATCCCCAAAATACATCAAAAATTCCACACTTTTGCCCCTGTTGATTTACTTACCTTGACTAATAACCGTAAAAGATGAAAATAATTTTGCAAATGTTTTCATTTTTTTGCAGAAAATCAGGTCTAAGTGTCAGTAAAAAAATATAAAAAAGCGGATATTATTGATGTTGCTTTGGCAGCAAAAGTATCCCCATCGACGGTTTCGCGCAGCTTCAACCATCCCGAATTGGTCAAAGCTGCGACTCGCAAGAAGATTGATCGTGCAATTCGAAAACTAGGGTATATTCGCAATCGCGCAGCCCAAACCATCCATGGTATCCGCAGTGGCACCATTGGCTTGATCGTGCCCACTGTTGATCACACCATCTTTGGCGAATTGATTCAAAGTTTTTCGCAAGGCGTTGATAAATTTGGGTTTACCATTTTATTGGCGTCCCATGGGTATGATTTGGCAAGTGAATATGAATTGACCCGCAAAATGTTGGAACATCGCGTCGATGGGATCGCATTGGTTGGGTTGGACCATTTTGGTGACACATATGAACTGCTGGCCCAACAAAAAACGCCATCGGTGTTGTTGTGGAACCATTCACCAGATTCCGCCTTGCCATGTGTGGGTGCGGACAATTTCCAAGCCGGCTATATGATTGCCGAGCATGTCGCCAGCCTAGGACATCGCGATATTGCAGGTGTATTTCCGCCGCTGACCGGAAATGATCGTGCGTCTGAACGGTTTCGTGGTGTATGCAAAGCATTGGCAGTGCATGGTTTAACAATTCCACAGGAACGTTTGATCAGAACACATTACAGCGTTGGTGCCGCAAAAGAGGCATTGCACGAAATGTTAATGCACCCAAATCGGCCCACTGCGATTATTTGTGGCAATGACGTTTTGGCTTGGGGCGCGCTGCATGCCCTTGCAAAGCTAGGGTTGCGGGCGCCAGATGATGTATCAATCACTGGCATTGGTGACTTTGCCGGATCTGCGGATTTTGAACCTAGTTTAACGACGGTTCGGATTCCCGCTGGTGAAATAGGCTTGAAAGCGGCCGAAAATATCGTTGGTTTGATAAAAAATGAACCCCCCGCGCCCGCCAGCGCATCCGTTCCCCTGCGTTTACAGGTTCGCGCGTCCAGTGGTATCAGATGCATCTGACAGCATCGTCATGCAAATCCCATCAGCACCCATCGAACACGCCACAACAAAACCCAAGACAAGGGAATCGTGGTGAATTAGAAATCAGTTCACGGTGTGGCCCATTGCCCGCAGAAGTGTGAAAGTGGGGGGAATAATTCTATCGTCTGCAATTTGGATTTCGCCAAACGACCCGTTCCGGCAACACATTTACATGTTGGGCTTGGGTCGGTTTTGGTCGTGAAATTTCAACTTTCCAAGCTTAATTGGGTTTGATCAAACCATGGCATGCTTAGGCATGGACCGTGTCATATATTCTGTTTATATCATATTCAAAATTTTGCCGATCAATTGGTACAAGGCACGCATAAATGTCTGATACGAAAACTAAAAACACATCCGAATTTCTATGCGGTGCCCGTGATATGCTGCCTATGACTGTTGCGGCTGCAATATACGGTATGGCGTTTGGTTTGCTGGCTATTCAAGCCGATTTTTCGTTTGGCCAATCGATCAGCATGAGCGCGATGATTTTTGGTGGTTCGTCACAGCTCATTGCTCTTGATCGGTTGTCTATCGGTGCGGGCAGTTTTGCTGCGATTGTGGCGGGGATTGCGTTAAACACCAGATTTCTTTTAGTGACGGCCGCCATGAAAAATTCGTTGCTTGGGCGACCTTGGTGGCAGACTGCACTGGGTGCGGCCTTGGCCACTGATGCGTCGGTCGCACTGATGCAAACATCTAAACGCAGACAGCTAGAGCATAGTTTTTGGTATTTCTTTGGGGGTGGATTTTCCCTGTATATTGTTTGGATCTTGGTCACCGCAATAGGGGCGATTTTAGGGGGCCAAATACCAAACCCCCCAGCCTTTGGATTAGACTTTGCAATTATTGCCGTATTTATTGCCGCCATACCCGGTCTGTGGCGTGGCATCATGGATCTTGCGCCTTGGGTGGTGTCGGGTGGAACCGTTGCACTTATTGCTGTCTTTGTACCGGAATATACCAGTTGGGGACTTATACTAGGTGCTGTATTTGGGGCTGCCTTCGCAGCATTTCGCAATGAACACTGAAATTTGGATCACAATTTTGGGCTTGGCCATCGCAAGCTTTGGCATGCGGCTTGCGGGCGTAATATTCGTATCACGCTTGCCGCAAAGTGGCCCTTTGGCACGCGCGCTGGATGCGTTGCCAGGGTGTTTAATGGTCTCACTTGTCATGGTGATGATGATGAAAGGCGGTTTCACTGAGTGGTTCGTAGGAATTTGCGTGCTGCTAAGCGCAATAGTTATGAAAAATGCGACGGTTTCGATGTTTCTTGGTGTGGGGTTGATCGCACTGCTGCGACACGTCTTAGGCGGCATTTGAACGCATCTTGCACAGTGTGGGCGTCGGACGCCTATTATCGTTAGGTTCAGGAATTAAGGCGTCGGTTTATTGCAATATGTAATGCGCCGCGCACTGAATATCGCGCCCGTGTTTCATCAATTAACACCGTGTAATCAAATCATTGCACTGACAAAACTTTAGCTGTTGCAGTTTCCAAAACGCACCCATAACTTGATTACAGGTTTCACTTAGCAGGATTGATCTATGAGTTATGTACCAAACCCAAACCGCTACGAAAACATGCTGTATCGCAAATGTGGAAATTCAGGTCTGAAATTACCTGCTATTTCTTTGGGTTTGTGGCATAATTTCGGCGAGGATTTTGCCCACCAAAACAAACGGGAAATTTGTCAAACTGCTTTCGACCATGGAATTACACATTTTGATTTGGCGAATAATTATGGACCCCCTGCGGGAAGCGCAGAAACCGCCTTCGGAGAAATTTTAAAAACAGATTTCGCCAATCACCGAGATGAACTCATCATCAGCTCTAAGGCGGGATATGATATGTGGCCCGGCCCCTATGGAGAGTGGGGCAGCCGAAAATATTTGATTGCGTCATGCGATCAATCCCTAAAACGTATGGGCCTAGATTACGTCGATATATTTTATTCGCACCGCTTTGATCCAAACACCCCATTAGAAGAAACAATGGGTGCCTTAGACCACATCGTACGGTCGGGCCGCGCCCTGTATGTTGGTATATCCAGCTATAACAGCCAGCGCACCAAAGAAGCGGTTGCCATCTTGAACGATTTGGGAACGCCATGCTTGATCCATCAGCCCAGTTACAACATGTTAAACAGGTGGGTCGAGGACGATGGATTGCTGAACACTTTGGATGATTTGGGGGTCGGATCGATCGCCTTTACGCCATTGGCGCAGGGTCTTTTGACCAATAAATATCTAAATGGTGTGCCCGATCAAAGTCGCGCAAACCAAGACAAAAGCTTGGACAAACAACACCTGACCCCAGACTTGTTGGAAAATCTAAACGCTTTGAATAAAATGGCTCAGGATCGCGGACAGACCCTGGCACAAATGGCCTTGGCTTGGGTTTTAAGAGGTGGGCGTATCACCACAGCATTGATTGGTGCCTCAAAAGCGCAGCAAGTCATAGATTGTGCCGGAGCCATCAATAACCTTGATTTCACCGAAAGCGAGCTTTGCGAAATCGACAGGCTGTCAGGCGACATAGGTATTAATCTTTGGGCGAAATCATCGGAAACGGACAGCAGATCCAATCCCCCCCATAATTGGGTGGGGTGATATTTGGCCTACGCAGCGTGTTTCGCGTGTCATAGCGGGTGCATCGATCATCGGTGACCCATATGATTTGACGGGAATACATCCCCTTGGCGCCGTTTAACTGAAATCTGTGATAACAGCCGTCCCTGGCAGGGTTTCGCCCTGCATAGCCCTAAGTTCTGCAGATGCTGTTGCTAGGTCAACCTTGCGCGCGACCAAAGGTGTCAAATCGACCAAGCCACGTTCAATCATTTCCAACAGCGATGGATATTTCCACGCGGGCATGCCGCGACTGCCAAAAAACGAAAGTTGTTTGCTGTAAATCGCACGCATGTTCAGCGTCATCATTCCATCGCCCGCAGGCATCCCCAAATGCACGTGGCGACCAGAGACACGCAAACATTCAACAGATGCGTTTGTTGTGTCTGCAATCCCCAAAGCTTCGATTGAAACATGTGCGCCGCCCGATGTGATATCCATGATGGCGTCTGCAATATCTTCTTTTGCGGCGTTTACTTTGGCATCAGCACCCAATGACACGGCATAGTCCAATTTGTCGTCAACAACATCAACAACCACGACACGCGCGCCCAGCGTTTTTGCCAATAACATCGCAGATAATCCGACACCGCCCGTACCGTGAACAGCAACCCATTCACCAAGCCGCACATTCGCACGATCGGTCAGCGCGTGCCACGCCGTTGTGACACGACACCCTAGACCTGCCGCCAAACTGGGATCAATGCTATCGGGCAAATGCACCAGGTTATGATCGAAAGGGACAGCAATCCGTTGCGCATAGGCACCCGACATACCAAACCCTGGGGTCACCTGCTGCGCGCATGTATTTGACACCCCCGATTGACACGAAACACATTTCCCACACCCCAAAATAAACGGCGCGATCAAACGATCGCCAATTTTGTGTTGTGCCTCTGGGCCTGCTTCTACGACGACACCGCAGTATTCGTGGCCCATAATGTCCCCTGGGTTTACTTTCGGATGATGCCCAACCCAACCGTGGAAATCGGAACGGCATATTCCGCAGGCCAACACATCCAGCACAACCCCGTTCTCTGGGCATTGCGGATCAGACACCTGTTCGATCGACAAATCCGATCCAAACTCTCGCAATACTGCAGCCTTCATAGCAAACCTTTCATACTAACTTAGACATTTTCGGGTGCGATCACCTATGAACACCGCTTGTGGCATCCAAGACATGAAATCATTCGCAGACTACTTGTATATACCAGGCAGTAATGTCGTTGAAATTGCAGAAATATAGGCAGTCAACTGCGTCACAATCAACATAAAAACGTGAACAGACTGGCGCGATTTGCAATTTTCAGAATTCGAATGCAAGGCGCGGCACAACATGGGTGAACGTATGTCAGGACAGTTCCCAAACATTGTGTCGCGATGGGGAAAGGATAACGGCGCAGACAAACCACCGTCCGCGCAGAATGTTCCCACACACGCCGGATTAGGTGGTTCGCGCCAGCGGTGGCGCGTTATACATTGATTTATTTTATCGCGACCTCTATCCAAGACTTAGATTTTCCATAATAGGGGGCATAGATGCGCGGCGCGGATTTATTGGTTCAATGCCTGGTTCAGGCGGGTGTCACACGCATATTTTCGCTGTCTGGTAACCAGATTATGCCTGTATATGACGCCTGTTTGACCGCTGGCATCCAGATTATTCATACCCGCCACGAAGCGGCTGCGGTCTATATGGCAGAGGCTTATGCACAGTTGACTGGCACGCTTGGCGTGGCCTTGGTCACGGCCGGTACTGGCGCGGCGAATGCCGCCGGTGCGCTGTTTACCGCATCCGAGAGCGAGACGCCCGTGTTATTATTGTCCGGTGACAGCCCAGTGTCCCAAGACGGAATGGGCGCGTTCCAAGAAATGGATCAGGTGTCCATGATGTCTGCGATTGCGAAATTATCGGTGCGTCCAACAAATGCCGCTGAATTGGGGGATGCTGTCGCACGGGCCTGTCAGGTGGCGCAATCAGGGCGACCAGGACCAGTTCACATCGCGCTGGCCGTGGATGTTTTGGAAGGCCCCGCGCAGACCGATCATGTTCCCAGCGCAAATCAATTTATGCGTGATCGTCTGCCCGCCACATCTGCGGATATTGATTTTATCGAACAGGCTATCGCCCAATCGCAGCGCCCCATTTTCATTTGTGGGCCGTCGTTGAATGCCACGCGGCACCCACGAATTACCGCATGGTGCGCTGAAATCGGTGTGCCCGTCATCCCAATGGAGAGTCCACGCGGCTTGCGCGACCCGTCCTTGGGCAATCTGGGCACGGTTCTGAAACAGGCCGACTTGGTCGTGAATTTGGGCAAACGGGTTGATTTCACGGTTGGCTTTGGCAAACCCCAATCGATTGGTGAAGGAACACGTTGGATCAACATTACTTCTGTGCAACACGAACAGGACCGTGCACAGAAAAATCTGGGTCCGTCTTTGGTGCGTGCGATTATGGCGGATCCGCGGGACGTTGTGGGGGCCTTGTCGGCAATTGATGCATCCAAACCTGATGTCAGTGGGTGGCGGGATTTTGTCGCAACGGAATTGGCCCAGCGGTCCTTTCCCGAAATCGCGACAGATCACATCACTTCGCAAGATCTTTGCCAAGCGGTCCAAGATCAAATCGCAGATCATCACGACACCGCCGTCATTTGCGACGGAGGAGAGTTCGGCCAATGGGCCAGTGCCGTGACACAGGCGCAATCGCGTATCGTTAACGGGATTTCTGGCGCAATTGGCGGTGGGCTGTGTTATGGGTTTGCGGCACGATTGGCACGACCAGATGCCTTGATTTTTGCACTTATGGGGGATGGGTCCGCTGGGTTTCATTTCGCTGAATTTGAAACCGCGGTCCGCAACAATATGCACTGTGTTGTTGTCATCGGGAATGACAAACGCTGGAATGCAGAACATTTAATTCAGATGCGCGATTATGGGCCTGATCGGGTCTTTGGATGTGAATTATCTGATGCTCGGTATGATCTGGCCGCGCAGGCACTGGGGGCGCATGGTGAATATGTCACCCAATTATCAGAACTGGCGCCAGCGTTGCGGCGCGCAATCGATAGCAAAAAACCTGCCTGTGTGAATGTTATGATCCAAGGCATGCCTGCACCGTCGGGGACCAGCTACTAGCTGCCCAGAACAGTTATCGCCAATATGCCCAGACCCATCGCCAGACACAGAATGATCAAGGTTCTGCGGAATTGGTCATCATTGACCTGCCGAAAGGCATAGATCCCGATTTGCACACTGACCATGGCCGCCGGAAACGCGATGGCAAAGGCCAATACAGTGGTCAGTGTCAGCGCGCCATACACCAGGTTTATAACGCTCTGCGCTTTGCAACCAATGAAATGGATGCCAACGCCCCATAACCCGCATGTAGCAGGTAAATCAGTCTGAAACACGCACCTTTCCGTGTAACAACCTATATTGAACGTAAATACGCCACATGTTAAGTGTGTTCATGACAACAGTAGCCCCCAAAGGATGTTTAAAGGTAAATGAAAAAATTCCCAATTTTCACGGCCTCGTTTGCTTCGCCGCCGTTTCTAGCCGCCTTGTAACACTGAACATTCGCTGTTTTCACACACAGTCCGCTAGCGCAGTTCAAAACATACGCTACGACTTAACCCGACCCCAAACATATAATGAAATTTGACCTACGCACCCTCTTTGAAAATTGCAAACTCATGCTACGCCGTCCCAGCCATGTTCAGGTTGCGGCCCTCTGCTATCGGCAGGTCAATCAAAACGCGACCGAGTATGAGGTGCTGTTGGTCACCAGCCGCGGAACGGGACGGTGGATTATTCCCAAAGGTTGGGTGATTGAGGGCAAAAATGGCCCCCAATCCGCATTGCAAGAAGCGTGGGAAGAAGCAGGCGTAGAAACCGCCACGGTTTTGCCACAGCCACTTGGATATTATCATTACAACAAAATTCTAAAATCGGGTCTGCCCCGCCCCGTGCGCACGACCGTTTACGCGATCTATCCAACGCGGATGCGATCCAATTTCCCCGAGTCAGATCAGCGAAAATTGCAATGGACGTCACCGCAGGTGGCATCAAAATTGGTCGATGAACCGGAATTGAAAGAAATTCTTAGAAATTTCGACCCGCAATACATACCGTAAACTTGTTCCAATGGAAATTCTTTGTTAAAGCCCAGACAATTATCGCGTGATAATCAAAGCAAGGGGGCTTAAATGGCCAAGAATGACTTTAATTCCGATCACTTGGAAACATTGGATCGGGACCTTGGGCGTCTAGGTACGCTTGAAACCGCGACCGCCTATGTCGCTCGGCCCATGGTTGGCCCTGCGCTATCGCTGATATTTATCCTAGCGACGGGAATTATCGCGGCGTTGTTTTTTGATGCCTCTAGCAATGGCATGATCGTTATTATTGCGGCAATTTTTGGGGCCTATATGGCGCTGAATATCGGTGCAAATGATGTTGCAAACAATATGGGGCCAGCCGTTGGCGCCAATGCCCTGACCATGGCGGGCGCCATTGCGATTGCCGCCATATTCGAAAGCGCGGGCGCATTGATCGCAGGGGGTGATGTTGTATCCACCATCGCCAAAGGCATCATTGCCCCATCCAGCATGCAATCGGTTGATGTGTTTATCTGGGCTATGATGGCGGCCCTGCTGTCTGCAGCATTGTGGGTCAATATGGCCACATGGGTCGGCGCGCCTGTATCGACCACCCATTCCGTTGTCGGTGGCGTTATGGGGGCAGGCATTGCCGCCGCGGGTTTTGGCGCCGTTGACTGGGGCACCATGTCAAAAATCGCCGCCAGCTGGGTGATTTCACCCGTATTGGGTGGTGTTATTGCCGCTGCGTTTTTGTGGTTTATCAAAACGAACATCATTTACCGCGATGACAAAATTGCTGCGGCTAAGCGCTGGGTACCCGTTCTGGTCGGCATTATGGCGGGGGCCTTTGCCAGTTATTTGGCGTTAAAGGGTTTGAAAAAACTGATCAAAATTGACCTGACGACAGCTGTAATTATTGGTTTGGCCGTTGGGGTTGGATTTTGGATAATCATGCGCCCTGTGATTGCCCGCCAATCCGTTGGATTGGAAAACCGCAACAAATCGCTGAAAAAACTGTTCAACGTCCCGCTGATTGTTTCAGCAGCTTTGCTGAGCTTTGCGCATGGCGCAAACGATGTGGCAAATGCGGTTGGACCACTGGCGGCAATCGTGCAGGCGTCGAATTCAGGGGACTATGCCTCGGCGATTTCGATCCCTCTGTGGGTTATGGTCATCGGTGCCGCAGGCATTTCGTTTGGCCTGTTTTTATTCGGTCCAAAATTGATCCGCGTTGTCGGTAACCAAATCACCAAATTGAACCCAATGCGGGCCTATTGTGTGGCGCTGTCAGCCGCGATCACCGTTATTGTCGCCAGCTGGCTGGGATTGCCCGTCAGTTCAACCCATATCGCTGTCGGTGCGGTGTTCGGGGTTGGGTTTTTCCGCGAATGGGATACAGCACGACGGATGAAACAAGCCAAGGTCGTTGTTGAACAAACCCCTGTCATCGCGAAAGAAGAGCGCCGCCGCCGCAAATTGGTGCGCCGGTCGCATTTCATGTCGATCATTGCAGCATGGGTCATTACCGTTCCAGCCGCGGCTCTGATTTCGGCAGTCATCTTTAGCGTTATTAACTGGGTGACAGGCAGCTGATCATCCCCAAAAACCCGCGCCTAAACTGGGCGCGGGTTTTCGCCAAACATGGCACGCAATTCCGTTTTCAACACTTTGCCATAGTTATTTTTGGGCAACTTTTTCACAATTTGATACTGTTTGGGTCGTTTGAACCGCGCAATGTGATTGACGCATAGCGCGTCTAAATCAGCAGGTCTCACCCCAGCGCCCTGCGCCAGCACAACAAAGGCCACAACAATTTCACCCCAGTCATCATCATGTTTGCCAATTACGGCAACCTCGGCCACGTCGGGGTGTTGTAATAGGGTTTCTTCGACCTCACGGGGGTAGATGTTTGACCCACCTGAAATAATGACATCCTTGGATCGGTCATGCAGCGTGACATAGCCTTGGGCATCCATCGTCCCCAAGTCCCCCGTCCACAGCCAACCATTTTGCAATGTTTTTGCTGTGGTTTGGGGATTGTTCCAATACCCCTTCATTACGGTGCGGCCACGCACGGTGATTTCCCCAACAACACCGGTTGAAACCGGCGTGCCATCAGGCGCGCGTATCACAACATCCACATCCGATTGCGCCACCCCAACGGATGCCAAGCGCGCCTGCCATCCCAGTGATGTACGATCCGACACCGTGTCACGCGACAGCGCCGTTATGCCCATCGGGCATTCGCCCTGCCCATAAATCTGGATGAATTTGTTTCCCATCACCTCGGTCGCGCGCAAAATATCGGCTTGGTACATGGGCCCACCTGCATAGACGATGGTTTTTATGCCCTGCCCCACGGACCCACGTTTTCTGGCGTAATCCACCAATCGCCGCACCATTGTGGGCGCGGCAAACATCGAAATATGATCCAGGCGTTCGGCCAGCGTCAAAATCTCATCCGGATCAAACCCGCCGCTGGGCGGCACAACATGACGGGCACCACGGATCACATGCATGAAATTATACAGGCCTGCGCCGTGACTCATCGGGGCGGCGTAAAAAATGGCATCGGCTGGATCAACCTGATCCACATCGGCAAAATAACACAGCGTCATGGATGCAATATTACCGGCGGTAATCATCACGCCTTTGGGTTGGCCTGTGGTGCCGGATGTATAAAACAGCCATATCGTATCATCGGGTGCGACATCTGCGGGATCATGGTATTGCGTCTGTTGCGTCAGGGCGTGAAACGCGGTGCTGTCTGCATTCAAAACCCAATCGCAGGGCAAGGGTGTTGATGCAAACATCTGCTGCGCATAATCATCCAAAATGACACCGCTGGCTTGGGCGTTTTGCACGATCCAGGACGCTTCGTTCGGATGTAATTTCGCATTGATTGGCACGGCCACTGCGCCCGCCCACCAAATTGCATATAGAGTGATCAAATACTGCGGTGAATTTTGCATAAAGATCGCAACGCGATCGCCCTGGCCGACCCCTTTGGCCTGCAGGCCACGCGCCAAGGCGGCCGATTGCTGACAAAACTGGCCATAGGTGGCCACCGGCTGATCCCCGTAAAACAACGCAGGCCGCGTTCCATCCCGCTGCGCCGTTCGCGCCAACCACAGAGCTGGGTTCATCTGATCACCCCTAATTTTGTTCCGATGCAAAAGTTGTGAACCACGCAGCGCCATCGGACAACCCCATTTTGCGACCGTTGGATCAGAAAATGATATTTTCAAAATGACATTTCAACAACAGATTGCCCCCGTTTCGCACAATGCCCCATCTGTCATATTGTCAATTTTGCAAAATCGCCTAGACTGTCCCGCAAGGGTGTTTATTGAAAACAAACGAATATTTCTTTCAATATATCGAAGGACCCGTGGATCACATCCACCAATTGATGACAAACATCGCGCGGGACCCGCGGCACTTTGATGTCCAAATCTTACATCAAGTCTATATTCCATCCCGACTATTTCCAGATTGGACAACGCATTATATCGACATGACAGATATCGTGTTTCACAAATCAAACCCGTGCGATCGAACATCACCCATATTTGT